>NZ_JBITYA010000038.1:0-1451 GCF_044544985.1 Streptomyces sp. NPDC053427 | reverse complement strand
CGCTCGCGCAGCACCGTACGGTCGGCGCACTCCTCGTCCAGCACCAGACGGCGCACCTCGGCACCGTTCGCCGCGAGGGCCTCCGCCACGGCCCCGTCATCGATGCCGTCGGCCGTGACGAGCAGCCATGTCCCGGTGAGGGTCTGCTGCCGAAGATTGCTGACGGGATGCCAGGCGACGCGGTAGCGCCAGGAGTCGACGGTGGTGCGGTCGCGGCGCGAGCGGCGCCAGGACGAGAGGGCCGGCTGGATGGCGGCGACGGAGTCCTCGTCGGTCCCGAGGGTCGAGGTGAGAACGGAGAGGTCCTGCTGCTCGACGGCGGCCCAGAAGGCCTCGTCGGCCGGGTCCGCGGCGCCGGCGGCGGGCTCCCGTACGGGCGGGACGGCCCACAGGTGTTCGTGCTGGAAGGCGTAGGTGGGCAGCTCGGCCCGGACCGCACCCGTCCCCGCGAACACCCGCCCCCAGTCCACCTCGACACCACGAACGAAAACCTCACCCGCCGACAACAAAAACCGCTCCACACCCCCCTCACCACGCCGCAACGTCCCCGACGCAACACCCACCACACCCGCCCCGTCGATCATGTCCTGCACCGACATCGACAACACCGGATGCGCACTCACCTCAACAAACGCCCCGAACCCACCCCCCAACAACTCCCCCACCGCATCCGCAAACCGCACCCGCCCCCGCAAATTCCGAAACCAATACCCCGCATCCACCGAAGCCCCACCCAACCAACCCCCCGTCACCGTCGAAAAAAACGGCACCTCCGGCTCCCGAGGCTCCAACCCCCCCAAAACATCCAGCAGTTCCCCACGCAAGTCCTCAACCTGATGCGAATGCGAGGCATAATCCACCGCCACACGACGCACACGAACACCCTCACCCGCCAACACCACACACAGCTCATCCAAAGCCCCGGGCTCACCGGAAACCACCACCGCCCGCGGACCATTGACCGCCGCCACCGACACCCGGCCCTCAAAACCCCCCAGCCACGGCTCCAACTCCGCCACCGGCAACCCAACAGACAGCATCCCGCCACGCCCCGCCAGACAACGCCCGATCACCTGACTGCGCAACGCCACCACCCGCGCACCCTCACGCAACGACAACGCACCCGACACCACCGCAGCCGCAATCTCACCCTGCGAATGCCCCACCACCGCAGCAGGCACCACACCCACCGCACCCCACACCGCCGCCAACGACACCATCACCGCAAACGAAACAGGCTGCACCACATCCACCCGCTCCAACGACGGCGCACCCACCACCCCCCGCAACACCTCAACCAACGACCAATCCACAAACTCACCCAACGCCACACCACACTCGGCAATACGCTCGGCAAACACCGCAGACTCATCCAACAACTGCGCACCCATACCCACCCACTGCGACCCCTGCCCCGGAAACACGAACACCGTCTTCCCACCGACATCGGC
>NZ_JBITYA010000037.1:0-3209 GCF_044544985.1 Streptomyces sp. NPDC053427 | reverse complement strand
CACCTCGACATCGTCCTCAACTCCCTCGCCGGAGACTTCACCGACGCCTCACTCCGCCTCCTCAACCCCGGCGGACGCTTCATCGAAATGGGCAAGACCGACATCCGCCAACCCGAAGACCTCGCCGAAGCCCACCCGGGCATCGCCTACCGCGCCTTCGATGTGATGACCGAGGCCGGGCCCAACCGCATCCACGCCATGTTCGGTGAACTCCGCGACCTCTTCGAGACGGGGGTTCTGCGTCCCCTGCCGGTCACCGCCTGGGACATCCACCATGCTCCGGACGCTTTCCGCTACTTCAGCCAGGCTCGCCACATCGGCAAACTCGCCCTCACCCTCCCCCACGACCTCAACCCCGACGGCACCGTCCTCATCACGGGCGGCACCGGCACCCTCGGCAGCCTGGTGGCCCGCCACCTCGCCGACGACCACGGCGCACGACACCTGCTGCTCGTCAGCCGCAGCGGACCCGACGCCCCCGGCGCCCCCGAACTCGAAGCCGAACTCACCGCACACGGCGCCGACGTCACCATCGCGGCATGCGACACCAGCGACCGCCAAGCCCTCGCCACACTCCTGGAATCCATCCCCGCCGAGCACCCCCTCACCGCCGTCATCCACACCGCCGGCGCCCTCGACGACGCCACCATCACCACCCTCACCCCCGAGCAGGTCGACACCGCCCTACGCCCCAAAGCCGACGCCGCCTGGCACCTCCACGAACTCACCCGCCACCACGACCTCGCCGCGTTCGTCCTCTACTCCTCCGCCGCCGGCACCCTCGGAAACCCCGGCCAAGGCGGCTACGCCGCCGCCAACACCTTCCTCGACGCCCTCGCCACCCACCGCCACACCCAAGGACTCCCCGCCACCTCACTCGCCTGGGGGCACTGGGCCCAAACCAGCGGCCTCACCAACCACCTCGACCAGAACGACCTCGCCCGCATGAACCGGGCCGGAATCATGCCGCTCCCGACCGAGGACGCCCTCAGCCTCCTCGACACCGCGCTGACCGCTGGCCGCCCGAACCTGCTGCCCATCGGCCTGAGCCTGCCCGCGCTCCGTGCCCAGGCCGGCAACGGCACCTTGCCGGCCGTGCTCAGCGGCCTCGTCAGCACGCCCGGCACCCGCAACTCCGGGCGGCAGAACGTGCGTTCCCTGCCCTTGGCGCAGCGGCTCGCCGGGCTGAGCGAGAGCGAGCGGCGCGGGATGCTGCTCGATCTCGTCCGTACCCACAGCGCCACCGTCCTCGGGCACACCGACCCCAACGCCCTCGACGTCGAGCGCGGTTTCCAGGACCTGGGGCTCGACTCCCTCACGGCCGTCGAACTCCGCAACCGCCTCACCACGGCCACCGGCCTCCGCCTCCCGGCCACCCTCATCTTCGACCACCCGACGGTCACGGCACTCGCCGCTCATCTGCACGGCGAACTGACGGGGGCCGTCGCCGCGGCAACGGCTCCGGTTCCCGCCCGCGCGGCCGAGGTGGACGAGCCGATCGCCATCGTCTCCATGGCCTGCCGCTTCCCCGGCGGTGCGGACACCCCCGAGGGCTTCTGGCGGCAACTCGTCGAGGGCCGCAGCTCGATCTCGCACTTCCCGGAGGGCCGCGGCTGGAACCTGGACGAGCTCTACGACCCGAACCCCGGGCAGCCGGGCAAGACCTACGTCCGTGAGGGCGGGTTCCTCCACGACGCGGCCGAGTTCGACGCGGACTTCTTCGGCATCTCGCCGCGCGAGGCGCTGGCGGCCGACCCGCAGCAGCGGCTGCTGCTGGAGACGAGCTGGGAGGCCATCGAACGCGCCGGCATGACACCCGCCTCCCTCAAGGGCAGCGGCACCGGCGTCTTCACCGGCATCTGCGCCCAGTACTACGGCGGCGACTCGACCCACGTCCACCAGGACCTTGAGGGCTATCTGCTCACCGGCACCGCCACCAGTGTCGCCTCCGGCCGGATCGCCTACACGCTCGGCCTCGAAGGCCCGGCCGTCACCGTCGACACCGCGTGCTCCTCCTCCCTCGTCGCCATCCACCTCGCCACGCAGGCCATCCGCAACGGTGAATGCGCCATGGCACTCGCCGGCGGCGTCGCCATCATGGCGAGCCCGGCCGCGTTCCTGGAGTTCTCCCGGCAGCGCGGGCTGGCGCCCGACGGTCTGTGCAAGGCATTCTCGTCCGGCGCCGACGGCACCGGCTTCTCCGAAGGCGTCGGGCTGATCCTGCTCGAACGTCTCTCGGACGCCGAGCGCAACGGCCACCCGGTCCTGGCCGTCATCCGCGGTACCGCGACCAACCAGGACGGCGCCTCCAGTCAGCTCTCGGCGCCGAACGGTCCATCGCAGCAGCGGGTCATCCGGGCCGCCCTCGCCAACGCCCGCCTGTCGCCCGGTGATGTGGACGCCGTCGAGGCGCACGGCACCGGCACCAAGCTGGGCGACCCGATCGAGGCGCAGGCACTGCTGGCCACCTATGGCCAGGACCGCCCGGACGAGCGGCCGTTGTGGCTGGGGTCGGTGAAGTCCAACATCGGGCACACCCAGGCCGCGGCCGGTGTCGCCGGTGTCATCAAGATGGTCATGGCCATGCGGCACGGAGTTCTGCCCCAGACCCTGCACGTGGACGAGCCCACCTCACACGTCGACTGGGAAGCGGGGGTCGTCAGCCTCCTCACCGAGCAGACCCCCTGGCCCGAGCTCGACCGGCCGCGCCGCGGGGCGGTGTCCTCGTTCGGCATCTCCGGCACCAACGCCCACCTCATCCTCGAAGCACCCGTCACACCCGAGCCGGCGGCCCCCACGGCGGACGATGACACGGCTGCCCCGCCGGTGCTGGCCTGGCCCCTCTCGGCCAAGACGGACGGAGCGCTGGCCGCTCAGGGCCGACGGCTGCTGGAGTACGTCGCCGACCGGCCCGAGCTCGACCCCGCCGACATCGCCCATTCACTCGCCACCACCCGCACCCACCACCCCCACCGCGCCGTCGTCGTCGGTGCCGGACGCGACGACCTTGTCGCCCGCCTCGGCGACCTCGCCCGTCAGCACCCCCACGCGGACGTCATCCGCGGCACGGCGTCGGCGAGTCCCGGGAAGATCGTGTTCGTCTACCCCGGACAGGGCTCCCAATGGCCCGCCATGGCCACCGAACTCCTGCGCACCAACCCCACCTTCCGACAACAAATCGAAAACTGCGCCGACGCCTTCACCCCCTA
>NZ_JBITYA010000036.1:0-4144 GCF_044544985.1 Streptomyces sp. NPDC053427 | reverse complement strand
TCCTCCCCGGCACCGCACACCTCGACCTCGCCCTCCACGCCGCCCACCACACCCACCACACCCACATCGAAGAACTCACCCTCGAAACACCCCTCGTCATCCCCGAACACGGCAGCGTGCGGCTCCAGATCACCGTGGAACCCGAGGACGAGACCGGACGCCGCCCCCTCACCATCCACACCCGTCCCAGCGCTCCCGCCGAGGACGACCCGGACGACGTCCTATGGACCCGGCACGCCTCCGGAACCCTCACCGACCAGACCACCACCCCCGCCCACGACCGAACCGCAGCCTGGCCACCGCCCGGCGCCACACCCATCAACACCAACGACTTCTACGAGCGGGCCGCCGACCGCGGCTACCACTACGGCCCCGCCTTCCAAGGACTCACCGCCGCCTGGCAACACGGCGACGACATCCACGCCGAAGTCACCCTCCCCCAGGACACCGACACCGACGGATTCGGCATCCACCCCGCACTCCTCGACGCCGCCCTCCAGGCCCTCATCGCCATCGGGATCGAGAACGAGGCCGCGGACACCACGATCCGGCTGCCGTTCGCCTGGTCCGACGTGACCCTGCACCCCGCCGGCAAGGTCCCTGCCGCGCTGCGTGTCCACCTGAAGCGCGGGGGTCCCGACGCCTTCGCCCTCCGGCTGTCCGACACCGACGACGCCCCGATCGCCACCGTGGGAACCCTCACGGTCCGCGCCCTGGACCCGGCCCGGCTGCATACGTCCCACACGAACGGCCGGCTCTACCAGGTCGATTGGCAGAACCTGCCGTCCGTCGCTCCCACCGAGAACGCCACCGGAAGCCAGGTCTTCCTGGACGATGACGTCCTCGCGGGCCTGGCAGCCGTCAGCGATTCCGTCGCCTCGGGCGAGCCCGCCCCGCGGACGATCGTGGCCGCGACGGCCGGAGCGGACTCGGTTTCCCCCGCCGACGCCGCCCACAACCTGACCCACGAGGTGCTGGCTCTTGTCCAGCGCTTCCTGGCCGAGGACGCGTTGCGCGCCAGTCGTCTCGTCCTCGCCACTCGTGGAGCCGTCAGCACCGGTACGTCCGACCCGCTCACCGACCTCCCGGCGGCAGCCGTATGGGGTCTGGTCCGGACGGCCCAGTCCGAGCACCCCGACCGCATCGTCCTCGTCGACCTCGACGACACCGAGACATCCCGGGAAGCACTCGCCTCACTTCCCCTCCACGAACCACAACTCGCCCTGCGCGAAGGCCAACCGCTCGTACCGCGGCTGACGAAAGCCGACGAGCCCGAGACACCTACCCGTCCGACGGAGCTCAACGGCACGGTTCTGATCACCGGTGGCACCGGCACCCTCGGCAGCCTGGTCGCCCGCCACCTCGCCGACCACCACGGCGCACAACACCTGCTGCTCGTCAGCCGCAGCGGACCCGACGCCCCGGGCGCCCCCGAACTCGAAGCCGCACTCACCGCACACGGCGCCAAGGTCACCATCGCGGCATGCGACACCAGCGACCGCCAGGCCCTCGCCGACCTCCTCGACACCATCCCCACCGAACACCCCCTCACCGCCGTCATCCACACCGCCGGCGCCCTCGACGACGCCGTGGTCACCGCCCTCACCCCCGAGCAGGTCGACACCGCCCTACGCCCCAAAGCCGACGCCGCCTGGCACCTCCACGAACTCACCCGCCACCACAACCTCGCCGCGTTCGTCCTCTACTCCTCCGCCGCCGGCACCCTCGGAAACCCCGGCCAAGGCGGCTACGCCGCCGCCAACACCTTCCTCGACGCCCTCGCCACCCACCGCCACACCCAAGGACTCCCCGCCACCTCACTCGCCTGGGGCCACTGGGCCCAAACCAGCGGCCTCACCAACCACCTCGACCAGAACGACCTCGCCCGCATGAACCGCACCGGGATCATGCCGCTGCCCACCCAGGACGCCCTCACCCTCCTCGACAACGCCTTGGCCGACGGACGACCCGCGCTGATACCCGTACGGCTGAGCCAACCCGCCCTGCGCAGCCACGCGGTAGCGGGCACACTGCCCTCGATCCTCACCGGACTCGTCCCGCATGTCCGGCGGGCCGCACGGGCCACGGGCAGTGGCGAGCTGCGCGCCCGACTCGCACGGCTCGCGGAGGCGGAGCAGTACGAGTCGCTGCTCGACCTGGTCCGCACGCACATCGCGACCGTGCTCAACCACCCGAGCCCGCAGACAGTGGACCCCGACCGGGCATTCCAGGACCTCGGCTTCGACTCCCTCACGGCCGTCGAACTCCGCAACCGCCTCACCGCCGCCACCGGCCTCCGCCTCCCCGCGACGCTCATCTTCGACCACCCCACGGCCACCTCACTCGCCCGGCATCTGCACGGCGAGCTGGTGGGCGGCGCCTCACCCGACGCCTCGGAGCAGGCGCCCGTCACCCTCGCCGACAGCGACGAACCGATCGCGATCGTGTCGATGGCCTGCCGGTTCCCCGGCGGAGCCGACACACCGGAAGTCTTCTGGACGCAGCTCGTCGAGGGCCGGGACGCCATCTCCGACTTCCCCGAGGGCCGGGGCTGGAACGTCGCGGACCTGTACGACCCCGATCCCGATCGACTCGGCAAGATCTCCGTGAAGGAGGGCGGGTTCCTCCACGACGCGGCCGAGTTCGACGCGGAGTTCTTCGGCATCTCGCCGCGCGAGGCCCTGGCCATCGACCCGCAGCAGCGGCTGCT
This sequence comes from Streptomyces sp. NPDC053427, assembly GCF_044544985.1. Classification (NCBI taxonomy): domain Bacteria; kingdom Bacillati; phylum Actinomycetota; class Actinomycetes; order Kitasatosporales; family Streptomycetaceae; genus Streptomyces; species Streptomyces sp. NPDC053427. The sequence goes on along the minus strand of NZ_JBITYA010000036.1, from coordinate 1,434 downwards.
CCTGGAAACCAGCTGGGAAGCGCTGGAACGGGCCGGCATCACCCCGGGTTCGCTGCGCGGCAGCAGCACCGGCGTGTTCGCCGGTGTCATGTACGGCGGCGAGTACGCGGCACGGCTCCAGCAGTCCCCCACCGAACTCGAGGGCTACCTCGGCAGCGGCAGCGCGGGCAGTGTGGCGTCGGGCCGGATCGCGTACACGCTGGGCCTGGAGGGCCCGGCGGTGACGGTCGACACGGCGTGCTCGTCCTCCCTGGTGGCCATGCATCTGGCGGCGCAGGCGCTGCGCAACGGCGAGTGCACGATGGCGCTGGCCGGCGGCGTGACCGTCATGGCGACCCCGACGGTGTTCGTGGAGTTCTCGCGGCAGCGCGGTCTGGCACCGGACGGACGGAGCAAGTCCTTCGCGGCCGGGGCGGATGGCACGGGCTTCTCCGAGGGCGTCGGGCTGGTGCTGCTGGAGCGGCTGTCGGACGCCGAACGCAACGGGCACCAGGTGCTGGCCGTGCTGCGGGGTTCCGCGGTCAACCAGGACGGAGCCAGCAACGGTCTGACAGCGCCGAACGGCCCGTCGCAGCAGCGGGTCATCCGAGCCGCCCTCGCCAACGCCCGACTGACGCCCGGTGATGTGGACGCCGTTGAGGCCCACGGCACCGGTACCAAGCTGGGCGACCCGATCGAGGCGCAGGCGGTCCTCGCGACGTACGGCCAGGGCCGAGCGGCCGAACAGCCGTTGTGGCTGGGGTCGGTGAAGTCCAACATCGGGCACACGCAGGCGGCGGCCGGTGTCGCGGGCGTCATCAAGATGGTCATGGCCATGCGCCACGGAGTTCTGCCCCAGACCCTGCACGTGGACCAGCCGACACCGCACGTCGACTGGGAAGCGGGGGCCGTCAGCCTCCTCACCGAGCAGACCCCGTGGCCCGAAGTTGAGCGGCCGCGCCGGGCCGGTGTGTCGTCCTTCGGCATCTCCGGGACGAACGCCCACCTCATCCTCGAAGCAGCACCCACACCGCCGGCCCAGCCCGAAGGCGCTGAAACACCGGACCCCAACCCGGTGTTCGCCTGGCCCATCTCCGCCAAGACAGACGAGGCGCTGGCAGCCCAGGCCGTACGGCTGCTGACCCACGTCGCCGAGCGGCCCGAACTCGAGCCCGCCGACGTCGGGCACTCCCTGGCCACCACCCGCACCCACCACGACCACCGCGCCGTCGCCATCGGCACCGACCGCGACGAACTCACCGCGGCGCTGGAGGCGTTGGCCCGGGGCGAAGAGCACCCGGGTCTCATCAAAGGCACGGCGGCGTCCAGCGGTGGGAAAACGGTGTTCCTCTTCCCCGGACAGGGCTCGCAATACCCCGGCATGGCCGCCGACCTCATGACCAGCTCCACCGTCTTCCGCAACCACATCGAAGCGTGCGAGACAGCACTGTCCCG
>NZ_JBITYA010000035.1:0-4375 GCF_044544985.1 Streptomyces sp. NPDC053427 | reverse complement strand
GTGAGGGCGCCGGCGGTGTAGGCGGCGGCGATTTCGCCTTGGGAGTGGCCCAGGACGGCGTCGGGGTGGATGCCGTGGGCTTTCCACAGTTCGGCGAGGCCGGTGAGGACGGCGAAGAGTGCGGGTTGGACGATGTCGACGCGGTCGAGTCCGGGTGCGTCGGGGTGCTGGGTGAGGACTTGGGTCAGTGACCAGTCGGTGTGGCGGGACAGTGCTGTCTCGCACGCTTCGATGTGGTTGCGGAAGACGGTGGAGCTGGTCATGAGGTCGGCGGCCATGCCGGGGTATTGCGAGCCCTGGCCGGGGAAGAGGAACACCGTCTTCCCACCGCCGGACGCCGCCGTGCCCTTGACCAGACCGGAGTGCTCCTCGCCCCGGGCCAACGCCTCCAGCGCCGCGGTGAGTTCGTCGCGTCCGGTGCCGATGGCGACGGCGCGGTGGTTGTGGTGGGTGCGGGTGGTGGCGAGGGAGTGCCCGACGTCGGCGGGTTCGAGCTCCGGCCGCTCGGCGACGTGGGTCAGCAGTCGTACGGCCTGGGCTGCCAGCGCCTCGTCCGTTTTGGCGGAGATGGGCCAGGCGAACACCGGGTTGGTGTCCGGCTCCACGGTCTCCTCGGCCACCGGCTCAGCATCGGCAGGCGCCTCGAGGATGACGTGGGCGTTCGTCCCGGAGATACCGAAGGAGGAGACGCCCGCCCGGCGCGGCCGCTCAACCTCGGGCCACGGCGTCGATTCGGTGAGCAGGCTGATCGCGCCCGCCTCCCAGTCCACGTGCGGTGTCGGCGCGTCGACGTGCAACGTCTGCGGAAGCAGCCCGTGCCGCATGGCCATGACCATCTTGATGACACCGGCGACACCGGCCGCCGCCTGCGTGTGGCCGATGTTGGATTTCACCGACCCGAGCCACAACGGCCGTTCGTCGGGCCGGTCCTGGCCATAGGTGGCCAGCAGTGCCTGCGCCTCGATCGGGTCACCGAGCGTCGTCCCCGTGCCGTGCGCCTCTACCGCGTCGACATCGGTGGCGTCCAACCGGGCGTTGGCCAGCGCCGCCCGGATGACCCGCTGCTGCGACGGGCCGTTCGGTGCCGTCAGACCGTTGCTGGCCCCGTCCTGGTTGACCGCGGAACCACGCAGCACGGCAAGCACCTGGTGCCCGTTGCGCTCGGCGTCCGACAGCCGCTCCAGAAACACCAGTCCGACGCCTTCGGAGAAGCCCGTGCCATCCGCCCCGGCGGCGAAGGACTTGCTCCGTCCGTCCGGTGCCAGGCCGCGCTGCCGCGAGAACTCCACGAAGGTCGATGGGGTCGCCATGACGGTCACGCCGCCGGCCAGCGCCATCGTGCACTCGCCGTTGTGCAGCGCCTGCGCCGCCAGATGCATGGCGACCAGCGAGGACGAGCACGCCGTGTCGACCGTGACCGCCGGGCCCTCCAGGCCCAGCGTGTAGGCGATCCGGCCCGAGGCGACGCTGCCCGCGCTGCCGCTGCTGAGGTAGCCCTCGAGTTCGGTGGGGGTCTGCTGGAGCCGTGCCGCGTATTCGCCGCCGTACATGACACCGGTGAAGACGCCCGTGCTGCTGCCGCGCAGCGATCCGGGGTCGATGCCGGCCCGTTCCAGGAGCTCCCAGCCGACCTCCAGCAGCAGCCGCTGCTGCGGGTCGATGGCCAGGGCCTCGCGCGGCGAGATGCCGAAGAACTCCGCGTCGAACTCGGCAGCGTCGTGGAGGAACCCGCCCTCCCGTACATAGATCTTGCCGAGCCGGTCCGGGTCGGGGTCGTACAGCGTCTCGATGTCCCAGCCGCGGTCGGTCGGGAGCCCGGAGATCGCGTCCCGGCCCTCGGCGAGCTGTTCCCAGAACGCTTCGGGGGAGTTCACGCCGCCCGGGTAGCGGCAGGCCATGGCCACGATGGCGATGGGCTCGTCGGGGTTGTGCGCCGGGGCGGCGGCGGGGCTGCCGGTACTGGCCGCGGATCCGCGGAATTCTCCCTGCAGGTGGCGTGCGAGCGCCGCTGGTGTGGGGTGGTCGAAGACGAGTGTCGCGGACAGCCGGAGGCCCGTGGCCGCGGTGAGGCGGTTGCGGAGTTCGACCGCCGTCAGGGAGTCGAACCCGAGGTCCTGGAATGCCCGGTCGGCGTCCACCGCCTCGGGGCTCGAATGGCTCAGGACGGTGGCGACATGGGTGCGGACGAGGTCGAGCAGCGACTTGTACCCCTCGGTCTCCGACAGCCGCGCCAGTCGGGCGCGCAGCTCGGTGCTGCCCGTGGCCCGCTTGGACGACTGCCGCAGGTGGCGGGGGACGAGTCCGGTGAGGATCGCGGGCAGTGTGCCCGCTAGCGCGTGGCTGCGCAGCGCCGGCCGGTTGAGCCGTACGGGTATCAGCGCGGGTCGTCCGTCGGTCAAGGCGTTGTCGAGGAGGGTGAGGGCGTCCTGGGTGGGCAGCGGCATGATCCCGGTGCGGTTCATGCGGGCGAGGTCGCCGTCGGTGAGGTGGCTGGTGAGGCCGCTGGTTTGGGCCCAGTGGCCCCAGGCGAGTGAGGTGGCGGGGAGTCCTTGGGTGTGGCGGTGGGTGGCGAGGGCGTCGAGGAAGGTGTTGGCGGCGGCGTAACCGGCCTGCCCGGCGTTGCCCAGTGCGCCCGCTACGGAGGAGTAGAGGACGAAGGCGGTGAGGTCGTGGTGGCGGGTGAGTTCGTGGAGGTGCCAGGCGGCGTCGGCTTTGGGGCGTAGGGCGGTGTCGACCTGCTCGGGAGTGAGGGTGGTGATGGTGGCGTCGTCGAGGGCGCCGGCGGTGTGGATGACGGCGGTGAGGGGGTGCTCGGCGGGGATGGTGTCGAGGAGGTCGGCGAGGGCCTGGCGGTCGCTGGTGTCGCAGGCGGTGATGGTGACGTCGGCGCCGTGTGCGGTGAGTTCGGCTTCGAGTTCGGGGGCACCGGGGGCATCGGGTCCGCTGCGGCTGACCAGCAGCAGGTGTTGTGCGCCGTGGTGGTCGGCGAGGTGGCGGGCGGTGAGTGCGCCGAGGGTTCCGGTGCCGCCGGTGATCAGGACCGTGCCGTTGAACTGCGCCGGGAGGGCAGGCGTTTCGGGTTGGTCGGCTTTCGTCAGCCGCGGTACGAGCGGTTGGCCTTCGCGCAGGGCGAGTTGTGGTTCGTGGAGGGGAAGTGAGGCGAGTGCTTCCCGGGATGTCTCGGTGTCGTCGAGGTCGACGAGGACGATGCGGTCGGGGTGCTCGGACTGGGCCGTCCGGACCAGACCCCATACGGCTGCCGCCGGGAGGTCGGTGAGCGGGTCGGACGTACCGGTGCTGACCGCGCCACACGTGGTGACGACGAGGCGGCTGCCGTGGAACGCGTCCTCGGCCAGGAAGCGCTGGACGAGACCGAGGACGTCATGGGACAGGAGGTGAACGGCGACGGCGGGGGAGACGGCGTCCGCGCCGACGGCACGCGCGACGATCGCCTGGGGGACGGACCCTCCGGCGGCGATGGACGCGCTGACGGCGTCCAGATCCGCGAAGCCGTCGGCGTCGTCCGCGCCGAGGTACACCCGATCGCCGACGCTGTCATCAGCTGAAGCCGGAGCCGGAGCCGGAGCCGGAGCCGAAGTGGCAGAGGGCAGCAGAGGGTGCCAGCTCACCTCGTAGAGCAGGTCGTCGGCGGACGCGGCGCGCAACTGAGCCGGGTCCACGGCGCGTACCGCGATCGCGCCGACCGTGGCGATCGGGGCGTCGTCGGTGCCGGACAGCCGGAGGGTGAACGCGTCGGCGGACGTGCGCCGCAGACGGACGCGCAGCGCGGCAGGGAGCTCATCGACGGCGTGCGAGGTGACGTCCGCCCAGGAGAAGGGCAGCCGGACACGATCGTCCGCTCCTCCGGCGCCGGAGATGATGACCGTGTGCAGCGCGGCGTCGAAGAGCGCCGGGTGGATGCCGAAGCCGTCGCCGCTGACGCCCGGCGGCAGCGCGATCTCCGCGTAGACGTCGTCGCCGTGTTGCCAGGCGGCGGTCAGGCCCTGGAAGGCGGGGCCGTAGTGGTAGCCGCGATCGGCGGCCCGAGTGTAGAAGGCGGCGACGTCGATCGGTGTCGCGCCGGACGGCAGCCAGGGGCCCGGAACATCGGAGACGGGCGCCGCCTGGACGCTGAGGACACCGGTGGCGTGCCGGGTCCAGGTGTCGTCGCCGGTGCCGTCCACCGGGCGGGTGTGGACGTTCAGCGATCGGCGTCCGTTCTCGTCCGCCGGGTCCACCGCCACCTGAAGCTGGAGGCCGCCGCGCTCGGGCAGTACGACGGGTGTTTCGAGGGTGAGTTCTTCGATGTGGGTGTGGTTGGTGTGGTGGGCGGCGTGGAGGGCGAGGTCGAGGTGTGCGGTGCCGGGGAGGATGA
>NZ_JBITYA010000034.1:0-4510 GCF_044544985.1 Streptomyces sp. NPDC053427 | reverse complement strand
CCCACCCCTGGCTCGCCGACCACGCCGTCGCCGGAACCGTCATCCTCCCCGGCACCGCACACCTCGACCTCGCCCTCCACGCCGCCCACCACACCCACCACACCCACATCGAAGAACTCACCCTCGAAACACCCCTCACCCTCCACGAGAACACCACCCTCGACCTCCAGGTCATCGTCGGACCGGCGGATCAGCCCGGGCGCCGCGCGCTCACCATCCACTCGCGTCCGGCGGGCAAGGACGAGGCCGACGAGGCGTGGACCCGGCACGCGACGGGTGTGCTCACCGAGACCGACGTGACCGAACCGGAGCCGCCCCTGCACCGGGCCACTCCGCCGGAGAACGCCGAGCCGATCGCGCTCGACGGTTTCTACGAGGGCATCGCCGAGCGCGGCTACCACTACGGCCCGGTCTTCCAGGGCCTGACGGCGGCCTGGCGGCACGACGAGGCGACGTACGCCGAGGTCTCGCTGCCCGACGACACCGAGACCGATGGGTTCGGCATCCACCCGGCGCTCCTCGATGCGACGCTGCACGCCGTCATGGCCGCCGGCATCGGCGCGGACGCCGACGGCGACGGCGCTCGGAAGGTCTTCCTGCCGTTCATCTGGACCGGCGTCACCCTGCACGCCTCCCCGGAGTCCCGGACCGTGCGGGTACGACTCGCCCTGCCCGGCACGGACCGGATCTCGGTGGACGTCACGGACGAGGACGGCCGTCCGCTCGTCACCGTCCAGGCCGTCGCGGTACGTCCCATCGATCCCGGCAAGCTCAGCCTCGGCGACGCCGGTGGGGACAGCCTGCATCACCTCGACTGGTCCACGCTGCCGCTGCCGACCGCGGATTCCGCCACCTCCCCCTGGGCGGTCATCGGCGACTCCCCCGTCGACGAGAGCGTCGCGGCCGTCCGCTTCACGGATCTGACCGCGCTGCGCGAGGCCGCCGAGGCGGCAGCCGCCGCGCCCGAGGTGATCGTGGCCGACCTCGGCCAGGCCACCGACCGCCCGGCCGAGGACGGCCCCGCCGCGGCGGCGCGTGCCCTCATCCAGCACGTGCTCGCCACCATCCAGGAGTACCTCGCCGACGAACGGCTCGCGGACGCGCGGCTGGTACTGCTCACGCGCGGCGCGGTGGCCGTCGGCGCGGACGAGGACGTCACCGACCTCGCCGCCGCGGCCGTGTGGGGCCTGGCCCGTTCGGCCCAGGCCGAACACCCCGGCCGTGTCCTGCTCGTCGACCTCGACGGCGCCGACGCCTCCCACCAGGCCCTCACCGCGGCCGTCAGTACGGCGGCCGCCACGGGAGAGACCCAACTGGCACTGCGGGACGGAAACGCCCACGTACCGCGAGTCGTACGCACCAAGCCCACCGAACTCGACCGCGTCGTCCCCTCGTTGAACACCGAAGGCACGGTCCTGATCACCGGCGGCACCGGCACCCTCGGCGCGCTGACGGCCCGGCACCTGGTGAGCGACTACGGCATCCGCCACCTCCTGCTCGTGAGCCGCAGCGGCCGGGAGGCACCGGGCGCCCTGGAGCTGGAGGCCGAACTCACCGCACACGGTGCACAGGTGACCATCGCGTCCTGCGACATCGGCGACCCGCGGGCCGTGTCCGGCCTGGTCGAATCGATCGACGCCGAGCATCCCCTGACCGCCGTCGTGCACAGCGCGGCCGCACTCGACGACGCCGTGCTCACCTCGCTCACTCCGGAGCGGCTCGACACCGTCCTGCGCCCCAAGGCCGACGCCGCCTGGCACCTCCACCAAGCGACCAAGAACCTCGACCTGGCCGCCTTCATCCTCTATTCCTCCATCGCCGGCACCCTCGGCAGCCCCGGCCAGAGCGGCTACGCCGCCGCCAACACCTTCCTCGACGCCCTCGCCACCCACCGCCGCGCCCAAGGACTCCCCGCCACCTCACTCGCCTGGGGCTACTGGGCCCAGGCCACCACGCTGACGAGCCGGCTCGACGAGACCGACGTGGCCCGCATCAACCGCACCGGCATCATGCCGATGTCCACGGACCACGCGCTGACCCTCCTCGACGCGGCCCTGGGCGTGGACCGGCCGCAGCTCCTGCCCGTCCGTTTCAACCAGCCGGTGCTGCGGAACAAGGCGACCGCCGGTGGTCTGCCGGCGGTCCTCTCCGCCATGGTGCCCATCCGGGCCCGCCGTGGCGCGCAGGGCGCCGACGCGTCCGGGCTCCGGGCGCGGCTGGCCGGGCTCGGCGAGCCCGAACAGCACGCCCTGCTCGTCGACTTCGCGCGTACACACATCGCCGCAGTACTGGGGCACGCGTCGCCCGACGCCGTGGACACCGAACGCGCCTTCCAGGACCTCGGCTTCGACTCCCTCACCGCCGTCGAGCTCCGCAACCGGCTCACCGCCGCCACCGGGCTGCGGCTGCCCGCCACGCTCGTCTTCGACCACCCGACGCCCACGGCCCTCGCCCGGTACCTGCGCGGCGAGCTGCTCGGAACGGCCGGACCGGCCGCCACGGTCCGGGCGGCGGGGGCGGCGACGGACGAGCCGATCGCGATCGTTTCCATGGCCTGCCGCTTCCCGGGCGGAGCCACGTCCCCGGAACGGCTCTGGGACGTGGTCGCCTCCGGCGCCGACGTCATCAGCGGGTTCCCCACCGACCGGGACTGGGACCTGGACGACCTGTTCGACCCCGATCCGGCGGCGTACGGCAAGAGCTACGCGCGGGAAGGCGGATTCCTCCACGACGCGGCCGAGTTCGACGCCGACTTCTTCGGCATCTCACCGCGCGAGGCGGTGGCGATCGACCCGCAGCAGCGGCTGCTGCTGGAAACCAGCTGGGAGACGCTGGAGCGGGCCGGGATCGACCCGACCTCGTTGCGCGGCAGCAGCACCGGCGTCTTCACCGGTGTCATCTACAACGACTACATGGCACGGCTGCCGAAGCGGCCGGAGGACATCGAAGGGTTCCTCGGCACGGCGGCGGCGGGCAGCGTGGTGTCGGGCCGGATCGCCTACACGCTGGGCCTGGAGGGCCCGGCGGTCACCATCGACACGGCGTGCTCCTCGTCCCTCGTAGCCATGCACCTGGCCGCGCAGGCGCTGCGCAATGGCGAGTGCACGATGGCGCTGGCCGGCGGCGTGACCGTCATGGCCTCGCCGACGACCTTCGTGGAGTTCTCGCGGCAGCGCGGTCTGGCACCGGACGGACGGAGCAAGTCCTTCGCCGAGGCGGCCGACGGCGCCGGCTTTGCGGAGGGCGTCGGGCTGGTGCTGCTGGAGCGACTGTCGGACGCCGAACGCAACGGGCACCAGGTGTTGGCCATGCTGCGCGGTTCCGCGGTCAACCAGGATGGAGCCAGCAACGGGCTGACCGCGCCCAACGGCCCGTCGCAGCAGCGGGTCATCCGGGCCGCCCTTGCCAACGCCCGACTGACGACCGGTGATGTCGACGTCGTCGAGGCGCACGGAACGGGGACGACGCTCGGCGACCCGATCGAGGCGCAGGCGCTGCTGGCTACCTATGGCCAGGACCGGCCGGTGGAGCGGCCGTTGTGGCTCGGGTCGGTGAAATCCAACATCGGCCACACGCAGGCGGCGGCAGGGGTCGCCGGTGTCATCAAGATGGTCATGGCCATGCGCCACGGAGTTCTGCCCCAGACCCTGCACGTCGACGAGCCCACCTCGCACGTCGACTGGGAAGCGGGCGCCGTCAGCCTGCTGACCGAGCAGACCCCGTGGCCCGAGGTTGAGCGGCCGCGCCGGGCGGGTGTCTCGTCGTTCGGCGTCTCGGGGACGAACGCTCACCTCATTCTTGAGGCGCCCCCTGTCGCCGAGCCGGTGTCGGAGGAGACCGTCGAGCCGGACACCAACCCGGTGTTCGCCTGGCCGGTCTCAGCGAAGACGGACGAGGCGCTGGCAGCCCAGGCGATGCGGCTGCTGACCCACGTCGCCGAGCGGCCGGAGCTCGAGCCCGCCGACGTCGGGCACTCCCTCGCCACCACCCGTGCGCACCACGACCACCGCGCCGTGGTCATCGGCACCGACCGGGACGAACTCACCGCAGCGTTGGAGGCTTTGGCCCGGGGCGAAGAACACCCCGGCCTGGTCAAGGGCGTTACGACCGGCCACTCGGGTAAGACGGTGTTCCTCTTCCCTGGACAGGGCTCGCAGTACCCGGGCATGGCTGCCGATCTCATGACCAGCTCCGCTGTCTTCCGCAACCACATCGAAGCGTGCGAAGCAGCGCTGTCCCGACACACCGACTGGTCACTGACCGAAGTCCTCTCCCAGCACCCCGACGCACCTGGGCTGGACCGCGTCGACATCGTCCAACCCGCACTCTTCGCCGTCCTCACCGGCCTCGCCGAACTGTGGAAGGCACACGGCATCCACCCCGACGCCGTCCTGGGCCACTCCCAAGGCGAAATAGCCGCCGCCTACACCGCCGGCGCCCTCACCCTCGACGACGCCACCACCATCGTCGCCCTCCGCGCCCAAGCCCTCGCCCGCATCACCGGCACCGG
>NZ_JBITYA010000033.1:0-4556 GCF_044544985.1 Streptomyces sp. NPDC053427 | reverse complement strand
TAGGGGGTGAAGGCGTCGGCGCAGTTTTCGATTTGTTGTCGGAAGGTGGGGTTGGTGCGCAGGAGTTCGGTGGCCATGGCGGGCCATTGGGAGCCTTGTCCGGGGTAGACGAACACGATCTTCCCGGGACTCGCCGACGCCGTGCCCCTGACGAGACGGGGGTGTTCCTCACCGCGCGCCAAGGCGGACAGCGCGCCGCTGAGTTCGTCGCGTCCGGCGCCCAGGACGACCGCGCGGTGCTCGTGGTGCGTACGGGTCGTGGCGAGGGAGTGACCGACGGCGGCGGGGTCGAGCTGGGGCCGCTCGGCGACATGTTCGAGCAGACGGCTGGCCTGCGCGGCCAGGGCCTGATCGGTCTTCGCGGACAACGGCCAGACGAGCACCGGGTGTTCGGGTGATGCCGGGGCTTCCTCCGCTCCCGGGGCCGGCTCGGGTGTGGCGGGTGCTTCGAGGATGAGGTGGGCGTTGGTGCCGGAGATGCCGAACGAGGACACGGCCCCGCGGCGCGGCCGGTCGAGCTCGGGCCAGGGGGTCTGCTCGGTGAGGAGGCTGACGGCCCCCGCTTCCCAGTCGACGTGCGGTGTCGGCTCGTCCACGTGCAGGGTCTGGGGCAGAACTCCGTGGCGCATGGCCATGACCATCTTGATGACGCCCGCGACACCGGCCGCGGCCTGCGTGTGCCCGATGTTGGACTTCACCGACCCCAGCCACAACGGCCGCTCCACCGGCCGGTCCTGGCCGTACGTCGCGAGGACCGCCTGCGCCTCGATCGGGTCACCGAGGACGGTACCCGTGCCGTGGGCCTCGACCGCGTCGACGTCGGCGGACGCGAGACGGGCGTTGGCCAGCGCCGCCCGGATCACCCGCTGCTGTGACAGGCCGTTGGGCGCGGTGAGCCCGTTGCTGGCGCCGTCCTGGTTGACGGCCGAACCGCGGATGACGGCCAGCACCGGATGGCCGTTGCGCCGGGCGTCGGACAGCCGCTCCAGAACCAGGAGCCCCGCCCCCTCGGCGAAACCGGTCCCGTTGGCCGCGGCGGCGAAGGACTTGCACCGTCCGTCGGCGGCCATGACACGCTGCCGGGAGAACTCCACGATCGTCGCGGGAGTGACCATGACGGTGACGCCGCCGGCGAGCGCCATCGAGCACTCGTTGTTGCGGAGGGCCTGGGCGGCGAGGTGGATGGCGACGAGGGACGAGGAGCACGCGGTGTCGATCGTCATGGCGGGGCCTTCGAGGCCGAGCGTGTAGGCGATCCGGCCGGACGCGACACTGGTGGCGGTGCCCGTGAGCAGGTAACCCTCCAGGTCCTCCGGGATGTGGCTCGGGTCGCCGCCGTAGTACTGGGCACTGATGCCGGTGAAGACACCGGTGTCGCTGCCCCTGAGGGTCGCGGGTGTGATGGCGGCGCGTTCGAGTGCCTCCCAGCTCGTCTCCAGCAGCAGCCGCTGCTGCGGTTCGATGGCTATCGCCTCGCGCGGCGAGATGCCGAAGAACCCCGGGTCGAACCGGTCCGCGTCGTGGAGGAAGCCCCCCTCCGTCCCGTAGGTCTTCCCGGACCGGTCCGGGTCCGGGTCGTAGACCGCGCCGGCGTCCCAGCCACGGCCCTCGGGGAAGCCGGAGATGGCGTCCCGGCCTTCGGCGAGGTGCTGCCAGAAGTCCTCGGGGGTGTCGGCGCCGCCGGGGAAGCGGCAGGCCATGGAGACGATGGCGATCGGCTCGTCGGCCGCGGCGGGGCGCCGGGAGGCCGAGGCCGCGGCGGTGACCGATCCCATCAGCTCGCCCAGCAGATAGCCCGCGAGCGCGGCGACCGTGGGGTGGTCGAAGACGAGCGTGGGGGGCAGGGCCAGCCCACTGGCGGCCATGAGCCGGTTGCGGAGTTCGACGGCGGTGAGGGAGTCGAAGCCGAGGTCCTGGAAAGCGCGTTCGGGGTCGATGCCCTCGGGGTCCGTGTGGCCGAGCACGGCCGCGGCCTGGCCGCGGACGAGATCGAGCAGCAGCTTCTGCTGCTCCGCCTCGTCGAGTCCGACCAGTCGGCGAACGATGGTCGCCGTACCGCCGCTCCGCTTCTGCCGCCGTCCGGCCGGCACGCGGACGATGGCGCTCAGCAGGGGCGGCAGCACGCCGAGACCGGCCTGCGCCCGGAGCGCGGTCCGGTTGAGCTGGAGGGCGACCACCGCAGGGTCGCCGTTCTCCAGCGCCGCGTCCAGCAGTGCCAGCCCCTGGTCCGTGGTGAACGGCATGATCCCGGCCCGGTTCATGCGGGCGAGGTCGGTGCCGGACATCTGCTGTGTGAAACCGCTGGTCTGGGCCCAGTGGCCCCAGGCGAGTGAGGTGGCGGGGAGTCCTTGGGTGTGGCGGTGGGTGGCGAGGGCGTCGAGGAAGGTGTTGGCGGCGGCGTAGCCGCCTTGGCCGGGGTTTCCGAGGGTGCCGGCGGCGGAGGAGTAGAGGACGAAGGCGGCGAGGTCGTGGTGGCGGGTGAGTTCGTGGAGGTGCCAGGCGGCGTCGGCTTTGGGGCGTAGGGCGGTGTCGACCTGCTCGGGGGTGAGGGTGGTGATGGTGGCGTCGTCGAGGGCGCCGGCGGTGTGGATGACGGCGGTGAGGGGGTGTTCGGTGGGGATGGTGGCGAGGAGGTCGGCGAGGGCCTGGCGGTCGCTGGTGTCGCAGGCCGCGATGGTGACCTTGGCGCCGTGGGCGGTGAGTTCGGCTTCGAGTTCGGGGGCGCCGGGGGCGTCGGTTCCCCTGCGGCTGGCGAGGAGGAGGTGTTGTGCGCCGTGGTGGTCGGCGAGGTGGCGGGCGACCAGGCTGCCGAGGGTGCCGGTGCCGCCTGTGATGAGCACGGTGCCGTCGGGATCGAGGGGGGTGGTGAAGTGGGCTTGGGGGACGGTGTCTTCACCTGACGTGCCGTCGTCCGACGTGCCTTCAACCGACGTGCCGTCATCCGCCGTGTCTGCACCCGACGGCTGCGAGGCACTCTTCTTCCGCCCGGGGACCAGGCGCGGTACGTGCACTTCGCCGTCACGGATGGCGAGCTGGGGTTCGTCGGAGGCGAGCGCGCCGGTGAGGGCCTGGCGGGAGGCGTCGGTACCGTCGAGATCGACGAGGACGACACGGTCGGGGTGCTCGGACTGGGCCGTCCGGACCAGACCCCAGACGGCCGCCGCCGCGAGGTCCGTGACGGGGTCGCCGGGCGCGGCGCTGACGGCGCCGCGCGTCACGAGCACCAGCCGGGTCCCCCGCAACCGGTCGCTGGCGAGGTACTGCTGCAGGAGACCGAGGACGTGGTGGGTGAGGGCACGTACGGCGTCGGGACCGTCGGGGGGTGTGGCCGTGGCGTGCGTTCCCACGGCGGCCCCGACCTCGGCGACGACGGTCCGGCAGTCGGTCCCGCTCTCGGCCGACGCGTCGATGAGCGCCGTCAGGTCGGGGAAGGGCTGTTCCCCGAGCCACACCCATCCGTCCGGGAACGCGGCGTCGCCGTTGGCCGGTGTCACGCCCGCTGTCCGCTGCCAGTCCAGACGGTAGAGGGCGTCGTCGGGCCGGGTGGTGCGCAGCTCGCCGAGGTCCATGGTCCGGACGGTGAGCGTGGCGACCGTGATGAACGGGACGTCGTCGGCATCGGTGAGGCGGAGGCTGAGCGTGTCCGGCCCGGTGGGCTTCATCCGGACCTTGAGCGCCTTGGGCGCACAGTCGTTGTGGAGGGTGACGCCGGTCCAGGACGACGGCACCCGGATCCGTCCCCCGGCGGCCGAGCGGATCTCCTCGGCGGTGAAGGCGTGCAGCGCGGCGTCGAGAAGGGCCGGGTGAACGCTGAAACCGTCCGTGGACAGCTCCTCCGGGAGGAGGACGTCCGCGAGGACGGAGCCGTCGTCGTCGCGCCAGGCCGCGGTCAGCCCCTGGAAAGCCGGACCGTAGTGGTGACCCTGGTCGGCGGCCTCGTCGTAGAGGCTGTCGACATCGACCGGAGCGGAGCCGGCGGGCGGCCAGTCGTCCGTGGTGTCGGCGGGGTCTACGGCCTGGCCGGCGTCGGCGAGGAATCCGGCGGCGTGCCGCGTCCAGCCGTCCTCCTCGGTGTCCTCGTCCCTACGGGTGTGTAGGGAGACGGGGCGCCTGCCGGTGTCGTCGGCGGCTTCGACGACGACTTGCAGGTGAAGCCCGCCCCGCTCCGGGAGGACGAGCGGTGCCTCCAGGGTCAGTTCCTCGACGTGCCCGTGGCCGGTATGACGCGCGGCGTGCAGAGCCAGGTCCAACTGGCCGGCACCGGACAAGACGACGGCGTCGGCCGCGCTGTGGTCGGCGAGCCAAGGGTGGGCCGCCAACGAGAGCCGGCCGGTGAGGATGACCTTGTCATCGGTGGCGGATTCGATGGCGGCGGCGAGGAAGGGGTGGGTGGAGGTGCGGAGGCCGAGGTGGGTGGGGTCGCTGGTGTTGGTGGAAGTGGGAAGCCAGTAGGTGTGGTGCTGGAACGCGTAGGTGGGGAGGTTGGTGGTGGGGGTGTTGTGGGTGTGGGGGTGGAGGGTGGTCCAGGTGGGGGTGGTGCCGTGGGTGTGGGCGTG
>NZ_JBITYA010000032.1:0-4592 GCF_044544985.1 Streptomyces sp. NPDC053427 | reverse complement strand
CCCCACCCCCACCAACACCAGCAACCCCACCCACCTCGGCCTCCGCACCTCCACCCACCCCTTCCTCACCGCCACCATCGAATCCGCCACCGACAGCCGCATCACCTTCACCGGACGCCTCGACCTCCACACCCACCCCTGGCTCGCCGACCACACCCTCGCGGGCGTGCCGGTGCTGCCGCCCGGCGGGCTCGTGGATCTGGCGCTGCACGCGGCACGTCATGTGGAGCTCACCCACGTCGAAGAGCTGGTGCTGCACACTCCGTTGGTGCTTTCCGAGCGCGGCAGCACGGACGTCCAGGTCGCCGTGGAGCCGGCCGACGAGGACGGGCGACGGGCACTCACCATTCACACGCGTCCCGCCGATGCCGCCGGGGACGGTTCATGGACCCGGCGCGCGAGCGGCATCCTCAGCGACCGGCCCGCCGCCCCCGTCCACGACGGATCCGCATCCTGGCCGCCGTCCGATGCCACACCGATCGACACCCACGGCTTCTACGAGCGAGCCGCCGACCGCGGTCACCAGTACGGTCCCGCCTTCCGTGGGCTCACCGGTGTCTGGCAGGACGAGAACAGCGGACTGTACGCGGAGGCAGCGCTCCCCGAGGGCTTGGAGACCGACGGTTTCGGTGTCCACCCGGCCCTCCTCGACACCGTCCTCCAGACCCTGTTGGTCACCACGGACGAAGGCGACGTGCCGAGCGGAGTCATCCGCCTGCCGCTGGCCTGGAACGAGATCACGCTCCACGTCACCGGTACGCCTCTCACCTCCCTCCGCGTTCATCTGACGGCCGGGGCGGACGGATCCGTTGCGGCCTCGTTCAGCGATGCGAACGGTGCCCCTGTCGCCGAAGCCCGATCGCTCTCGGCCCGCGCGATCACTCCGGACAGCCTGGTGACGGCCGCCCGCAGCGAGGACTCCCTGTACGAGATCGCCTGGAAGCTGCTGCCCCTGCCCCACCCGGCCGCTCCCGGTACTGCCACCGACGTCCCCGATGACGGCTGGGTCTTCCTCGGCGAGGGGAGCTTCCCCGACCTGACGGCCCTCGGCGAGGCCCTCTCCACGGGACGGCCGGTGCCCGAGGCGGTCGTCGTCGAGGTGGTGGGGGCTCAAGGGACCGACCCCGCGGACGAAGCGCACGCGGTCGCGAGCAGCGTCCTCGCCGTCGTCCAGCAGTTCCTCACCGACCGGAGGCTCTCGGACAGCCGACTGCACCTCGTCACGCGCAGCGCGGTGAGTACGGGCCCCGGGGACCCGCTCACCGACCTGGCCGCGGCTGCCGTCTGGGGTCTGGCACGCTCGGCACAGTCGGAGCATCCCGGCCGCATCACCCTCATCGATCTCGGTCCCGCCGAGGCTTCCCGCCCGGTGCTGGCGGCGGTCGCCGCGACCGGCGAGCCACAGGTCGTCCTGCGTGAGGGCGGTGCCTACGTCCCGCGGCTGACCCGGTCGGCCGTGCCGGACGAGGCTGCGGACGCACGGCCTCCGGCATGGGATCCGGACGGGACGGTCCTCATCACCGGCGGCACCGGCACCCTCGGCGGACTCGTCGCCCGGCACCTCGTCACCCGCTATGGCGCACGGCGCCTCCTTCTCGTCAGCCGAAGGGGCCCCGACGCACCCGGTGCCCTGGAGCTCGAGGCCGAACTCACCGCCCACGGCGCCGATGTCACGATCACCGCCTGTGACACCAGTGACCGGGAGTCCCTGGCGGCGCTATGGGAAGCGCTGCCCGCCGAGCACCCCCTGACGGCCGTCGTGCACACCGCCGGCTCGCTCGACGACGCCACCATCACCTCGTTGACGCCGGACCAGCTCGACCACGCGCTCCGCCCGAAGGCCGATGCCGCCTGGCATCTGCACGAGCTCACCGAGGGGATCGACCTCGCCGCGTTCGTGGTGTTCTCCTCGGCGGCAGGCAGCCTGGGCAACCCTGGGCAGGGCGGATACGCCGCCGCCAACGCCTTCCTGGACGCGCTCGCCGCACACCGCCACGCCCGAGGTCTTCCCGCCACCTCACTCGCCTGGGGTCTGTGGGCGGAGACCAGCGGCATGACGGGGCAACTGTCCGGGGCCGACCTCGCCCGGATGAACCGCACCGGTGTCATCCCCCTTCCCACCGAGCACGCCCTGGCCCTCTTCGACAGTGCGTTGGCCTCCGGGCGGCCCCAGCTGCTGCCGGTGCGCCTCAACCGGTCGGCGCTGCGGGCCCAGGCGTCCGCCGGCGGTCTCCCGCTCATCTTCTCGGAGCTGGTGCCCGCGGCCGCGCGCCGCTCCGCCGACGACGGCGGTGCGGCCGCGCGGCTCAGGGCGCGGCTGGCCGGACTCACCGAACCGGCGGCTCAGTACGACCTTCTGCTCCAGTTGGTGCGTACCCATGTGGCCACGGTGCTCGGACACACCGGCCCGGAGACCGTCGATCCCGACAGGGCCTTCCAGGACCTGGGCTTCGGTTCCCTCACGGCGATCGAACTGCGGAATCGGCTCACCGCCGCGGTCGGCATGCGGCTGTCCGTGACCTTGATCTTCGACCATCCCACCCCGGCCGCACTCGCCCGCCATCTGCACGAGGAAATGGCCGCCGACGATTCGGCCGCCCCTCCCACGCCGGTTCTCGACGAACTGATCCGCCTGGAGGCGGCGATCGACGCGATGGCCTCGGGGAACGACGGCGAGGCGAACGCCGAACTCGCCTCCCGCCTCAAGAGCATCCTGCGGAAATTGAACACGGAGGAGCAGGGCCGGACGGCCGAGGACAACCTCAGCTCCGCGACGGACGAAGAGCTCTTCGAAACTCTCGACAAGGAGCTGGGCATCTCATGAACCGACCGAGTGCGAAGAACGACGGTGGCGCAGTCATGAACGAAGAGAAGCTTCGCGATTACCTCAGGCGCGCGACGGTCGATCTGCGCCAGGCAAACCGACGGATCAGCGAGCTCGAGGAGAAAGAACACGAGCCGATAGCGATCGTCTCGATGGCCTGCCGTTTCCCGGGCGGGGCCGACTCACCCGAGGCGTTCTGGTCCCGGCTGGCCTCCGGGCACGATTTCCTTTCCGATTTCCCGGAAGACCGGGGCTGGAACGTCGAGAGCCTCTACGACCCCGATCCGGACAGCAACGGCACGAGTTACACGCGCGAAGGCGGATTCATCGAGGGCGCGGGCCGGTTCGATCCCGGCTTCTTCGGCATATCGCCCCGGGAAGCCGTGGTCATGGACCCTCAGCAGCGACTGCTGCTGGAGGTCGCGTGGGAGACGCTGGAACGTGCGGGCATCGCCCCTGACACCCTGCGCGCCACCGCCACCGGTGTGTTCGCCGGAACCAATGGACAGGATTACCTGCGCTTCGCGGGCAGCCTTCCTGAAGGCACCGAGGGATACGCGGCGACCTCGGGATCCGCGAGCGTCATATCGGGCCGGATTTCGTACGTCCTGGGTCTGGAGGGCCCGGCCATCACGGTCGACACGGCGTGTTCGTCGTCGCTGGTGGCCATGCACTTGGCCGCGCAGGCGCTGCGCACCGGTGAGTGCGCCATGGCGCTGGCCGGCGGCGTGACGGTGATGTCCAGCCCGGCGGCGTTCATCGAGTTCTCCCGGCAGCGTGGCCTCGCGCGGGACGGGCGGTGCAAGGCGTTCGCCGGGGCGGCCGACGGCACCGGCTGGGGCGAGGGCGTCGGCCTGGTCCTGCTGGAACGGCTGTCGGACGCCGAGCGCAACGGCCATGAGGTGCTCGCTGTCATCCGGGGTTCGGCGGTCAACCAGGACGGCGCCAGCAACGGGCTGACCGCGCCCAACGGCCCGTCGCAGCAGCGAGTGATCCGGGCGGCGCTGGCCAACGCCCGGCTGACGAGCGCCGACGTCGACGCGGTGGAAGCGCACGGAACGGGGACGACGCTCGGCGACCCGATCGAGGCGCAGGCGCTCCTGGCCACCTATGGCCAGGACCGGCCGGACGAGCGGCCGTTGTGGCTCGGGTCGGTCAAATCCAACATCGGGCACACCCAGGCTGCGGCCGGGGTCGCGGGTGTCATCAAGATGGTCATGGCCATGCGCCACGGGCTGCTTCCGCAGACGTTGCACGTCGACGAGCCGACACCGCACGTGGACTGGGAGGCGGGGGCGGTCAGCCTGCTCACCGAATCGACGCCGTGGCCCGAGCTCGACCGGCCGCGCCGGGCGGGCGTCTCGTCGTTCGGCATCTCCGGCACCAACGCCCACCTCATTCTTGAGGCGCCTGCCGAGGCTGAGCCGGCGGCAGAGGAGGCCCGGGAACCCGATGCGAACCCGGTGTTCGCGTGGCCGGTCTCAGCAAGAACGGACGAGGCACTCACGGCCCAAGCGGTGCGGCTGCTGGAACACGTCACCGAACGCCCCGAACTCGACCCCGCGGAAGTCGGCCACGCCCTGGCCACCACCCGCACCCACCACGACCACCGCGCCGTGGTCATCGGCACCCGACACGATGAACTCACCGAAGCGCTGAAAGCGTTGGCCCGGGACGAGGAACACCCCGCCCTCATACGCGCCACCACCACATCCCACGGCGGCAAAACAGCATTCGTCTACTCCGGACAAGGCTCCCAACGCCCCGG
>NZ_JBITYA010000031.1:3708-5053 GCF_044544985.1 Streptomyces sp. NPDC053427 | reverse complement strand
GGCTTCCATATCTGGCCTATCAACCCAGTCGTCTACTGGGAGCCTTAACCCCTCAAAGGGGGTGGGAGTACTCATCTCGAAGCAGGCTTCCCGCTTAGATGCTTTCAGCGGTTATCCTTTCCGAACGTAGCCAACCAGCCATGCCCTTGGCAGGACAACTGGCACACCAGAGGTTCGTCCGTCCCGGTCCTCTCGTACTAGGGACAGCCCTTCTCAATACTCCTACGCGCACAGCGGATAGGGACCGAACTGTCTCACGACGTTCTAAACCCAGCTCGCGTACCGCTTTAATGGGCGAACAGCCCAACCCTTGGGACCGACTCCAGCCCCAGGATGCGACGAGCCGACATCGAGGTGCCAAACCATCCCGTCGATATGGACTCTTGGGGAAGATCAGCCTGTTATCCCCGGGGTACCTTTTATCCGTTGAGCGACGGCGCTTCCACAAGCCACCGCCGGATCACTAGTCCCTACTTTCGTACCTGCTCGACCCGTCAGTCTCACAGTCAAGCTCCCTTGTGCACTTACACTCAACACCTGATTGCCAACCAGGCTGAGGGAACCTTTGGGCGCCTCCGTTACTCTTTAGGAGGCAACCGCCCCAGTTAAACTACCCACCAGACACTGTCCCTGATCCGGATCACGGACCCAGGTTAGACATCCAGCACGACCAGAGTGGTATTTCAACAATGACTCCACAACCACTGGCGTGGCTGCTTCAAAGTCTCCCACCTATCCTACACAAGCCGAACCGAACACCAATATCAAGCTATAGTAAAGGTCCCGGGGTCTTTCCGTCCTGCTGCGCGAAACGAGCATCTTTACTCGTAATGCAATTTCACCGGGCCTATGGTTGAGACAGTCGAGAAGTCGTTACGCCATTCGTGCAGGTCGGAACTTACCCGACAAGGAATTTCGCTACCTTAGGATGGTTATAGTTACCACCGCCGTTTACTGGCGCTTAAGTTCTCAGCTTCGCCATGACGAATCATGACTAACCGGTCCCCTTAACGTTCCAGCACCGGGCAGGCGTCAGTCCGTATACATCGCCTTACGGCTTCGCACGGACCTGTGTTTTTAGTAAACAGTCGCTTCTCGCTGGTCTCTGCGGCCACCCCCAGCTCAGAGAGCAAGTCTCATCACCGGAAATGGCCCCCCTTCTCCCGAAGTTACGGGGGCATTTTGCCGAGTTCCTTAACCATAGTTCACCCGAACGCCTCGGTATTCTCTACCTGACCACCTGAGTCGGTTTAGGGTACGGGCCGCCATGAAACTCGCTAGAGGCTTTTCTCGACAGCATAGGATCATCCACTTCACCACAATCGGCTCGGCATCAGGTCTCAGG
>NZ_JBITYA010000031.1:1862-3612 GCF_044544985.1 Streptomyces sp. NPDC053427 | reverse complement strand
CCCTACACCCTTACCCCGGGACAACCACCGCCCGGGCTGGACTACCTTCCTGCGTCACCCCATCGCTTACCTACTACCACCTTGGATCGGCGGCTCCACCACGTCCCTTTGTCCGAAGACTCCAGGCCGGCTTCACGGCCTTAGCATTAATGGATTCGATATTGGGCGTTTCAAAGCGGGTACCGGAATATCAACCGGTTGTCCATCGACTACGCCTGTCGGCCTCGCCTTAGGTCCCGACTTACCCTGGGCAGATCAGCTTGACCCAGGAACCCTTAGTCAATCGGCGCACACGTTTCTCACGTGTGTATCGCTACTCATGCCTGCATTCTCACTCGTGAACCGTCCACAACTCGTTTCCACGGCTGCTTCACCCGGCACACGACGCTCCCCTACCCATCACAGCCTCCGTTGGGAGTATTGCTGCAATGACACGACTTCGGCGGTGTGCTTGAGCCCCGCTACATTGTCGGCGCGGAATCACTTGACCAGTGAGCTATTACGCACTCTTTCAAGGGTGGCTGCTTCTAAGCCAACCTCCTGGTTGTCTCTGCGACTCCACATCCTTTCCCACTTAGCACACGCTTAGGGGCCTTAGTCGATGCTCTGGGCTGTTTCCCTCTCGACCATGGAGCTTATCCCCCACAGTCTCACTGCCGCGCTCTCACTTACCGGCATTCGGAGTTTGGCTAAGGTCAGTAACCCGGTAGGGCCCATCGCCTATCCAGTGCTCTACCTCCGGCAAGAAACACACGACGCTGCACCTAAATGCATTTCGGGGAGAACCAGCTATCACGGAGTTTGATTGGCCTTTCACCCCTAACCACAGGTCATCCCCCAGGTTTTCAACCCTGGTGGGTTCGGTCCTCCACGAAGTCTTACCTCCGCTTCAACCTGCCCATGGCTAGATCACTCCGCTTCGGGTCTTGGGCACGCTACTCAACGCCCTATTCGGACTCGCTTTCGCTACGGCTTCCCCACACGGGTTAACCTCGCAACATACCGCAAACTCGCAGGCTCATTCTTCAAAAGGCACGCAGTCACGACGCACCGAGCAAGCTCGATGCGCGACGCTCCCACGGCTTGTAGGCACACGGTTTCAGGTACTATTTCACTCCGCTCCCGCGGTACTTTTCACCATTCCCTCACGGTACTATCCGCTATCGGTCACCAGGGAATATTTAGGCTTAACGGGTGGTCCCGCCAGATTCACACGGGATTTCTCGGGCCCCGTGCTACTTGGGTGGTTCTCAAACGAGCCGTTAATGTTTCAGCTACGGGGGTCTTACCCTCTACGCCGGACCTTTCGCATGTCCTTCGCCTACATCAACGGTTTCTGACTCGTCTCACAGCCGGCAGACTGTGAAAGAGAACTCCCACAACCCCAACCACGCAACCCCTGCCGGGTATCACACGTGACTGGTTTGGCCTCATCCGGTTTCGCTCGCCACTACTCCCGGAATCACGGTTGTTTTCTCTTCCTGCGGGTACTGAGATGTTTCACTTCCCCGCGTTCCCTCCACACTGCCTATGTGTTCAGCAGCGGGTGACAGCCCATGACGACTGCCGGGTTTCCCCATTCGGACACCCCCGGATCAAAGCTCGGTTGACAGCTCCCCGGGGCCTATCGTGGCCTCCCACGTCCTTCATCGGTTCCTGGTGCCAAGGCATCCACCGTGCGCCCTTAAAAACTTGGCCACAGATGCTCGCGTCCACTGTGCAGTTCTCAAGCAACGACCAGCCACCCAAC
>NZ_JBITYA010000030.1:0-5429 GCF_044544985.1 Streptomyces sp. NPDC053427 | reverse complement strand
TGTCGGTGGCGGATTCGATGGTGGCGGTGAGGAAGGGGTGGGTGGAGGTGCGGAGGCCGAGGTGGGTGGGGTTGCTGGTGTTGGTGGGGGTGGGGAGCCAGTAGGTGTGGTGTTGGAAGGGGTAGGTGGGGAGGTTGGTGGTGGGGGTGTTGTGGGTGTGGGGGTGGAGGGTGGTCCAGGTGGGGGTGGTGCCGTGGGTGTGGGCGTGGGCGAGTGCGGTGGTGTAGTGGCGGGTTGCGGTTGCGGTTGTTGTGTCTGTGGTGGTTGTTGTGTCTGCGTTGTCTGTGGTGGGTGTGTGGTGTTGGAGGGGGATGGTGGTGGTGTGGGGGTTGTTGGTGGTGGTGTGGATGGCGGGGGTGAGGGTGGGGTGGGGGGTGAGTTCGAGGTAGGTGGTGGTGCCGAGGGTGTGGAGGGTGGTGATGCCTTGGGTGAAGTGGACTGGTTGGCGGATGTGTTGTGTCCAGTAGTGGGGGGTGCGGAGGTCGTCTTGTTGGGCGAGTTGGCCGGTGAGGTTGGAGATGATGGGTGTGTGTGGGGGGTGGTAGGTGAGGGTTTGGGCGACGGTGTGGAAGTCGTCGAGGATGGGGTTCATGTGGGGGGAGTGGAAGGCGTGGCTGACGTGGAGGAGTCGGGTGGTGATGCCTTGGGTGGTGAAGTGGGTGGCGAGTTGGTGGATGGTGTCGTGGTCGCCGGAGAGGACGAGGGTGTCGGGTGTGTTGTGGGCGGCGATGGAGACTTTGTCTTGGAGGTTGTGGAGTGTTTGGTGGATGGGGGTGAGGTTGGGTGTTTGGAGGGAGAGCATGGCGCCGGGGGTGGTGATGTGGTGCATGAGGCGGGCGCGGGTGGTGACGAGGGTTGCGGCGTCGTGGAGGGTGAGGATGCCGGCGGTGTGGGCTGCGGTGATTTCGCCGATGGAGTGGCCGATGAGGTGGGTGGGGGTGATGCCGTGGTGGGTGAGGAGGGTGTGGAGTGCGGTTTGGAAGGCGAAGAGTGCGGGTTGGGTGTAGAGGGTGTTGTTGAGGAGGGTGGCTTGGGGGGTGCCTTCTTCGGCGAACATGATGGTTTTGAGGGGGTGTTCGAGGTGGGGGTCGAGGTGGGTGCAGGTTTCGTCGAGGGTGTCGGCGAAGAGGGGGAAGGCGTGGTAGAGGCCGTGTCCCATGCCGGGGCGTTGGGAGCCTTGTCCGGAGTAGACGAATGCTGTTTTGCCGCCGTGGAGCATGGCGGAGCCGCGTATGAGGGCGGGGTGTTCGTCGCCTCGGGCCAACGCCTTCAGCGCTTCGGTGAGTTCATCGTGTCCGGTGCCGATGACCACGGCCCGGTGGTCGTGGTGGGTGCGGGTGGTGGCCAGGGCGTGGCCGACTTCCGCCGGGTCGAGTTCGGGCCGTTCGGTGACGTGCTCCAGCAGCCGCGCCGCCTGGGCCGCGAGTGCCTCGTCCGTCCTTGCTGAGACCGGCCACGCGAACACCGGGTTGGTGTCCGCCTCGACGGTCTCCTCGGCCACCGGATCGGCCGCAGGCACCGAAGCGGGAGGCGCTTCGAGGATGAGGTGGGCGTTGGTGCCGGAGATGCCGAACGAGGAGACGGCCGCGCGGCGGGGCCGGTCGAGCTCGGGCCACGGCGTCGGTTCCGTCAGCAGGCTGACGGCTCCTGCTTCCCAGTCGACGTGGGGGGAAGGCTCGTCGATGTGCAGGGTCTGCGGGAGCAGTCCGTGGCGCATGGCCATGACCATTTTGATGACGCCCGCGACCCCGGCCGCGGCCTGCGTGTGGCCGATGTTGGACTTGACCGACCCCAGCCACAACGGCCGCTCGACCGGCCGGTCCTGACCATAGGTCGCCAGCAGCGCCTGCGCCTCGATCGGGTCACCCAGCGTCGTCCCCGTACCGTGCGCCTCCACCGCGTCGACATCAGTGGCGTCCAACTGCGCACTGGCCAGCGCCGCCCGGATCACTCGCTGCTGCGACGGGCCGTTCGGAGCCGTCAGACCGTTGCTCGCGCCGTCCTGGTTGACCGCCGAGCCACGCAGCACGGCCAGTACCTCATGGCCGTTGCGCTCGGCGTCCGACAGCCGTTCCAGCAGGACCAGGCCGACGCCCTCGCCCCAGCCGGTGCCGTCGGCCGCCCCGGCGAACGCCTTGCACCGCCCGTCCCGCGCGAGACCACGCTGCCGGGAGAACTCGACGAAGGCCCCCGGCGTCGCCATCACGGTCACGCCGCCGGCCAGCGCCATCGTGCACTCACCGGTGCGCAGCGCCTGCGCGGCCAGGTGCATGGCGACCAGCGACGACGAACACGCCGTGTCGATGGTGACCGCGGGACCTTCCAGGCCGAAGGTGTACGACACCCGGCCCGACGCGACGCTGGCGGCGCTGCCGCTTCCCAGGTGCCCCTCGAAACCCGCCGGTGGCTGGTGGAACCGGCTGTGGTAATCGCTGTACATGACCCCGGCGAAGACCCCCGTGCGGCTCCCGCGCAGCGTCGTGGGATCCATGCCCGCGCGTTCGAACGTCTCCCAGGCGGTCTCCAGCAGCAGCCGCTGCTGGGGGTCGGTCGCCAGTGCCTCGCGAGGTGAGATGCCGAAGAAGTCGGCGTCGAACTCGGCCGCCTCGTGGAGGAATCCGCCTTCCCTGGTGTAACTCTTGCCGGTGCTCTCGGGATCCGGGTCGTAGAGGTTCTCCAGGTCCCAGCCGCGTCCCTCCGGGAAGCCCGAGATCGCGTCCTTGCCGGACGCCACCAGGTCCCACAGGGCTTCGGGCGACGCGACTCCGCCCGGGTAGCGGCAGGCCACGGAGACGATCGCGATGGGCTCGTCACTGACCGCCGTCGAGGTCGCGGGCCGGGCGATGTCGGGAGCGCTACCTACGATCTCGTCGCGCAGGAAACGGGCGAGTGCGCTCGGCGTGGGGTGGTCGAACGCCAGCGTGGCCGGGAGCCGCAGCCCGGTCGCCTCGTTGAGCCGGTTGCGGAGCTCCACCGCCGTGAGCGAGTCGAACCCGAGGTCCCGGAAGGCGCGTTGGGGGTCCACCTCCTGCGGACCGGTGTGCCCCAGGACGGTGGCGATGTGCGTGCGGGTGAGGTCCAGCAGCAGTTCGTACTGCTCGGCTTCGGTCAGCGGTGCCAGCCGGGGCCGGAGAGCGGTGGTACCGGTGGTACGGGTGGCCACAGCGGGGACGAGCGCGCTCAGCAGCGGCGGAAGGGTGCCCGCGGTGGCGTGGCTGCGCAGCGCGGATCGGCTGAGCCGTATGGGCAGCAGGGTGGCCGAGTCGGAGTCGAGCGCCGCGTCGAGAAGGGCGAGGGCGTCCTCGGTCGGCAGCGGCGCGACTCCGGTGCGATGCATGCGGGCGAGGTCCGCGCGGGTCAGCGTCCCCGTGATCTCACTGGTTTCCTCCCACAGCCCCCATGCCAGCGAGGTGGCGGGCAGGCCCTGCGCGCGCCGGTGGGCGGCGAGTGCGTCGAGGAAGGCGTTGGCCGCGGCGTATCCTCCCTGGCCCGGGCTTCCGAGGGTGCCTGCCGCAGACGAGAACAGGACGAACGCCGAGAGCTCGAGCCCCTGAGTGAGGCGGTGCAGCTGCCACGCCGCGTCCGCCTTGGGCCGCAGCACCGCGCCGACCTGCTCGGGGGTGAGTGCGGTGATCACCGAGTCGTCCAGGACGCCCGCCGTGTGCACGACGGCGGTCAGCGGGTGTTCGGCCGGAACGGAGGACAGCAGGGCGGTCAGGGCATCCGCGTCGCTGAGGTCACAGGACGCGATGGTGACCTCGGCGCCCCGCGCGACGAGGTCGGCCTCCAACTCGGGGGCGCCCTCGGCCGCGCGGCCACGTCGGCTGGCCAGCAGCAGGTGCCGTACACCGTGGCGTTCGACGAGGTGCCGGGCGACGAGTCCGCCGAGGGTGCCGGTGCCTCCGGTGATCAGTACCGTGCCGTTGCCTCCCAGGCCGAGCGGCTGACCGCCGGGAGTCGAACGGGGCGCCCGGATGACACGGGGGACGTACACCTGCCCGTCGTGCACGGCGAGTTGGGGCTCGTCGTGCTTCAGGAGCGACGGCAGTGCCCCGAGGCCGGCGTCGGGATCGAGGTCGACGAGGACGATCCGGCCGGGGTGTTCGAGCTGTGCTGTGCGCAGCAGCCCCCATGCCGAAGCCGAGGGGATGTCGACGGGCGTCCCGGCCGGGCCGGCGCCGACTGCACCGCGGGTGATGACGACGGCGCGGCTGGAACGCAGGTTCTCGGCCGCGAGGTATTGCTGGACGAACTGCAGCACGTCCTGAAGGAGGGCATGGGTGCCGTCCTCGGGGCCGGTGGTGACGGGGGCGGCGAACTCGGCGACGACCGTTTCGGCGACGACGGCGGAGAGGTCGGGAAGGGGGCCGTCCCCGAGGAACACCCAGCCGTCGGGCGCCTCATGGACGTCGGCCTCAGCTGCGGTCGCGACTGAGGCCGGGGAAGCGAGGGGCTGCCAGCTCAGCTCGTACAGGTGATCACGTCCGTGCGCGCTGGGCAGCCGGGCCGGGTCCAGGTCGCGCACCGTCAGCGTGTCGACCGTCACGACGGGCGTGCCGTCGGTGTCGGTGAGCTGAAGCGTGAGCGTGTCCTGACCCGTACTCCTCAACCGGACGCGCAACGCGGTGGGGGCGGGCCCGGTGGCGGTGTGCAGGGTGATGCCGCGCCAGGAGAACGGCAGGCGGATCCGGTGACCGGCGTCTGTGTCGGCTGCGGGCCCGTCGTCGGAGTCGGCGGCGACGATGGCGTGCAGGGCGGCGTCGAACAGGGCCGGGTGGACACCGAATCCGTCGGCTTCGATGTCGTCGGGCAGCTCCACCTCGGCACAGACGCTGTGATCGGCCTCCGACCGCCAGGCGGCGGTGAGCCCCTGGAAGACGGGTCCGTAGTGGTAACCGCGATCGGCGGCCTGCTCGTAGAAGCCGTCCACCGCGACCTGACGGTGACCGGACGGAGGCCACGCCTCTCCCCGTCGCGGCGGCAGGTCGGAGGCCAGGCCGGACAGTACGCCCGTGGCGTGCCGGGTCCATTCCCCGTCATCGAGGTCCGCGTCATCGGCTGCGGTGCCCGGACGGGAGTGGACGGAGAGCGCCCGGCGTCCAGAGGCGTCGGCGGTCTCGACCGTCATCTGGAGCAGAAGGCTGTCGCCATCCGGCAGGACCAGCGGGGTTTCCAGGGTGATTTCCTCGACGTGGGCCAGGCCGGTGTGACGTGCGGCGTGCAGGGCCAGGTCGAGGAACGCGGTGCCCGGCAGGATGACCGTGCCCGCGAGGGTGTGGTCGGCGAGCCAGGGGTGGGTGTGGAGGTCGAGGCGTCCGGTGAAGGTGATGCGGTTGTCGGTGGCGGATTCGATGGTGGCGGTGAGGAAGGGGTGGGTGGAGGTGCGGAGGCCGAGGTGGGTGGGGTTGCTGGTGTTGGTGGGGGTGGGG
>NZ_JBITYA010000029.1:0-10061 GCF_044544985.1 Streptomyces sp. NPDC053427 | reverse complement strand
GCCGGAACCGTCATCCTCCCCGGCACCGCACACCTCGACCTCGCCCTCCACGCCGCCCACCACACCCACCACACCCACATCGAAGAACTCACCCTGGAGACGCCTCTCGTCATGCCGGAACGCGGCAGCGTGCGACTCCAGGTGACCGTCGGAACCACCGACGACTCCGGACGCCGGTCGCTCACCATCCACAGCCGTCCCACCGGTACGGACACGGGTGACGAGCGCTGGACCCGGCACGCCTCCGGCGTTCTGGCCCGCACCGAGGCGAAGGCGGTCGCCGGGGCTCCGGCAGGCGCCTGGCCGCCGGCCGAGGCGGTGTCCGTGCCGCTCGACGGGTTCTACGAGCGGGCGGCCGAGCGCGGCTACCACTACGGCCCGGTCTTCCAGGGTCTGACCGCCGCCTGGCAGCACGAAGGTCGGGTGTACGCGGAGGTGACCCTGCCCGAGGGCGTGGACGCCTCCGGGCACCACGTCCATCCCGCCGTGTTCGACGCGGCGTTGCACGCGCTGATCGCCACCACCGCGCAGGAGGGCGTGAGTTCCGGAGACGTTCGGCTGCCGTTCTCGTGGACCGGCGTGACCCTGCACTCCACCGGGGCCGTTCCCGCCGCGCTGCGCGCCGTGGTGACGCCGACCGCCGACGGCACGGTGTCGGTCGAGCTCGGCGACACGTCGGGCGGACCGGTGGCCAGTGTGGCGGCGTTGGTCGTCCGTCCGGTCGATGTGGCCAAGCTGGCGGCGACCGACGCGGCCGGCGACTCCTTGTACCGCGTCGGATGGTCGGAGCTGAGTGCCGAGCCCCTCCCCACTTCGACGGAGAAGTGGGCGGTCGTCGACGACGGCTCGCTGCCGGCGTCCGCCGATCTCGTCGGGCCCGCGTACCCGGACCTGGAGGCCCTTCGGGAGGCCGTGGTCTCGGGGGCCCGGCCGGTGCCGGAGGTGATCGCGGTCCTCGTCGGGGGCAGGGAGCCCGGCGCGGACGCCACCGATCCGGCGGGCGCGGCACAGGCCGTGACGCTCCGGACGGTGGACCTGCTCCAGCGGTTCCTGGGTGACGAAGGGTTCGCCGACGCGCGGCTCGCGCTGCTGACCAGCGGGGCGGTGGCGTGCGTGGCTTCGGACGGCGATGCCGACCGGGAGTCCGCGGACGGTTCCGGCGGTCTCACCGACCTGGCCGCGGCCGCGGTGTGGGGTCTGGTCCGCTCGGCCCAGTCCGAGCACCCCGGCCGGATCGTCGTCGCCGATCTCGACGACCGCGACGCGTCGCGGCAGGCGCTGCCGGCCGTGCTCGAAGCGGCCGTCAGGGCGGACGAGCCGCAGCTCGCCGTGCGGGACGGGGTGGCGTACGTCCCCCGGCTGATGCGCTCCGCGGTGTCCGAGGCCGAGGAGGCCGCCCCGGTGCTGGATCCGGAGGGGACCGTGCTCATCACCGGCGGTACCGGCACGCTGGGTGCCCTCACCGCCCGGCACTTCGTCGCGGCGTACGGTGTGCGGCATCTGCTGCTGGCGAGCAGGAGCGGTGCCGAGGCGGCGGGCGCCCTGGAGCTGGAGGCCGAGCTCGCGGCGCACGGCGCGCAGGTCACCTTCGCGCCGTGTGACACGGGGGACCCGGAAGCGCTGGCCGAGTTGGTCGCGTCGGTGCCGGCCGGGCATCCGCTGACCGCCGTCGTCCACACCGCGGGCGTCGTCGACGACGCGGTGATCACGTCGCTGACGCCCGAGAAGGTGGCCGCGGTGCTGCGGCCCAAGGCGGACGCGGCGTGGCACCTGCACGAACTCACCAAGGATCTCGGCCTCGCCGCGTTCGTCCTGTACTCCTCGGCGGCGGGCGCCCTCGGCAGTCCCGGTCAGGGCGGGTACGCCGCGGCCAACGCGTTCCTCGACGCCCTCGCCGTCCACCGCCGGGCCCACGGCCTTCCCGCCACGTCGCTCGCGTGGGGTTACTGGGCCCGCAGCAGCGGTCTGACCGGTCACCTCACCGAGACCGACCTGGCCCGGATGAACCGCACGGGTGTCATGCCGCTGCCCACGGACCAGGGGCTGGCGCTGCTCGACGCGGCGCTGGCCGGCGGGCGTCCGGCGGTCGTGCCCATCCGGCTCAGCCACCCGGCGTTGCGCGGGCACGCGGCGGCGGGCACGTTGCCCGCGCTGCTGACCGGTCTGGTCCCGGCGGGGAGCGGTTCCGTGGCCCGTCGTGGCGACGCGGACGGGTTGCGGTCCCGCCTCGCCGGCCTGGCGGAGGCGGAGCAGCACGATCTGCTGCTCGATCTGGTGCGTGGTGAGATCGCCACGGTGCTGGGCCATGCGGGGCCGCGGGCGGTGGATCCGCAGCGGGCGTTCCAGGATCTCGGGTTCGATTCGCTGACGGCCGTGGAGCTGCGCAACCGGCTCACCGCGGCGACGGGGCTGCGGCTGCCCGCCACGCTCGTCTTCGACCACCCCACGCCCGTCGCGCTGGGCCGACTGCTGCACCAGGAGCTGTGCGCGGACGCCGGGACCGGCGGCGGTGCCGGGGACGGGCTGAGCGACGCGGCTCTGCGGGAGGTGCTCGCGTCGGTCCCGTTGCAGGCGCTCAGGCAGAACGGGCTGGTGGAGGTGTTGCTGCGGCTGACGCGTCAGCAGGGTGACGAGGACGCCGCGCGGCCCGCCGCGGAGGACCGGGAGAACGAGATCCGGTCCGCGAACGCCGAGGACCTCATCCGGATGGTGCTCTCCCGGAGCGGTGGCGACGGGGACGCGACGGACGAGGCGCCGGGCAGCTCCTCGTAGTACGGAGGCGGTGACGCCGATGGCGCCGGCCCGAGAGGGTCGGCGCCATCGGCGTTCCGTGGTGGGCTGCGGCCGGGCCGGCGGGGTGCCGGTCGCGGGGCCGTGCTCCGTTACACGAGCTTCTCCAGGCAGGGCACGATCTCGGCGGGGGTGGGCTGGGCCCGCATCTCGTCCCGGAGGCGTTCCGCCGCGGCGCGCGGGCCGGGGTCGTCGAGGAGGGTGGCCGCGGCGGCCTTGATGTCGGCGGGCCGGGCTTGTTCCGGGTCCAGGAAGAGGCCGGCGCCGGTCTTGGCGAGCAGGGTCGCGTTGAGCCTCAGGTCACCGGCGAGGGGGATGATCGCCTGGGGTACGCCGCAGGCCGCGGCGGTGAGCGTGGTGCCCCCGCCGCCCTGGTGGATGATGGCGTCGCACGCGGGCAGGAGGACGTGGAGGGGGACTCCGAAGGCGATGCGTACGTTGTCGGGGACGTCGCCCAGGAGTTCGGCGTCGGCCTCGGTGGTGGCCACGACGACCTCGGCGTCCGTTCCGGCGAGGCCCTCGAGGATGCGCGGGACGAGGAAGCCGTCGGGGCCGACCCGGCGGGAGGCCACCGTGCCCCAGGTGACGCAGATCCGGCGGCGGTCCCCGGGCTCCTTCCACAGCCAGTCCGGCACGGTGCCCGGGCCGTTGTAGGGCACGTAGCGGAACGGGACGCGGTGGGGCATGCCGGGCAGTTGGAGGGGTTCGGGCCAGGGGTCGACGGTGCAGGTGGCGTACTCGGTGCGCTGTTCGGCCCCGAAGCGCCGGAAGAGCCGGGTCAGGGCGTCGGGCCATTGGTCGACGGGCATGCCGACGCCGGGGAAGCCGAGCTGGTGGCGTACGTAGTCCGGTCCCCACATGTAGTGGACGAGCGGGATTCCGGTGATCTCGGCGGCGAGCGGCGCGGCGAGCGTCAGCGGATCGGCGACGATGAGGTCCGCGCCCCAGGTGTGGATGAACAGGAGGAGCTCGTCGATCATCGCCTCGGCGATCCTGGTCTGGCAGTCGCGCATCCTGTTGTAGACGCCCTTCCGCTCGTCGGGCGGCAGCGCGGCGATGAGTTCGGCCGTCAGCGGGCGGCCGTAGGTCTCGACGTCGCGCCGCAGCTGTGCGGCCAGGTCCTCCTCGTGGTCGTATCCGGCGCCCATGGGGACGGGTACGTGTCCGGACTTCTGCACGACCTCGATGAGCGGCGGCTGGACGGCGACGCGTACGTCGTGCCCGGCGGCCCGGCATGCCTGGACGAGCGGTGCCACGGGGAGGTAGTGGCTCGGTGAGGTGTGCGGGGCGAACAACACACGCATGGGTGTCTCTCCACTTCAGTGACGGGTGGGTGGGGTGCGGACGGGAACAGGAATCGCCGATACCCGTGGGGGCACCGGCGATTCGGCGAGCGGAGCGCTGCCGTCAGGTGATCCAGGCGTCGGGCGCGGCACCGCCGTTGCCGATCGGCGGGAACAGCGAGTCGAGCACGGCGAGGTCCCCTTGCGACAGCTCGACGTCGAAGGCGCCCATGGCCGCGTCCAGTTGGCCGACGGTGCGCGGGCCGATCACCGGGGCGGTCACCCCGGGCCGGGAAAGGAGCCAGGCGAGGCCCACGAGGGCGGGGTCCCGGCCCAGCTCGCCGCAGAACTTCTCGTACGCCTGGAGGGCTTCGCGGTGCCGGTCGAGGGTCTCGGCGGCGCGGCCCTGCGCGGACTTCACTGCGGTGCCGGCGCGCAGCTTGTTCAGTACGCCGGCGAGCAGTCCGCCGTGCAGGGGCGACCAGGGCAGCACGGCGACCCCGTAGGCCTGGGCCGCGGGGATCACCTCGAGTTCGGGGTGGCGGGTGACGAGGTTGTAGACGCACTGCTCGGAGACGATGCCGAGGAAGCCGCGGCGTGCGGCGGTCTGTTGGGCGGTGGCGAGGTGCCAGCCGGCGAAGTTGGACGAGCCGACGTATCGGACCTTCCCCTGGGTGGTCAGGGTCTCGAACGCCTGCCAGATCTCGTCCCAGTGGGCGTTCTCGTCCATGCGGTGCATCTGGTAGAGGTCGATGTGATCGGTGCGCAGCCGGCGCAGCGACGCCTCGCAGGCGGCGATGATGTGGTGGGCGGAAAGGCCCTCGTCGTTGGGGCCGTCGCCGACCGGGTTGCCGACCTTGGTGGCCAGCACCACGGAGTCGCGGCGTCCGTTGCCGCCCGCGAACCATCGGCCGATGGTCTCCTCGGTGTAGCCCTTGTGCACGCGCCAGCCATACATGTCCGCGGTGTCGAAGAGGTTGATGCCGTGTTCCAGGGCGCGGTCCATGATGGCGTGGCCCTCCGCCTCGTCGACCCGGCCGCCGAAGTTCACGGTGCCGAGGCAGAACCGTCCGATCTTCAGGGCCGTGCGGCCGAGCCGGGTGTGGAAGGGGGGTGCTGTCATGGGTTCTCCAGGTAGCGGTCGATGACGGTGCGGTAGTAGTCGGGGCCGAATCCCATGCGGTCGATGGCCGGTACGAGACGGCGCAGTTTGTCCATCGAGAGGGCACAGGAGCTCTTCGCGCCGTCCGTGTAGCTGCGTTCGGCGGTGGTACCCAGCCGCTCCTCCAGATGGTCGACGATCCGCTCGACGGCCGTGCTGACTCCGGTGCCGACGTTGACGATCTGGTCCTCCACCCCCCGGCACAGCAGTTCTCCGGTGATCCGCGTGAACTCGGCCGCGCCGAGGATGTCCCTGCGGGCGCTGCGGTAGACGGTGACGCGTCCCGTTCTCAGCTGCCGGGTGAGGGCGGGTACGAGCTGGTGCCCGCGTTGTCCCGGGCCCACGACGTGGGCGAGCCGGAGGATGAGGTGGCGGACCCCGGAGTCGCGTACGGCGGCCTCCATCTCCAGTTTGTGCCGACCGAAGACGGAGATCGGGGTCACCGGTTCGTCCTCCATACCCCGGCACTCCACGTCGCCGTACATGCCGGCCGACGCGGTGGAGAAGAGTATGAGCTGTTGTCCGTCACGCCGACAGCGCCGGATCGTACGGTCGACCAGTTCCGCCTCCCGCCGGTATTCCGTGTACGCGCGGTCGTCCGAACCGGAGACTCCGGCCGCGATGACGACGGCGTCCGGGCGGACCGTGCGGACCGGTCGCAAGTGGTGGGCGAGAAAGCCGTCCCCGATCACTTCCATCGGCGGAGACTCCTGTTCTTCGGAGGGTTCACAACGGATGGGCGGGGCCGCCGGCGGCCGGGGCAGGGGTTCACCGGAGGCTGTGAAGGCAGGCGAGGAGGCTGCGCGCCTCGATGTTGACGTAGTGCTTGTGCCGGAGCAGGTCCGTGAGCTGGTGCACGGCCATCCAGCGGTGATCGTCCGGCACTTCGACGGGGAAGTCCTCGTCGGCTTCGACGATCAGGTAGCGGGTCCTGGCGTGGTAGAACCGACCGCCTTCCTCGGAGAGGGTGGTGTCGAACCGCACGCGTTGCGCGCCGGCGCGGGCCACGTCCTCGTAGAACGGTTCGTGCGCGCCCCCGTCGGTCTCCGGCACGCACTGTACGGTCGGGCCCATCTCCACGGTGTCCAGCACGCCGGGCTCCGGCCGGGCCCGCACCAGCAGGTGCAGCACTCCGTCGACCGGTTTGGTGAGGAACGCGGCCAGCGCCGTCGTGGTGGGCGCCAGCAGCGGCTGCGTCCACTGACGCACTTCGCGGTTGTCGGCCTTGACGCGGACACCGATGATCCGGAACCTGCGGCGTTCGTCGTCCTCGATCGCCTCGCGCGAGCGGGACCAGCCCTTGACGTCGGAGAGCGGGATCAGCTCGGTGCGCCAGCCGCAGCGCGTGCGCATGTCGGTGAACCAGCTGAGGATCTCGCCGCGGGTGTGCAGCCGCGCCCCGGCCGTGGCGTCGTACGAGCGGGCCAGGGCGTCCGCGTACGGGTCGTCACCGTGGTCGCCGCGGGGCGGACCGGTGTATGCGGAGCAGGCGAGTACGGTGCGGGTGTCCATGTTGACGAGGTGGGGTTCCGTGAGGAGCCCATGGAGTTGGTGCGACGACACCCAGCGGAAGTCCTCGTGGAGCGGCACCTCGTCGGTCACCCGGACGACCATGTTGCGGTTGCGCTTGTGCCAGAACCAGGATCCTTGCTCGGACTGGAGCACGTCCACCAGTGCCTCACCGCGCCGGCCGCCCCGGAAATACTCCAGGTAGCGGGTGCCGGCCCCGCCGTGGACCCGTGTGAAGTTGCTGCGGGTCGCCTGGACGGTGGGCGAGAGCTGGAGCCCGTTGAGATTGCCCGGCTCGACCTTCGCCTGTACGAGGTAGTGCGGCACGCCGTCGAATTCCTTGACGAGCATGCCGAGGATTCCGATTTCGGGCTGGTTGATGACGGGCTGGGACCAGGAACCTCGGTCCTCCGTCCGGATCCGCATTCCCTGGACGGTGAAGAAGGCGCCGCTTTCATGGACCAGGTTTTCGGTGCCCTCCTCGAATTTCCAGCCCTCCAGTTCCTCGAACGGAACCGTTTCGACGGAACTTCGGACGACTCGATGCCGTTCCTCCCACCATTCGTGGAAGTCGGTCCCCGCATACGACGCGGCCGCCGTGGCCGGCCCGTCGGATCGCGCGGCATCCGCGTCGGCGCGCCACACGCCCCCGTGACCTTGGGTTCTCGCATCGGACACGCCGGTCCCTCTCGTAGGACGGTGCAAGGACGCCCAGGGCATCAGCAGTCCCTAAAGATGCGACAAAGCAGAGCCAACGCATGTACCTGGCAACTGAATCGGCGGCCATGTGGTGCGCGCGATGAATGACGCGCCTGCCCGGCCGATGGGTGCCAAGGCGCACGTTAGGGCGGCTTAAGCGGCGCTGACAAACATGGCAGGCCTGTATGCATGACCGCACTCGAAAGGGATGTCATGACCGAGAAGCCGAAGGACGATGAACTCATCGCGATGATCGACATCAAGGAGGTGGTCACCACCAAGCTGACCCGCGACCTGCGCGAGGGGCTGGGGGTGTGCGTCGAGTTCAACAATGAGCTCTTCGACGAAAAGGGCAACAAGATCGGCACCTCGGTCGGCATCGGCGTCCTGTCCGCCAACGGCGAGAAGAACGAGAACGGCGAGGACCGGTTCCAGCTCTTCAGCGCCACGGATCACCTCGAGGACGGCACCATCCTCTGGACCGGCGCCTGCCCGCACGACCCGACGCAGATCACCAAGGAGCACTCGGTGCAGGCCGTCGGCACCAGCGGGCGCTACCTCGGGAAGACCGGCACCCGGCACTTCCAGGTCTACGACCGGCCGGACGGCCAGACCACCATTCTGAAGTCCTCGTTCTTCCTGCGGGGTTAACGCATCCCGCGGACGTTTCGCGGACGTTTGAACAACGGGACCCCCCGGCGCCCGCGCGTTGACCGCGCCGGCGCCGGGGAGGTCCCGTCTTCGGAATTGTCGACAGCTGGTCCCGGACGTCCGGACGTGATCCCGGCACGCCGGGCGGTACCGAGTCCACACGGAGCTCAGAATGGTTGCATCGCCCGAGGAACGAGCCATTGAGGCACTACGTGCGTCGCTGCTTGAGAACGAGGGGCTGCGGCAGGAGAACCGGCGCCTGCTGCAAGCAGCTCACGAGCCGATCGCGATCGTCTCCATGGCCTGTCGCTATCCAGGCGGCGTCCACACCCCGGAGGGATTGTGGAACCTCGTCGCCGGTGGTGCGGACGCCATCGCGGCCTTCCCCGACGACCGTGGCTGGGACCTGGCGAACCTCGTCGATCCCGAACCGGGCCACGTCGGCAAGAGCCGTTCCGACCAGGGGGGATTCCTGGAGGACGCGGCCGGATTCGACCCGGGGTTCTTCGGCATCTCCCCGCGCGAGGCCACCGCCATGGACCCGCAGCAGCGGTGGCTGCTGGAGGGCAGCTGGGAACTGCTGGAACGGGCCGGCATCCTCCCGGCCGCGCTACGCGGCAGTGACACCGGCGTGTTCGCGGGCATCATGTCCAGCGACTACGGGACACGGGTACCGCAGGACCCGAAGGACCAGGACGGCCTCACCGGCAACGCGAGCGCGCCCAGCATCGCGTCGGGACGGGTCGCGTACACGCTGGGCCTGGAGGGCCCGGCGGTCACCGTCGACACGGCGTGTTCGTCCTCCCTGGTGGCCATGCACCTGGCCGCGCAGGCGCTGCGCAGCGGCGAGTGCTCCCTCGCCATCGCCGGCGGCACGACGGTCCTGGCGACGCCGACCGTGTTCGTGGAGTTCACCCGGCAACAGGGACTGGCGCCGGACGGGCGCAGCAAGTCCTTCGCGGCCGCGGCGGACGGTGCGGGGTTCTCCGAGGGCCTGGGGCTGGTGCTGCTGGAACGGCTGTCGGACGCCGAGCGCAACGGCCATGAGGTGCTCGCTGTCATCCGGGGTTCGGCAGTCAACCAGGACGGCGCCAGCAACGGTCTGACCGCGCCGAACGGGCCGTCGCAGCAACGGGTGATCCGGGCGGCGCTGGCGAACGCCCGGCTGACGAGCGCCGACGTCGACGCGGTGGAAGCGCACGGAACGGGGACGACGCTCGGCGACCCGATCGAGGCCCAGGCGCTCCTGGCTACCTACGGCCAGGACCGGCCGGACGAACGGCCGTTGTGGCTGGGGTCGGTGAAGTCCAACATCGGGCACACGCAGGCCGCGGCCGGTGTCGCCGGTGTCATCAAGATGGTCATGGCCATGCGCCACGGACTGCTTCCCGAGACCCTGCACGTCGATGCGCCTTCCCCCCACGTGGACTGGGAAGCGGGGGCGGTCAGCCTGCTCACCGAGCCGACGCCATGGCCGGAGACCGAGAGGCCGCGCCGGGCGGGTGTGTCGTCCTTCGGCATTTCCGGGACGAACGCTCACCTCATTCTTGAGGCGCCTCCCGCTTCGGTGCTTGCGGCCGATCCGGTGGCCGAGGATTCCGTCGAGCCGGACACCAACCCGGTGTTCGCGTGGCCGGTCTCAGCAAGAACGGACGAGGCACTCACGGCCCAGGCGGCGCGGCTGCTGGAACACGTCACCGAACGCCCCGAACTCGACCCCGCGGAAGTCGGACACGCCCTGGCCACCACCCGCACCCACCACGACCACCGCGCCGTGGTCATCGGCACCGGACACGATGAACTCACCGAAGCACTGAAGGCGTTGGCCCGAGACGAGGAACACCCCGCCCTCATACGCGCCACCACCACATCCCACGGCGGCAAAACAGCATTCGTCTACTCCGGACAAGGCTCCCAACGCCCCGGCATGGGACACGGCCTCTACCACGCCTTCCCCCTCTTCGCCG
>NZ_JBITYA010000028.1:0-11537 GCF_044544985.1 Streptomyces sp. NPDC053427 | reverse complement strand
CCACAACCCCCACACCCAACTCACCACCGCACTCGCCCACGCCCACACCCACGGCACCACCCCCACCTGGACCACCCTCCACCCCCACACCCACACCACCAGCGACCTCCCCACCTACGCGTTCCAACACCACACCTACTGGCTCCACGCCACAGCAAACGGTGACCCCGCCCACCTGGGACTCAACGAGATCACTCACCCGTTCCTGGGAGCAGCCGTCGAGTCCGCCGCGGACGACCGCGTCATCTTCACCGGACGGATCAGCCTCGACACCCACCCCTGGCTCACCGACCACGCCGTCGCCGGAACCGTCATCCTCCCCGGCACCGCACACCTCGACCTCGCCCTCCACGCCGCCCACCACACCAACCACACCCACATCGAAGAACTCACCCTCGAAACACCCCTCGTCATCCCCGAACACGGCACCCTCCACCTCCAAGTCACCGTCGACCCCACCGACGACAACGGTCGCCGTCCCCTCACGATCCACACCCGTCCCAGCGCTCCCGCCGAGGACGACCCGGACGACGTCCTATGGACCCGGCACGCCACCGGAACCCTCACCGACCAGGCCGGGAGCGCCGACGGACGCGCCGAGGGTGCGTGGCCACCGCCCACGGCACGCCGTATCGACGTCGAGGACTTCTACGAGAACGTCGGAGCACGCGGATATCACTACGGTCCCGCCTTCCAGGGGCTCGCCGCCGCCTGGCAGCTCGGCGACACCGTCTACGCCGAAGTGGCCCTCCCGGACGAGTTCGCCGCCGACGGGTTCGGCGTGCACCCCGCTCTGCTGGACGCCGCCCTGCATGCTCTGCTCGCCACGGGTGACGGAGACGATGTGCCGGGTGCGATCCGACTGCCCTTCTCCTGGGCCGGCATCACCCTGCACACCGCGGACGCGGCCCCAACCGCGTTGCGCGCGTTCCTCACTGCCACGGGTCCGGACAGCCTCGGCCTCCATCTCGTCGACGCCGACAACACACCCGTGCTCACCGTCGACAGCCTCAGCCTGCGTCCGCTGGACCCGGCCAAACTCGGCACCGCCCGCCGCGACGCATCCCTGTTCTGGACGCACTGGGTCCCGGGACCACCGACCACGGACGCCACGGTCCCGAGTGCCACATGGGCCGTCATCGGTGACGAGGCCGGATCATCCAAGTTCGTCGAGGAGCTGCGCGCCGCCGGTGTCGAAGCCTGTAGCCACCCGAGTCTGGGAGACCTCGCCGAGTCTCTCGTCAACGGAGCCGTGGCACCCGAGATCGTCGTCGCGGACTGGACGTCGGGCCCGGCCACCGAGGCAGGACCGGCGGCGTTGGCTCACACTCTGGCGAACGACGCTCTCCTCCAGCTCCAGGAGTTCCTCACCGACGACCGTTTCGGTGACGCTCGTCTCGTCGTCGTCACTCACGGTGCGGTGAGTGTCGGTACGGGGGACGCCCTCACCGATCTGCCCGCCGCCGCCGTCTGGGGCCTGGTACGCACCGCGCAGTCCGAACACCCCGGCCGAATCGTCCTGGCCGACCTCGACCACACCCAGACCTCCCACCACGCCCTCCCCACAGCCCTCACCACCGGCGAACCCCAACTCGCCCTCCGCCACGGCCAACTCCACACCCCCCGCCTCACCCCCACAGGCACCACCCCCCTCACCAACCCCACCACAACCGACACCACCTGGCGCCTCGAAGTCCCCACCACCGGCACCATCGACAACCTCACCCTCACCCCCCAACCCCACACCACCACACCCCTCCCCCCCGGCCACATACGCGTCGACATCCACGCCGCAGGACTCAACTTCCGCGACATCGTCGTCACCCTCGGCATGGTCAACGACACCCGCCACATCGGCGGCGAATGCGCCGGCATCATCACCCACGTCGCCGACGACGTCACCAACTACCAACCCGGCGACCGCGTCATGGGCCTCTTCCCCCACATCGCCCCCACCGCCACCACCGACCAACGCCTCCTCACCACCATCCCCCACCACTGGACCTTCGCCCAAGCAGCCACCACGCCCATTGCCTTCCTCACCTCGTACTTCGCCCTCCGAGACCTGGCCCGTATCGAGCCGGGCGACAAGCTGCTGATCCACTCCGCCACCGGCGGCGTCGGCATGGCCGCCACCCAACTCGCCCACCACTGGGGCGCCGAGATCTACGCCACCGCCAGCCCCACCAAACAGCCCACCCTCCACACCATGGGCATCCCCTCCACCCACACCGCCAACTCCCGCACCCTCGACTTCGAAAACACCTTCCGCACCACCAGCGGCGGCCACCTCGACATCGTCCTCAACTCCCTCGCCGGAGACTTCACCGACGCCTCACTCCGCCTCCTCAACCCCGGCGGACGCTTCATCGAAATGGGCAAAACCGACATCCGCCAACCCGAAGACCTCGCGACCGACTACCCGGGCATCGCCTACCAGGCATTCGACCTCATCACCGAGGCCGGCCCCGATCGCCTCCACACCATGCTCGGCGAACTCCGCGACCTCTTCGACGCAGGCGTCCTCCACCCGCTTCCTGTCACCGCCTGGGACGTCACACACGCCCCCGACGCCTTCCGCCACCTCAGCCAGGCTCGCCACATCGGCAAACTCGCCCTCACCCTCCCCCACGACCTCAACCCCGACGGCACCGTGCTCATCACGGGCGGCACCGGCACCCTCGGCAGCCTGGTGGCCCGCCACCTCGCCGACCACCACGGCGCACGACACCTCCTCCTCGCCAGCCGCAGGGGAACCGACGCCCCCGGCGCCCCCGAACTCGAAGCCGAACTCACCGCCCACGGCGCCAAGGTCACCATCGCGGCCTGCGACACCAGCGACCGCCAGGCCCTCGCCGACCTCCTCGCCACCATCCCCACCGAACACCCCCTCACCGCCGTCATCCACACCGCCGGCGCCCTCGACGACGCCACCATCACCACCCTCACCCCCGAGCAGGTCGACACCGCCCTACGCCCCAAAGCCGACGCCGCCTGGCACCTCCACGAACTCACCCGCCACCACGACCTCGCCGCCTTCGTCCTCTACTCCTCCGCCGCCGGCACCCTCGGAAACCCCGGCCAAGGCGGCTACGCCGCCGCCAACACCTTCCTCGACGCCCTCGCCACCCACCGCCACACCCAAGGACTCCCCGCCACCTCACTCGCCTGGGGCCACTGGGCCCAAACCAGCGGCCTCACCAACCACCTCGACCAGAACGACCTCGCCCGCATGAACCGGGCCGGAATCATGCCACTCTCGACCGAGGACGCCCTCACCCTCCTCGACACGGCGCTGACCACTGGCCGCCCGAACCTGCTGCCCGTCCGGCTCAACCAGCCCGCGTTGCGCGCCCAAGCGACCGCCGGAACGTTGCCGGCCCTGCTCAGTGGCATCATCAGCGCCCCCACAACCCGCGGATCCGGCCGGCAGACCCGGCGTGCCGTCCCCCTCACAGAGCAGTTGGCCGGGCTCGGCGAGAACCAGCAGCGTGAGACGCTCATCGACCTCGTGCGCACGCACGCCGCGACGGTGCTCGGGCACCCGACGCCCGACACTCTGCAGACGAACCGCGGCTTCCAGGAACTCGGGCTCGACTCCCTCACCGCCGTCGAACTCCGCAACCGCCTCACCACGGCCACCGGCCTCCGCCTCCCGGCCACCCTCATCTTCGACCACCCGACGGTCGCGGAGGTCGCCCAGTACCTCTTCGAGGAGGTCGTGACGGCCGAGTCGGCGGCGCCCGACCCCGTTCTTCAAGAGCTCGACCGGATCGAGCGGGACTTCTCCGCCCTGTCCGAAGACACCCGCACACTTCTCACCTCCAAATTGCAGAACCTTCTGGCCAAGCTCGGCGAACAACCCTCGCCGGGGGCCGACAGCGTCGCCCAGCAGATCGATTCGGCATCGGACAACGAGATATTCCGGTTCATCGACGAGGAACTCGGAATTACCCGGAGCGAAGAGGACTAGCATCATGGAAAACGAAGACAAGCTTCGCGACTACCTCAAGCGGGTAACCACCGATCTGCACCAGACTCGGCAACGCCTGCACCAGGTCGAGGAGAAGGCACGCGAGCCGATCGCGATCGTCGGTATGGCCTGCCGCCTGCCCGGTGACGTGAGCTCTCCCGACACGTTCTGGAATCTGCTGGCATCCGGTGGCGATGCGATTTCCGACTTCCCCGAGGGACGGAACTGGGACCTGGAGCGTCTCTACGACCCCGACCCGGACAAGTCCGGCACCAGCTATGCGCGGCAGGGCGGTTTCCTGCACAACGCCGACCAGTTCGATGCCGAATTCTTTGGAATATCCCCGCGTGAGGCCCGAGCCATGGACCCGCAGCAGCGGCTGCTGCTGGAGACCAGCTGGGAGGCCCTTGAGCAGGCCGGTATCGATCCGGTGACCTTGCACGGTTCCCGTACCGGAGTCTTCGCCGGTGTCTCCTCCCAGGACTATTTCCACTACCTGCGCGACATGGGCAAGGACGCGGAAGGCTACGTGGCCACGGGCAGCCTGGGAAGCGTGGTCTCGGGGCGCATCGCCTACACCCTCGGTTTCAAGGGCCCTGCCGTCACCGTCGACACGGCCTGCTCCTCGTCATTGGTCGCCATTCACCTGGCCGCGCAGGCGCTGCGCAACAGCGAATGCTCGATGGCGCTGGCCGGCGGCGTGACCGTCATGGCCTCGCCGACGACCTTCGTGGAGTTCTCGCGGCAGCGCGGTCTGGCACCGGACGGACGCAGCAAGTCCTTCGCGGCTGGGGCGGATGGCACGGGCTTCTCCGAGGGCGTCGGACTGGTGCTGCTGGAGCGACTGTCGGACGCCGAGCGCAACGGGCACCAGATCCTGGCCGTGATCCGCGGATCGGCGATCAACCAGGACGGGGCCAGCAGCCAGCTTTCCGCACCGAACGGGCCGTCGCAGCAGCGCGTGATCCGGGCGGCACTGACGAACGCGGGCCTGTCCCCCGCCGACGTCGACGCCGTCGAGGCGCACGGCACAGGGACGACGCTCGGCGACCCGATCGAGGCCCAAGCGCTCCTCGCGACGTACGGCCAGGGCCGAGCGGCCGAACAGCCGTTGTGGCTGGGGGCGGTGAAATCCAACATCGGGCACACCCAGGCGGCGGCCGGTGTCGCCGGTGTCATCAAGATGGTCATGGCCATGCGGCACGGGCTCCTTCCGCAGACCCTGCACGTCGACGCACCCACCTCGCACGTCGACTGGGAAGCGGGCGCGGTCAGCCTCCTCACCGAGCCGACCCCGTGGCCCGAGGTTGAGCGGCCGCGCCGGGCGGGCGTCTCCTCCTTCGGTATCTCCGGGACGAACGCCCACGTCATCCTCGAGGCGCCTGCCGATGCTGAGCCGGTGGCCGAGGAGACCGTGGAGCCGGACACCAACCCGGTGTTCGCCTGGCCGGTCTCAGCGAAGACGGACGAGGCGCTGGCAGCCCAGGCAATGCGGCTGTTGACCCACGTCGCCGAGCGGCCGGAGCTCGAACCCGCCGACGTCGGGCACTCCCTCGCCACCACCCGCACCCACCACGACCACCGCGCCGTCGCCATCGGCACCGGACGCGACGAACTCACCGCAGCCCTCACCGCGTTGGCCCGGGGCGAAGAACACCCCGGCCTGGTCAAGGGCGTTACGACCGGCCACTCGGGCAAAACGGTGTTCCTCTTCCCCGGGCAGGGCTCGCAATACCCCGGCATGGCCGCCGACCTCATGACCAGCTCCACCGTCTTCCGCGACCACATCGAAGCGTGCGAGACAGCGCTGTCCCGCCACACCGACTGGTCACTGACCCAAGTCCTCACCCAGCACCCCGACGCACCTGGGCTGGACCGCGTCGACATCGTCCAACCCGCACTCTTCGCCGTCCTCACCGGCCTCGCCGAACTGTGGAAG
Source organism: Streptomyces sp. NPDC053427 (assembly GCF_044544985.1). Lineage (NCBI taxonomy): Bacteria > Bacillati > Actinomycetota > Actinomycetes > Kitasatosporales > Streptomycetaceae > Streptomyces > Streptomyces sp. NPDC053427. Next base: position 5,625 of record NZ_JBITYA010000028.1, on the reverse strand, counting down.
GCCCACGGCATCCACCCCGACGCCGTCCTGGGCCACTCCCAAGGCGAGATCGCCGCCGCCTACACCGCCGGCGCCCTCACCCTCGACGACGCCACCACCATCGTCGCCCTCCGCGCCCAAGCCCTCGCCCGCATCACCGGCACCGGCACCATGGCCTCCCTCACCACCACCCCCGAACAGGCCCAGCAACTCACCACCCGCCACCCCGACCTCCACATCGCCGCCGTCAACGGCCCCACCACCGTCATCATCACCGGCAACACCCACAGCATCGAACAACTCCTGGAGACCTGCGCCACCGAAGGCATCCACGCCCGACGCATCCCCGTCGACTACGCCTCCCACAGCCCCCACATCGACCCCCTCGAACACGACATCCGAACCGCCCTCGCCCACATCACCCCCCAACCCACCACCGTCACCTACTACTCCGGCATGACCGGCACCCCCCTCGACACCACCACCCTCACCGGCGACTACTGGTTCACCAGCATGCGCCAACCCGTCCAATTCCACACCGCCACCCAAAACCTCCTCCACACCGGCCACACCCTCCTCATCGAAACCAGCCCCCACCCCGTCCTCACCACCGCACTCACCCAAACCATCGAAAACACCGAGACACCCAGCCCCATCACCATCACCGGCACCCTCCGCCGCGACCACAACCCCCACACCCAACTCACCACCGCACTCGCCCACGCCCACACCCACGGCACCACCCCCACCTGGACCACCCTCCACCCCCACACCAAAACCACCACCGACCTCCCCACCTACGCGTTCCAACACCAGCCCTACTGGCTCAACACCCCCGCCAACACCGGCGACCCCACACATCTCGGGCAGGCCACGACCGCCCATCCGCTCCTCGGCGCCGTCCTGGAATCCGCCGAGGACGACCGCACCACCTTCACCGGACAGATCTCCCTCACCACCCACCCCTGGCTCACCGACCACGCCGTCGCCGGAACCGTCATCCTCCCCGGCACCGCACACCTCGACCTCGCCCTCCACGCCGCCCACCACACCGGCCTCGCACACGTCGAAGAACTCACCCTCGAAACACCCCTCGTCATGCCGGAACGCGGCAGCGTGCGGCTCCAGGTGACCGTCGGAACCGCCGACGACTCCGGTCGCCGGACCCTGACGATCCACACCCGTCCCGTCAGCACCGACCCCGACGACTACGGGCAGTGGACGCGGCATGCGACGGCGGTTCTCGCCGGCATCGAAGCGATCGAAGCGGAGGAGCCGGAAGGCGACTTGGCGGGTGTCTGGCCTCCGTCTTCCGCCACGCCCGTCGATGTCGACGACCACTACCAGCGGTTCGCCGACGCGGGCTTCGACTACGGGCCCGCGTTCCAGGGGCTCACCGCCGCCTGGCAGCTCGGCGACACCGTCTATGGCGAGGTGGCCCTTCCGGACGGGCTCGCCGCCGACGGGTTCGGCGTGCACCCCGCTCTGCTCGACGCCGCCCTGCAGGGCATGCGGACGGTTCTCGACGGTGGGGAGGACCAGGAGACGTCCGGCAGCCCGGTCATGCCGTTCACCTGGACCGGCATCACCCTGCGCGGCACCGGCGCCGCCTCCCTGCGCGTGAAGCTGTCGCCCTCGGGCCCGCGCACACTGTCGGTCACCACAGCCGACGAGAGCGGCCGACCCGTCCTCGGCATCGAGGCGCTGACCGTACGTCCCGTCGATCTGGACCGCCTCGCTGTGGCCGCGTCCGCCGTCCACGACTCGCTTTACCAGGTCGACTGGAACGCCTACCCGGTGACCTCCGGCGCCCGGCCCGCACAGGACACCTGGGCGTTCATCGGGGAGCCGGCGGAGGCCGCGGCCGATGCCGGCCGCTACGCGAACCTGGCCGAGCTCTGCGAGGCCGTGGCCGCCGGCACGCCCGTCCCGGAGACGATCGTCGCCGCGGTGGACACCGGCTCCGGTGACGACGCCGTCGCGGCGGTACGCACGGCGACGCGCCAGGCGCTCACCCTCGTCCAGAGCTTCCTTTCGCACGAGCAGCTCGCGGACTCCCAGCTGTTGCTCCTCACCCGGGGCGCGATGTCCACCGGGCCCCATGACGTTCCGCACGACCTCGCGGCGTCCGCCGTCTGGGGTCTGGCGCGCACGGCCCAGTCCGAGCACCCGGGCCGCGTCGTCGTGGCCGATCTCGATGGGACGGACGAGTCGTGGGGGTCCCTGCCGGCGGCCCTGGCTTCCGTGACGGCGGCCGGTGAGACGCAGTTCGCGTTGCGTTCAGGGGCGGTCCTCGTCCCGCGACTGGTGCGCACGGGCGTACCGACCGAGGTGCGGTCCGGCGCGGACGACGGGGCCGTGGAGCGCCCGTGCTTCACCGCCGACGGGACCGTCCTGATCACCGGCGGCACCGGCGCGCTCGGCGCTCACCTCGCCCGCCATCTGGTGACCGGGCACGGCGTCCGCCATCTGCTGCTGGTCAGCCGCCGGGGTGCTGACGCCCCCGGTGCCCCGGAGCTGGAGGCCGAGCTCGCCGCGCACGGCGCCACCGTCACGATCGCCGCGTGCGACGTCGGCGATCCCGGCGCGGTCGCCGCTCTGATCGCCTCGGTGGAGGCCGGGAATCCGCTGACCGCCGTCGTGCACACCGCCGGCGCCCTCGACGACGCCGTCATCGAGAACCTCACGCCCGAGCAGCTCGACACCATTCTGCGTTCGAAGGCCGAGGCGGCGTGGCACCTGCACCGGGCCACCGAGCACCTCGACCTGAACGCGTTCGTGCTCTACTCCTCCGTCGCCTCCGCACTCGGCGAGTCCGGCGCGGCCAGCTACGCCGCCGCCAACAGCTATCTCGACGCGCTCGCCGTCCACCGTCGTGCGGCGGGGCTGCCCGCCCTGTCCCTCGGCTGGGGCGTGTGGGAGCAGGACAGCGGTATGTCCGCCGTGCTGAGCCGCACCCAACGCGTGCGTCTGGAGCGGGGCGGCATCACCCCGTTGCCGGTCGATCAGGCGCTCGCCCTGTTCGACGCCGCTCTCTCCGCCGACCGGCCGGTGCTCCTGCCCACTCGGTTCAGCCAGTCTGCGCTCCGCGGACAGGACGCCGCGGGAACGCTGCCGGCCATTCTGGCCGGGCTCGTCCCGGCACACGCCCGCCGGACGCGGCGCGGTGGCGGCACCACCGGGCTGCAGACGCGGCTGGCCCGCCTGTCCGAGGCCGAACAGTACGAGCTCCTGCTGGACCTGGTGCGCAGCCAGATGGCCGATGTCCTGGGCCACGCCAACCCCGACGGCATCGACGCGGGCCGGGCGTTCCAGGACCTCGGATTCGACTCCCTCACGGCCGTCGAACTCCGGAACCGGCTCAGCGCCGGTACCGGCCTCCGGCTGCCCGCCACCCTCATCTTCGACCGGCCGAACGCGTCCGCACTCGCCCGGTTCCTGCACTCCGAGATCCTCGGTGTCGTCAACGGCGCCACGGCACAGGCCCCGGTCTCGGCCGCCGCCGTCGAGGAGCCCATCGCGATCGTCTCCATGGCCTGCCGCTTCCCCGGCGGCGTGGCCTCTCCCGAGGGGCTGTGGGAGTTGCTGGCCGCCGGCGGGGACGCCGTGTCCGGGTTCCCCGAAGGCCGTGGCTGGGACGTGCACCTCTACGACCCCGACCCGGGCAAGCTCGGCAAGAGCTACACACGCGAGGGCGGTTTCCTGTACGACGCGGCCGGGTTCGACGCCGACTTCTTCGGCATCTCGCCGCGCGAGGCCCTCGCGACGGATCCGCAGCAGCGGCTCCTGCTGGAAACCAGCTGGGAAGCGCTGGAGCGGGCCGGGATCGACCCTACGACGCTGCACGGCACCAGCACCGGTGTGTTCACCGGCATGAGCGCCCAGTCGTACGGCGGCGGCGCCACCACCGGCCATGCCTCGCAGGACATCCAGGGATACCTGGTCACCGGTGCCGCGACGAGTGTGGCGTCGGGCCGGATCGCGTACACGCTGGGCCTGGAGGGCCCGGCGGTCACCATCGACACGGCGTGCTCGTCCTCGCTGGTCGCCATGCATCTGGCGGCGCAGGCGCTGCGCAACGGCGAATGCACGATGGCACTGGCCGGCGGCGTAACCGTCATGGCGTCCCCCGCCCTCTTCGTGGAGTTCTCCCGGCAGCGGGGGCTGGCCCCCGACGGCCGCAGCAAGGCGTTCGCCGAGGCCGCCGACGGCGCCGGCTTCTCCGAGGGCGTCGGGCTGGTGCTGCTGGAGCGACTGTCGGACGCCGAGCGCAACGGCCACCAGGTGCTCGCTGTCATCCGGGGTTCGGCGGTCAATCAGGACGGCGCGAGCAACGGTCTGACGGCACCGAACGGCCCGTCGCAGCAGCGGGTCATCCGGGCGGCGCTGGCCAACGCCCGACTGACGACCGCCGATGTCGACGCGGTGGAGGCGCACGGAACGGGGACGACGCTCGGCGACCCGATCGAGGCGCAGGCGCTCTTGGCCACCTATGGTCAGGACCGGCCGGTGGAGCGGCCGTTGTGGCTCGGGTCGGTCAAGTCCAACATCGGCCACACGCAGGCCGCGGCCGGTGTCGCGGGCGTCATCAAGATGGTCATGGCCATGCGCCACGGAGTCCTGCCCCAGACCCTCCACGTCGACGAGCCCACCTCGCACGTCGACTGGGAGGCGGGCGCGGTCAGCCTCCTCACCGAGCAGACGCCGTGGCCGGAGACGAACGGGTTGCGCCGGGCGGGTGTCTCGTCGTTCGGCATCTCCGGGACGAACGCCCACCTCATCCTTGAGGCGCCCCCTGTCGCCGAGCCGGTGGCTGAGGAGACCGTGGAGCCGGACCCCAATCCGGTGTTCGCCTGGCCGGTCTCCGCCAAGACGGACGAGGCGCTGGCAGCCCAGGCCGTACGACTGCTGACTCACGTCGCCGAGCGGCCGGAGCTCGACCCTGCCGACGTCGGCCACTCCCTCGCCACCACCCGTGCGCACCACGACCACCGCGCCGTGGTCATCGGCACCGACCGGGACGAACTCACCGCGGCGTTGGAGGCGTTGGCCCGGGGCGAGGAGCATCCCGGTCTGATCAAGGGCACGGCGGCGTCCGGCGGTGGCAAGACGGTGTTCCTCTTCCCCGGGCAGGGCTCGCAGTACCCGGGCATGGCTGCCGATCTCATGACCAGCTCCGCTGTCTTCCGCGACCACATCGAAGCGTGCGAGACAGCGCTGTCCCGACACACCGACTGGTCACTGACCGAAGTTCTCTCCCAGCACCCCGACGCACCCGGGCTGGACCGCGTCGACATCGTCCAACCCGCACTCTTCGCCGTCCTCACCGGCCTGGCCGAACTGTGGAAAGCCCACGGCATCCACCCCGACGCCGTCCTGGGCCACTCCCAAGGCGAAATCGCCGCCGCCTACACCGCCGGCGCCCTCACCCTCAACGACGCCACCACCATCGTCGCCCTCCGCGCCCAAGCCCTCGCCCACATCACCGGCACCGGCACCATGGCCTCCCTCACCACCACCCCCCAACACGCCCACCAACTCACCACCCACCACCCCGACCTCCACATCGCCGCCATCAACGGCCCCACCACCGTCATCATCACCGGCAACACCCACAGCATCGAGCAACTGCTGGAGGCCTGCGCC
>NZ_JBITYA010000027.1:0-17050 GCF_044544985.1 Streptomyces sp. NPDC053427 | reverse complement strand
ACGAGGACGACCCTCCGCCTTGCGATCGCACGCACCAGACGCCGCGAGCCCCGCCCTCCGGGCGGACGACGGGACTTTGCGGACACCACCTAGCGCCCGGCGATCGCCTCGGCCACCGCGAGAATCCGGCGGGCGTCCTCGACATGCAGGTTCTCGATCATCCGGCCGTCGACGGTGACGACTCCGCGCCCCTCCCGGGTGGCGAGGTCGAAGGCGTCGATGACCTTCCGGGCGTGCTCGATCGCCGCGTCCGACGGAGCGAAGACCTCATTGCACGGCCCGACCTGCGACGGATGGATCAGCGTCTTGCCGTCGAAGCCGAACTGCCGGCCCTGCACGCACTCGGCCTCGAACCCCGCCAGGTCCTTCACGTCGTTGTAGACCCCGTCCAGGATCGCCTTGCCGGACTCGCGGGCCGCCAGCAGCGCCAGCGACAGCCCGGTCAGCAGCGGCGCCCGGCCCGGGACGTGCTCGGCGTGCAGCTCCTTGGCCAGGTCGTTGGTGCCCATCACCAGCACGGTGAGCCGTTCGCTCGCGCCGGCCACCTCCCGGGCGTCCAGCATCGCCCGCGGGGTCTCGACCATCGCCCAGATCGCCGTACGGTCCGGGGCGCCGGCCGCCTCCAGGGCCCGCTCGACCTCCCGTACGGTCGCGGCGGATTCCACCTTGGGCACCACGACCGCGTCCGGTCCGGCCTCGGCGGCGGCCCGCAGATCGTCGGCGTGCCAGGCGGTGCCCGGCGCGTTGACCCGGATGGTCACCTCGCGGTGGCCGTACTCCCCCGAGGCCGCGGCGGCGGCGACCCGCTTGCGGGCGTCGGCCTTCGCATCGGGGGCGACGGCGTCCTCCAAATCGAGGATCAGCGCGTCGGCGGGCAGTGACTTGGCCTTCTCCAGGGCGCGTTCGTTGGCGCCCGGCATGTACAGCACGGAGCGGCGCGGCCGCAGGGTCGCGTCGGACATCGGAGCTACTCCTTCTCGGCGGCGGCGTAGGCGTCGCGCAGTTCCGGGTCGCGGGCGGCGAGCGCCTCCGCGAGCCGGGCGACCACCTGGCACTGCTTGTACGTGGCGTCGTCCTGCATCTTGCCGTCGATCATCACCGCGCCGGTGCCGTCGCCCATGGCGTCGATGACCTTGCGGGCCCAGGCGACCTCGGCGGGCTCGGGCGAGAAGACCTTCTTGGCGATGCCGATCTGCACCGGGTGCAGGCTCCAGGCGCCGACGCAGCCCAGCAGGAAGGCGTTACGGAACTGGTCCTCGCAGGCGGTGGTGTCCTTGATGTCGCCGAACGGCCCGTAGTACGGCAGGATCCCGTGCGCCGCGCAGGCGTCGACCATGCGCGCGAGGGTGTAGTGCCACAGATCCTGCTGGAAGGTGGCCCGCGGCGCGTCCGCGCTCCCGGTGTGCGGGTCCTCGCGTACGAGATAGCCGGGGTGGCCGCCGCCGACCCGGGTCGTCTTCATCCGGCGGCTGGCCGCCAGGTCGGCGGGGCCGAGCGAGATGCCCTGCATCCGGGGGCTGGCCCCGGCGATCTCCTCGACATTGGCGACGCCGGAGGCGGTCTCCAGGATGGCGTGGACGAGGATCGGCCGCTGCACACCGGCCTTCGCCTCCAGCTGGGCGAGCAGCCGGTCGACGTAGTGGATGTCCTCGGCGCCCTCCACCTTCGGCACCATGATCACGTCGAGCTTGTCGCCGATCTCGGTGACCAGCGTCAGCAGATCGTCCAGCGCCCATGGCGAGTCCAGGCTGTTGATCCGCGTCCACAGCTGGGTCCCGCCGAAGTCCGTGCCCTTGGCGATCTCCACCAGGCCCGACCGGGCCGCTTCCTTGCGGTCGGCGGCGACCGCGTCCTCCAGATTGCCGAGCAGGACGTCGACGGTGGGGGCGATGGTCGGCACCTTCGCCGCCATCTTCGCGTTGCCCGGGTCGAAGAAATGAATCATCCGGGACGGCAGGAACGGCACTTCCCGCACCGGCGCCGGCGCACCGACTGCCAATGGGCGGAAGAAGTCCTTCGGAGAGCGCATGCAGTCTCCCTGGTCGGATCGAGGGGCGCGGGCCGCCGACGGGGGCGCCCGCCGGCGGTCATCCGGGCCTCACTTTAGAGGCGCGACGCGGTGACGCTACTGGTCGGTACGTGTGCCGTTGGTCACCGCCGACGGTTACGCCGCGTCGTCCTGGACGACGGCGAACGGGCCGCGCTCCTCGGTGCCGTTCGGCAGCAGCCAGCCGGCCGTGACGTGCCCCCGCATCCGCGCCGCGTCCGGCGCCGGCCGGAGGACGCGGTGCACCCGTATCCGTACCGGCACCGGCCCGGATGCGGCGGCGGGGATCTCCACCACGACGTCCGTGCCGTCCGGCCCGTTCCCCACGACCGCGCTGCCCACGACCGCGGGCCCGGTCGCCACCGCCGCACCCGGCCCCGTGAAGTCCCTGGTGACGGACGGGTCCGGGGTGTCGGTGAGGCTCTGGGCCTGCGGCTCGGTGGTGCCGCAGAGGAGGGCGAACAGCTGCGCCACGAAGACCGGGTCATGGGTTCCGTCGTAGACCCACCGCGGTCCGAGCACCTCGTGTTCCAGGGTGCCGACGAGCGCATGGTCGGCGCCTTCGAGCGGCGCTCCCCGGTAGGTGAGCGGTACGTGGTAGACGACCGGCCGGTCGCCGGATCCATCGGAGACCGCCATGAATTCGATCCCGACCTCCCCGTCCGGGTCGTCGAGCCGGAAGCCGCCGGCCTTGGCCAGTTCCGGCGTACGCCGCCCCTCGCCGACGTACCAGGGTTGCCCGGGAAGCCACGGCGTCAGCAGCTCCAGTTTGCCGGGCTTCAATGTGACGTGATGAATGACGGCCATGCCGCAACGCCCTTTCTGCAGAACGGACTTACGGGCCTACCTTGTCAGCCGTTTCCGCCACGCGTCACGCATCCGCAGCGGCGGCCGGTCGCCCGGGGGCGGCGGGATCAGCCGCGATCGGCCCGGTCCGCTCCGCTCTCGCGTCGGCGCAGCTCGTCGTTGAGCCGCAGGGCCTCCTCGAGCTGGTCCTCGAGGATGATGATGCGGCAGGCGGCCTCGATCGGGGTGCCCTGGTCGACGAGTTCGCGCGCGCGGGCGGCGATACGCAACTGGTAGCGCGAGTAGCGGCGGTGGCCGCCGCCGGACCGCAGCGGGGTGATGAGCCGGGCCTCGCCCAGGGCCCGCAGGAAGGCGGGCGTGGTGCCGATGAGCTCCGCCGCGCGGCCCATGGTGTAGGCGGGGTAATCGTCGTCGTCGAGATGGTCGGTGGCGTTCGGTGGGGAATCCGGAGCCATGCGCACCCTTCGTCTCGGGGCGCACTCCGCGGCCCTGCTGCCAGGCATTGCTCGTTCGGCGGTTTGCGGCCGTCCGGCCGGACGGTTTTGCGCTGCGCGGCGCGAGCCTATCCGCTGGCGGCGGAGAATGTCTATTGCGGCCGCTGTAGATTTCGCCCGGACCGGAGCGGCGCGAGCCCAAGTGGCGCATGGATTCGGCATCGAATGGCGGAGAATGGCGGCGCATATCTCATGTCGCGGTCGAAGAAATTACGATGCGTCGGGAACGGTTTCGGCGTCCCGGCCGGCCGGCCGGGAAATCTCTGGGCGGTGCTGTATGAGCCGTGCTACTGTCGATATCAGTTGCAGTTGTGGTTCCCAAAATCTTCAAGTGCTTCAGCCGACTTCGCGCCGGCTGAAGTGTTTTGTGTAGCCGGGTTTCTCCGGATGGGGCAATCATCGCGGCGACGCGAGGCTCGCGCCCTGCGGGTCCAAGGAATTCCCCGAAGGAGAATCAGATATGGCTACTGGCACCGTGAAGTGGTTCAACGCGGAAAAGGGCTTCGGCTTCATCGAGCAGGAGGGTGGCGGCGCCGATGTGTTCGCCCACTACTCGAACATCGCCGCCCAGGGCTTCCGTGAGCTGCAGGAGGGCCAGAAGGTGAGCTTCGACGTCACGCAGGGCCAGAAGGGCCCGCAGGCCGAGAACATCGTTCCCGCCTGACGCCGAAACGTGCAACGCTGGGGCCCGCGCCGTGGGTGCGGGCCCCAGCGCTTGTCTTTTCGCGGCTTGCGCGGTGGTCGCCGGATTGCCGTCGCCGCCGCTTTTGGGTACCGCCGTTCGCGTCCCGTTCCGGGGCTCGCCTTTCGGGGTTCACCCGCTGTCCGACCGCTCCGGGTACCGCGAATTTCCGAAGCACGCGCAGAGGAAATCGTCGTCGCGGTCAGACTTGTTTGACGTTTTTTCGACTCGTTCCTGCGATTCTCCGTGCGGTCCGGTGGTCCGATGGTCCGCTGGACCGGGGATTCCTCGTACGTGTCGCACTCGAGGAAGGTTCAGCATGAACCGCGCAGCCCGCACGAACGGCCGCAGCGTCCGCACGGGCAAGGGCAGCGCCACTGCCCGGGACCGTTCGAAGACATCGAACCGCGCAAAAACGTCCCGCGCCCAGACCGGCCGGAAGGGCCGTTCCGGAGCGCTCCACGGCGAGTGCACGGTGCCGGCGACCCTGACCCCGTCGCTGCCGGCCGTCGCCGCCTTCGCCGAGCTGGACATGCCCCAGCCGCTCCTCGTGGCGCTCGGCGCCCAGGGTGTGACCGTGCCGTTCCCGATCCAGGCGGCGACGCTGCCGAACGCGCTGGCCGGCCGGGACCTGCTGGGACGGGGCCGCACCGGCTCCGGCAAGACCCTGGCCTTCGGCCTCGCCCTGCTCGCCCGCACCGCCGGACAGCGCGCGGAGCCCCGTCAGCCGCTCGCCGTCGTGCTCGTCCCCACCCGGGAACTGGCCCAGCAGGTGACGGACGCGCTGACCCCCTATGCCCGCGCCCTGGAGCTGCGGCTGACCACCGTGGTCGGCGGCATGCCGATACGCCGACAGGCCGCCGCCCTGCGGTCCGGGGCCGACGTCGTGGTCGCCACCCCCGGCCGGCTGAGGGACCTCATCGAGCGGGGGGACTGCCGGCTGGACCGCGTCGGCATCACCGTCCTGGACGAAGCCGACCAGATGACCGACATGGGGTTCCTGCCGCAGATCACCGCGCTGCTGGACCAGGTGCCGTCCGACGGCCAGCGACTGCTCTTCTCGGCCACCCTGGACCGCAATGTCGATGCCCTGGTCCGCCGCTTCCTGCACGACCCGGCCGTGCACTCGGTGGATCCCTCCGCGGGCGCGGTGACCACGATGGAGCATCACGTCCTGCACGTACGGGACGCCGACAAGAACGCCACGACGACCGAGATCGCCGCCCGTGACGGCCGGGTCATCATGTTCCTGGACACCAAGCACGCCGTGGACCGGCTCACCCGGCACCTGCTCAAGAGCGGAGTGCGTGCCGCGGCGCTGCACGGAGGAAAGTCCCAGCCGCAGCGCACCCGCACCCTGGCGCAGTTCAAGGACGGCCGGGTCACGGCCCTGGTCGCCACCAATGTGGCGGCCCGCGGCATTCACGTCGACGACCTCGATCTCGTCGTCAACGTCGACCCGCCCGGCGATCACAAGGACTACCTGCACCGCGGCGGACGCACCGCCCGCGCCGGCGAGTCCGGGAGCGTCGTCACCCTCGTGCTGCCCCACCAGCGCCGCGCCATGGACGGTCTGATGGCGGACGCCGGGATCACCCCGCGGACCACCACGGTCCGCTCCGGTGAAGCGGAACTGAGCCGCATCACCGGTGCCCGGGCGCCCTCGGGCATCCCCGTCACCGTCTCCGCCCCGGCCGCGCAGCAGGCCGCGCCGCGCACCGCCGCCGCGCGCCGTCGGCGGGGTGGATCCGGCCGGGCCCGTACGTCCGCCGCGTCGGCCCACGGACGGACCGGCATGTCCCGGGACCGTCCGCGCGGCGGCGCGACCGCATGACCCCCCGTCCGACCGTATGACTCCTGGTCCGACCGTATGAACCCCCGCCCGTCCTCGCCGCTCGGGCCCCGCGCGGCCGTACTGATCCGGAACTCGGCCGGAAGCGCCGGTCCCTCCCTCCAACCCTGTTGAGGCACCATGCGATGCGTTATCGCCCACTTTCCCTTCGACTTCGTCAAGAGCGAGGTGGAGCAGCTGATGTCGGGTATCACGCCGGAACCGGCCGTCGGTCCCTGCGCGGTCATCGGCCGCCGGACCTACCCCGTCAAGCAGGTCGGCGCCGTGATCACCAGGCAGGACCGCCGGGACTTCTCGGCGGGCGAAGTGACCAGGGCGCTGAGCCGGCTGGGCTTCACCTGCGTCACCGCCCCCGTCCCCGGCGCGCCGGAATCCAGCGAACTGCCCGGATTCCGGGTCTGATCCGTCGTGGGGCGGGCGGCCGTCCGGGTCAGGCGCCCTCTTCCTCCTCGGCCTCCATGCGCCGGATGCCCTCGTGCGTCAGCGTGACCATCGCGGGCGTGTTCCGCGTCGTCCAGTCGACCTCGACCAGCCCTTCGCCCACCAGGTAGGTACAGGCGGCGGCCAGATCCTGCTCGGGCATGTGGAGGTCGTCGCGGAGACTGGCGCCGGTGGCACCGGCACGGTTGTCCTCGGTGACGTCGTACAGCGCCTTCATGATCGCTGCGCGGTAGCTCTTCCGCTCGTGCAGTGTTGCCATGACTGCCGCTCGCTTCTCGTTCCGGTACGGCGGTCCGCCTCCGCGGCGCGCCCGGCGGGCGGCAGTGGCTGCGGGAGTGTCACCGCGGGCCTCTCGGCGGGGGCGCGTCGTGCTGGGTGTTGCGCACGCTGATCAGATACGCGACCAGGGCGATCAGGACCACGATGGCGGCCACGGTGACAACGGTCTCCACGTCCTCACGTCCTTCGCGCGGTGGGTACGCCGGCCGGGGCGGAGAACTCGCGGAGGAGGCGGCCGGTCCCGGTCGTGGTGCGGACCCGTCCCCGGGCGCGTGCGTCGCGGCCCGGTGCTGCTGCTCGCCGAGAACGGCACCCGCGTGGCAGCCGGCGTCCGAAGTGCTCCCGGCCCTTTCACCCTACTCCGGGCATCCCGGCGCGGCGCGGGCCGCGGCGGACGCGCCCGGCGGGCGACGGCCCCCGTCCGTCCTCGCGGCCGCCGCCCCGGCACGGCCGTTCAGCGCCGCTTCTTCCGGTCGAACCAGACGGTGGCCAGTGTGGGGACGAGTCCCGCCCAGAACAGGACTTCGGGCACGGAACGCTCCGTCCACGGCACCTGCGAGATCAGCAGGGCGCAGAGCATCGCCCAGGCCGCCTGGGCGAGCACGATGCGGGCCCAGCGGCGGCGGCGCACCAGGGACCACACATTCAGCTGGACGCCGACCCGCAGCGAGCGGTAGCGGCGCCAGGCGCCGAAGCCCCAGAGCGCGGCCATGGGCAGCAGAACGTAGAGGCGGTTGCCGAGCGGGACCGGCAGATCCCGCGGCACCTCGCCGTCCTTGGGGAAGAGGTCGACCATGACGCCCGCGGCCACCACGCACAGCAGCGCCAGCCAGCGGACGCCGCGCAGCAGCCGGTAGGTGGCCTGGTCGAGACCGCCGCGGAGCCATGGCGAATCCGGGACCGTGGTGAGCGCGTCGGCGTAGAGATCGGCCGCGGCCGCGGCCTTCACGCCGGGGGACTCCGCGGCCCGGTCCGTCTGCATGACCACGGCCAGCGGGTTCGTGGGGTCCAGGCGCCGCAGGGCGTCCAGCGTCAGCCGGGCCCGCTCCTGGTCGCCGGCCAGCAGCGCGGCCTTGTACAGGGACTCGTAGGCGCGCGGCTCCTCCGGGGCCAGCCGCACCCCCTCCTGGCCGAGGCGCACGCCCTCCTGCCGGTCGCCGTCGGGCAGCCAGGGCTGGATCTCGGCCAGCGTCGCATACGCGGTCCAGCGGTGCGGGTCGAGGCGGATCGCCTCGCGCAGTACCGCTCCCGTCTCCACCATGCGATGGGCATTCCGCAGGGCGCGGGCGCGCATATGGAGCGTGGCGTGGTCCTCCGGCGCCAGCCTCAGCGCCTCTTCGGTCGCTTCGAGCGCCTTGTCGCCCTCGTCGGCGGCCAGATGGCACCGCGCGAGCTCCAACCAGGCACGCACATCCCCGGGGTCCTCGCCGATACGGGCACCGAGCGTGGCCTTGGCCTCGTCGTAGCGGCCCAGGTCCACCAGGGCTTCGGCCCGGTCGACCGCGGGGTGATCCGTCACAGCCTGCGCCTCTTCTTCAGGTAGCCGAGCAGGTCGTCGTACATCCCGCCTTCGTTGGCGAACATGGCCACGTTGCGGGCGGCCGCGAACCACGGCTCGGTGGAGGGGACCACGGACCTGGCCGCGGCGAGGAGGTCCGCCATGTCGATCATGCGTACGGTGCCGGTGCGCGCGGAGTCGAGCAGCGCCCGCTCGGCCGCGGACTCGCACACATGGGCCAGGTCGGCACCCGAGAGGCCGTCGGTGGCCTTGGCGAGCTTGCCCAAGTCGACGTTCTCGATGGGGCGTTCGCGCAGGTGGTAGCGGAGCACGGCCTCCCGCGCGGGAGCGTCCGGCGGCAGTACGAGCAGGGTGCGGTCCAGGCGGCCGGGCCGGCGCAGGGCGAGGTCCACGTCCCAGGGGACGTTGGTGGCGGCGAGGACGAAGACGCCCTCGTTGGCTTCGGCGCCGACGCCGTCCAGCTCCGTGAGCAACTGGTTGACGGTGTTGCGCATGCCGCTGTTCTGGGTGCGGCTCCGCTTGCCGCCGAGTGCGTCCAGCTCGTCGAGGAAGACCACGCAGGGGGCCTGGCGGCGGGCGGTGGCGAACACCTCGTGCATATTGCGTTCGGAGTTCCCGATCCACATGTCGAGCACGTCGTTGATCGACACGGACAGGAAGTTGGCGCCGAGTTCACCGGCCACCGCGCGGGCGATGAAGGTCTTGCCGCAGCCGGGCGGGCCGTACAGCAGCAGCCCGCCGCGCAGGCTCTTGCCGTACAGCCTGCGCAGTTCGGGATTGCGCAGCGGCGCGAGGAAGGCGGCCTCCAGCCGGTCCTTGACCTCCTGCATGCCGCCGACGTCCGCCAGGCGTACGGTGCCGGGCGCGTCCACGTCCCAGGCGGGTGCCTCGCCCGGGTCGCCGTCGCCGTCGACGCCGAGCGGGGGCTCGACGAACCGGGGCGGCACCACACCGTCGACCTCGTCCTCGGCGGCCCGCCAGTCGAAGTCCGCACGGGGCGCGGGCGGCCGGGTGCCACGGGCCGGGGTGCCGACGACGGCGGCCGGGCTCGGCCCGGTGGGCGCGGGCGCTCCCATGGCGCGGGTCATCAGCTCCCGCGCCTGCGCGTCGCCGGGGGCGTGCTGGAGCGCGACGGCCACCTCCGCGACGGCCGCGTCGTACCGCCCCGCGTCCAGCAGAAGTTGCGCCAGGTGCAGCCGTAGCGGCACGTCACCGGGCGCCGCGGCGACGGCCGTACGCATGCTCTGGATCAGGGGCGAATCCTGCGACATGGCCCACACTTTACGTATAAGACGACGGCAGCCCTCTCGCGCCGGTCAGGTGCGCGCTCCGTGCGAGGGGACGGCGTCCCCGTGTGCGACGCCGCCGTCGGTCCGTGCGCTCCCCGGTGCGGGAGCGCGGCATCACGAGCCGATGCAGACAACTCCCAGCAGACACAGATGAGTTGGCGACTTCGGGTCGGCCGCAGGCGTGCTCGGCGTGTTCGGCGCGGGGCTCGCCGACGGTGTGTTCGCGTCGGACGGTCCGGCGGGCGCGGAGGCGGACGCGGTCGGGGCCGGGGTGGCCGCGTGCCGGGCATGCTTCGGCCGGTCCGGCGAGGGCGTGGTGTGCGGCGTCCCGTTCGGGGCCGCGAGGGGGTGGGTCGCGGCGGCGGACTTCGGGTGCCGGACCGTCGGGGCGGTGGACGGTGCGGCGGCGGTGGTTTCCCGCTGCCGGCTCGCCGACCTGGACGGGCGGGAGTCGGAGTCCCGGGTGTCCCCGGTGTCCGGCTCCTTCGACACGGAGGCGGCGGGCTCCGTCCGGGGCGTGCCCACGCTCTCCGGCTCCGGTGTCGAGGCCGCGTGCGCCTGGGAGGGCTTGTTCTGCAGCATGCTGACGGTCAGACCGCCGCCGACAAGGGCGAAGGCCGTCGCGGCGACCGCCCGGCGCCGGTGCTTCTTCCACCGCGCCAGCTGTCGGCGTCGGGCCGCCCGGCCCTGCCCGGTGGCGGCGGTGGAGGTGCCGTCCGCGACGTCGAGGCCCTCGACCGGATCCGCGCCCGATACCTCCGCCGTCACGTCCTCGTACGCGGCGCTGTCCAGCGGCGCGGCATCGGCGTACCCGGTGCCCTGGTGCGGCCCCGGTGCGGGAACGTCCGCACCGGGCCAGCTCTCCCACGCCGCGGGAGCGGCCACCGCGCGGTGGGAGCGGTGGGCGGGCGGGGCGATGTCCGGGGCGTAATCGCCGCACCCGGGACACACGAGGGCTCCGTTGAGATTCCGGCGGCACGACGAGCAGTAGTCCATCTGGGATCTTTCTGTGCTGACTGCGCCGCCAGGGGGGACGGCGGCGACCTGATCAAGGCCGCACGCGGGTTCGAGCGGGCAGTAACGCTAACGGCACCCCTCTACGCCGGCACGTAGCGAGTGTGATGCTTCGGTGCAGGTTCCGTGACGGTCGCCTCCGTACTCCGGACATATGACGATGAGTCCCCGGTGTGACACTGGACTTGTCGCGCCCCGTGTGATCTCTGCGCCGCTGGGCTCCGGCGCGTACCGATCGCCGCCGAGGAGCAGGAGATGCGGGTCGGAAGCAGAGGGTGAGACGGCGTCACACGCGGCCGAGCTACGGGACAGCCCTCAAGGAACGGACGAAGCCCGATAGGCCCTGGCCCCGATCATCTCGACGGATCCGGCCGTGAACCGCACGCTCATTCCTTCTCCGCGGATCTCTGCGGAGATGCGCCCCCGCTCGCACGTCGGAGTTCGGCGCTCTGCGTGGGCGTGTACAGCCAGCCGTCGATGTCGAGGTCGTCCAGGTCGGCGAATGCCAGCGAGAAGGCAAACGCGTTGAGATTCTTCTTCACCCACTCCGGCAGCGGCTTCTCCGGGAGCCGGTCGAGGCCGATCCTCAGGGTGAGCGCCTTGCCCCGCTCGTCGATCGCCAGGGAGGAAAGGTCGCAGCCGCCCAGGGCGGGCGCGGAGACGAAGAACCGGTCGGCGAGCTCGGGGTTTTCCAGCAACCCGATCCACTTCTCGTCAGAATTGTTCATGGTACGTCCCCGCGTCGGCGCCGGGCACGCAGTCGTACCGCCGCGCATCCATCGTCCCTGCGTAGTAGTGCCTTCCGCGATCCGGAGCGCCGCCGGCGGGAGCCCGGAAGGCGCTCACCCTCCCCACCACGAGGAAATCGCTGCTGGTGAAGGAAAGAGTGGTGCGGCCGCCCGCGACGTCCACCTTTATCCGCCGCTTTTCGAGAGGCTCCAGCTTCACATCCGCCACCACCGGTGGTTCCCACCGACGCATGGCCAAACCTTCCACCGCAAGGAAACGCAGGTGGCATTGGAGGCGGTCGCACCCTTGCTCCGCCCACTCGGGGAGAGGGCGATCGGGGAATTTCGGCAGGTCCAATCGAAGAACGGCAGTCGGTCCGTATCGACTGAAGTGAACGGACCTCAACACGACGTGCGCAAGCGGCGGGACAGTCGAATAGAACGCTCGGAGTCGATCCGCATTCCCGAGAAGGTCTTCCCAGTTCCGGGTCATACGGACGACGCTCCTCGCATCCCTGGCGGCCTCCGTCGCGGCCGTACCGCCACGCGTTCCCGCTCCGGCTCGCGGATCCGATGGTATGCGCTTGTCATCGGCGGGTGTTGACCGCAGAGTTTCCCATGGACTCGTTCCTCCCGAGGAGCGCAGAGGGGCCCGTGCCGCGCTCCTCCCCCTGCACCGGAAGCCCCCGAGGAAGGTGAACAAGGTGAAGATCGTGGTGGACGACCTCTCCGGGCCGGAGATCGCCCGGTTCCTCCAGGACCATGTCCGGCAGATGCAGTCCGTCACGCCGTTGGAGAGCAAGCACGCCCTCGATCTCGACAGTCTTCGGAAGCCGGAGATCACGTTCTGGTCGGTCTCGGACGGCGACACCCTGGTGGGCTGCGGAGCGATCAAAAGGCTGGACGCGGCGCATGCAGAGCTGAAGTCGATGCGTACGCGGCCGTCACGCAAGCGGAGCGGGGTCGCCTCCCTCCTGCTGGCGCACATCCTGACCGAGTCCACGCGCAGGGGCTTCACCCGGCTGAGCCTGGAGACCGGTGCGGCCGAATTCTTCCTGCCCGCACGGACGTTGTACGAGAAGTTCGGGTTCCGGGAGTGCGGTCCGTTCGCGGGCTACCGGCCCGATCCGAACAGTACGTTCATGACCCGGGCGCTCTGAAGGAGCGTGGTCCGGAGAGGGGCTGACGGGGTGGGGAAAAGGGTTCGGCGCCCCGGGGGACAGGGGCGCCGAAGTCTCATCAGCCGCTGATTCTCAACGGCCCCTGGCGGCGCCGAGGGCGTTGGTCTTGGAAGCGAGGTCGTTCTTCGAGTTCAGCTTCTTGGCGATGTTCCCCAGCTTGCCGACGACCGCATCGACGTCGACGAGGCCGGCGGGCTTCGCCAGGGTGGTCTTCCCGACCGTGCTGCTTCCCTTCAGCGGCTTCTCGCCACCGCGAGGCCCGGGGGCCGCAAGTGCCGGGGAGGCCGCGGCCCCCAGAACCAGCGCGACACCGACAACACCCGCAGCAGCCTTGGCGATCTTCACGATCTGTCACCTTTCCAGCAGATGCGCCCAACAGCGAGGCACGACCCTCGTACCTCCGGAACGTCCCGTCCTCGGGCGCCCGCAGCGCACTGCCACAGCCCCTAACCGCCGCGCTCATATCAAAGTGTCGGAGTGTCACCCGCCCGAGCAGCCTTTTCGTCGGACGGGCCGGGCCCGTCCGACCATTCGACGAGCTGGATGACGACGCCGTTGGGGTCGGTCATCTGGAAGAGACGCTCGCCCCAGGGCTCTTCGCGCAGGGGCATGGTGATGGGGGCGCCCGCCGCGCGCAGGCGGGCCTCTTCGGCCGCGAGGTCGGTGACGGTGAGCGCCAGGATCAGGCCGGACGCCTGCTGGTCGCGCTGCTCGGGCGGGAGGACCTCGGTGCCCCGGCGGAGCAGCACGATGTCGGCGGCGGCGTCCTCGCGGGTCAGGGAGGCGAAGCCGTCGGCGGCCATGGCCACCTGGTAGCCGAGGTGGGTGGTGAGGAACGCGCGGGAGGCGTCCACGTCGGCGACGGTCAGGGAGAGGGTGGCGGCAGAGACGTTCACGGCGGCTCCTCGGCAGATGTGCGGGCGGCGGATGTGCGGGGGCGGTGCTGTGGGGCGGCGGGTCCGAACGGCGGTCAGTAGGTGCGGCGCGGCGCTCGGGTCCGGGTGCGGACGGCCGCCTTGCGGTGGCCGGTGCGCGGCAGGTCGCGGATCGGCCGCTGAGGGGTCGGCGCCGGACCCGTGCCGTGGGTGGCGGCGAGCTTGGCGAGGGAGAGCTGGGCGCTGTCGAGCGTGGCGGGGGCGAGCTTTCGCATACGCGGCCTCTTCCGTACGAGTCATCGGGGCGAATTTTGCGACGGACGTAACTTTACGCACGACGCAAGAGATGCGTCAAGGATAATTTTGCTACGGGTGTAAGATTCCCTCATGGGTATCGAGAACGTGGGTCTTCGCGAGTCCAAGAAGCAGGAGACCCGGCAGCTGATCTCCGACCAGGCCACCAGGCTCTTCATCGCGCAGGGCTTCGAGCGGACGACCATCGCCGAGATCGCCGTCGCGGCCCGGGTCGCCAAGAAGACGGTCACCAACTACTTCCCGCGGAAGGAGGATCTGGCCCTCGACCACCACGACGCGTTCACCGCGAGCCTGGCCCGCGCGGTCGCCGACCGGGCCGCCGGAGAGTCGCCGTCGGCCGCGCTGCGGCGGGAGTTCACCGCCGCGCTGGACCGGTGCGACCCCGTCGCGGGCTTCGCAGGCCCGGCCTTCGCCCGGATGATCGCCGACAGTCCCACCCTGACCGCCCGCCTGCGCGACCTGCACGACCAGCGGGAGGCGGCCCTCGCCGCGGCCCTGGCGGACGCCGCCCCCGACGGCGCTCCGGCCGTCGCGCCCCGGGCGGCCGCCGCTCTCCTGGCGGCCGCCCATCGCCTGCTGTTCCAGCGGATCCAGGAACTCACGCTGGCCGGCGAGCCCAACGACCGGATCGCGGCCACCCTGGCCCCGGAGGCCGCGCACGTCTTCGACCTCCTCGACGCCGGCCTCGGTGACCCCCGTGCCGCCCAAGCCTGACCGGCCCCGTGGGCCCCGTTCCCGGTGAGGCATCGGCGGCGGGTGCGAGAGGCCTACGCGTACGGGATCGCCCCCAACGCTCCCCACGCCGCCGGGTGTTCAGGGCCGACCGGGGGCGTCCCGACCTGCGGCGGACCGGCGTGCCCGGCGTTCCGCGGACGACGGTGCGGCCGAGGACCCGGTGCCGCTCACTCGGTACCGGCGGAGTGGCCGGTGGCGAGTTCCGGGAAGAGGACCGCGGCCACATGCCGGGTGTCGGCGTATTCGACGACGGAGGCGATCTTGCCGTCGCGGACGGTGTAGATGCCGATGCAGCGGTTGTCGTAGGTGCCGCCGTGGACGGTCTTGGCCTTGGAGGTCCATTCGGCCACCACGCGGTCGCCCTCGGCGAGGGTGCTGACCAGTTCGACGTCCAAGCTGCCCGGGACGAGGATCGGTCCCATGCTGCCGAGGAAGTCGTTGATGATCGCGTCGCGGCCGTGCCACACCTTGGACAGCGGCAGGTCGCCCGGGTAGTGCCAGGTGGCGTCCTCGGTGAAGCTGTCGTGGATGACGTCGGCGTCGCCGTCGCGGACGGCCTCGACGTAGCGGATGACGACGGCCCTGGGGTCGGTGGTGGTCATGTGTCGTGCTCCTTCGATGGTCTTGCGGGCGTTCGGATGCGGTGGGATCGCGGGGTGTGCGGACCCGTTCAGGACAGGGTGAGGACGGCCTTGCCGCGGATACGGCGGTCGCGCAGGTCCGTGAGGGTGGTCGCGGTGTCGGCCCAGTCCGTGACGCGGCCGATCTCGGGGTGCAGGCGGCCTTCGGCGGTCAGCCGGACCAGCGCCGCCAGGTCGTCGTCGAGGCGGCTGTCGGCGTCGAGGTAGTGGAAGTGCCGGATGACGGCCGATTCCGGCCCGGCGAAGAAGTCGAAGAAGTCGAGCGTCGCCGGGGTGCGGCTGGCCTGCCCGAACCAGATCAGCGTGCCGCGCCCGGCGAGCCGCGCCAGAGCGAGGGCGAGGGCCGGGCCGCCGGTCGACTCCAGCACGATGTCGTACGGCCCCTGGGCGTCGGCGACGTCGTGGACGATCTCGGCGGCGCCGAGTTCGGCAAGCCGGGCGCCGCGTTCGGCATCTCGGGTCACGGCCGTGACCTGCGCGCCGGCGGCGGCCGCGAGCTCGGTGACGTAGTGCCCCACGCCGCCCGACGCGCCGGTCAGCAAGACGCGCCGTCCCAGCACGGGCCCGGCGGCGCGCAGCAGCCGCACCGCGGTGAGCCCGGCCAGCGGCAGCGCCGCGCCCTGGAGCACCGAGACGCTGTCCGGCAGCTCGGCGAGCGCATCGGTCGGCACCGCCACGTACTCCGCCCAACCACCCGCCATGGGATGGCCGACGACCCGAGTGATCCCGGACGGCCCGCTCCCGTCGGCGGCCTGCTGCACCACCAGCCCCGCGATGTCCTTGCCGGGGCGCTCGCCGGGGGCGGGCCGTTCCAGCTTGAACGTCTCACCCCGGTTGACCGAGAAGGCCTCGACCTTCACCAGTGCCTCGTGGGGGCGCGGCGTCGGCTCGGGGACGTCGGCGAGCACGACCGGCTCGGCGGGATCTCCGGTCGGTATCAGGGCTTTCACTGTGGTCCTCCTCCTCGGCGGCCTCCGGGGCCGTCCCCCGGTGCGGCATCTGGGACCATCTGACCGGGCGGGGCACCGGCCCGGCCAACAACGAAGCCGCCCGGCCGACAACGGGGGGTTGTCGCATAGGGTCAGCGGCATGGACCTCGACCTCTCCCTGGTCCGCGCGTTCGCCGCGACCGCCGAGACGCTGCACTTCGGACGGGCGGCCGAAGAGCTGAACACCAGCCAGCAGGCGCTGTCCAAGCGGATCGCGCGGCTGGAGGAGCTGCTGGCCGTCCGGCTGTTCGCGCGCGAGGGCGGCATCCGGCTGAGCGAGGCGGGCGAGCGGTTCCTGCCGGCCGCGCGCGAGGCGCTTGCGGCGGGCGAGCGCGCGATCGCGGCGGCGACGGGCGCCGGCCCGGTCGTACGGATCGACACCTGGGGGCATCTGTATGCACCGATGCGTACCGTCGCCCAGGCGGTGCAGGCGCTCGGCCCGGTGCGGTGGGAGCCGGGGCCGGGACGTGACTGGCCGTCAGTCGCGCAGGCGCTGACGCGCGGCGACACGGACCTGGGATTCGGCCGGGTGCACCCGCTGCCGGGCGGCCGGGACGCGGGGCTCACCCAGCGGCTGGTGCGGCTGGAACCCGTCGACGCGGTGGTCAGCCCCTCCCACCCGCTGGCCGACGCCGATGCACTGCGCCCGGCCGACCTGCGCGACAGCACCCTGTGGTGCCCGGCCGAACTGACCCGCCTGGACTTCCTGCGCCGCTTCGCCGACGCATTCGGGATCACCCGCCGGCACGACGGCCCCAACCTGGGCCTGGACCACCTCGTCCACCATCTCCGCACCGACACCGAGGGCTTCACCCTCTTCCCCGCCGACGCACCGCTGCCGGACCACGCGGGCCTGCGCTCCGTCCCGCTCGTCGAGCCGACCCCGCTGTACGCGTGGTCGCTGGCCTGGCGCGAGTCCTACCGCCACCCCCTGCTCGACACCCTGCTGCGCGGCTTCACCGAAACCGGCCGGGCCCGGCGCTGGCTGGACTACACACCGCAGCGCGACTGGCTCCCCGACACCGACCACGCGAAACTGCCGGTCCACTAAGGGCTGTCCCGTAATGCCTGGCGGGCGCACGACGACAGCTACGGCACCTCGCCGCGTTGTCGGAACGTCCGGATACGCCCAGTATCCGGACGTCCCTCCGCCTTGCGATGC
>NZ_JBITYA010000026.1:0-18034 GCF_044544985.1 Streptomyces sp. NPDC053427 | reverse complement strand
GCCCGGTGCCGCTGCCGAACAGCCCCGCGCAGCGGCAACCAGCCCGCCGCAGGCGCAACGGCGAACAACCACCACGGCGGGACGGCCGACAACGTGGGGCCCAGGCAAAGCGCAGCGACAACGTGGGGCTAGGCCCCTACCGGGGCCACGGGCTCGGCCCCGCCGTCTCGGGGTCCGACGACCTCGGGCGACGGCGGCTCGCCGTGGGCGTCGACGGCGAGCGTCTTCTCGTCGAAGGGCGCCCGGCCGGCCAGTACTTCGGCGACCCGGGCCTTGTCGATCTCCTTGGTCCAGGTGCCGACCAGGACCGTGGCCACCGCATTGCCCGCGAAGTTCGTCAGCGCCCGCGCCTCGCTCATGAAGCGGTCGATGCCGACGATCAGGCCGACGCCGTCGACCAGTTCGGGGCGGTGCGACTGGAGGCCGCCGGCCAGCGTGGCCAGGCCCGCGCCGGTGACGCCCGCCGCCCCCTTGGAGGCGATGATCATGAAGACGAGCAGCGAGATCTGCTGGCCGAGGGAGAGCGGCTTGCCCATCGCCTCGGCGACGAACAGCGAGGACATCGTCAGGTAGATGGCGGTGCCGTCGAGGTTGAAGCTGTAGCCGGTGGGGACGGTGATGCCGACCACCGGCTTGCTGACGCCCAGGTGTTCCATCTTCGCGATCAGCCTGGGGAGCGCCGACTCCGAGGAGGAGGTGGACAGGATCAGCAGGAACTCCCGGGCCAGGTACTTCAGCAGCAGGAAGATGTTGACGCCCGCGACGAGGCGGAGCAGCGCGCCGAGCACCACGATCACGAACAGCAGGCAGGTGACATAGAAGCCGACCATGATGACCACCAGGGACTTCAGCGCGTCCAGGCCGGTCTCGCCGACCACCGCCGCCATGGCGCCGAAGGCTCCCACCGGCGCCGCCCACATGATCATGGAAAGCACCCGGAAGACCAGCTTCTGCAGATGCCCGACGCCGCGCAGCACCGGCTCGCCCGCCGAGCCCAGCGCCTGGAGTCCGAAGCCGACCAGCAGCGCCACCAGCAGCGTCTGGAGCACCTCGCCCTGGGTGAAGGCGGAGACCAGCGTGGTGGGGATCATGCCGAGCAGGAAGTCGGGCAGGGACTCCCCGCCGCCCTCGGTCTGGGCGTGGCCCGCGTGCCGCACGGTCTCGGTCAGGTGGAGGCCGGACCCGGGCTCCAGGATGTTCCCGACGACCAGGCCGATGGCCAGCGCGACGGTGGACATCACCATGAAGTAGCCGAGCGCCAGTCCGCCGACCGCGCCGACCTTGGCGGCCTTACGGACCGAGCCGACGCCCAGCACGATGGTGCAGAAGATGATCGGCGAAATCATCATCTTGATGAGGTTGACGAACCCGGTACCGAGCGGCTTGAGCTGCACGGCGACACCGGGCGCGGCAAAGCCCACGATGATGCCGAGCAGCACCGCGCCGATCACGGCGAGGTAGAGATAGTGCGTCCGGTCCCGCTTTCCTGGTGCGGTCTCCTTGGCGGTGCCCCCACGCGGCGGGGTCTGTGCAGCCACTGCTGCCTCCTCGGTTACGGCTGTGCGCTGATCTGCGGCTCTGGTGCACAACAAGTCCCGGCGACTATGCACGCCGCTGTGGCGCCCGTCACCCTTACGTGCGTTTCGTTCACGCAAAAGTGACCGCACGGACCACCGCGAAACTGACCGTGCAGACTGTTCCGTATGCGACTCCCCCGTCCCCGGCCGCCCCGGCGGCCGCGCCGCCCGCGCAGTCTGGCCGGGCAGCTGTTCGCCATGCAGGTGGTGCTGGTGGCGGCGGTCGTGGCGGGCGGCGCGCTGTTCGCGTATCTGAGCGCCCAGCGGCAGGCGGAGGAGACGGCGCGGCGGCAGACGACCGCCGTGGCCACCGCCGTCGCCGATTCCCCGGCGGTCGTGGCGGCCGCCCGTACGAAGGATCCGACGGCCGCGCTCCAGCCGTACGCCGAGCGGCTGCGGCGCGATGCGGGGGTGGACTTCGTGGTGGTGATGGCGCCGGACAAGACGCGCTGGACGCATCCGGAGCCGTCCGCGATCGGCCGGAAGTACCTGGGGCACATCGGGCCCGCGCTGCGCGGCGAGGTCGTCCCCGAGACGTATCAGGGGACGCTCGGGCCGTCCGTGCGGGTCGTCGCGCCGGTGCACGACCCGCGGCGCGGCGGCCGGATCACCGCGCTGGTCAGCGCCGGGATCACCATCGAGACGATCAGCGCACAGCTGCGGGACCAGGTGCTGGCGGGGATCGCGGCCGCGGCGGGCGCGCTGGCGCTCGGCGGACTCGGGACATACGTCATCAACGCCCGGCTGCGACGGCACACCCACGGGATGAACGCCGCCGAGCTGAGCCGGATGCACGACTACCACCAGGCCGCGCTGCATGCGGTGCGCGAGGGGCTGCTGATGCTCGACGGGCAGCGCCGGGTCGCCCTGATCAACGACGGCGGGCGGGAGCTGCTGGGGCTGTCGGAGGATGCGGTGGGACGGCTCGTCACGGAGCTGGGGCTGCCGCAGCCGCTGACCGGGGCGCTGCTGGCGCCCGGCCCACGCGTCGACGAGCTGCATCTGACCGCCGAGCGGGTCCTGGTCGTCAACTCCTCCCCCGTCTCCGGCGGCGAGCGGCGCGGCAGCGTCGTGACGTTGCGCGACCACACCGAACTCCAGGCGCTGTCAGGGGAGTTGGACTCCGTACGGGGCTTCGCCGAGGCGCTGCGCTCGCAGGCGCACGAGGCCGCCAACCGGCTGCACACCGTCGTCTCGCTGATCGAACTGGGCCGGGCCGAGGAGGCGGTGGACTTCGCGACCGCCGAGCTGGAGCTGGCCCAGGCGCTGACCGACCAGGTCGTCGGCGCGGTCGCCGAGCCGGTGCTCGCGGCCCTGCTGCTCGGCAAGGCGGCGCAGGCCAACGAGCGGGGCGTCGAGCTGACCCTGACCCCCGACAGCCGGATCGACGACGGCCTGCTGCCGCCCGGCCTGCCCGCCCGCGACCTGGTCACGGTGCTGGGCAACCTCATCGACAACGCCCTCGACGCCGCCGCCCCGCCCCGGCCGGGCGCCGCCGCCGTGAGGGTCACCGCGCGGGCGACGGAGGACGGCGAGCTGCTGCTCCGCGTCGCCGACAACGGGCCCGGGGTGGCCGCGGACGCCACCGAGGAGGTCTTCCGGCGCGGCTGGTCCACCAAGGCCGGGCCGGGACACGGCCTGGGCCTGGCGCTGGTCCGCCAGGCCGTGCACCGCAACGGCGGCACCGTCGCCCTCGACCGGGCGCCGGAGGGCGGCGCGCGGTTCACCGTCCGGCTGCCGCTGCACGCCGCCGACGGACCGGCCACGAGAGGATCCGCACGGTGAACGAGAGGAGGGGCCGGTGAGCGCCCCCGACATCCGGGTCCTGGTCGTCGAGGACGATCCGGTCGCCGCCGACGCACATGCGCTGTACGTCGGGCGGGTGCCCGGTTTCGCCGTCTCCGGCACCGTCCACTCCATGGCCGCCGCCCGCCGCCATCTCGACCGGCACGCCGTCGATCTGCTCCTGCTCGACCTCTACCTCCCCGACGGCCACGGGCTGCAGCTCGTACGGACGCTGCGGGCGGCCGGGCACACCGCGGACATCATCGCCGTCACCTCGGCCCGCGATCTGGCGATGGTGCGCGAGGGCGTCTCGCTCGGCGTGGTGCAGTACGTGCTGAAGCCCTTCACCTTCGCCACGTTGCGCGACCGGCTCACCCGTTACGCCGCGTTCCGGGCCACCGCGGGCGAGGCCAGCGGCCAGGACGAGGTGGACCGGGCGATCGCCGCGCTGCGTGCGCCGCGGCCGGCCGCGCCGCCCAAGGGGCTGACCGCCGCCACCCTGCGCGCGGTGACCGATGCCCTGCGGGCCGCCGAAGAGGGGCTGACGGCGGCGGAGGCGGCCGCCGGCGTCGGGATCTCCCGGATCACCGCCCGCCGCTATCTGGAGCATCTCGTGGAGTCCGGGCGGGCCGCCCGGACGCCGCAGTACGGGCAGGTGGGCCGCCCGGAATTGCGCTATCGCTGGTCGGGCCATTGACCGGCTGTGAGCGGTGACTTACTTTCGGCGGGCAACCCGCCGTGGTTCGTGGTTAGTTGGAGGTCGCCGTGCGCCCCACCGCCCCGCTGATTCTGCTCACCGCCGCCGTCCTGGCCGCCGGCACCCTCACCGCCTGTGGCAGCGGGTCCGGGAGCGACCGGAACACCGTCAAGGTCGCCTTCATCAAGGACACCAACGGCAAGGTCCTGGTCCGCGACCAGTACATCGGCCTCGTGGCCAGGGAATTCGAGAAGGCCAACCCGGGCAAGAAGGTCAAGCTCATCCCGATCCAGGCATCGGAGAACGACTACTACACCAAGATCCAGCAGATGATGCGCTCCCCGAAGACGGCGCCGGATCTGGTCTACGAGGACACCTTTCTGGTCAACTCCGACATCAAGGCGGGGCTGTTGCGGCCGCTGGATCGGCATCTGGCCGAGTGGGACGACTGGCGGCAGTTCGAGGCGAGCGCGAAGACCGCGGCGAGGGCGCAGGACGGCAGGACGTACGGGGTTCCGGACGGCACGGACACCCGGGGGCTGTGGTTCAACAAGAAGATCTTCAAGAAGGCGGGGCTGCCGGCCGACTGGCGGCCCGGGAACTGGGACGAGGTCCTGGACGCGGCCCGCACCGTCAAGCGCAAGGTCCCCGGCGTCATCCCGCTGAACGTCTTCACCGGCAAGGGCGCGGGCGAGGCCGCCGTGATGCAGGGCTTCGAGATGCTGCTGTACGGCACGGGCGAGCGGCCGCTCTACGACCCGGGCAGCAAGAAATGGGTCACCGGCAGCAAGGGCTTCGAGGACAGCCTGCAATTCATCGACACGGTCTACAAGGAGAAGCTCGGGCCCGACGTCTCCGACGCGCTCAGCCCCAACATCCAGACCAACGTGGCGGCCGAGCTGCTGCCCGAGGAGAAGCTCGCGATCGATCTGGACGGCTCCTGGCTCGGCCAGCAGTGGCAGAAGACCGGCGGCGGCAACCCGTGGCCCGAGTGGTCGACGACGCTCGGCCAGGCGCCGTTCCCCACCCAGCACGGCGCCGCGCCGGGCAAGGTCAGCCTGGCCGGCGGCTGGACGTGGTCCGTGCCGCAGAAGTCCCAGCAGCCCGATCTGGCCTGGAAGCTGATCGAGACCTTCCAGTCGAAGAAGAACGCCCTGGAATGGTGTGTACGGGGCGCGCAGATCGCGGTCCGCAGGGACGTCGCGGCCGACCCGCGCTATCTGAGGTCCGTCCCCGGCATCGGCTTCTTCACCGGCCTGGTCAAGGTCAGCAAGTACCGGCCCGCGCTGCCCGACTACCCCAAGGTCTCCGCGGCCATCGGCGAGGCGATGGAGGCCGTCACCGCCGACTCCGCCTCGCCCGGCCGGGCCGCCAGGGACTACGACGAAGCGCTGACGTCCCTCGTGGACGGCCAGGTCGTCGCCAAGCCATGACCGGCGCCGTCACCAGGACCGGCGCCAGGACCGGCGCCACCGCCGGGGCCGCGCGCCCGGCCCGCACGTCCCCCGTCCGCCGCGGCCTGCTGCGCTGGTCCCCCCTCGTCCCCGCCACCGTCCTCCTGCTGCTCTTCCTCGCCGGCCCCATCGGCTACTGCGTCTACCTCGCCTTCACCGACACCCAGCTGACCGGCCAGGAGTCCGCGTCCTTCGTCGGCCTCGCCAACTTCCGGCACGCGCTCACCGACCACGCCTTCGTCAACGCGGTGGTGCTCACCCTGGTGTTCACCCTGCTCTCCTCGGTCCTGGGCCAGAACACCCTGGGGCTGGCGCTGGCCGCCCTGATGCGGCGCGCCTCGCGGCCGCTGCGGTCCCTGACCGGCGCGATCGTGATCACCGCCTGGGTGGTCCCGGAAATCGTCGCCGGCTTCCTCCTCTACAGCTTCTTCCAGCGCCGCGGCACCCTCAACGCCGTCCTGGAATGGCTCCATCTGCCCACCCAGAACTGGCTGTTCACGCTGCCCATCCTGGCCGTGTCGTTCGCCAACGTCTGGCGCGGCACCGCCTTCTCGATGCTCATCTACTCCGCGGCGCTCGACGCGATCCCCCAGGAGGTCACCGAATCCGCCCAGGTCGACGGGGCGGGCGGGCCGCGGCGGCTGTGGCACATCACGCTGCCGATGATCCGCCGCTCCATCGGCACCAATCTGATGCTCAACACCCTCCAGACGCTCTCCGTCTTCGGTCTGATCTGGGCCATGACGCGGGGCGGGCCGGGCAACCGCAGCCAGACCCTCCCCGTGTTCATGTACGACCAGGCGTTCCTGAAGTCCCTGATCGGCTACGGCACGGCGGTGGCGCTGCTGCTGCTCGTGGTGGGCGCGCTGTTCTCGGCCGTCTATCTGCGCCTGATGCGCGAGGAGGTGTGAGGGGCGGCCGGGCCCGCCGTCGCCTCGCCGCCGACGCGGCGCTGCTGGCCGTCGCCGTCGCCTTCGCGATCCCGCTGGCCTGGCTGGTGTTGTCGTCCCTGGACGCCCACGCGACGCTGCGCGTACGGCTGCCGGAGTCGCCCACGTCGGAGAACTTCTCGGCCGTCCTGACGGACGACATCACCTTCACGCCGATGCTCAACAGCCTGCTGCTGTGCGGCGGCGCCACCCTGGTCACGGTCGTCTGCGCGGCGCTGGCCGCCTATCCGCTCTCCCGCTTCCGCGCCCGCTTCAGCCGCCCGTACCTGCTGACCGTGCTGTTCTCGACCTGCCTGCCGATCACCGCGATCATGGTGCCGGTCTACGGCCTGTTCGTCCGGGTCGACCTGATCGACACGATGTACGGCACGGCGCTGTTCCTGGCCACCGCCCAACTCCCGTTCGCCATCTGGCTGATGAAGAACTTCATGGACGGCGTGCCGACGGCCTTGGAGGAGGCGGCCTGGACGGACGGCGCCTCCTGGACCCAGACGCTGCTGCGGATCGTCCTGCCGCTGATGGGCCCCGGCCTCACGGTCGTGACGATCTACACCTTCATCATGATGTGGGGCAATTTCTTCGTTCCCTTCATGCTGCTGCTCTCGCCCGAGCAGCTGCCCGCGTCCGTCAGCGTCTTCACCTTCTTCGGCAACGAGGGCAGTGTGGCCTTCGGGCAGCTGGCCGCGTTCTCGATTCTGTACTCGACGCCGGTGATCCTGCTGTATCTGCTGATCGCGAAGCGGCTGGGCGGCGGGTTCGCGCTGGGCGGAGCGGTGAAGGGGTAGCCCGGGGCGCCGGCGGCCCGCCGTACCGTCCATTCGGTACGGCGGACTCCCCCTTACCCGCTTCCGACGTAGGAATCTACGAGTTAACAACTTGTTCATCCGCACCATAGGTGGACAAGCGCCACGTCACTTACCGTGTGCCCGTGAACACGCACGTCGGGGAGCCCCACCGGCCCCCATTCAACGCCGAGGCCGCGCGCCGGCTCCGCGAGGCCCTCGGTATGACTCCCGCCCATGTCGCCTACGGGATGGCGGCCGCCTACGGGCTGCGGGTGTCGCCCGCCGATGTCGCCTCGTGGGAGCGCGGCGACAGCGCCCCCACCGATGCGGAGCTGACCGCGCTGGCGGGTGCGCTGTGGTGCGCGCCCGGGGAGCTGCTGGGGACGCCCGGCACGCTGCGCGAGTACCGGCTGGCGCGCGGGCTCGCGGCGGACGACCTGGCCATGCGGATCGGCATGGAGCGACGTGCGTACGAGCGGCTGGAGGACGACGGCGGGTGGACCGGCAACGCGCGGCAGGCCGCGGCGCTCGGTGAGGCGCTCGAGCTGCCGCCCCCCGCGCTGATCCGGTTCACCGGGCAGGACGAAAAGCTCACCGAGCTGCTGACCAGCGCCGCCACCACGCGGTGGCAGGGCTGTGTGCGGCCGGTCGGCAAGCTCGTACCGCTTCCCAAGGAGCGGATCCAGGACGTGCTGCGGGAGCTGCACGAGGAGTACCAGGCCGGCATGGCCGCCACGCTCAACTGGGGCGGCGGGGGCAGCGCCGACGAGTCCGGCAGGGCGGGGCGGGCGTTCCTCGACCGGATCCTGGCGGAGTTCTGGGCGCGGATCGGGCAGTAGCGGCCCGCACGGTCCCCGCGGCGGCCCATCGGCCGAAGGTCAGACACGGGTCCCCCCACGGTAGGACGCCGGGGGCCGGCGTCGCACTTCCGACCGGTCCGGTATTGGGTCCCTGGGGCTGACGACCGGCCTGACCTGCGGATTCGAGAATAGGGACTGCGACAAGAACGAGTCGACCGTCCCCTTCCAGGAGTCCCCGTGTCCCATGCGGCCGCCGCTTTCCCCACTTCCACCGCCACCGCGGCCGTCGCCGCCCGTGCCACGGACCTGAGCAAGGTCTACGGCGAGGGGGAGACGCGCGTGGTCGCGCTGGACTCCGTCTCCGTCGAATTCGGCAAGGCTCGCTTCACCGCGATCATGGGGCCGTCCGGCTCCGGCAAGTCCACGCTGATGCACTGCATGGCCGGGCTGGACGGCATCTCCGCCGGCTCCGCCCGGATCGGCGACACCGAGCTGGCGACGCTGAACGACCGGCAGCTGACCCGGCTGCGCCGCGACAAGATCGGCTTCATCTTCCAGGCGTTCAATCTGCTGCCCACGCTGACCGCGCTGGAGAACATCACCCTGCCGATGGACATCGCGGGCCGCCGGCCCGACCGGCAGTGGCTCAACACCGTCATTGAGACGGTCGGTCTGTCGGGGCGGCTGACGCACCGGCCGGCGCAGCTGTCGGGCGGCCAGCAGCAGCGGGTCGCGGTCGCCCGGGCGCTGGCCGCGCAGCCGGAGATCATCTTCGCGGACGAGCCGACCGGCAATCTCGACTCCCGGTCCGGCGCCGAGGTGCTGGGCTTTCTGCGCGAGTCGGTACGGGCGATGCAGCAGACCGTGGTGATGGTCACCCACGACCCGGTCGCCGCGGGCTACGCGGACCGGGTGGTCTTCCTCGCCGACGGCCGCATCGTCGAGGAGCTGTACGAGCCGACCGCCGACGCCGTCCTGGACCGGATGCGGCTGTTCGACTCCAAGGGCCGTACGAGCTGACGCGGGCACCCCGCCCGCCGCGCCGTACGCGCGGCGCCGCCCTCCGTATCCGAGCACCGGACACCTGACCTCAGGACTGAACCCACCACCATGCTGCGAACCGCCCTGCGCAACGTCCTTGCGCACAAAGCCCGATTGATGATGACCGCGCTGGCGGTCCTGCTCGGCGTCGCCTTCGTCGCCGGCACCCTGATCTTCAGCGACACCGTCGGCGAGGCCGTGAAGAACGCCTCCGCCAAGAACCTCAAGGATGTCGCCGTCTCCGTGCAGGCCACCGAGGCGGAGCCGGATGCCCCCGACGCCGTCGACGCGGAGAAGGACGGCAAGCGGAGCACCGCCCTCGACAACAAGCTGGCGGACCGGATCCGTGCGCTGCCCGGGGTGGCGTCCGTACGGTCCGATGTCACCGGCGAGGCGACCCTCGCGGGCAAGGACGACCAGCCGATCGGCAACGGCTGGCAGAACCGAGCGGTCAACTTCCAGCCGGGCGAGGACGGCAAGGACAGCCGCTACCCGATGGCCCGGGGCCGCGGTCCGCGCAACGCGGGCGAGATGGCGCTGGCCGAGAGCACGGCGAACGCCGCCGGGTACCGCATCGGCGACACCGTGCGCTTCGCGACCGACGGGCCGGTGCTGACGAAGAAGCTGGTCGGGATCGTCGCGACCGACGACCCGCAGGTGACCGCGGGCGGCAGCCTGGCGCTGTTCGACACCGCGACCGCGCAGAAGCTGTATCTGCACCCGGGGCAGTTCGACGGGCTGGTGGTGGCGGCCACGCCCGGCACCGACCAGCGCGCGCTGACCGCGAAGGTCCGCGAGGTGCTGCCCAAGGACCGCGCCCAGGCGACCAGCGGCGCCGAACTCGCCGAGCAGCAGTCCAAGATGATCGCCGAGCAGAACAGCGCGCTGAGCCAGACCCTGCTGACCTTCGCCGGGATCGCCCTGTTCGTCGGGGTGTTCATCATCGCCAACACCTTCACCATGCTCATTTCCCAGCGCAGCCGCGAGATCGCGCTGCTGCGCGCGGTCGGCGCCTCGCGCCGGCAGGTCGTGCGCTCGGTGCTGGCCGAGGCCGCGCTGCTGGGACTGGTCTCCTCCGTCGTCGGGTTCGCGCTGGGCGCGGGCATCGCGGTGGGGCTGCGAGCGGTGCTGGACGCCAATGGCGCGGGCTTCCCGGACGGGCCGGTCGTCATCAGCCCGACCACGGTGCTGGCCGCGCTGGCCGTCGGCGTCGTGGTGACCGTACTGGCCGCCTGGCTGCCGTCCCGCAAGGCCGCGAAGATCGCCCCGGTGGAGGCGCTGAACACCGTCGAGGCGCCGCCCGCGCTGCGCAGCCTGGTCGTGCGCAACACCATCGGCGCGGTGATCACCGGCCTCGGCGTCGCCGTGATGCTCTACGTCTCCACCCTGAAGTCCGGCGACGATCTGCCGATCGCCATGGCGGGCTCGATGCTGACGCTGACCGGCGTGATCGTCCTGGCGCCGCTGCTGTCCCGGCCGCTGGTCTCGCTGGCCGGACGGATCACCACCCGGCTGTTCGGCATCGGCGGCAAGCTGGCCAAGGAGAACGCGCTGCGCAATCCGCGCCGTACGGCCGCCACCGCATCCGCGCTGATGATCGGCCTCACCCTGATCACCGGCATGACGGTCGTCGGGCACTCCACGCAGCTGGGCATGGACAAGATGGCGGCCACCAGCCTGACCGCCGACTACCAGATCCGGACCTCGACCTATGTGGGGCTGGACCCCGAGCTGTCCCGGAAGGTGGCGAAGGTGCCGGGCGTCGAGGCGGTGGCGCCGCTGCGCGGGGTGGGCTTCACCACGGACGGCGGTCGCGACCCCGAAGGCGGCTTCGGCTATCTGCGCGGCACGGACCTCTCCCAGATCGACAAGCTCACCCAACTCACCTTCACCCAGGGCTCGTTGGCCGATGTGCGCGAGGGCGGGATAGCCGTCTCGGAGGCCGGGGCCAAGGAGAACGGCTGGCGGGCCGGCGACACGGTGAGCGTCCGGTTCGACGGGAAGAAGACGACGAAGCTGAAGATCGCCGGCGTCTACAAGGAGAACGAGACGCTCGGCCGGTCCTTCGGCTCCCTGTCGCTGGTCGATCCGCACCTGACGCGGGTCAAGAACGACGAGCTGCTGGTGAAGGCCGCCGGCGGCGGCTCCCCCGAGCTGGTGAAGAAGATCCGGCACGCGCTCGGCGACAGCCCGCTGCTGAAGATCCAGAACCATGACGATCTGCGCAAGGAGACCGCCGGACAGATCGACACCGTCCTGAACATGGTCTACGGGCTGCTGGGCATGGCCGTCATCATCGCGGTGGTCGGCGTCGTCAACACCCTGGCGATGTCGGTGTTCGAGCGGACCCGGGAGATCGGGATGCTGCGTGCGATCGGACTCGCCCGCAGCGGGATCAAGCAGATGGTCCGGCTGGAGTCGGTGGTCATCTCGCTGTTCGGCGCGGTGCTCGGCATGGGCGTGGGCATCTTCCTCGCCTGGGCGGGCGGCAGCATGGTCGGCTCGTCGTTCCCGACGTACGAGATGGTGCTGCCCTGGGGCCGGCTGGGGCTGTTCCTGCTGATCGCGCTGGTCGTGGGCGTGCTGGCGGCGCTGTGGCCGGCCCGTCGCGCCGCCCGGCTGAACATGCTCCAGGCCATCGGCGCACAGTAGGCCCTCCGGGGGTGAGCGGAACACAGCGGCGGCGCGCCCGATGGCGCGCCGCCGCTTGCGTCGTGACGGACGGTCAGAAGACCGACTCGGCCTCGTCCATGCGGTGCGCGGGGACGGTCTTCAGCTCGGTGACCGCCTCCGCCAGCGGCACCATCGTGATGTTCGTGCCGCGCAGTGCGGTCATCCTGCCGAAGTCGCCGCGGTGCGCAGCCTCGACGGCGTGCCAGCCGAAGCGGGTGGCGAGCACCCGGTCGTACGCGGTGGGGGTGCCGCCGCGCTGGACGTGGCCGAGGATCACCGGGCGGGCCTCCTTGCCGAGGCGCTTCTCGAGCTCATGGGCGAGGGCGTTGCCGATGCCGGAGAACCGCTCATGGCCGTAGAGGTCGATGGCGCCCTTCTTGTAGTCCATGGTGCCGGGGGCCGGGTGGGCGCCCTCGGCGACGCAGACCACGGCGAACTTCTTGCCCCGGGCAAAGCGTTCCTCGACCATCGCGACGAGGTCGTTGACGTCGAACTCCCGCTCCGGCAGGCAGATGCCGTGGGCGCCGCCGGCCATGCCGGACTCCAGCGCGATCCAGCCCGCGTGCCGGCCCATCACCTCGACGACCATCACCCGCTGATGCGATTCCGCGGTGGTCTTGAGGCGGTCGATGGCCTCGGTGGCGACGCCGACGGCGGTGTCGAAACCGAAGGTGCGGTCGGTGGAGGAGATGTCGTTGTCGATGGTCTTGGGAACACCGACGACCGGGAGCCCGGCGTCCGAGAGCATCCGGGCGGCGGTCAGGGTGCCCTCGCCGCCGATCGGGATCAGGACGTCGATGCCGTAGTCCTTGGAGTGGTCCTTGGCGTCCTCGCAGGCCTCGCGGAGCCGGGCACGCTCCAGCCGGGAGGAGCCGAGGATCGTGCCGCCGCGGGCGAGGATGCCGCTGACCGCCTCGAGGTCGAGCTTGCGGAAGCGGCCGTCGAGCAGCCCGGCGAAACCGTCCTCGAAACCTATGACCTCATCGCCGTGACCGGTGAGGGCGCGGTGGACAACAGACCGGATCACAGCATTCAGGCCGGGGCAGTCGCCGCCTGCGGTGAGGACTCCGATACGCATCGTGCTGTGTCTCCTGTGCTCGCTGTTGGTTCTTGTGAGCCGGTCCGATTGTTTCATGAGCGCGCGGGCCCTGCCCTCACCCCGGAAGCCACCCCTACTGTCTCCTCACCGGACTCCTCAGGAGAAACTGAGAGAGCGGCTTACCCATCGGCGCAGGTATTGTCAAGAGGGGCAAGCTCACCATATCGGGTAATTTGACCTTGCGAGCTGCGGTAATGGCTGGCGAGCGGACGGAAGGACGGAGAGCACGCGTGACGCGCAGCGTGTACGTGACCGGGATCGACCGCGGCGACGGCCGCCAGGTCATCGAGCTGGGGGTCATGGAGCTCCTGACCCGCCATGTCGACCGGGTGGGCGTCTTCCGCCCGCTGGTCCACGACGACGGGCCCGACCGGCTGTTCGATCTGCTGCGGGCCCGCTACCGGCTCGCCCAGTCCGCCGACACCGTGTACGGCATCGGGTACGAGGAGGCCGCCGCCCTCCAGGCCGAACGCGGCACCGACGAGCTGGTCTCCCGGCTCGTCGACCGCTTTCACGCGGTGGCCAGGGAGTACGAGTACGTCCTGGTCCTCGGCTCGGACTACGCCGGCACCAACCTGCCGGCCGAGCTGGCCCTCAACGCCCGCCTCGCCAATGAATTCGGCGCCGCGGTGCTGCCGGTCGTCGGCGGCCAGGGCCAGGAGGCCGACTCGATACGCGCCGAGGCCCGTAACGCCTACCGCGCCTACGCCTCGCTGGGCTGCGATGTCGTCGCCATGGTCGTCAACCGGGTCGCCCCCGAGCTGCGCACCGCCGTCGTCGAACGGCTCGCCGCGCGCCTCCCGGTGCCCTGCTACGCGCTCCCCGAGGACGGCTCGCTCTCCGCGCCGACCGTCGGCCAGATCGTGCACACCCTGGGCGCCGAGGTGCTGCTCGGCGACGATTCCGGGCTCGCCCGGGACGCGCGGGACTTCGTCTTCGGCGGCGCCATGCTGCCGACCTTCCTCAAGGCGCTGACCCCCGGCTGCCTGGTGATCACCCCGGGCGACCGCGCCGACCTGGTCATCGGCTCGCTGGCCGCGCACAGCGCCGGCGCCCCGCCGATCGCCGGTGTGGTGCTCACCCTCGACGAGAAGCCCGGCCCCGACATCATGGCGCTGGCCGAGCGGCTGGCCCCCGGCACCCCGGTCGTCTCCGTACCCGGCGGGTCCTTCCCGACCGCGGGCGAGCTGTTCGCCGTCGAGGGCAAGCTGAACGCCGCCTCGCCGCGCAAGGCGGAGACCGCGCTCGGCCTGTTCGAGCGGCATGTGGACACGGTGGAGCTGACGAACCGTATCTCCGTCGCCCGCTCCGGCCGGGTCACCCCGATGATGTTCGAACACGAGCTGATCGAGCGCTCCCGCTCCGGCCGCCGCCGCGTGGTCCTGCCCGAGGGCAACGAGGAGCGGGTGCTGCGCGCCGCCGATGTGCTGCTGCGCCGCGACGTCTGCGACCTGACCCTGCTGGGCGACGACGAGGCGATCCGCAAGCGCGCCGCCGACCTGGCCATCGACCTGACCGGCGCCCAGATCATCGACCCCCAGACCTCCGAGCTGCGCGAACGCTTCGCCGAGCTGTACGCCGAGCTGCGCGCCCACAAGGGAGTGTCGTACGAGCTGGCCTACGACGTCGTCGCGGATGTCTCGTACTTCGGCACGCTGATGGTGCAGGAAGGGCTGGCCGACGGCATGGTCTCGGGCGCCGTGCACTCCACCGCCGCCACCATCCGCCCGGCCTTCGAGATCATCAAGACCAAGCCGGGCGCCCAGATCGTCTCGTCGGTCTTCTTCATGTGCCTGGCCGACCGGGTCCTGGTCTACGGCGACTGCGCGGTCAACCCGGACCCCAATGCCGAGCAGCTGGCGGACATCGCCATCCAGTCGGCCACCACCGCCGCACAGTTCGGCGTCGAGCCGCGGATCGCGATGCTCTCCTACTCCACCGGCACCTCCGGCTCCGGCGCGGACGTCGACAAGGTCCGCAAGGCGACCGAGATCGTCCGTGAGCTGCGCCCCGATCTGCTGGTCGAGGGCCCGATCCAGTACGACGCGGCGGTGGACGCGGCGGTCGCGCAGACCAAGCTGCCCGGCTCCGACGTCGCCGGCAAGGCCACCGTGCTGATCTTCCCGGACCTCAACACCGGCAACAACACCTACAAGGCCGTGCAGCGCTCGGCGGGCGCGGTCGCCGTCGGCCCGGTCCTGCAGGGTCTGCGCAAGCCGGTCAACGACCTCTCGCGCGGCGCCCTCGTCCAGGACATCGTCAACACCGTCGCCATCACGGCCATCCAGGCGCAGGGCGCCCGGCCCGGCGCCGGACACACCGCCTGAGCCCCCGCACACCACTCCCCCACCTCATCGGAAAGCCGTACATGACTGCCACTGCCACCCGCGTCCTCGTCCTCAACTCCGGCTCCTCGTCGGTGAAGTACCAGCTGCTCGACATGACCGACGGCACCCGGCTCGCCGTCGGCCTGGTGGAGCGGATCGGGGAAGAGACCTCGCGCCTGGCCCACACCCCGCTGGCCACCGGCGGCGCCAAGCGCGAGACGACGGGCGCGATGGCCGACCACGCGGCCGCGCTGAAGGCCGTCGCCGCGGAGCTGGCCGCCGACGGGCTCGGCCTGGACTCCCCGGAGCTGGTCGCGATCGGCCACCGGGTGGTGCACGGCGGGCTGAAGTTCACCGCCCCGACCGTGATCGACGATGCGGTGCTCAAGGAGATCGAGCGGCTGGTGCCAGTCGCCCCGCTGCACAACCCGGCGAACATCATCGGCATCAGGACCGCCCGGGCGCTGCGCCCGGACCTGCCGCAGGTCGCGGTCTTCGACACCGCCTTCCACACCACGATGCCGGAGTACGCGGCCCGCTACGCCATCGATGTGGAGACGGCCGACGCGCACCGCATCCGCCGCTACGGCTTCCACGGCACCTCGCACGCCTATGTCTCCCGCAGGACGGCGGCGCTGCTGGGCAAGGCGCCGGAAGAGGTCAATGTGATCGTGCTCCACCTGGGCAACGGCGCCTCCGCATCGGCCGTCCGGGGCGGCCGCTGCGTGGACACCTCCATGGGCCTGACCCCGCTGGAGGGCCTGGTCATGGGCACCCGCTCCGGCGACATCGACCCGGCGGTCACCTTCCACCTCAAGCGAGTGGCGGGGATGTCGGTGGACGAGATCGATGAGCTGCTCAACAAGAAGAGCGGGCTGATCGGGCTGTGCGGGGACAACGACATGCGCGAGATCCGGCGCCGGATCGACGAGGGCGACGCGCGCGCCGGGCTCGCCTTCGACATCTACATCCACCGGCTGAAGAAGTACATCGGCGCCTACAGCGCGGTGCTCGGCAAGGTCGACGCGGTGGCGTTCACCGCGGGCGTCGGCGAGAACGCCGCCCCGGTACGGGAGGCCGCCATCGCCGGCCTGGAGGAGATGGGCATGGCGGTGGACGCCGACCTGAACGCCGTACGGTCCGACGAGCCGCGGCTGATCTCGCCCGAGTACGCCCGGGTCGCGGTCGCCGTCGTGCCCACCGACGAGGAACTGGAGATCGCCCAGCAGACATACGCCCTGGTCAACGCCTAGACGTTGGTGTTTCCGCCCACCGGAATATTCCGCTCAGAAACAAACCGATAGGATTCCGCCATGCGCCGTTCCAAAATCGTCTGCACCCTGGGCCCCGCCGTTGACTCTTTCGATCAGCTCAAGACACTGATCGAAGCCGGTATGAACGTGGCCCGATTCAACATGAGCCACGGGACCCACTCGGAGCACGAGGAGCGGTACCACCGCCTCCGCAAGGCCCAGGAGGAGACCGGCCGCGCCATCGGCGTACTGGCCGACCTCCAGGGCCCCAAGATCCGCCTGGAGACCTTCGCCGACGGCCCGGTGGAGCTGGTGCGCGGCGACGAGTTCGTCATCACCACCGAGGACGTGCCCGGCGACAAGACCATCTGCGGCACGACCTACAAGGGCCTGCCCGGCGACGTCTCCAAGGGCGACCCGGTCCTGATCAACGACGGCAACGTCGCCCTCCAGGTCGTCGAGGTCGACGGCCCGCGGGTGCGCACCATCGTCATCGAGGGCGGGGTCATCTCCGACCACAAGGGCATCAACCTGCCCGGCGCGGCGGTGAACGTCCCGGCGCTGTCCGAGAAGGACATCGAGGACCTCAAGTTCGCCCTGAACATGGGCTGCGACATGGTCGCGCTGTCCTTCGTCCGGGACGCCAAGGACGTGCAGGACGTGCACCGCGTCATGGACGAGGTCGGCCGCCGGGTCCCGGTCATCGCCAAGGTCGAGAAGCCGCAGGCGGTCGCCAACATGCGGGAGGTCGTGATGGCCTTCGACGCGGTCATGGTGGCCCGTGGTGACCTGGCGGTGGAGTACCCGCTGGAGAAGGTCCCGATGGTGCAGAAGCGCCTGGTGGAGCTGTGCCGGCGGAACGCCAAGCCGGTGATCGTGGCGACCCAGATGATGGAGTCGATGATCACCAACTCCCGGCCGACCCGCGCCGAGGCCTCCGACGTCGCCAACGCCATCCTCGACGGCGCCGACGCGGTCATGCTCTCCGCGGAGTCCTCGGTCGGCGCCTACCCGATCGAGACCGTCAAGACGATGTCGAAGATCGTCGAGGCGGCCGAGGAGGAGCTGCTGTCCAAGGGCCTGCAGCCGCTGGTGCCCGGCAAGAAGCCGCGTACGCAGGGCGGTGCGGTGGCCCGCGCGGCGTGCGAGATGGCGGACTTCCTGGACGGCAAGGCGCTGGTGGCCTTCACCAAGTCCGGTGACACCGCCCGCCGCCTGTCCCGCTATCGCGCATCGCAGCCGATCCTGGCCTTCACCACCGAAGCCTCCACCCGCAACCAGCTCGCGCTGAGCTGGGGCGTGGACGCCTTCGTCGTCCCGCACGCCGACAACACCGACGCGATGGTCGACCTGGTGGACGCCGAGCTGCTCAAGCTCCAGCGCTACAGCAAGGGCGACACCATGCTCATCACCGCCGGTTCGCCCCCCGGTGTCCCCGGCACCACCAACATGGTGCGGGTGCACCACCTGGGCGGTCAGAGCGCCTGAGGCGCCCGTACGACGCAACGGCGGTGGGGGGGGCCGGGCCGGGGGGGGGGGGGGGACCCCCGCGAGAGTGGCGCGGGGGCGCGCGGGGGGCCGGGGCGCCCCCAC
>NZ_JBITYA010000025.1:0-33270 GCF_044544985.1 Streptomyces sp. NPDC053427 | reverse complement strand
ACGACTCCACGCCCGCCCCCACCGGCCTCTTCCCACCCACCCACGGGAGGGGACGGACCGTAGCGGCGGAGCCGTGTAGGGCCGGCACCGCTCCCGACAAAACCACGCCCGCCGCAGGCGCTACGGCGAGAAACCCACCACGGCGGGACAGCCGACAACGTGGGGAGAAACCGTCAGGCACCCTCGCGCCAGTGGTTGGTGATCGGCAGTCGCCGGTCCTTGCCGAAGCCCTTGGCGGAGATCTTGGTGCCCGGGGGGTACTGGCGGCGCTTGTACTCGGCGTGGTCGACCATCCGCAGTACCCGGGTCACCAGTTCCTCGTCGAAGCCCTGCGCCACGATCTGCTCGCGGCCCTGGTCGCGGTCGACGTACAGCTCCAGGACGCGGTCCAGAACGGCGTAGTCGGGCAGCGAGTCGGTGTCCACCTGGCCGGGGCGCAGTTCGGCGCTCGGGGGCTTGGTGAGGGTGTTCTCCGGGATCGGCGGGGTCTGGCCGCGGTCGGCCGCCGCCTGGTTGCGCCAGCGGGCGAGCTGGAAGACGACGGTCTTGTAGACGTCCTTGATCGGGCCGTACGCGCCCACCGAGTCCCCGTAGAGCGTCGAATAGCCGCAGGCCAGCTCGGACTTGTTGCCCGGCGCGAGGACGAGGTGGCCCTCCTGGTTGGAGATCGCCATCAGCGTCGTACCGCGCAGCCGCGACTGGAGGTTCTCCTCGGCGAGGCCGGTCAGCCCCAGCGCCTCCATGTACGCGTCGAACATCGGGCCGATCGGCACCGTGCGGAAGGCGAGGCCGGTACGGCGCGCCAGCTCGGCGGCGTCGGTGAGGGAGTGGTCCGACGAGTAGCGGGAGGGCATGGCGACGGCATGGACGTGCGCCGGGCCCAGCGCGTCGCAGGCGATCGCGGCGACCAGCGCGGAGTCGATGCCGCCGGAGAGGCCGATGACGACGCTGTTGAAGCCGTTCTTGGCGACGTACGCGCGCAGCCCGACGACCAGTGCGGTGTAGATCTCCTCGATGTCGCCGAGCCGTTCCGCCTCGCCGCCGAGCGTCTCGGGGGCGTACGGCGGCAGCGGGTCGGGGGTCAGCACGACATGGTCGACGCGCAGGCCGTCGTCCAGGACGCCGGAGGGCGCCTCGGGTGCCGCGTCCGGCAGTTCGAGGTCGACCAGCACACAGCCCTCCGCGAACTGCGGCGCCCGCGCGATCACCCCGCCGTCCTTGTCGACGACGATGGAGTCGCCGTCGAAGACCAGCTCGTCCTGACCGCCGATCATCGCCAGATAGGCGGTGGTGCAGCCGGCTTCCTGCGCGCGCTTGCGTACCAGTTCCAGCCGGGTGTCGTCCTTGTCCCGCTCGTACGGCGAGGCGTTGACGGAGAGCAGCAGCCCGGCGCCCGCGCTGCGTGCCGCCGGGACCCGGCCGCCCTCCTGCCAGAGGTCCTCGCAGATGGCGAGGGCGACATCGACGCCGTGCACCCGCACGACGGGCAGCGTGTCGCCGGGGACGAAGTACCGGAACTCGTCGAAGACGCCGTAGTTGGGCAGGTGGTGCTTGGCGAAGGTCAGGGCGACCTCGCCGCGGTGCAGTACGGCGGCGGCGTTCTGCGGGGCGCCGGCCGGCCGCCCGTAGCGCCGCTCGTCCCGTTCGCAGCGGTCGAGATAGCCGACGACCACCGGGAGTTCGCCCAGCCCCTCGGTGGCCAGCCGGCCGGCCAGTGCGCGCAGCGCGGTGCGGCTGGCCTCGACGAAGGACGAGCGCAGCGCGAGGTCCTCGACGGGATAGCCGGTCAGCGTCATCTCGGGGAAGGCGACGAGGTGCGCGCCCTGGTCGGCGGCGTGCCGCGTCCAGTGCACGATCGTTTCGGCGTTCCCGGCGACATCGCCGACGCAGGAGTCGATCTGGTTGAGGGCGAGACGAAGTTGGGCCACGGGATCAGTGTAGTTGAGGTTAATCGTCTTAGTGACGTTAAGGGGAGGGGGAGGAGGGAGGGTGAAGGGGGGAGGTCCGGACGTTCCGCCCCCCCTCCCGCCCTAGCTCTTGCGGTAGCCCAGGATCGTCATCATCCCCGACTCCGAGTGGTAGATGTTGTGGCAGTGCAGCATCCACAGGCCCGGGTTGTCCGCCTCGAGGTCGACGTTGACCCTGCTGCCGGGCAGCACGTTCACGGTGTCCTTGCGGGGGCCGCCGTCGGGCAGCGTGAAGGTGTGCCCGTGCAGATGCATCGGGTGGAACATCTTGCTGCGGTTGTTGAAGGAGAGCCGCACCCGCTCACCTTCCGTGACGGGGTACCGCTGCGACGGCGTGTACGGCTTGCCGTTGATCGCCCAGTTGTACTTCTCCATGGACCCCGTCAGACGCAGATCGATGGTGCGCTCCACGCGCCGGTACTCCTGCCGTACGGACTCCGCGGCCTTCAGCCGGTTCGCGGTCACCAGCTTGCCGTCGAGGTTCTCGGCGCGGGTGTCGGGGCCGGGCGCTTCGCCGCCGCCGGTGCGCAGTAGGGCCAGCGCGGTGCGGTTCTTGCCCTCGGCGAGCGCGGTCAGCGGGAAGACGCCGTCCTTGGCGGTGACCAGGACGTCGTAGCGCTCGCTCATGCCGATCAGCAGGGCGTCGGTGGTGGCGTGCTCGACGGGGTGGCCGTCGGTGTGCGTGACGGTCATGGAGTGGCCGCCCAGCGCGACGCGGTAGGCGGTCTCGCCGCCCGCGTTGATGAACCGGATCCGGATGCGGTCGCCGGGCTTGGCCCGGAACGTCCTCGGGTCCTGGGGGGTGCAGCCGTTGATGAGGTGGTACGGGTAGTCCACATCGCCGGCGATGCCGCGCAGCAGCCTGCTCCTGGCGCCCGTCAGCACGCGGGGCGGGCCGCTGGTGACGGGCTGCGCCGGCTCGCCGCCGCCCATCTCGCCGTGGTCCATACTGCCGTGGCCGGAGGCGGCGGCCCTGCCGTGGTGCAGTTCGGCCAGCACCGAGTCCGGGGTGCTGCCGTCCACCCCGTCGACCCAGTCGTCCACCATGACGATCCACTCCTTGTCGTAACTGAGCGGCTCCCTGGGGTCCTCGACGATCACCGGGGCGTACAGTCCCCGGTCGATCTGCACTCCGACGTGCGGGTGCATCCAGTACGTGCCGGGGCTCGGCGTGGCGAACTCGTAGGTGAAGGACCCACCGGGCTTGACGGCCCGCTGGGTGATGCCGGGGACGCCGTCCATGTCGTTGCGCAGCACCAGCCCGTGCCAGTGCACGGTGGTGTGCGCCGGGAGGTGGTTGGCG
The DNA here is from genome assembly GCF_044544985.1 of Streptomyces sp. NPDC053427. NCBI lineage: Bacteria > Bacillati > Actinomycetota > Actinomycetes > Kitasatosporales > Streptomycetaceae > Streptomyces > Streptomyces sp. NPDC053427. The sequence continues at coordinate 30,000 of NZ_JBITYA010000025.1, read as the reverse complement.
AGGTCCAGCCGGAGGGTGTCGCCCGCGGTGACCCGGATCTCCTTGCCGGGCAGCTCGTCCCCGTACGCCCAGGAGCGGACGGTACGGCCGCCCAGGTCCAGGTCGGTGGCGGCGGCGGTGAGCTTGAACTTGCGTACGGTGCCGTTCGCGCCGCGCTTCTTCTCGGCCTCGATGACCTCCGGGCCGTCGGGGCTGACGTAGCCGCCCGGCACGCCGTCGTGGCGCATGCCGTTCTTGCCGTCGTCCAGGCCGTCCGTGCCCTTGTGCGGGCCGGAGTGGTCGCCGGAGCAGGCGGCCAGCAGGCTGCCGCCGGCGAGGGCGGCACCGGCGCCGAGCACGGCGCGGCGCGAGCGGGACGGGGGCTGGGGGGAATGCGTACGCATGGGTGGGTACCTCGTGTCGGTGTCGAAGGTGTGAGGTCGGTGGAGGTGCGCGCGGGCGCGCATGCGGGCAGGCGTCGGCGGCCGGGCGAGGAGTCCGGGGCGGGGCGGCGGGACCGGCCGCGGGCAGACAGGTCTCAGGGAGCCGGTGCGGGTGCGGGTGCGGAGTGGTGGGGGCCGGGCGCGGTGCGCTGCCGTGGCCGGAGGGGGCGCGGGGTGTCCCGTCGGCTCCGCCGCCGGAGTTCACGCATCGCGGGCCTGTCGAGGGGACGTCAGACTTCTCGGGCCCGGCCCGCACGGGGTATCGAGCGCGGGCGCCGGGCCGCGGGCGGCGGGCAGGCCCGTCCGCCCGTACCACCGTGCGCCGGTATCACCGCATTGCTGTAGTCCATCCGCCTATCCTTGGCGTTCCCATGCGTTCCGCGTGCCCGGCGCTCCGTCCGACCGGCCGGGTCCACCCGATCCGATCACCAGGATGGCCGTGACCCCGACCCGCCGTGCTCCCGTCCGCCGACGGGCGGCCGCGGTCCTGCTGCTGCTCGGGGCCGTCGCCTACACGGCCTGGGTCCTGGAGGTGGTCCTCGCCACCGGGATCGACCCCGTGCAGGCGTACGTCAGCGAACTCGCGGCCGCCGACCAGCCGCTGGGCGGGGTCTTCCGCGCCACCGACCTGGTCGCGGGGCTGCTGGTGCTGGCCGGTGCGGCGGCCGCCCTGGCCACCCTGGAGCGCCGGCCCTGGACGACCGCGGGCTGGGCCGCGCTCGCCCTCTTCGGCGCCGCCACCGCCCTGGACTCCCGGCTCCCGCTGAGCTGCGCGCCGACCAGCGATCCGGCCTGCGCGGCCCGGGAGACCGCGGGCCTGGTCCCGGCCACCCACACCGCGCACGCCATCAGCAGCTCCCTCGCCCTGGCCGGTGCGCTGGCCGCGCTGGTCCTGCTCACCGTCGCGGCCCGGCGCTACGGCGGCTGGCCGGCGCTCGCCCGCCTCGGCCCGCCGCTGGTGCTCGCGGAACTCGCCGCCACGCTCTGGACGCTGGCCTCGGTCGTGGCGTTCACCGCGGGCCGGGGCACCTGGGCCCTCGGCGCCGGCCAGCGCCTCCAGGTCCTGCTGGTCGCCCTCTACCTCGCGCTGCTGGCAGGGTGCGTGGCCCGCCCGGCCGGGCACAAAGAACTCAGGAAACCGAAGCCGGAGGCACGCCCATGACCAGACGCCCCATACGCATCCCCGGCCGCATCCGCACCGTCGACGGCATCCGGCTGCACCTCCTCGCCGAAGGCAGCGGCCCGCCCTGCGTCCTCAGCGGCGGCCTCGGCATGGCCTGGTTCGACTGGGACGCGGTCGCCGCGCTGCTCGCACCGCACCGCACCGTCATCCGCTTCGACCGCCCCGGCCTGGGCCTGAGCGCTCCCTCGCCGGCGGCCCCCACCCTCGTCGCCGAGGCCGACCGGATCGCCCACGTCCTGGACGCCCTCGGCCACCGCGGCCCGGCCACCGTCGTCGGCCACTCCCTCGCGGGCTTCCACGCCGAGGCCTTCGCCCGGCTGCATCCGCGCCGCTGCGCCGGCCTCGTCCTGGTCGACGGCTCCACGGAGGAGGACCCCCGCCCGCTGCTGCCCCGCGGGGTCCGTACGGCCTGGGCGTCCGGGTGCGCCGCCACCCTGTCCGCCGCCGGGGTGCCCCGTGCCCTCCTCCCCACCGCCCGCCGCCTGATAGGCCGCGCCACCACCGTCGGCAGCCACCCGCCGCACCCGTGGGAGCGCGCCGGATACCGCACCAGCCGGGTGCTGCGCGCCTGTGTCCTGGAGAACGCGACCTACCCGTACCAGGCCGCCGAGCTCGCCGCGCTCCGCTCCTCGTACCCGCTGCCCGCCGTCCCGGTCGCGGTCCTGGCGGCCTACGACGGCGGCGAGAACGCCCGCGATCTGCGCTGGCTGGAGCGTCAGCGGGCGCTCGCCGCCGAGCTGGGCGGCCGGTTCGCGGTCGCCGCCCCGGCCGGCCACCTGGTGATGGCCGACGCCCCCGAATCGGTGGCCCGCGCCGTACTGGACCTCTCGGGCAAGGGCCGCGACACGGCGGCGCCCCGCGCCTGACCCGGCGGCCGGCGGCAGCGCCCGGGGATGCGGCCGGGCGCCGTCCCGCCGGGCCTCACCGGCAGGGCGCCGTGCAGCACCTCGTCCGGCCGCGGAAAGCCCGCGGTGCGGGTGCGGAGCCGGGCGGCGCGCTCCGGAACGACGGGCGCGCAGGACGGGGGAACGGACATTCCGCGCAGCGCAGGAATCGCATGGCATGGACCTTCCAACGACCGGTCAACACCGCCCCAGCACTGGCTCAAGACTGCGCCAAGCCCCCCGATTGCCGCCCCTGGCCGCGCTGACGCTACGTCCTGCGGGAAGGATCGAGGGGAGGGTCACGGCCCGGCGGTTCTGCTTCAGGCCAAGGGTGCGTAATGTGACGGTAACCCCCTCACGTGATACTGGTGTGCCACGCCACGTGATCCCACGCGCGTGGACAGGCCGATTGACCTGCAAGGATTGGTGAACCATGGACAAGCAGCAGGAGTTTGTGCTCCGGACTCTGGAAGAGCGCGACATTCGCTTCGTCCGGCTGTGGTTCACCGACGTGCTGGGCTTCCTGAAGTCGGTGGCGGTGGCCCCCGCGGAGCTGGAGCAGGCCTTCGACGAGGGCATCGGCTTCGACGGCTCGGCCATCGAAGGATTCGCCCGGGTGTACGAATCCGACATGATCGCCAAGCCGGATCCCAGCACCTTCCAGATCCTCCCCTGGCGCGCCGAGGCCCCCGGCACCGCCCGGATGTTCTGCGACATCCTGATGCCGGACGGCTCGCCCTCCTACGCCGACCCGCGCTACGTCCTCAAGCGCATCCTGGCCAAGACCTCCGACCTCGGCTTCACCTTCTACACCCACCCCGAGATCGAGTTCTTCCTGCTCAAGGACAAGCCCGTCGACGGCCGGCGGCCCACCCCCGGCGATTCCTCGGGCTACTTCGACCACACCCCGCAGAACGTCGGCATGGACTTCCGCCGACAGGCGATCACGATGCTGGAGTCGATGGGCATCTCGGTGGAGTTCAGCCACCACGAGGGCGCCCCCGGCCAGCAGGAGATCGACCTGCGCTACGCCGACGCGCTCTCCACCGCCGACAACATCATGACCTTCCGCCTGGTCATGAAGCAGGTCGCGCTGGAGCAGGGCGTCCAGGCCACGTTCATGCCCAAGCCGTTCTCGGAGTACCCCGGCTCGGGCATGCACACCCACCTCTCCCTCTTCGAGGGCGACCGCAACGCCTTCCACGAGTCGGGCTCGGAGTACCAACTCTCCAAGGTGGGACGTTCCTTCATCGCCGGCCTGCTGCGGCACGCGGGCGAGATCTCCGCGGTCACCAACCAGTGGGTCAACTCCTACAAGCGCATCTGGGGCGGCACCAACCGCACCGCGGGCGCCGGCGGCGAGGCCCCCTCGTACATCTGCTGGGGCCACAACAACCGCTCCGCGCTGATCCGCGTCCCGATGTACAAGCCCGGCAAGATGGGCTCGACCCGGGTCGAGGTCCGCTCCATCGACTCCGGCGCCAACCCCTACCTGACGTACGCGGTGCTGCTCGCCGCGGGCCTCAAGGGCATCGAGGAGGGCTACGAGCTCCCGGCCGGCGCCGACGACGACGTCTGGGCGCTGTCCGACTCCGAGCGCCGCGCGATGGGCATCGAGCCGCTGCCGCAGAACCTCGGCGAGGCCATCGAGCTGATGGAGCGCAGCGAACTGGTCGCCGAGACCCTCGGCGAGCACGTCTTCGACTTCTTCCTGCGCAACAAGAAGCAGGAATGGGAGGAGTACCGCTCCGAGGTCACCGCCTTCGAGCTGCGCAAGATGCTCCCCGTGCTCTGAGGCACCGCGCCACCGAGAGGCTGCACCCATGGCACTTCCCGCTCCGCAGGGACGTCGGAGCAGCACCCACACCCGGCTGCTGAGACACGGGTTCACGGACCCCTCGGCGGCCGGGCGGCTGCTCGACACCCCCGAATTCTCCCCGGTACGCGAGGACTCGGTGCTCCTGGAGGCGCTCGGCGGTACCGCGGACCCCGATCTCGCGCTGCTGGGGCTGGCCCGGCTGGTGGAGGCGGTCGGCCCGGACGAGCAGCAGGAACTGCTGAGCACGCTCGTGGCGGCCAAACCGCTGCGCGACCGGCTGCTGGGGGTGATGGGCGCGTCCGCGGCGCTGGCCGACCACCTCGCCCGCCATCCGGACGACTGGCGTTCGCTGGTCACCTACGAGTCCGTCGATCTGCACCCCACCACCCCCGAGTTCGAGCAGGCGCTCGCGGAGGGCGTCTGGGGCGAGCGGGGCGAGGGCCGCTCGCGCGCGGACGCGCTGCGCGTCACCTACCGCCGCTGCCTGCTCGGCATCGTGGCCCGGGACGTCTGCGGCACGACCGATGTCGCCGAGGCCGCGGCGGAACTGGCGGACCTGGCCACCGCCACCGTCCGGGCCGCGCTGCAGATCAGCTACGAGGAGGCGCCCGGCGACGCGGCCGTCTCCCGGCTCGCCGTCATCGGCATGGGCAAATGCGGCGCCCGCGAGCTGAACTACGTCTCCGACGTGGACGTCATCTTCGTGGCCGAGGCCAAGGAGGGCGTCGACGAGGCCAAGGCGCTCCAGGCCGCCACCCGGCTCGCCTCGCGGATGATGCGGCTGTGCTCGGACGTCACCGCCGAGGGCACGATCTGGCCGGTGGACGCCAACCTCCGTCCCGAGGGCCGCAACGGCCCGCTGGTGCGCACCCTCAGCAGCCATCTCGCCTACTACCAGCGCTGGGCCAAGACCTGGGAGTTCCAGGCGCTGCTCAAGGCCCGCCCGATGGCCGGTGACCTGGGCCTGGGACAGGCGTACGTCGATGCGCTGGAGCCGATGGTCTGGCAGGTCTCCGAGCGGGAGAACTTCGTCGCCGACGTCCGCCAGATGCGCCGCCGGGTGATCGCCAACATCCCCGCCGACCGCGTCGAACGCGAACTGAAGCTCGGCCCCGGCGGACTGCGCGACGTCGAATTCGCCGTCCAGCTGCTCCAGTTGGTGCACGGCCGCAGCGATCCGACGCTGCGCGGCGCCGGCACCCTCGATGCGCTCGCCGCGCTGGCGGCCGGCGGCTACGTCGGACGGCAGGACGCCGCCGCGCTGGACTCCGCGTACCGCTTCCTGCGCGCGCTGGAGCACCGCATCCAGCTCTTCCGGATGCGCCGTACGCATCTGATGCCCGAGGAAGAAACGGATCTGCGGCGCCTGGCGCGCTCATTGAGCTTGTTCACAGAGCCCGTTGACACCCTCCGCAAGGAGTGGAAGTGGCACGCTAGAGAAGTGCGCCGCCTGCATGAGAAGCTCTTCTACCGTCCCCTGCTCGATGCCGTCGCCCATCTGGAGCCCGGCGAGACGAGACTCTCGGCAAAGGCCGCGGGCCACCGCCTGGAAGCCCTCGGGTACGCCGATCCGGTCGCCGCGCTGCGCCATCTGGAGGCGCTGGCGTCCGGCGTGACCCGCAAGGCCGCCATCCAGCGGACGCTGCTGCCGGTGCTGCTCGGCTGGTTCGCGGACTCCGCCGATCCGGACGCCGGACTGCTCAACTTCCGTAAGGTTTCGGACGCGTTGGGCAAGACGCCGTGGTATCTGCGGCTGCTGCGCGACGAGGGCGCCGCCGCCGAGAACCTCGCCCGGGTGCTCTCCGCCGGGCGGCTCGCCCCCGATCTGCTGCTGCGCGCCCCGGAGGCGGTCGCGCTGCTGGGCGCCGCCGACGGGCTCAAGCAGCGCGGCCGGGCCGCCCTGGAGCAGGAGGTGCTGGCCGCGGTCGGCCGCGCGGACGGCGCCGAGGCGGCGGTCGCGGTGGCCCGCGGGGTGCGCCGCCGGGAGCTGTTCCGGACCGCCGCCGCCGACCTGATCGGCGCGTACGGCACCGAGGGCACCCCCGCCGAGGAGGACCACGGCCACGCCATCGACGCCGTCGGCTCCGCGGTCTCCGACCTCAACGCCGCCACCCTCGCCGGTGCGCTGCGCGCCGCGGTCCGCGAGCAGTGGGGCGACACCCTGCCCACCCGCTTCGCCGTCATCGGCATGGGCCGTTTCGGCGGCCATGAGCTGAGCTACGGCTCGGACGCCGACATCCTGTTCGTCCATGAACCCCGCGAGGGCGCCGACGAACACGAGGCCGCCAAGGCCGCCCACGCCATCGCCAACGAAATGCGCCGGCTGCTCCAACTCCCCTCCGCGGACCCGCCGTTGCTCATCGATGCGGATCTGCGCCCGGAGGGCAGGTCGGGCCCGCTGGTGCGCACCCTCGCCTCGTACGCGGCCTACTACCGCCGCTGGTCGCTGGTGTGGGAGGCGCAGGCGCTGCTGCGCGCCGAGCCGGTCGCGGGCGACGCCGAGCTGGGACAGCGATTCATCGACCTGGTCGATCCGCTGCGTTATCCGGCCGAGGGGCTGGGGGAGGACGCGGTGCGCGAGATCCGGCGGCTCAAGGCCCGCATGGAGTCCGAGCGGCTGCCGCGCGGCGCCGACCCGACGACCCACGCCAAGCTGGGGCGCGGCGGCCTGAGCGATGTCGAGTGGACCGTCCAGCTGATGCAGATGCGGCACGGCTGGGAGATCCCCGGGCTGCGGACGACCCGCACCCGCGAGGCGCTGGCCGCCGCGCACGCCGCCGGGCTGATCGCCACCGAGGACGCGCAGACCCTGGACGAGGCCTGGGTGCTGGCGGCGCGGGTGCGCAACGCCGTGATGCTGGTCCGTGGCCGGTCCGGCGACACCTTCCCGGTGGACGGCCGCGAGCTGGCGGCCGTCGGCCGCTACCTCGGCTACGAGGAGGGCCACGTGGGGGACATGCTCGACGACTACCGCCGGATCACCCGCCGGGCACGGGGCGTGGTGGAGGAGCTGTTCTACGAGGGGTGAGGGGGCGCTCCGGTGGGGGGCGCCTTGTGGGGGCGCCCCCCGGCGGGGGCCGTCCCCCGGCGAGGGCGCCCGCCGGGTGAGGGTGCCCGCCGGGTGAGGGTGCCCGCGGGCGAGGGTGCCCGCGGGCGAGGGTGCCCGCGGGGCGAGGGTGCCCCCGCCGGGTGAGGGCGCCTGCTGAGGGAATAACGCCCCGCCCCCGCTGCGTTGTGGCCCCGCAGGGGGCGCGCGTATCCCCTACGGGACGTGTTCGACCGCCCCCTAGGGAAGCGCCCCCGTCAGCAGCCCCCGGCAGTGCGCGAGGAATCCCGCCAGCGTCAGATCGAAGGCCTGGTCGGCGCGGCCGGGGCCGGTGGCGTTCTGCGCCGCCGTCAGCCGGGGCGCGCCGACGTCGCCGGAGACGTCCCACATCGGCTCCGGCGCCGACATGTCCAGCGCCGAGCCCAGCACGATGTTGTCCAGGCCCGTGATGACGGGCATCACCGCGGCCGGGGCGAACCCCGCGTCCAGCAGCAACCCGGCCACCTGGTCGTACTGGGCCAGCACCCTGGGCGCGCGGATCGGCGAGGTCATCAGCATCGGGATCGTGTGCGGGTGCGCGGCGAACGCGGCGCGGTAGGAGCGCGCCCAGGCCTCCAGCGCGAGGTCCCAGCGGGCGTCGGCCAGCGTGCCCGGATCGATCGCGTCGGTGATCCGCTCCCGCAGCAGCTCGATCACCCCGGCCCGGCCGTCCACATGGTGATACACCGAGGCGGTCTGCACGCCGAGCCTGCGGGCCACCTCCGGGACGCTGAAGTCGCCCTTCTCGTCGACGAGTTCGAGCGCCGTCGCGCCGATGCGCTCCTTGTCCAGCAGGGCCTTCCGCGGCCGCCCCATGGTGCCCCCTCCCGGCGACCCCGCCGCAGGGTCTTCCCGAATCGTACGGCGAGGGGTACCTTCCACAAACCGAAAGCCTTTAGATTTTTCCCGCGGTCATGCTGCCGTCACATCCCCCGTACGTGCCGGGCCGCCTCTCCCTCTCTCCGTCCCCGCAGAAGGGCGCCGAGCCATGGCCGTAGAGTCAGAGTCCCGCAACGGGACCCCTCAGCAGACCTCACCACCACTCGCCGCCGACGAGGCCCCCTCGCTCCGCCGCGGCACCCTCGGCGTCGCCGACATCGCCTTCTTCGTCATCTCCGCGGCCGCTCCGCTGACCGTCATGGCCGGCACCTCCCCGCTCGCCATCGGCGCCGGCGGCATCGGCGCCCCGGTCGGCTACGTGCTGGCCGGCGCCACCCTCGCCCTCTTCGCCGTCGGCTTCACCACCATGGCCCGCCATGTCCGCAACGGCGGCGGCTTCTACGCCTTCATCACCCGCGGCTTCGGCCGCCCGGCCGGCTTCGGCGCCGCCACCGTGGCCCTCCTCGCCTACAACGGCATGCAGATCGGCGTCTACGGACTGCTCGCCACCGCCACCCAGGACGCCCTCCAGGCCTTCTGGGGCCTCCACGTCCCCTGGCCGCCGATCGCCGTCGTGGGCGTCGGGGTCATCTGGTTCCTCGGCTACCGCAGCATCGACTTCGGCGCCAAGGTGCTGGGCGTGCTGCTCGTCGCCGAGACCGGCATCCTCGTGCTGCTCGCCGGGGGAGTGCTGCTGCACGGCGGCGCGCACGGCCTCTCGGCGGACTCCTTCACCGCCGGCAGCGTCCTGGTCCCCGGCACCGGCGTCGTCCTCGCCTTCGCCTTCGCCGCCTTCACCGGCTTCGAATCCACCGCCATCTACCGCCGCGAGGCCCGCAACCCGCGGCGCACCATCCCGCGCGCCACCTACATCGCGGTCGCCTTCCTCGGCCTCTTCTACGCCTTCACCATCTGGATCGTCATCCAGGCCTACGGCAGCGACAAGATCGTGGCGGCCGCCCTGCACGACCCGGCGGGCCTGTTCTTCACCGCCACCACGCAGTACGTCGGCGCCTGGGCCGCCGACCTGATGCACCTCTTCATCATCACCAGCATCCTCGCCTCCCAACTGGCCTTCCACAACGCGATCAACCGCTACGGCCTGGCCATGGCCCAGGAGGGCGTACTGCCCTCCCCGCTCGGCAAGGTCCACCCGCGCCACCGCTCCCCGTACCTCGCCGGAGCCGCGCAGAGCGTCCTCGCGGTCGTCGTCGTCGGCGGCTTCGCGCTCGCCGGCCTGGACCCCTACCAGCAGCTCCTGCTGTGGATGAACACCCCGGGAATGCTGGGCCTGTTGGCCCTCCAGGCGATCACCGCGGCCGCCGTGCCCCGCTACTTCCGCCGCTTCCGCCACGACGAGGGGACGATGCGCACCGTCATCACGCCCGTCGCCGCCACCGTGCTGATGGTGCTCGCCCTCTGGCTCGTCATCGCCAAGATCGACCTCATGACGGGCGCCCCCTTCACCACCAACGCTGTCCTGGTCCTCACCGTCCCCCTCACCTTCGGCCTCGGCCTCGCCCTCGCCCGGCGGGTACGCCGTACCCGCCCCGAGATCTACGCGGGCTTCGCGGCGGAACCGGCGGAGGACGACGAGACCCTCGCCTCCGGCCCACCGGCTCCCGAACCCGCCGGCCGGCCCGCCGAAGAGCCCCGCTGACGGACCCGGAAGCGGCCGCCCGCCGCGGCCCCCCGGCCACCACCCCACTGCGCACCGCCCAAGGAGCCCGTATGTCCGCCGCCCCCGTGTCCCGCACCGCCGCCGACACCATCCTGACCGGCGCCCGGGTACGCACCCTCGACCCCACGCGCCCCCTCGCCGAGGCCGTCGCCATCAAGGACGGGCGGATCGCCGCGGTCGGGGAGGAGCGGGACGTACGGGACTGGCGCGGCGCGGCGACCGAGGTCGTCGACCTGGCCGGGGCGACCCTGACCCCCGGCCTCGTCGACGGCCACAGCCACCCCGTCTGGGGCGTCGAGATGGCCACCGGCGTCGACCTCTCCGCCTGCCGCGACCTCGACGGACTGCGCACCGCCCTCGCCGAGGCCGCCCGCGCCCTGCCCCCCGGCGGCTGGCTCACCGCCTGGGGCCTGGACCACAACGTCTTCGCCGGCGCCCCGGTCCACCGCGATCTGATCGAGGACGCGCTCGGCGGCGCACCCGCCGTCATCCGCCTCTACGACGGCCACTCGGCGCTGGCCAGCGGCCGCGCGCTGGAAGCCGCGGGGATCACCGGCCCGCGCGAGTTCGTCCAGCGCGCCAGCGTCGTCTGCGACGCCGACGGCCGCCCCACCGGCCATCTCGTCGAACACGCCGCGATGGACCTCCTCACGCCGGTCGTCCCGTCCCCCCCGGCCGGCGCCCGCCGCGCCCGGCTCCTCGGCCTCCTGAACGAGATGGCCGCCAACGGCCTCACCGGCGCCCACGTCATGGACATGGAGAGCGCAGACGTCCCCGAGCTGCTCGCCGCCATCGAGGCGGACGGCGAACTCCCCGTCCGCCTCCGCCTCGCCCCCTGGTGCATGCCCGGCATCGAGAAGGACGGCCTCGACCACCTCATCGAGCTCCAGCGCCTGGCCGGCCGGCACTGGCGGGTCGGCGGCGTGAAGTTCTTCATGGACGGCACCGTCGAGGGCGGTACGGCCTGGCTCGAGCACGCCGACTGCCACGGCCAGGGCACCGAAGCCTTCTGGCCGGACCCGGCGGCGTACACCCACGCCGTGCACCACCTCGCGCGCGCGGGCGTGCGCACCGCCACCCACGCCATCGGCGACGCCGCCGTACGGCATGTACTGGACACCGTCGAGCTGCTCGGCGACGACCGGATCGGCGCCCGCCACCGCCACCGCATCGAGCACATCGAGACCGTCCCCGGCGAACAGCTGCCGCGCTTCGCCCGCCTCGGCGTCGCCGCCTCCATGCAGCCCACCCACACCGCCTACACCCGCGCCGATCACACCGACGCCTGGTCCCGGCGGGTCGGCGAGGAGCGCGCCGGACGGGCCTGGCGCTGCCGCGACCTGCGCGACGCCGGCGCGGTCCTGGTCCTCGGCTCCGACTGGCCGATCGCCCACCACGACCCCCGCCAGGTCCTCGCCACCGCCCGCCTCCGCCGCCCGGCGGGCGAACCGGACGTCGCCCCCGTCACGCCCGGCCAGGCGCTGACCGGCCTGATGGCGCTGGAGGGCTGCACCTCCCACGCCGCCCTCGCCGTCGGCGAGGAGTCCGAGGCCGGCCGGATCGCCCCCGGCTTCCGCGCCGACCTCACGGCCCTGGCCGTGGACCCGGTCACCGCCCCGGCCGACGAGCTGGGCGCCGCGCCGGTCCGCCTGACGATGACGGGCGGGCACCTCACGCACCGCGGGGAGAACTGACGGCGCATAGCTATACGGCCGACGTTGGGCCATTCGGGTGACGGGCGGTGCCGCGCGGAGCGGCCCCGCCCACCCGGGTGCCGTACGGGAAAGGGGCCGAACGGCGGGCCGACGCTCAGCCGGCCTTCAGCAGATTCACGTCCGGTGCCGCCACATGACGGGTCAGGCGGTGCGGCAGCATGCCGTACCAGGCCAGCGCCACCGTGAACCCGAAGGTCAGGCAGAGGACCCCGCCGACCGCGTCCAGCCAGAAGTGGTTGGCGGTGGAGACGATGACCAGCAGCGTCACGGTGGGGTAGAGCAGCCCGAGGATCCGGGCCCACAGCGGCTTGGCCAGGAGGGCGACGGTGATGCCGCACCACAGCGACCACCCGATGTGCATCGACGGCATCGCGGCGTACTGGTTGGACATCGAGGCGAGGTTGCCGGACGCCATCGAGCCCCAGGTGTCGTGCTGCACGACGGTGTCGACGAAGCCGCCGCCGGGCATCAGCCGGGGCGGCGCCAGTGGGTAGAAGTAGTAGCCGAGGAGGGCGACACCGGTGGTCGCGAAGAGCGCCAGCCGGGCGGCGGCATAGCGCCCCGGCTGCCAGCGGTAGAGCCAGATCAGCACGCCGATCGTCACGATGAAGTGCAGCGTCGCGTAGTAATAGTTCATCGACACGATCAGCCACGTCACGGAATTCACCGCGTGGTTGACCGTGTGCTCGACGGCGATACCCAGCGAGTGCTCGGCCTGCCAGACCCAGTCGGCGTTTCTGAGCGCCTTCGCCTTCTGCTCGGGCACGGCATTGCGAATGAGCGAGTACGTCCAGTAACTGACGGCGATCAGCAGGATTTCGAACCAGAGCCGGGGTGCGCGAGGGGCGCGCAGCCGGGCCCACCGGCGGCGGTTCACCGAGCGGTCCGCGCTCGCCCCATGGGGTGGCGGGGTGGCGGGCCGACCGTCCAAAGTCCTCACATTCGCATCACCCATAGGCAGACAGTCTGCCAGAAACGGGCGTGTCGCCGATCATCCTTCGGTCGGGTATTCGACGGTCCGTATCCCTCTCCGGGCGGATACGGACCCTCGAAATACCCGGGAAATCCAGTAAGGGATCAGCGGACCGCGGAAACTCCTCCGAGGTGGCCGGTACCCGTCTCAGGAGGTACGGGCGGGCCGGGGAATCCGCGCGGTTTTGGGGGCCGAAGCGGTCGAACCGCGCACCACCAGCTCGGGGTGGAAGACGAACTCGCTGTGCGGGGCGGGGGTGCCCCCGATCTCCTCCAGGAGCGCCCGCACCGCCGCCTGCCCCATCGCCGTGACCGGCTGCCGGATCGTGGTCAGCGGGGGATCGGTGAAGGCGATCAGCGGGGAGTCGTCGAAGCCGACCACGGACATCTCGCGCGGTACGTCCAGCTGCCGCTGCCGTGCCGCGCGGATCGCGCCCAGCGCCATCATGTCGCTGGCGCACACGATGGCCGTCACCCCGCGGTCGATCAGCGCGTGGGCCGCCGCCTGGCCGCCCTCCAGGGTGAAGAGGGAGTGCTGGATGAGCGGCCCCACCTCGGCCGGGCCGAGGTCCAGCCGGTCCTGCATGCTGCGGACGAAGCCCTCGATCTTGCGCTGTACGGGCACGAACCGTTCGGGCCCGAGGGCCAGTCCGATCCGCCGGTGGCCGAGCGCGCCGAGATGGGTGACCGCCAGATCCACCGCGGCCCGGTCGTCGGGGGAGACGAACGGCGCCTGCACCTTGTCGGAGAAGCCGTTGATGAGGACGAACGGCACTCCCTGGCCGCGCAGCTGCGCATAGCGCTGCATATCGGCGGAGGTGTCGGCGTGCAGCCCGGAGACGAAGATGATGCCGGCGACGCCGCGGTCCACCAGCATTTCGGTCAGCTCGTCCTCCGTGGAACCGCCCGGCGTCTGCGTCGCGAGGACCGGCGTGTAGCCCTGGCGGGTCAGCGCCTGCCCGATGACCTGGGCGAAGGCCGGGAAGATGGGGTTGTTGAGCTCGGGTGTGATCAGCCCGACCAGGCCCGCGCTGCGCTGCCGCAGCCTGACCGGGCGCTCGTAGCCCAGCACGTCGAGGGCGGCGAGCACCAACTGGCGGGTGGTGGCGGAGACGCCGGGCTTCCCGTTGAGGACCCGGCTGACGGTGGCTTCGCTGACACCCGCCTGTGCTGCGATATCGGAGAGCCGGGCGGTCATGGGATGGGACTGTACCGGGCGCATGTCAGATTGCCCACCAGGTGCAACTGTCACCGGGGACCACGGCCGAGGCGCCGTCGACGGCCACCGGGGCGCTGGAGAGCAGCGGTCGTCCGGGCAGCGGGAGTTCCGCCGCGCGGGCGAGGGTGTTGACCGTGCACAGCACGCCGGGGCGGCGGAAGGCGAGCAGCCCTTCGGGGGCCGGCTGCCAGCTCATCTCCCCGTCGCCCAGGCCCGGCAGGCGGCGGCGGAGGTCGAGGGCGGTGCGGTAGAGCTCCAGGGTGGAGTGGGGGTCACCGGTCTGTGCTTCGACGGTCAGGCGGTGCCAGTCGGCGGGCTGCGGCAGCCAGGTGCCGGCGTCGCCGAAGCCGTAGGGGGGTGCCGTGCCGGACCAGGGGAGGGGGACGCGGCAGCCGTCGCGGAATCCGTCCTGGCCGTTGGCGCGGAAGAAGGAGGGGTCCTGGCGGACTTCGTCGGGGAGGTCGGTGACTTCGGGCAGTCCCAGTTCTTCGCCTTGGTAGACGTAGGCGGAGCCGGGGAGGGCGAGCATGAGGAGGGCGGCGGCGCGGGCGCGGTCGAGGCTGCCGCCGAGGCGGGTGCGGTGGCGTACGACGTCGTGGTTGGACAGGACCCAGGTGGCCGGTGCGCCGACGGGGCGCATCGCCTCCAGGGAGGCATCGATCACCGCGCGGAGCGAGGCCGCGTCCCAACCGGTGTTGAGGTAATGGAAGTTGAAGGCCTGGTGCAGCTCGTCGGGGCGTACGTACAGGGCCAGCCGTTCGGCGCTGGGGGCCCAGGCCTCGGCGACGCCGACCACCGCCTTGCCGTGGGCGTCGCCGTATCCGTCCAGCAGGCGGCGCCAGGAGCGGTGGATGGCGTGCACGCCGTCCTGGTCGAAGAACGGCAGGACCTGGGTGCCGATGAGCTTGGCCTGCTCGCCGTGGCCGATGTCCGGCAGACCGGGAGCCTTGACCATGCCGTGGGCGACGTCGACCCGGAAGCCGTCCACGCCCAGGTCCAGCCAGAAGCGCATGATGCCTTCGAATTCGGCGTGGACGTCGGAATTGTTCCAGTCCAGGTCGGGCTGTTCCGGGGCGAAGAGGTGGAGATACCAGTCGCCGCGGTCGGTACGGGTCCAGGCGGGGCCGCCGAAGACCGACTCCCAGTCGTTGGGCGGGAGCTCGCCGTGCTCGCCCTTGCCGGGCCGGAAGACGTAGCGCTGCCGGGCGAGTTCGGGGTCCTGGAACCAGGGGTGCCGGTCGGAGGTGTGATTGGGGACGATGTCGACGATCACCCGCAGGTTCGCCTCATGGGCGGCATCGATCAGGTCCCGGGCGTCGTCGAGGCCGCCGAAGAGCGGATCGACGGCGCGGTAGTCGGCGACGTCGTAGCCGCCGTCGGCCTGCGGGGAGGCGTAGAACGGGGTGAGCCAGACGGCGTCCACCCCCAGCGCCTTGAGGTACGGCAGCTTTCCGCGGGCGCCGCGCAGATCTCCGATGCCGTCGCCGTCGCTGTCGGCGAACGAGCGGACGTAGACCTGATAGATGACGGCGTCCCGCCACCACCTGGGACCTCGGTGCGGTGCGGGGGCCCGGGGGGCGGGGCTGGGGGAAGTGAGCTCCTGGGTCATCTGCCGTCCCTGTCGAGGTCAAGAGGCCTTGGTGCCTTCACGGAATCAACGCTCGGGCGGGCGCGGGGTGACGGTGCGAAGGGGGTCGCGGGGGTGTCGTTCCGGCCATCACACTGCAATTTCTTCCAGCAAACTTGCAGCAATTTGCCGCAAGGTCTTTCGGTTTGATTGCCACGCTGTTACGTTCCTGACCGCCATCTGAGGCGATTCCCTAAGGAGTTCACATGCGGCGTGGCATACCTGGCATCCGCGGTATCACCGCCACCGCGCTGGTAGCGGGCCTGGCGCTGGCGGCGAGCGGGTGCGGTGGAGGAGACGGCGACAGCAACGCCGGCAGCGGCGGCGAACTGTCCGGAACCGTTACCTTCTGGGACACCTCCAACGACGCCGAGAAGGCGACCTACCGCAAGCTTGCGGAGGGCTTTCAGAAGGAACATCCCAAGGTCCACGTTCAGTATGTGAACGTTCCGTTCGGCGATGCCAACGCCAAGTTCAAGAACGCCGCGGGCGGCAACTCCGGCGCCCCCGATGTGATGCGCACCGACGTCGCCTGGGTCGCGGACTTCGCCAACCTCGGCTACCTCGCCCCGCTCGACGGCACCGCCGCCCTCGACAAGACCGGCGACTACCTCCCGCAGGCCGTCGGCTCCACGAAGTTCAAGGGCAAGACCTACGCCGCGCCGCAGGTCATCGACACCCTCGGCCTCTTCTACAACAAGAAGCTGCTCAAGGACGCGGGCGTCGCCGTACCCAAGACCTTCGCCGAACTGAAGGCCGCCGCCAAGAAGATCAAGGCCAAGACCGGTGCCACCGCCCTCTACCTGCGCGGCGACGACCCCTACTGGTTCCTGCCCTACCTCTACGGCGAGGGCGGCAACACCATCGATGCCCGCTCCAAGACGGTGCAGATCGACAATGCCGCGGGCGTCAAGGCCTTCCGCGCCATCAAGGACCTGGTCGACTCGGGGGCGGCGGTCACCGATGCCACGGACGGCCAGGAGAACCAGCTCAGAGCCCTCAAGGACGGCAAGGTCGCGATGGCGGTCGACGGCCCCTGGGACATCGAGGGCGCCCGCGCCGGCCAGGCCTTCAAGGACAAGAAGAACCTCGGCGTCGCCCCCGTACCGGCGGGCAGTGCGAAGCAAGGATCCCCGCAAGGCGGCTGGAACCTTTCCGTATACGCCGGCAGCAAGAACCTGCAGGCCTCGTACGCCTTCGTGAAGTACATGAGCTCCGCGAAGGTGCAGCAGGAAACCACGGAACGGCTCAGCCTGCTGCCCACGCGGCAGTCCGTGTACGAGGTTGCGGCCGTCAAGCAGAACGAGATGGTCACGTTCTTCAAGCCCGCCGTCGACGGCGCCGTACAGCGTCCCTGGATCGCCGAGGGCAACTCCCTCTTCGAGCCGATCAAGGTCCAGATGAACAAGGTGCTCACCGGTGCCGCCACGCCTGAGCAGGCCGCCAAGGCGACCGGCGCCGCCTACCGGAAGCTGCTCAAGGACTACAAGTGACCTTCGCTGTACGGGTGCGCCGGGCTCTCGGCACCCACTGGTACGCATGGACGATGGTCGCCCCCGTGGTACTGGTCATCGGGGTGATCATCGGCTATCCGCTGGTGCGCGGCGTCTTCCTTTCCCTCACCGACGCCAACGAGGCCAATGTCCAGCGTGACATCGGCGTCAACCACATCCCCGCCACCTACAAGTTCACCGGCCTGGACAACTACAAGGCGGTGCTCTCCGACGGCGTCTTCTGGGACCGCCTCGGCTGGACCGTCCTGTGGACCGTCGCCTGCGTCTCCCTCACCTTCCTGCTCGGCCTCACGCTGGCCAACATGCTCAACCGGACGCTGCGCGGCCGCACCTTCTACCGCCTCGCGCTGATCCTGCCCTGGGCCATCCCCGCGTTCATCTCCGTCTTCACCTGGCGGATGCTCTACAACGAAAAGAGCGGCATCCTCAACAAGCTGCTCTCCGGCGGCGGCATCGACGCCATCCCCTGGCTCAACGACCCGACCTGGGCGAAGCTCTCCGTCATCGCCGTCAATGTCTGGCTGGGCGTGCCGTTCATGCTGGTCACGCTCCTCGGCGGCCTGCAGTCCATCCCCGGCCAGCTCTACGAGGCCGCCGAAATGGACGGCGCGGGGCCCTGGCAGCGCTTCCGCCACATCACCGTCCCCGGCCTGCGCGCGGTCAGCGCCACCGTCGTCCTGCTCTCCACCATCTGGACCTTCAACATGTTCCCGGTGATCTTCCTGCTCACCAGGGGCGGCCCCGGCGACGCCACCGAAATCCTGGTGACCTACGCCTACCGGCTCTCCTTCGTCGACAGCCCCCGCAACTTCTCCGAGTCCGCGGCCTGGGGCGTCCTCATCCTCGTACTGCTCTCGATCGTCGCGGCCGTCTACCGCCGGGCGCTGCGCAAGCAGGGAGAGGTGTGGTGACCATGACCCGCAAGCCCGCGCCCCGTCGGCGCAACGAGCGCAGCCGGGCGGCCTCCGTCGGTCTGCACGCGGCGCTGATCGTCGCCGCGATCGTGGCCGTCTTCCCGCCGTTCTGGCTGCTGGTGACGTCCTTCAAGCCCAAGAACGACGCCTTCTCCACCGGCCTCGTCACCCACCCCACCCTCGCCAACTACACCCATGTCCTGGCCGACACCGAATTCCTGGCCTGGTTCCGGAACTCCGTCGTCGTCGTCGGGCTGACCACCGTCCTCGGCGTCTTCATCGCCGCCACCACCGGCTACGCCGTCAGCCGTTTCCGCTTCCCGGGTATGCGCCCGCTGATGTGGCTGCTGCTGATCACCCAGATGTTCCCGGTCGCCGTGCTGATCGTGCCGCTCTACAACCTGATGGCGGCCCTGGGCCTGCTCAACCAGCCCGCCGGCCTGGTCATCACCTACCTCACCATCGCGGTCCCGTTCTGCGCCTGGATGATGAAGGGCTTCTTCGACACCATCCCGGTGGAGATCGACGAGTCCGGCCGGGTCGACGGCCTCAACCCCTTCGGCACCTTCTGGCGCCTGGTCCTTCCGCTGGCCAGGCCGGGGCTGGCTGTCACCGGCTTCTACACCTTCGTCACCGCCTGGGCCGAGGTCGCCTACGCCTCCGCCTTCATGACCGGCGAGGAGAACCTGACGCTCGCCGGCGGCCTGCAGACCTTCGTCAACCAGTACACCAACGACTGGGGTTCGATGACCGCCGCCGCCGTGATCATCGCCGTACCGGCCGCGCTCGTCTTCGCCTTCGCCCAGCGCCACCTCGTCGCCGGTCTGACCGCCGGCACCACCAAGGGATGACATGACCGAACAGCACAACGTCACTCCTGCCACCGACTGGTGGCGCGATGCGGTGATCTACCAGGTCTATCCGCGCAGCTTCGCCGACGGCAACGGCGACGGCATGGGCGACCTGGCGGGCATCCGCAGCCGCCTGCCCTACCTCCGCGATCTGGGGGTGGACGCCGTCTGGCTCAGCCCCTTCTACGCCTCCCCGCAGGCCGACGGCGGCTACGACGTCGCCGACTACCGGGCCATCGACCCGATGTTCGGCACCCTGCCCGACGCCGAGGCCGTCATCGCCGACGCCCATCACCTCGGCCTGCGCATCATCGTCGACATCGTCCCCAACCACTGCTCCGACCAGCACGAATGGTTCCGTCGCGCGCTGGCCGAAGGTCCGGGATCGGTCACCCGCGAGCGCTTCCACTTCCGTAAGGGACGCGGCCAGAACGGCGAACTGCCGCCCAACGACTGGGAGTCCATTTTCGGCGGCCCCGCCTGGACCCGCGTGCCCGACGGCGAGTGGTACCTCCACCTCTTCGCCCCCGAACAGCCCGACTTCAACTGGGACCACCCCGCCGTCCAGGACGAGTTCCGCTCCATCCTGCGCTTCTGGCTGGACCTGGGCGTGGACGGCTTCCGGGTCGATGTCGCCCACGGCCTGGTCAAGGCCCCCGGCCTGCCCGACATGGGCCACGGCGAACAGCTCAGACTCCTCGGCAATCAGGTCCTCCCCTTCTTCGACCAGGACGGCGTCCACGCCGTCTACCGCACCTGGCGCGCGGTCCTCGACGAGTACGCCGGCGACCGCATCGCCGTCGCCGAGGCCTGGACCCCCAGCGCCGAACGCACCGCCCTCTACCTCCGTCCCGACGAGCTGCACCAGGCCTTCAACTTCCATTACCTCAACACCGGTTGGGACGCGGCCTCGCTCCGGGCGGTGATCGACGCGTCCCTGGAGGCGATGCGCCCCGTCGGCGCACCGGCCACCTGGGTCCTGTCCAACCACGACGTCGTACGCCACCGCACCCGCCTCGGCGGCAGCCTCGACCGCGCCCGCGCCGCCGCCCTCCTCATGCTCGCCCTCCCCGGCTCCGCCTACGTCTACCAAGGCGAAGAACTGGGCCTGCCCGAAGTCACCGACCTCCCCGACGAAGTCCGCCAGGACCCCTCCTTCTTCCGCGCCAACGGCCAGGACGGTCTCCGCGACGGCTGCCGCGTCCCCCTCCCCTGGTCCGGCACGGCACCCCCCTACGGCTTCGGCGACGCCGGCACCTGGCTGCCGCAGCCCGCCGACTGGGCTCCGCTGACCGTCGCGTCACAGGCCGGTGATCCCGACTCCACCCTGGAGCTCTACCGCGCCGCCCTCGGCCTCCGCCGCACCCACCCCGGCCTGGGCGCGGGCGACACGGTCGAATGGCTCGACGCCCCCGACGGCGTCCTGGCCTTCCGCCGGCCCGGCGGCCTCATCTGCACGGCCAACACCACCGGGGCGGCGGTGAAGCTGACCGAACGACCCGGCCGCGTCCTCCTGTCATCCCTTCCCCCCTCTCACCTCTCCACGTCCCGTCACCTTTTGAACACCACGGGTGACTACGTGGTTGCGGCCGACACCACCGTCTGGTGGGAGGAGTGACCCTGCCGGCACCCCGTCCCACCCCCCGCCTGTCCGACATCGCCGCCCAGGCGCAGGTCAGCGAGGCCACCGCCAGCCGCGTCCTGAACGGCAAGGCAGGCGTCGCGGCGGGCACCCGGCAACGCGTGCTCGCCGCTCTCGACGTCCTGGGCTACGAGCGCCCCGTACGGCTCAAACGCCGCAGCGCGGGCCTGGTCGGCCTCGTCATCCCGGAACTCACCAACCCGATCTTCCCGGCCTTCGCCCAGATCATCGAACAGTCCCTGGCGGGCCACGGCTACACCCCGGTCCTGTGCACCCAGATGCCCGGCGGCGCGACGGAGGACGAACTCGTCGAGCAGCTCGAGGAACGCGACGTCACCGGCATCGTCTTCCTCTCCGGCCTGCACGCCGACACCGCCGCCGACCCGTCCCGCTACACCCGTCTGACCTCGCGAGGAGTCCCGTACGTCCTGATCAACGGCTACAACGACCGCATCGACGCGCCGTTCGTCTCGCCCGACGACGGCGCCGCGGTCCGTATGGCCGTACGCCATCTCGTCGAGCTGGGCCACGAACGCATCGGCCTCGCCGTAGGACCCGCCCGCTACGTGCCCTCGCGCCGCAAGGCCGAGGGCTTCGCGGCGGCGCTGAAGGAGTCGTTCGGCCTGTCGAGGGGGCAGGCCGAACGCCACATCCGCCACACCCTCTTCAGCGTCGAGGGCGGTCACGCGGCCGCCGCCGCCCTGCTCGACGACGGCTGTACGGGCATCGTCTGCGGCAGCGACCTGATGGCGCTCGGCGCCGTCCGCGCGGCCCGCCAACGGGGCCTCGACGTCCCCGGCCACCTCTCCGTCGTCGGCTTCGACGACTCGCAGCTCATCGCCTTCACCGACCCGCCGCTGACCACGGTGCGCCAGCCGGTGCAGGCGATGGCAACCGCCGCGGTGGGCGCGCTGATCGAGGAGATCCAGGCAAATCCCGTACAGCGCACCGAGTTCGTCTTCCAGCCCGAGCTGGTCGTACGGGGCTCGACCGGACCGGCCCGTGCATGACCTCCCGGAGCCGCACGACGGGAGGAGCGGCCCATCCAGGGCGGCACTCCAGGGCGCCGCTGGGGCACCCATCTCCCGCAAGGTTCCCGCCCGGACCCCGAGCGCGCCGTCCGCTCCTCTCCAGTGGTCCAAGGCGTGCCCCCACATGTGTCGCGTTGCGCGAGGAGGGAAGGGGACCGAACCCGTCCGTCAGAGGGAATCGCGGTGCCCCGGTACCGCACGTCAGAAGCGGAGCCGGCCTTGGCACCTGTACCGAACGGCCGATACACGGTCACCCGCCCGAACGAGCAGATGCTCACCCTGCGGGACGGGGACTCCGCACCGGGAACGCCCGCGGTGATCCTTCCCCCCACCGGAAACCCGGGCGAGCAGGAGTGGGAGGTGCAGGCCGCCGGCAACGGCACCTGCACGATCCGCAACCTCGGCTCCGGGACGTACCTCGGCTACGACGGCGGCGCGGAGGCGAACAAGCCGGTGGGCGGCTATGCGACGGCATGCGAATGGGCCCTCCTGCCGAACGGGGAAGACTCCACCTTTCACCTCGTCGTTCCCGGGGACCCGGTGGACGGCCAGGAGCTGGCCCTGGACACGAGCCTGCTGCGGATCTTCCCACCCCGCACCGCCATCCGGCCCCTGGACATCAGCGATCGGGGACAGGCGTGGTACTTCCGGTTCCACGCGTAGACCCGGCGCGGGGCGGATGCGCTACGCGACCGCCGGGCAGTCCAGCGAGAGGGCGTTCTTGGCGTGCGCGACGGATGCCTCGGAGGCCGGTCCGCCGGGATTCTCGGTGGCCAGAGCCTGGTTGAGGGTGACGAAGGAGCGCATCCGGCGCTCATAGCTGCGGTACGCGGCGCTGTGGTCGCCCCGTGCCTGGGCGAGGCAGTCGGCCAGTACGTAGGCGCCCACGAGGGCCAGGCTGGTGCCCTGCCCTGAGAGCGGGGTGGGGCAGTAGCCGGCGTCCCCGAGCAGGGTCACCCTGCCCCGCGACCAGTTGTCCAGGCGGATCTGGGCCATGGCGTCACAGTAGAAGTCGGGCGCCTCCAGGGCGGCCTCGGCCAGGCGCCTGCCGTTCCAGCGCAGGGAGGCGAGCTTGTCCGCGACGAGCTGCCGAAGGGCGCCGGGGTCGTGGGCGAGGGGGCCGGACAGGAAGCCGAAGGCGATCCTGAGCTCGGTGTTGTCGCGTACGGGCATGATGCCGAAGCCCGTGTCGCCGTCCCGCAGCCACAGCTGCCAGTCGTCGAGGGCGAGGAAGTTGTCCGCGCTGAACACCGACAGATAGCTGTCCAGATGGTGTGCGAAGCGCTCCTCCGGCCCGAAGGCCAGACGGCGTACGGCCGAGTGCAGTCCGTCGGCCCCGATCACGAGGTCGAAGGTGCGGGACGGCCCGTGTGCGAAGTCGACGCGCACCCCGTTCTCCTGCTCGTCGAGCGCGGTGATGCTGTTGCCGAAGAGGTACTCGACGTCTGCGCGGGTGTGTTCGTGGACCATCCGCACCAGGTCCTCGCGCAGCAGCTCGATGTCGTCGCTGTCGAGCCGGCCGCTGCTGAAGGTGGCCTCGGTGTTGCGCTCGATCTCCTGGCCGTCGGGGTCCAGGATCGACATGCCGCGCATCCGGGTGCGTACGCTCCTCGCCCGCTCCAGCAGGCCCGTCCGCTCGACGACGTCGAGCGCGACGCCACGGATGTCCACGGCCTGGCCGCCGGGGCGCGGGCCCGGGGCACGTTCGACGACGGTGGCCCCGAAGCCGTGACGGCGCAGCCAGTACGCGAGCACCGGCCCGGCGATTCCGCCGCCGGAGATGAGAACGGTCTGCATGGAAGGCTCCTTTTCGTGCGCTGTATGTGGCCCGAACGTACGTCGTACGCACAGCCCCTTCAACTGGCCGAATGACCCGCCTGACCTAGGACAGTTGGGCCTCGCGCCACGTCGTCGCTGCTACTCTCTGTGCTAGTACAGAAGGGGAGGGGCAGAGGACGTGACGGATCCCACAGGGGCACACCGTGAGCCGCCCTATCTGCGCATCGTCGGCGAGATCCGCCGGCGCATCACGGACGGCGAGCTCGCGCCCGGGGACGGGGTCCCCTCGACCCGCCAGGTCGCCAGGGAATGGGGCGTCGCGCTGGCCACCGCCGCCAAGGCCCTGACCGCCCTGCGCAGGGAGGGACTCGTCGAGACCCGGCCCCGCACCGGCACGGTCGTGGCCGCCGCCGCTCCGGCGGCAGCGCCGCGCAGACGACCGTCATCCGGCCCGGTCCTGGAGGGCGAGTTGAGCCTCGACCGGATCGTCCGCGCCGCCATCGACATCGCCGACGCCGAAGGACTCCCGGCGCTCTCCATGCGCGGCGTCGCGGCCCGGCTCGGCGTCGCGGCCATGTCGCCCTACAGGTACGTCCCCAGCAAGGACGACCTCGTCCTGCTCATGGCCGATGCCGCATTCGGCGAGAAGTCCTACCCTGCCGAGCCCCCCGAAGGGTGGCGCTCCCGCGTCGAGCTGGGTGCGCGAACCCTGTGGTCGCTGTACCGCAGACACCCGTGGCTGGCCCAACTCGGCTCTCTCACCCGCCCGTTGCTCGTACCCCAGCTGATGGTGCACGGCGAATGGATGCTGGGCGCCCTCGACGGGCACGGCCTCGACCCCACCACGCTGTTCGACATCCACGTACTGCTCTACAGCCACG
The DNA here is from genome assembly GCF_044544985.1 of Streptomyces sp. NPDC053427. Taxonomy (NCBI): domain Bacteria; kingdom Bacillati; phylum Actinomycetota; class Actinomycetes; order Kitasatosporales; family Streptomycetaceae; genus Streptomyces; species Streptomyces sp. NPDC053427. Next base: position 5,902 of record NZ_JBITYA010000025.1, on the reverse strand, counting down.
TCCAGGGCCTGGCCGTGCATCTGGAGTGGGAGGCGCACGCCGAGGCCACCACGGGCCAATCCGAGGACCAGTGGATGGCCGGCCGCGCCCCCGCCCTCCGGGCCTTGGTGGAATCCGGCCGCTTCCCGACCTTCGCCAAAGTGGTCGGAGCCTTTGACGACGGCTATGACCTGCATCTCGACGCGCTCTTCGAACTCGGCCTCAAGGCGCTCCTGGACGGCCTGAGCCCCATCATCGAAGGCCCTTAGGGCTTTCGCCTTGCGCCCGGTGCCACGGTGGCGAATTACCGCAGCTGCTGAGGGTCCAGAACGGATGGTTCTGGATGTCAGAAGTGCCGGATCTTGGACTTCCGGCGGATACCCGGCCACCCTTGAAGCCGGCCTCGGCTCCCGGCTCAGCGCCCAGCGGGGCCGACCTTACGGGCAACTCATCCGCCCCAAGTCAACGCATCGGAGCCGACGAACATGCGCATCGGACTCATCCATGGATTCGCCCTGCTCTGCACCGGCCTCCTCGCCGGCGCATTCGGCTACGGCGCGGCCAATCTCGTCCCCACTTTCAACGCCGTACCGCTGGAAATGCGGCTGTCATTCCACGCCGAATTGATGAAGATGAACGGCATCACCATGCAGGCGGCGATGGGCGCGTCGATCCTGAGTTCCCTGACGCTCGCCGTCCTGACAGCGGGCCGCGCCCGACTGCTCGCCGGTGCGGCAGGTCTACTGGCTTTCGCGTCCTTCCTGATAACCCGGTTCGGCAACGTGCCGATCAACGGACGGATCAAGCAGTGGGCGCTCACCTCGGCCCCTGCCGATCACGCGGCGATCCTGCGGCGCTGGGAACTGTTCAACGACCTGCGCACGTTCACCGCCTTCGCTGCCTTTGTTCTCCTGATCGCCCTCGCCGTCGGCGGACTGCGAGCGGCCGCCCGCTCCGAACATGTCCGGGCGGACGGGTCCTCTTGAGTCCGAAGTTCTCTGGTGGATCGGCGGCCCTCCCTCCGTGGGTGCCCGCCCGGTTCGCGGCCGGGCCGGCGTGCTTCCTGCCGGCGGGTGGAAGGGCGACCGTCGACCGGAAGGGTCGTTGTCGCCGAACTGCTCCTTGAGGGCCGGTCCGACCGGCCGGGCGCGTAGGGCCCGGGTTGCGGGCCTCCGGCCGGCCGGACCGGCTACTCCGGGAACTTAACACCCTTGCAATATCTTGCGTAAGGTCTTGCAGTCATCGATCGACGCGGCTAGAACCAGGACCCATGTCCTCCACGGAACGCCGGTACCGGCCTCGCAGGCGCCTGGCCGCCGCCCTCGCCCTCGGCGCGGCGGCCCTGCTCGTCACGCCCCCTCAGCAGCAGGCGCAAGCGGCCCCGCCCGACCCGGCCAAGGCCGAGGCCCAGTGGATCGACCGTGACACCGTCGTCTGGAAGGGCGCCGAACACGTCCCGGCGCAGCTGGAGTACGGGAATCCGGGAGCGCCGGCTCACCGCATCCGCCTGGCGCCCGGCACCCTCACCCCCGCCGAACGGGCCGCCTACCCCCACCTGAAGAACTTTCCGGCCTTCACCGTCGACCCGCGCGACCGCGGCCTCGCCCGCAACGCCTTGCGCAATCGACTGATGGCCACCCAGCACCGTTCATCGGGCGCCGGGCCCGCCACCACCGGCGTCCAGATACCCGGTGTACTGGACGATCTGTACGGACGCGCGGCCCAACACGCCCAGCTGGGCCCGACGTTCGACGGCCGCCACCGCCCCACCCTCTCCGTCTGGGCGCCCACCGCCCGTACCGTGGCGCTCGAACTGGACGGCCGTACGGTCCCGATGCGTCGGGACGAGACCACCGGCGTCTGGCGCGCCCGCGGGGAGCGGGCCTGGTCCGGCAAGCCGTACCGGTACGTCGTCCGCGTCTGGGCGCCCAGCGTCGGCAAGATGGTCACCAACAAGGTCACCGATCCCTACTCCGTCGCGCTGACCGCCGACTCGGCCCGCAGTCTTGTGGTGGACCTCGCAGACCCCCGACTCGCGCCCAAGGGCTGGACCCAGCTGAAGAAACCCCTTGCCGTCCCCTTGCGCAAGGCCCGCATTCAGGAACTGCACATCCGCGACTTCTCCGTCGAGGACCGCACCAGCCGCCACCCCGGCCAGTACCTCGCCTTCACCGACGCCCACTCGGACGGCATGCGCCATCTGAAATCCCTTGCACAGGCGGGAACGTCCTACGTCCACCTGCTGCCGGCTTTCGACGGCGCCACCGTCCCGGAACGCCGCGCCGACCAGCAGCGACCCGACTGCAACCTCGCCTCCCTGCCCGCCGACTCGGACCGGCAACAGGAGTGCGTCGGCAGGACGGCCGCCCGCGACGCCTACAACTGGGGCTACGACCCCCTCCACTACACCGTCCCCGAGGGCTCGTACGCCTCCGACCCCGGCTCTGCTTCCGGGGGCTCGGCACAGGGCAGAGGCGGAGCGCAGCGGAGCGGCCCGCGCCGCACCCTGGAATTCCGACGCATGGTGCAGGGCCTGAACGGGGCCGGCCTGCGCACCGTCATGGACGTCGTCTACAACCACACCGCGGCGAGTGGCCAGGACCCGAAGTCGGTCCTCGACCGGATCGTGCCGGGCTACTACCACCGGCTCCTGGACGACGGGAGCGTCGCGACCTCCACCTGCTGCTCCGGTACCGCGCCCGAGCACACCATGATGGGCAAGCTCGTCGTCGATTCCGTCGTCACCTGGGCCCGGCAGTACAAGATCGACGGCTTCCGCTTCGACCTCATGGGCCACCACCCCAAAGCCAACATCCTGGCCGTACGCAAGGCCCTCGACGCCCTGACCCCGGCCCGCGACGGCGTGGACGGCAAAACGGTCATCCTCTACGGCGAGGGCTGGAACTTCGGCGAGGCCGCCGACGACGCCCGCTTCGTCCAGGCCACCCAGCGCAACATGGCCGGCACCGGCATCGCCACCTTCAGCGACCGGGCCCGCGACGCGGTCCGCGGCGGCGGCCCCTTCGACGCCGACCCCCGGGTCCAGGGCTTCGCCTCCGGCCTCTTCACCGACCCCAACTCCTCACCCGCCAACGGGAATTCCGCCGCACAGCGCGCCCGCCTCCTCCACTACCAGGACCTCATCAAGCTCGGCCTGACCGGCAACCTGGCGGACTACACGTTCACCGATACCTCCGGCCGCCGGGTCAAGGGCTCGGAGGTCGACTACAACGGCGCCCCCGCCGGCTACGCGGCCGCCCCCGGCGACGCCCTCGCCTACGCCGACGCCCACGACAACGAAACCCTCTACGACGCCCTTGCCTACAAGCTCCCGCCCGGCACCCCGGCCGCCGACCGCGCCCGGATGCAGGTCGTCGCCCTGGCCACCGCCGCCCTCTCCCAGGGCCCGGCCCTCTCCCAGGCGGGCACCGACCTGCTCCGCTCCAAGTCCCTCGACCGCAACTCCTTCGACAGCGGCGACTGGTTCAACGCCCTCCACTGGAACTGCGCCGGTGGCGCCGACCGCGGCACCGGCAACGGCTTCGGGCGCGGCCTGCCCCCGGCCGCCGACAACAAGGACAAGTGGCCCTACGCCCGGCCCCTCCTCGCCGACCCGGCCCTGCGCCCCGACTGCGCCACGAGGGCCGCCACCTCCGCCGCCTACCGCGACCTCCTCCGTATCCACGCCACCGAACCGGGGTTCGCCCTGCCCACCACCGCCGACGTCCAGTCCGCCCTCTCCTTCCCGCTCTCCGGCACGGACGAGACCCCGGGCGTCCTCACCATGCGCCTCGGCCGCCTCGTCGTGATCTTCAACGCCACCCCGCACCGCCGGTCCCAGGACCTCCCCTCCGCCGCGGACACCCCGTACACCCTCCACCCCGTCCAGGCCCACGGCTCCGACCCGGTCGTCAAGTCGTCCTCGTACCAGGCCACTTCGGGCACCTTCACCGTTCCGGCGCGTACGGTCGCCGTCTTCACCCGGGCGACGGGACGCTAGTGGGCGTTCCGTGCCGCGCGGCGGCCGGAATGTGCGAGGGTGCCGTCATGAGCGACGAGATACCACGCACCTTCCGGGGGTTTGCGGAGACCTTGGTTCGGCTGGGCATAGCGACGGAAGAACAGACCGCCGTCGGCCTGGCGGCGGCGGCCGACATCGGCATCGACCCCGACGAGGAGGTCGAGGACGCCGAGGAGCAGACCGACCTGCTCGACTTCTGCGAGGGCCTCGGCTTTCAGACGCCCGAAAAGATGGGTGTCGATCTCGAGGAGATGGTGTGCGAGATCGCGGCGTGCACGGGTGGCTCGGTGGTGGTCGACGAGGTCGAGCGGGTGACGGTCGAGGACGGAACCGAGTATCTGCACTTCCGGCGCAATGGGCGGTCGATGTGGTACGAGACGAAAGCCCCCTCGGACAGCAGCAGCTACATGGACTGGAACACCGCCTTCGACATCATCGGCGACCTCGTCCCCGGCAACGACGATCCCCGGACCTTCTACCAGCTCATCGAGGACTCCTATGACGCCTGGTGGCTTCTGCTGACGCCCGAACAGGCCGAGAGCCTGGAGGAGTTCGGCCTGCCGATGCCGGTGGACCTCGGCCACCGGGTGCGTGACGCGCTCCCCACGGCGGAACCCGAGACGCTCGCGTGGTACCTGGAGGACGACCGCCTGCATGCGAGCGAGGAGGCCCGCCGGGGTCTCGACGAGTGGCTGGCCCCCATGGACGCCGCACTGGCGCGGTGGCGGACGGCCCATCTCCCCGACGACTTCCCCTTCGACCATTCGCCGGACTCGCTCGCGGTGCTGGAACGGCTGGTGCTGGACCGCTTCGACGGCCCCGCCGCGCTGGAGGCCGCGGCCGAAGGCGCGTTCTTCGAGGGCGCGGTGAGGTACGTCGGAGAGACCGCGCTGCGGCTCTGGCCGTGCCGCTGGACGTACCAGCCCGTCGACGAGGCGTCGCCGTTCGCCAGCGGGCCGTTGATCAAGGCCAACGTCCCGGTGCATTTCGGGGCGTCGTTCTCGCCCGACGAAGTGCTGCGGACCCTGGTGAAAAGTCGCACGTCCCAGGGCATGCGCGACCGCATGGCATCGGTGGGGGAAACGGTCGAGGAGTACCGCAAGGCGCTCCGCGCCCGGCCTTAGTGGTCCGCTGGGACCAGCCGCTTCTCCAGGAGGGTGACGGCGTACCGGCTGCCGGCCGCGCCCTCCTTGAACGGCTGCTCCCCGACGACGGTGTAGCCCGCACCCTCGTAATACGTGCGCAGTCGCGGATTGCGCGCCACACAGTCCAGCCGGGACCACTCCCGCCCCGCTCCGGCGATCCGCCACTCGGCCTGGCCCAGCATCGCCCGCCCGGTCCCGGCCGGGGCGTGGGCGCGGTCCACCATCAGCCGGTGCACATACCCCGCCACCGGCGGCTGTTCGCCCCACGCGGGTACGTCCTGCCACCACAGCTCGAAGGCGCCGACGACCCGCCCCGCCGCCTCCGCGAGCCAGACCTCTCCCTGCTCCCGCTCCGCTATCCGGTGCCGGAAATGCTCCTCGTCCTTGTCGCCCGGCTTCCACTGATCGATGTCGTTGTCCTGCATCCAGCGGGCCGCCCCGTCGTAGAGCGCGACCAGGGCGGGCAGGTCGTGCGCAACGTGGGCGAGCCGGAAGGTGGTCACGTTCATGGCTCCGATTGTGCCGTGTCGCTGCGCTTGGCTTGGCCCCACGTTGTCGGCCGTCCCGCCGTGGTGGTTGTTCGCCGTTGCGCCTGGCGGCGGGCCCCTCCGCTGCGCTTTGCCTGCGCCGTACGTTGTCGGCTGTCCCGCCGTGGTGGTTTGTCGCCGTTGCGCCTGCGGCGGGCGTGGGTTGTTCGGGAGCGGTGCCGGCCCTACACGGCTCCGCCGCTACGGTCCGTCCCCTCCCGTGGGTGGGT
>NZ_JBITYA010000024.1:0-34226 GCF_044544985.1 Streptomyces sp. NPDC053427 | reverse complement strand
ACCCACCCACGGGAGGGGACGGACCGTAGCGGCGGAGCCGTGTAGGGCCGGCACCGCTCCCTACAAACCCACGCCCGCCGCAGGCGCAACGGCGAGAAACCAACCACGGCGGGAAAGCCGACAACGTGGGGCACCGGCAAAGCGCAGCGCCCCGTTTTGCTCGTATTGCTCTGGCGTCAAGACCTTGTTAACAAAAGTTTGCGCGACCTAACGTCGCCTGAACCGCCACCCCGGCAGATGGTCAAGGGCGAACGTGAGGTACCCCCAATGCTGACAATCCTCGGATTTGTCATGATCGCTACCTTCCTGGTGCTGATCATGATGAAGAAGATGTCACCGATGGCAGCGCTTGTGCTCATCCCCGCGCTGTTCTGTGTCCTGGTCGGCCAGGGCGCCCACCTGGGCGATTACGTCCTCAAGGGCATCGGCGACCTGGCCCCCACGGCCGCGATGCTGATGTTCGCCATCATCTACTTCGGGGTGATGATCGACGTCGGGCTCTTCGACCCGGTCGTCCGCGGCATCCTGAAGTTCTGCAAGGCCGACCCGGTGCGCGTCGTGATCGGTACGGCGCTGCTCGCCGCGATCGTCTCGCTCGACGGCGACGGCTCCACCACCTTCATGATCACCGTTTCCGCGCTCTACCCGCTCTACAAGCGGCTGAAGATGAGCCTGGTGGTCATGACCGGCGTCGCCGCCACCGCCAACGGCGTGATGAACACCCTCCCCTGGGGCGGCCCCACCGCCCGCGCCGCCACCGCCCTCAAGCTGGACGCCGGCGACATCTTCATCCCGATGATCCCCGCGCTGGCCGTCGGCCTGGTCGCCGTCTTCGTCCTGGCGTACGTGCTCGGGCGGCGCGAGCGCAAGCGGCTGGGCGTGCTGACGCTCGGCGAGGCCCGGGTGGTGGCGGAGCACGTCGAGGAGAAGGAGACCGAGCAGGTGCTGGTCGGCGCGGGCGGCGGCCCCGTCGCCGCGCGGCCCGCGGCCCCGGCCGGCGGCGCGGGCACCGGCCCCGCGGACGACGCGGCGGACCTCCAGGTCCTCGACCCCGACCGTGCCACCCTGCGCCCCGGGCTCTACTGGTTCAACGCCGCGCTCACCGTCGCGCTGCTCACCCTGCTCATCATGCAGACGCTGCCGATCCCGGTCCTCTTCCTCCTCGGCGCGGCCATCGCCCTCACCGTCAACTTCCCGCAGATGAAGGACCAGAAGGCACGCATCGCCGCGCACGCCGAGAACGTCCTCAACGTCTCCGGCATGGTCTTCGCCGCCGCCGTCTTCACCGGCGTCCTCACCGGCACCGGCATGGTCGAGCACATGGCCCGCTGGCTGGTCTCCGGCATCCCCGACGCGCTCGGCCCGCACATGGGCATCGTCACCGGCGTCCTCAGCATCCCGCTGACCTACTTCATGTCCAACGACGGCTTCTACTTCGGCATCGTCCCGATCCTCGCCGAGGCCGGAGCCGCCCACGGCGTCGCCCCCATCGAGATCGCCCGCGCCTCCCTCGTCGGCCAGGCCCTGCACATGTCCAGCCCGCTGGTCCCCGCCGTCTACGTCCTCGTCGGCATGGCCAAGGTCGAATTCGGCGACCACACCAAGTTCACCGTGAAATGGGCCGCGCTGACCTCGCTCGTGGTCCTGTGCGCCGGGCTGCTCTTCGGCATCATCTAGATGACACCGACGCACGGCGCGGGGCCCGGCAGGAGCTGGCTGCTGCGGCTGGTCCTCACCTTCTCCTTCGCCCAGGCGGCGGTGAGCATGGCCAGACCGGCCGTCTCCTACCGGGCCATCGCCCTGGGCGCCGACGGGCGCGCCGTCGGCGTCATCACCGCCGTCTACGCGCTGCTGCCGCTGCTGGTCGCCGTACCGCTGGGCCGCCGCACCGACCACGGCCGCTGCGCACCGCTGCTGGTCGTCGGCGTCGCCCTGATCAGCGGCGGCTGCGCGCTCAGCGGAGCCGCCGGATCGCTGCCCGCGATGGCCGCCTGGAGCGGGGTGATGGGCCTGGGGCACCTCTGCTTCGTCATCGGCGCCCAGTCGATCGTGGCGCGCCGCAGCGCCCCGCAGGACCGCGACCGCAATTTCGGCCACTTCACGATCGGCGCCTCCCTGGGCCAGCTCATCGGCCCGGTCGCCGCCGGGCTCGTCGTCTCCGGCCGCGAGGGGGCGATGGCCCGCACCAGCGCCACCGCCCTGCTCGTGGCCGGCGCCGTCGCCGCCCTCTCCTACGCCTCCCTCTGGCGCCTGGAAGGGCGCACCCCGTCCGCCCCCGGTACGCCGGCCCGCGCGCCCGGCCCGGCCGTATCCGTACGGGACATCCTGCGGGCCCGGGGCGTACCGGCCGGCATCTTCGTGAGCCTGGCGGTGCTCTCCGCGACCGACATCCTCACCGCCTATCTGCCCGTCGTCGGTGAGGACCGCGGCATCGCCCCGGCCACCATCGGGCTGCTGCTGAGCCTGCGCGCCGCGGCCACCCTCGCCTGCCGCCTCGTGATGACCCCGCTGCTCGCACTCCTGGGCCGCACCGTCCTGCTGGCCGCCACCTGCGGCGCGGCCGCCCTGTTGTGCGGCGCCCTCGCGGCCCCGCTGCCCGTGGCGGCGCTCGCTGCGGTGCTCGCCGTCCTGGGTTTCTGTCTCGGCGTCGGCCAGCCGCTCTCCATGACCACCGTCGTCGAGGCCGCCCCCGGCAACGCCCGCAGCACCGCGCTCGCCCTGCGCCTCACCGGCAACCGGCTCGGCCAGGTCGTGGCGCCGGCCGGCGCGGGCCTGGCCGCGGGGCTGGCCGGTGCGGCCGCGCCCTTCGTCCTGCTCGGCGCGCTGCTGCTGGCCTCCGCGCTGATCGCCGCCCGGTCACCGGGCGACGGGACGGCGGCGCGCCCGGCATCGGCCGCGCGCCCCGGGCCCGCGGCGCGGGACGACGGGGACCGCGCCGGGCGGGCGCGCGGACCCGGCCGGTGCGGTGGTCCCTCCGGCGGCAGCGGCTGAGGAGACCTGCGCGTGCCCGTGGGGCGTCACTCCCGGCCGGCCAGCGCCGCCCGCGCGGTGCGTACTTCGTCGATGGCCTGGAGATGCCCGCCCTCCTCGGCGCAGCGCTCGGCCCGGTCCAGGAGGCGCAGGCTCCCGGCCGGGTCGGGGGCGTGCCGTACGCGGGCCAGGGCGACCAGGGCGAAGGCCAGTGCCGTGCCGCCGAAGGGCTCGGCCAGTTCGACGGCGGCCCGGGCCAGGCGCTCCGCGTCGTCCCGCTCGCCGAGCAACAGGTGCAGTTCGGCGAGATTGGCGCGCTCGAAGGCGGTGGCCGTGGGGCGGCCGGCCTGTTCGGCCAGCGCCAGGGCGCGGCGCCCGTACTCCAGCGCCTGCCGGTGCCGGCCCGCCCGGCGCGCGGTCTCGCGCAGCACGGACAGCACGGTGGCCAGCAGCGCCGGGTCACCGGACTCCTCGGCCGGCGCCAGCGCCCGTTCCGCGGGGCCCGCCGCCTCGGCGGCGCGGCCGGACAGGCCCAGGCAGACGGTCTGCTGGGCGAGCGAACGGGCCAGCAGCACCGGGCGATCGGGTCCCCGCGCGGCCTGCGCCGACCGCTGCGCCGCCCGCGCGGCCGCCAGCGCCTCCTCGTACCGCCCCGTGTACGACAGCACCGCGGAGCGCGCCATCCGGTGCGCCGCCCGCACCTCGTCGGGGGTTCCCGGTCCCGGCGGATGGGCGCCGAGTACGGCGAGCGCCTCCTCGCCCGTACCGCTGCGGCACAGCACCTCGGCCAGCCGGGCCGCGGCCAGGACGCAGGCATCGCGCAGGCCCTGACGCCGGTACGAGCCCAGGGCCTCCCGCAGCACGTCGAGCGCCTCCCCGTAGCGTCCCGAACGGTCCAGGGCCAGCGCCCAGTCCAGCCGCACCCGCGCCGCATCCGCCTCGGGCGGCGCCGTCCCCTCGACGGCGTCCGGCGTCGCGCCCGGGGCCGCCTGCGCCGGCGCCAGCGCGTCCCGCACCCGGGTGCGCAGCAGCTCCAGGCGCTCGCGGGACGGGGCGGCCCAGGTCGCGTACCGGTCCTCGGGGAGCAGTTCGCCGCTCAACGCCTCCAGCGCGGCCGCCAGTTCGTGGGCTCCGCCGCCGGCCAGTGCCTGCCGGGCGAGCGTCCCGGCGTGGTCGGTGTCGATCCACACCGTGTCCCGGGCCAGCCGCAGCAGCGCGCCGTCGCCGGTCAGGTACGAGGACAGGGCGCGGGGCCGCAGCTCGGGCTCCAGCTCGTGCCGGGCGGCGTGCAGCGCGACCCGCAGGCTGCGCAGGGCGGCCGGGAATTCGGCGTGCGGCCAGCACACGGCCATCAGCTGCTCGCGGTGCAGCTGATGGTCCGGCGCGATCGCGAGCAGTTTCACCAGGGTCCGGGCGCTGGGCCGGGACCAGCGCTCCGCGAGCGGCGCGCCGCCGTCGCGTTCCAGCCGGAACCCGCCGAGGAGGCGAATGCGCAGCAGTGGGGGACTCATCAGGCCGGACACTCTAACCGGTGGCGTTCCAGGGGCTGTTACCGGTGAATTACTGGCCGGAAACGCTCCCTCGTCGGGGCACGTCACGGGCCGTCCGGCGCAGTGATCGCGTCAATGTGGCCGGGGCCGCGGGGCAGCGGCGGGGCGGGCGTTGACGGTACGTGGCGCGCTGCGAAGGATGTGCCCGTGCGCACCGGTTCGACCAGCGGCAACGCCCCACTCGATCACCTCTCGGACCACCTCTCGACCATCCTTCAGGAGGAAGCGTGAAGCGCTCCCACGCCCTTGCCGTCTCCGTTCTCGTCCTCGTCCCCGGTACGGCCGTGGCGGCCCAGGCGGCCGACGGCGCCCCGCCCGCCGCCCGGCACGCCTCCGCGGCCGCGTCCTGGTGCAAGGCGAAGGGCGGGGTGGCACAGACCCGGGTCCCGTACTTCACCGGTTCCGGAAACGTCCTCACCCCGCTGGGCGGCGAGCGGGAGATGTGCCTGTTCACCGCCAAGGACGGCAGCCAGATCATGATCGGGGCGGACACCCTGGCCGCCGACAAGCCGACTCTGGCCGCGCTCGCCTACGTCCGCAAGCCGGCCGGCCCCAGCAGCCCCGGCAACCCCTCCATCGCCTACTGCCAGGGCATCAACGGCACCGCGATGTTCGGCAACAGGCCCACGGACGGCGGGGGCTGGGGACTGAAGGGCGAGACGAAACCGGACCAGGTGAGGTCCGCCTGCATGTTCGGCGACGGGTCGGTGATCGACGCCTGGGGGCTGAAGTACCACCAGGGCGGAGTGATCCGCGGCGCCGATCTGACCAAGAAGTTCCGCGCCGCGATCCCCGGCGCGTGACCGGGCGGGCCGTCCCCGGCCGGTCGTGATCCGGCTGCCCGCCCGGGTGATGATGGCCGGGTGACGCGCTCCGCTCCCGTCGGGAGTGGCGCCCCTCAAACTAGCGCCGCTAGTTTGAGGGGTGCGGCACACCGCCGCGCGCGCGAACTCGGGAGGACGGCTTGATGAAGGCACACGACGGGATGTACATCGGCGGCGCGTGGCGGCCGGCGGCGGGGGGCGACACCATCGAGGTGCGCAACCCCGCCGATGAGCAGGTGATCGCGACCGTCCCGGCCGGCACCGCCGAGGACGTGGACGCCGCGGTGCGCGCCGCCCGCGCCGCGCTGCCCGGCTGGCGGGCCACCGCCCCCGCCGAACGCGCCGCGAAGCTGACCGCGCTGCGCGACCAACTCGCCGCCCGCTCGGCGGAGATCGCCGAGACCATCACCGCCGAGCTGGGCTCGACGCGCTCCTTCAGCACCCGGGTGCAGGCCGGCCTTCCGGTCGCCGTGGTGGGTTCGTACGCCGAACTGGCCGCCTCGTACGCCTTCGAGGAGAAGCTCGGCAACTCCACCGTGCTGCACGAGCCGGTCGGCGTGGTCGGCGCGATCACCCCCTGGAACTACCCGCTCCACCAGATCACCAACAAGGTCGCCCCGGCGCTCGCCGCGGGCTGCACGGTCGTGCTCAAGCCCGCCGAGGACACCCCGCTCACCGCCCAGCTCTTCGCCGAGTGCGTGGACGCGGCGGGCATCCCGGCCGGTGTCTTCAACCTCGTCACCGGCCTCGGTGCGGTCGCGGGCCAGGCGGTGGCCGAGCACGAGGGCGTGGACCTGGTCTCGTTCACCGGTTCGACGGCCGTCGGCAAGAAGATCGGTGCCCTCGCGGGCGGGGCGGTCAAGCGCGTGGCGCTGGAGCTCGGCGGCAAGTCCGCCAACGTCATCCTGCCGGGCGCCGACCTCGCCAAGGCCATCGATGTCAACGTCGCCGATGTCGTCCGCAACTCCGGCCAGTCCTGCAACGCGCTGACCCGGATGCTCGTGCACGCCGACCAGTACGACGAGGCGGTGGCCCGCACCGCCGAGGCGGTGGCCGCATACGCCCCCGGCGACCCGACGGACGAGGCCAGCCGGCTCGGCCCCCTCGTCAACGCCAAGCAGCGCGACCGCGTCCGCGGGTACATCGCCAAGGGTGTGGCGGACGGCGCGCGCCTGGTGGCGGGCGGCGAGGAGGCTCCCGAGGGCCTGGAGACGGGCTACTACGTCCGCCCGACGGTGTTCGCCGATGTGACACCGGACATGACCATCGCGCAGGAGGAGATCTTCGGCCCCGTCATCTCGATCCTCAAGTACGAGGACGAGGAGGAGGCCGTACGTATCGCCAACGGCACGGTCTACGGGCTGGCCGGCGCCGTATGGGCCGCCGACGAGGAGACCGCGGTCGCCTTCGCCCGCCGGTTGGACACCGGCCAGGTCGACATCAACGGCGGCCGCTTCAACCTGCTGGCGCCGTTCGGCGGATACAAGCAGTCCGGCGTCGGCCGCGAGCTGGGCCCGCACGGTCTGACCGAGTACCTCCAGACCAAGTCGCTCCAGCTCTGAAAGCCGGGCCGCCGCCCTTCCCGCTCATCCCTTACCCCCTGACCCAGGAGCCTGCACCGTGGTCCGCGCCGCCGTCCTGCCAGCCGTCAACGCCCCATTGGAAATCGCCGAGATCGAGCTGCCCGCACCGGGCCCGGGCCAGGTCCGGGTCAAGCTCGCCGCCGCCGGGGTCTGCCACTCCGACCTGTCGCTGTCCAACGGGACGCTGAAGCAGCCCGCCCCCGCCGTCCTGGGACACGAAGGCGCGGGCACCGTCACCGCCGTCGGCGAGGGCGTCACCGGCATCGCGGCCGGCGATCACGTCGTCCTCAACTGGGCCCCGTCCTGCGGAAGTTGCCACTTCTGCGGTCTGGCGGAGCCCTGGCTGTGCGCCAACGCGGGCGCGGCCGCCGCGCAGCCCTACGCGCGGCTGGCGGACGGCACCGAACTCCACCCGGGCCTGGGCACGGCCGCCTTCGCCGAGGAGACGGTGGTGCCCGCGCATGCCGCGCTGCCGCTGCCGGACGGGGTGCCGCTGACCGACGCCGCGCTGCTCGGCTGCGCGGTGCTCACCGGCTGGGGCGCCGTCCACCACAGCGCGCGGGTGCGGGCGGGGGAGTCGGTGGTGGTCGTCGGCGTCGGCGGGGTGGGCCTGGCCACCCTCCAGGCGGCGCGGATCGCGGGTGCGGGCCCGATCGTGGCGGTGGACGTCTCCCCGGCGAAGGAGGAGCTGGCACGGGCGGCCGGGGCCACCGAGTTCGTGCTGGCCGGTGAGGACACCGCCAAGCGGATCCGCAAGCTCACCGGGGGCGTGGGCGCCGACGTCGCCGTGGAGTGCGTGGGCCGCGCCGACACCATCCGTACGGCCTGGTCCGCCACCCGCCGTGGCGGCCGCACCACGGTCGTCGGCATCGGTGGCCAGGACCAGCAGGTCACCTTCTCCGCCCTCGAACTCTTCTACTTCGGCCGCACCCTCTCCGGCTGCGTCTACGGCAACAGCGACCCGGCCCGCGACCTCCCGGTCATCGCCGAGCACGTCCGCTCCGGCGCGCTCGACCTCTCCGCGCTGGTCACCGACCGGATCGGGCTCGACGGCATCCCGGCCGCATTCGAGGCGATGGTGGCGGGCAAGGGCGGCCGGGCGCTGGTCGTCTTCTAGGCAGCGGAAGGAACGGGGCGGGGCCGGCGGCGCGGGAAGCGCCTCCGGCTCCGCGCGCGGCAACCGCGGACTGCACGGCTCGCGCGTCCAGCTCGGCGTCCCGACCGGGTCCTCGTCCTCGTTCTCGTCCTCGTTCTGGTCCTCGCATGGGACGTGCACACCCGCGCCGGCCTCCATCCCGCTGCCGGGCCGCCGCGCCGCGCACCGGCACGAGGTCAGCCGGTGACCCGGCGCAGCCGTGGGAACGCCGGCGCCGCGGCCAGGAAGACCAGCGAGACCAGGACGAACGGCCAGGTGAAGGTGTGGCCGCCGGACGGCGCGAAGACGGCGGCCAGGGCCGGGCTCAGCGCGGTCGCGGACGCCGCGCCGACGACCGCGTAGGCCAGGCTCCAGCGGTCCGCGGCGAGGAACACCCCGCACAGCGCCATCGCGACCAGCACGGCGTTGTAGCCCATCGTGCCCTCGGCCACCTGCTCGGCGGGCGCGCCCAGCGCCCAGGCGGTCAGGATGCCGACGGCGCTGCCGACGCAGGCCAGCGCGCCCGCCCGGCGGCAGGCGAGGAAGATGCCGAGCAGGAAGATCAGTCCGACGTGCCACTGCGGCATGAAGAAGATCTGGCCGATATTGGCGAAGAAGGCCTGCCAGAGGTCGGTGAACGTGAGGGACGTGGTTCCGGCGGCCGGCCGGGAGAGCGCGGCCGGGCCCGCGTCCTGGTGCCAGACCCGCTGGAAGCCGGGTGCGGCGATGGTCATCGCGCTGGCTGTGATGCAGAACGGCAGGGTGAAGGTGGGAAGTTCCCAGGTGGCGAGTATGCGGGCGGCGGCAGCGGTGAGCACGGTGACCGCCGCGCTGCCGGCCAGCGCGAGCAGCGCGGTGGACGGATGGGCGGCGCCGAGGAAGACGGCGCAGCCGACCGCCACCAGGCAGGCGTTGAACCCTTCGAGGCCGGCCGTGATCCGGCCCCGGTCCGCGCCCAGGAGGCGGGCGGTGCCGGTGCCGACGGCGGTGCCTATCAGCCCGTAGAGGCCGAATGCCCAGCCCGCCGCGAACAGCGCGACCGAGAACACCCCGCCGGCCAGGGCGCTGGGCAGGAAATCGACCTGCGCCTGACCGCGCAGCACCTCGATGACGAACCGTCCGTACCGTGTCCGGAAAGGGCCGTTGAGGGCCGTACCCGACTCGTGCACACCGTCTCCCGCTCAGGCAGAAATGCCTCCGTCCGCCAGAGGCTGGCGCACCTTACACCTCTTGCGGGCGATGCGGCGGAGGTGTCCATGGCTCGGCGTCCCGTGCGGACCCGTGCCGATCCATGGGTGTCCGTTCGGGTCCGTAGGTGTCCGTGCGGGTCCATGGGTGTCCGTGCGGATCCGTGCGCGGTTGTGCCGGTCCGTGCGGCTTCGTCAGGCGTCGTCGGGCGGTACGAGTTCCGGGTGGTGCAGCGCCAGGCCGTCCACCAGGGCGCGCAGGCCGGTCTCGAAGGCGCCCTCGTCCACCTGGCGTTGGTGTTCGACCAGGAGATGGGCCTGGCCCAGGTGGGGGTAGTCGGCGGGGTCGTATGCGCCCGGGTCGTCCACGAAACCGCGGGCGAAGGAGCCCAGGGCGGAGCCGGCCACGAAGTAGCGGACCATCGCGCAGACCCGGGTGGCCTGGGCCGGCGGCCAGCCCGCCCCGACCATCCCGCCGAACGCCGCGTCGGCCATCTTCAGCCCGGCCGGGCGGCGGCCGGGGCCCTGCGCGAGGAACGGCACGATGTGCGGATGCGCGGCGAGCGCGGCGCGGTAGGAGCGGGCCCAGTCCAGCAGCCCGGCCCGCCAGTCGCCGCTCGCCGCGAACGTCGACACGTCGACCTCGGCGATGACCGTGTCGGCGACCGCGTCGAGGATCTCGTCCTTGGTGGTGAAGTGGTTGTAGAGGGAGGGCCCGCTGACGCCCAGTTCCGCCGCGAGGCGCCGGGTGGAGAGCGCCGGCAGCCCTTCCGCGTCGATGAGCGCCAGCGCCGTGATGACGATGCGCTCGCGGCTCAGAAGGGGCTTGCGGGGTCGGGCCATGACGCACATAGTAGAGGCCGCCACCAGAAAACTAGCAGTGGTAATTAACCTCTTGATCAACTGTTCTCGTCGACAGGGAGCCCATGATGAACCTGGAGCTCAGCGCGGAGCAGACCGCGATCCGCCGGCTGGCCAAGGACTTCACCGACCGCGAGATCACCCCGCACGCCACCGCCTGGGACCGCGCGGAACAGGTCGACCGCGGGATCGTTGAGAAGCTCGGCGAGGTGGGATTCCTCGGGCTCACCGTCCCCGCGGAGTACGGCGGCAGCGGCGGCGACCATCTCTCGTACGCCCTGGTCACCGAGGAGCTGGGACGCGGCGACTCCTCCGTGCGCGGCATCGTCTCGGTCTCCCTCGGGCTGGTCGGCAAGACCATCGCCTCCTGGGGCGACGAGCGGCAGAAGCGGGAGTGGCTGCCGCGGCTGACGTCCGGCGAGGCGATCGGCTGCTTCGGGCTCACCGAGCCGGGTACCGGCTCCGACGCCGGCAATCTGGCCACCCGGGCGGTCCGCGACGGGGGCCCCGGCGCGGACTGGATCATCGACGGCGCCAAGATGTTCATCACCAACGGCACCTGGGCCGATGTCGTGCTGCTCTTCGCCCGCACCGGCGACGAACCCGGACACCAGGGCATCAGCGCCTTCCTCGTGCCGACCGACACGCCGGGGCTGGCGCGCCGGGAGATCCACGGCAAGCTGGGGCTGCGTGGCCAGGCCACCGCCGAGCTGGTCCTGGACGGCGTACGGGTCCCCGACGCGGCGATGCTCGGCCCGGCGGGCAAGGGCTTCTCGGTGGCGATGTCCGCGCTGGCCAAGGGCCGGATGTCGGTCGCCGCCGGGTGCGTGGGCATCGCCCGGGCCGCCCTGGAGGCCGCGCTCGGCTATGCGGGGCAGCGCGAGCAGTTCGGCAAGCCGATCGCCCGGCACCAGCTGGTGCAGGAACTGATCAGCGACATCGCGGTGGAGGTGGACGCGGCGCGCCTGCTGACCTGGCGGGTGGCCGATCTGATCGACCGCGGCGAGCCGTTCGCCACCGAGGCGTCGAAGGCCAAGCTGTTCGCCTCCGAGGCCGCGGTGCGCGCCGCCAACAACGCCCTTCAGGTCTTCGGCGGATACGGCTACATCGACGAGTACCCGGTCGGCAAGCTGCTGCGGGACGCCCGGGTGATGACCCTGTACGAGGGCACCAGCCAGATACAGAAGCTGGTCATCGGACGGGCGCTGACGGGGGTCTCCGCCTTCTGACATGCCGCCGCGCGCCAGCGGCCCCGCGCCGCACCGGCCCCTAAGCGCTTGCTCAGCGGCGCGGTATGGTGTTCGATCCGTCAGGGGAACGTCCCTGGCGGATCGAGGAGCGGGGTACGCGATGGGTGCGGCGGCGGAGCGCGCGAACGCAGAGAGCGAAGAGTGGGCCGGGGTGACTCCGGACGCCGCGCGACGGCTGGTCGGTGCCGCCGTCGAGGCGTTCGCCGAGCGCGGCTACCACGCCACCACCACCCGCGACATCGCCGGCCGGGCCGGGATGAGCCCCGCCGCGCTCTACATCCACTACAAGACCAAGGAAGAGCTCCTCTACCGCATCAGCGGCATCGGCCACGAGAAGGCGCTGCGCATCATGGGCGCCGCCGCCGAGGCGCCGGGCAGCCCCACCGAGCGGCTCGCCGACGCGGTACGGACCTTCGCCCGCTGGCACGCCGAGCACCACACCACCGCCCGGGTCATCCAGTACGAACTCCAGGCGCTGAGCGCCGAGCACCTCGCCGAGGTCACCGGCCTGCGCCGCCGGACCGACCGGCTGCTGCGCGGCATCATCCAGGACGGCGCGGACAGCGGGGAGTTCCGGGCCGACGACGTGCCGGGCACCACCCTCGCCGTGCTGTCGCTCTGCGTCGACGTCGCCCGCTGGTTCTCGGCGGACGGCCCGCGCACACCCGACGAGGTCGGCGCGCTCTACGCCGACCTCGTCCTGCGGATGGTGGGCGCCCGGCCGGCCGGGCCCGCTACCAAGAGAAGCGGCTGACCGTCTCCGCGACGCACACCGGCTTCTCGCCGCCCTCGCGCTCGACCGTGACGACGGTGGTGAGCTGTACGCCGCCCTTGACCTCGCTCACCTCGGCGATCCGCGCCGTGGCGCGCAGCCGCGAGCCGACCGGCACGGTGGCGGGGAAGCGCACCTTGTTGGCGCCGTAGTTGATGCCCATCGCCACGTTGTCGACCCGCATCAGCTGCGGTACGAGGGTGGGCAGCAGCGAGAGCGTCAGATAGCCGTGCGCAATGGTCGTGCCGAACGGGCCGGCCGCGGCCTTCTCCTGGTCCACATGGATCCACTGGTGATCCCCGGTGGCGTCCGCGAAGAGATCGATCCGCTTCTGGTCGATCTCCAGCCAGTCGCTGGGGCCCAGCTCCTCGCCGACCGCCCCCCGCAGCTCATCGGCCGATGCAAACACTCGGGGCTCTGCCATCTCCGCCTGCCTCCTCGGGATCCCATGCTGATCAGCGCTTACTAAGCGCTTGCTCAGCATGCGGAGTGCGGGCACCCACTGTCAACGCCTGCGGAAAAAGCGCGGGCTAAGGGCTGTCCCGTAATGCCTGGTGGATCAGTGCACGGCGTCAGATGCGGCGCATCGCAAGGCGGAGGGACGTCCGGATACTGGGTGTATCCGGATGTTCCGACAACGCGGCGAGGTGCCGTAGCTGTCGTCGTGCGCCCGACAGGCATTACGGGACAGCCCTTAGGGTTGAGGGGTGCCTCAGCTTCCGTACAAGGTTCATGAGCTCTCGGTCGGCCAGCTCTCCGCGCGCAGCGGCGCGGCGGTCTCCGCGCTGCACTTCTACGAGTCCAAGGGGCTGATCAGCAGCACCAGGACGGCCGGCAACCAGCGCCGCTACACCCGGGACGCGCTGCGCCGGGTCGCCTTCGTCCGGGCGGCGCAGCGGGTCGGCATCCCGCTCGCGGTGATCCGCGAGGCGCTGGCCGAGCTGCCGGACGGGCGCACCCCCAACCCCGCCGACTGGGCCCGGCTCTCCGAGGTCTGGCGCACCGAGCTGGACGAACGCATCAGCCAGCTCGTCGAACTGCGCGACCGGCTCACCGACTGCATCGGCTGCGGCTGCCTCTCGCTGCAGAAGTGCGCGCTGTCCAACCCCTACGACAACCTCGGTGAACAGGGGCCCGGCGCGCGGCGCCTGCGGGTCGACCGGGGCGCCAAGGACCCGGAGGACCGGCGCCGGAGCGGCGGGGACGGCGAGGCCTGCACCCCTGAGGAGCAGGGCGGCGCATGCGGGTGAGCGCGCCCGCCCCGTGAGGGGGCGGGCGCGGCGGTGATCACCAGACCGACGGCTTCCGGCCGGCCCAGGGGCGGGCCCGCTCGAGCTGCGCGGACAGGGAGATCAGCGTGGCCTCCGCGCCGTACCGGCCGCCGAGCATCACACCGATCGGCAGACCCGCGGCGTTCCAGTGCAGCGGGACGCTGACCGCGGGCTGGCCGGTGGCGTTGTAGAGCGCGGTGAACGGGGTGTATGCGCCGATGGCGGCGAACTCGGCCTGCGGATCGGCGTCGTTGCGCAGCGCACCGACCGGCAGCGGCGGCCCGGCCAGCGTCGGTGAGAGAATCGCGTCGTAGCCGCCGGGCGGCATCAGACCGTCGGCGACGGTCTGGGCGAGCGCCCGGAACGCGTACAGCGCGCCCGCGAAATCCTTGCCCGAGACCGCGGCGCCGCGGCCGCGCAGATAGCGGGTCAGCGGCATCAGCAGCTCCTCGCCCTCCGGCGGCACCGGCCGGTTGGCGGCCATCACCGACCAGACGCGGGTGAAGGCGTGGAGGATGCCGTCGTCGGCGGGCAGCGTCACCTCCTCCACCTCATGGCCGAGTGCGGTCAGCAGAGCGGCCGCCTCGGCCGTGGCGGCGCGGCAGTCGGGGTCGACGGCGATGCCCGGTATCGGGGCGTCGGACAGGCAGGCGATCCGCAGCCGCCCGGGGTCGCGGCGGGCGTGTGCGGCGAAGGTCTCGCCGGGCGGCAGCGGCGGCGCCGTGTACGGGTCGCCGGGCATCTCGCCCGCCAGGACGTCCAGCAGCGCGGCGGCGTCGGCGACCGTACGGGCCAGCGGACCCGAGGTGCTCAGGCCCGTCACATCGTGCAGCAGCGGACCGCCGCTGATCCGGCCGCGGCTGGGCTTGATGCCGTACAGCCCGCAGACCGAGGCCGGGATGCGGATCGAACCGCCGCCGTCGCTGGCGTGCGCGACGGGCGCCAGGCCGCCGGCCACCGCCGCGCCCGCGCCGCCGCTGGATCCGCCCGCCGAGCGCTCCAGGTCCCACGGGGTGCGGGCGGCCGGCGCGAGGCCGTTCTCGGTGTAGCAGGGCAGCCCGAACTCGGGGGTGTTGGTCTTGCCGAGCAGGACCGTGCCGGCCGCCCGCAGCTTGCCGACCACGTGATCGTCGACGGCCGGGACGTACGCGGCCAGCGCCCGCGAGCCCATCGTGCAGCGCACGCCCGCCACCTGGTTGAGGTCCTTCACCGGCACCGGAACGCCGTGCAGCACCGGGAGTTCACGCCCCTCCCGGCGGGCCGCGGCGGCCTCGCTCTCGGCGTCCGCGGCCTGCTTGCGGGCGATCTCCGGCGTACGGGTGAGAAAGGCGCCGAGGGTGTCGTCCAGCCGGTCGATCCGCGTCAGGTAGTGCTCGGTGAGCTCGACCGGGGACAGCTCCCCGGACCGGATGCCTTCGGCCTGTTCGAGCGCGGTCAGATCGTGCAGTTCGGCCATGGACGTCCACCCTCTCGTCGGGGTCCGTGCCGGCCGGATACCGCACGGACCGTACGGGCCGCCGACGTTACCGGCCGGTTGACCCGGAACAGTTCTTTCAGGTCGAGGGCGGGCCCGTAAAGGCCGCCGCGGCGGCGACCAGTTGGGCGTTGGAGGCGGCCGGCCGGCCGTCGGGGAGCAGGAGGGTGTCCGCTATGCCGATGCGGGTGGCCAGGCCCAGGTCGAGGGCGAGCCGGAGCACCGGCCAGGCGCCGCCGTCCTCGCCGTGCAGCAGCACGGGGCGGCCGTGCGGGGGCAGCGAGGCCAGCAGTGCGCGGGCGGTCGCGGCGGCCGACCGCGCGTCGGTGCCGGTCACTTCGGCCAGCACCCGCAGCACCTTCGGCGCCAGGGGGGAGCGGGCGAAGCGCGCCGCGCCGTCGGTGCCCGACCGGAGGCCGGCCTCGATGCCGATGCCGCGCTCCAGCAGCGCGGCGGCGACGGTCTCGGCGCCCGGCTCGTGCCAGTTGACGGAGGCGTGGTCGGGCAGCACCGTCCACGAGGCGATCCGCTCCGCCCGGCGCGCGGGGTCCGGTTCGGCCCAGGCACCGGTCGTCACGCCGACCGGCACGTCCACCGCGGCGCGTATGGCCTCCAGGGCCGGGCCCACCACCCGCGGCGAGAGCGAGTCCTGGCCGCAGGGGGTCTTGGGGTGGACGTGGACGTCCTCGGCACCGGCCGCCACCGCCTGCCGGGCGGCCTCGGCGAGCGCGGCCGGTGAGAGGGGGACCGCGGCGGAATCGGCCGCGGTCCGGGCGCCGTTGAGACAGACCTGAAGCATGTTCCGATGGTGACACGGGGGTCTGACAACGCGCGGAAACGGTGCCGCTGCCGATGCCGCTGCGGTCCGGTGGCGGCGACCGGCCGCGCGCGGCCCCGCTCACGCCGCCGCCGGCCCGCTCAGGCCGCCGCGAACACCCCCGCCCCGCCGGCCCGGCGGCCCGCCGCCGTCAGCGCCTCCGAGGTGAGGACGGACGCCGGGGCGACCACGCCGCACTCCCGGCACGCGGGCCCGGCCGCCGGGCAGCCGGCGGATTCCGGGAGCCAGG
This sequence comes from Streptomyces sp. NPDC053427, assembly GCF_044544985.1. NCBI lineage: Bacteria > Bacillati > Actinomycetota > Actinomycetes > Kitasatosporales > Streptomycetaceae > Streptomyces > Streptomyces sp. NPDC053427. The sequence continues at coordinate 18,282 of NZ_JBITYA010000024.1, read as the reverse complement.
CGAAGCGGGTCCCGCCGCACACCGGGCAGTCCCGGCGGGGCCGTCCCGACTCCATCGCCGCGATCATGCTGCGCAGCACCACCGCGAGCCGGGCCGCCGGATGCCGGTGCGGTGCCTCGCACGGCACGATGTCGCAGCCTCCCCAGGTGCGCCGGTGCCAGTCGTCGATCGCGCTGGGCTGCCGGATGCCGTCGTGCTTCTCCCTGCGGCGCCGGGCGGCGAACTCCCGCTCGTACGCGAGCCAGAGGGTGCGCGCCTCCTCCAGCTCCGCCAGTGCGGCCATCAGCCGTTCGGGGTCGGGGTCGCGGTCGTGGGCCGCGATGCCGACCCGGGTGCACAGATGGTGCCAGGTCGCGCGATGCCCGTACGGGGCGAAGCGTTCGAGACATTTGCGCAGCGCCGTACGCCGCTGAGCGGCCACGAGCCGTGGGTTGCGGACCTGTTGTGCGAGAGCTCTGAAACCGGCCACCTTCGATCGACCTCCGTGGGGAGAACCCGACTGGACAGGGAAGGGACGTAATCGAGCGCCGCCTGGATCCATCGAATTTTCGTGCGGATTCACCCGTCTCTCCCGGTTTTCCTCGGTCCCCGCCGTCCGATTGCCTGTGGGGAATTCGAAAAGGTGACTGTTGTTCATCTTCCGGCCACGAGTAACCGCCGGTAACGTCCCGCCCACCCTCCCCAAGCTCTTGAGGGCAGCGGGGACCCCCATCGAGGAGCAGGAATGCGACGACGTACCGGAAGGCTCAGGGCTGCCGCCGCGGCAGCCCTGTTCGCCTTGGGTGCCACGCTCTTGGCACCACCCCCCGCCGCGGCCGCGGCCGCGCCGAACGGCGCCGACGACTACTGCCAGGGACAGTGCGCCGACATCCTGCCGCCCGGCGCCACCGGCAATGCCACCCTGATGCAGATCCTGGGCAACAAGCTGTTCGGCACCCACCCCGAGCACTCCACCGACCAGTTGGGCCCCTACGGCGCGCTGGCGAGCGGCTACCAGTCGCTCACCGACGACACGCTCACCCAGTTCTTCAACGACGCCTCCTTCGGCGTCCCCGACGACCAGGTCGGCAAGGTCACCACGCCCCGCGACGACGTGACCATCACCCGCGACAAGAAGACCGGCGTCCCGCACATCAAGGGCACCACCCGCTACGGCACCGAATTCGGCGCCGGCTACGCCGCGGGCCAGGACCGCCTGTGGCTGATGGACCTCTTCCGGCACATCGGCCGCGGCGAGCTCACCTCCTTCGCCGGCGGCGCGCCCGCCAACCAGGGCCTGGAGCAGCAGTTCTTCCCCACGGCGCCGTACACCGAGAAGGACCTCCAGGAGCAGGTCGACGCCATCCGGGACAGCAACGGGGCGCGCGGCAAGCAGGCGATGGAGGACGCGCAGGCGTACGTCGACGGCATCAACGCCTACCGGGAGCAGTCCAAGAACGGACGCTACTTCCCCGGCGAGTACGTCCTCACCGGGCACATCGACGCGATCACCAACGCCGGTGAGATCAAGCCGTTCACACTCACCGACCTGATAGCGCTGGCCTCGGTCGTCGGCGGCCTCTTCGGCAACGGCGGCGGCGGCGAGGTCCCGTCGGCCCTTGCGCTGCTCTCCGCCCAGCAGAAGTACGGCCTGGAGGAGGGCACCAAGGTCTGGGAGTCCTTCCGGGAGCGCAACGACCCCGAGGCCGCCAAGACCCTGCACAACGGCCAGAGCTTCCCGTACGCGGTGAAGCCCGACAAGGCCAAGGGCACCGCGCTGCCCGACCGCGGCTCGGTCACCCCCGAGCCGCTGGTCTTCGACCGCACCGGCGCCGCGGCCCTCAAGAAGGGCGAGAAGACGCCGCAGGACCCGGTCGAGGCCCCGAAGAAGTACAAGAAGCTGGAGGGGCTGTTCAAGGACGGAGTGCTGCCCAAGGGGAGCTTCGACCCCACCCAGCACCGCGGCATGTCCAACGCCCTGCTGGTCTCCGGCAAGCACACCGCCAGCGGCAACCCGGTCGCCGTCTTCGGCCCCCAGACCGGCTACTTCGCGCCCCAGCTGCTGATGCTCCAGGAGATCCAGGGACCGGGCATCAGCGCCCGCGGCGCCTCCTTCGCCGGCGTCGGGATGTACATCCAGCTGGGCCGCGGCCAGGACTACGCCTGGAGCGCCACCTCCGCGGGCCAGGACATCACCGACACCTACGCAATCGACCTGTGCAACGCGGACGGCTCCCCGCCCACCAAGGACTCGACGTCCTACCGCTACCACGGCGCCTGCGTCCCCATGGAGAAGCTGGAGCGCACCACCTCCTGGAAGCCCACCATCGCCGACCCGACCGCGGCCGGCTCGTACCGGATGCAGGTCTTCCGCACCAAGTGGGGCACCGTCACCCACCGCGCCACCCTCAAGGGCAAGCCCGTCGCCTACACGGCGCTGCGCACCACCTACCGGCACGAGGCCGACTCCATCATCGGCTTCCAGATGCTCAACGACCCCTCGTACGTCCACGACGCCGCGACGTTCAAGAAGGCCGCCCAGCACATCGGTTACGCCTTCAACTGGTTCTATGCCGACTCGCGCGACATCGCGTACTACAACAGCGGCCTCAACCCGGTCCGCAACCCCGACGTCGATCCGGCGCTGCCCGTCAAGGCGGAGCAGGCCTACGCCTGGAAGGGCTACGACCCCGCCACCAACACCACCGACTACACCCCGCCCGCCCAGCATCCGCAGTCCGTCGACCAGGACTACTACATCTCCTGGAACAACAAGCAGGCCGAGGACTACGACTCGGCCGGCTTCGGCAACGGCCCGGTGCACCGCGCCAACCTGCTGGACGACCGGGTGCGCGCGCTGACCGAGGACGGCGGCGTGACCCGGGCCTCGCTGACCCAGGCGATGGCCGAGGCCGCGGTGACCGACCTGCGCGGCGAGGACGTGCTGCCCGAGATGCTGCGGGTGCTCAACAGCAAGCCCGTCACCGACCCCGCACTGAAGAAGGCCGTGCAGCAGCTGGAGGCCTGGCGCAAGGACGGGGCACAGCGCCACGAGACCGCCGCGGGCTCGCACACCTACGCCCACTCCGACGCGGTACGGCTGATGGACGCCTGGTGGCCGCTGATGATCGACGCCACCTTCGAGCCGGGCCTGGGCGGCGACCTGTACAACGCCCTGACCGCCAACCTGGCCACCGACGAATCCCCGTCGGCCGGCCACGGCCCCACCGGGGCGCACGCCGGATCCGCCTTCCAGTACGGCTGGTGGAGCTACGCGGACAAGGATCTGCGCTCGGTGCTCGGCGACAAGGTCAAGGGCCCGCTCGCCCAGCAGTACTGCGGCAAGGGCGATCTGACGGCCTGCCGCGACACCCTGCTGGACACCCTGCGGCAGGCGAACGCCAAGACGGCCGAGCAGGTCTACCCGGGCGACGGCAGCTGCAAGGCCGGCGACCAGTGGTGCGCGGATGCGATCATCCACCGCGCGGTGGGCGGCTTGACCCACGACACCATCAGCTGGCAGAACCGGCCGACCTACCAGCAGGTGGTGGAATTCCCCGGACACCGGTGAACACGGCGCCGACCGCACCGGCAAGGAGCCGGACCGGCAGCTGACGACGGCATGCGGCAGGCCCCGGGCGCGCGCCCGGGGCCTGCCGCATGCGATCACGACTGTCCGGCCATCGCGCCCGGATGCTGCTGCTTGTGCAGCTTCAGGTGCTTCGCATACCGGCCGTTCGGCGGAAGCCAGCCGACCACGACCGCCACGACCGCGGTGAGCATGGCGGCCAGGCTGGTCAGGAAGACCGGGTCCGGCTCGTAATCGCCGGCGATGAGGATATGCGGAAACAGCGCCAGCACCGCGGAAATGGTGAGGAGTACGCGGGCCCAGGTCGCGCCGTTACGGGCGCACAGTCCGAAGACGAGCAGGCACAGCCCGAAGAAGACGGCCATTCCGGCGCGGGCCGAGAGCGTGCCGTAACGCTCGCTGACCGCTTCGTCCCAGACGTTCGGACCGAGTGCCTTGATGGTGGAGATGGTGCCACCGTCGAGCAGGTCGGGATGGGCCTTGGAGGCATCCAGAATGTTCTGTTCCGCGCCTTCCTTTCCGCCGGTGTAGACGAGGATCGCACCGACGAACGCAGATACCGCGGAGAGAACCGTAATCGCCAGCAGAGCGGTCAGCGTGCCCGGGCGTCCGGCCGCTCGGCCCGTCGGCGGGGTTGCGCCCTGCGGCGGCGCGACCTGGGAATGGCTCACGTGCTCAACTCTCCTTGCAGAGATGATGGGTTGACCGGGATTGGCACGACCTTTGCATGGGTACCGGCAGCGCATCCAGTATTTTCCGGAAGAAATCCCCAGATAATTCCGACTGACTTCAGGATCAGTTTTGAATGCGGGCTATGCTGCTCAGCCGTGAATTGAAGAGGAATGGGAAAGCGAGAAGGGGCGCATGGCCTTAGAGGGTCCGTTGCAGTATCCGCCGGAGCTGCTCGACACCACCATGGACCAGTTGCGCACGTTGATCATGGTTCGCGAGGAGGGCACCGCGCTCGGCGCCGCCCGCCGGCTCGGCCGCGAACAGTCCAGCGTGCAAAAGCAGCTGGACACGATGAACCGCACTTTCGCGACGCTGTGCGGCGAGGAGCTGGTCCTCAAGCAGGGGCGGGGGCGCGACGCGCTGTTCACCGCGACCGGCGAGGCGCTCGTCGACCTGGCGCGGCGCACGCTCGGCGCATGGTCGGACGGGGTGCACGACGCCCGCCGCCGCCTGGGCCGGACGCTGTCCGTCGGCACCACCCGCTACACCCTCGGCTTCCTCCTGGACGCCGTGGAGCGCGTCAGCGAGGAGTACGAGCGCGACGACGTCGACCTCAAGGTCACCCACGTCCGCACCGGCGACCTGTTCGCCAAACTCCGTTCCAAAGAACTCGACGTGGTCTGCGGCAGCGTCGTGGTCACGGAGGGCCAGGAGAAGGAGCAGCTGGCACCGTACGAGGTGATGGAGTGGCGCCGCAGCGGCCTGTCCCTGCTGACGAACCTGCCGCCCGAACGCCTCCCCGGCGGCTCCTTCGGCGCCCGCGACCTGCCCGAGCTGCCGCTGGTGATCTCCGCCCGCGGACTGATCGGCCGCTTCCTGACCTCCTGGTACGGCCCCGACTACCGCCAGAGGCTGACCGTCGCCGCCGAGATAGAGGCCGCCCACTACGGCTTCGAGCTGCTGCGCTCAGGCGTGGTCAGCGGCGCGATGCTGGTCACCCGCGGCATCGGCGAAGCGGCGGCGGACGGCCGGCTCCCGGAGGCCGGGGGGCTGCGGACGCTGGACGTCGTCGGCGATGTGGGACCCCGGACCGAGGTGCTGGTCGGGGTCTTCACCCGGCGGGGCGAGCGGGACTCCTACGGCCCCGCCCACCCCCTCAACCGCCTCTGGGAGGCGCTGTCCTGGGAGAGCGAACGGTGGTGGCTCAGGCCGTGAGCGCGTCGCCCCCCAGCAGCTCCACCAGCCGGGCGGCGCATGCGAGGGCGTCCTCCGCGTAGCCCGCGTGCCCGCCGGGCAACTCCGTCACCTCCAGGCCCAGTCGGGCCGCCGGCGCGGCGCCCGTACGGCCGGGCAACGGCCCGCCGTCCGTCTCGCGTACGCCGCCGACAGGCCGCCGAACCTCACCGACACCCCTCGACTCCGCGCCGACCGGCCCGGCGCTCAGCCCAGTTCACGCTCCCGGGTCTCCGGCAGCGCCAGGACGCACACCAGCGAGATCACCGCCATGGCGCTGACGTACCAGCCCACCGACGACGAACCGAACGCCGACTGCAGCCGGGTGGCGACCAGCGGCGCCACCGCGCCGCCCAGGACGCCGCCCAGGTTGTACGCCAGCGAGGCGCCCGAGTAGCGCACCGTCGTGCCGAACAGTTCCGGCAGATATGCGCCCATCGGGCCGTAGACCACGCCCATGCAGAACAGCGCGCCGCCGATGCCGAGCGCGATCAGCACCGGCCGCCCGGTGTCCACCAGCGGGAACAGGGGCCACACCACCGCGAGGGCGCTGCCGAGGAGGATCAGCTTGCGGCGGCCGATGCGGTCGGAGCCGGTGGCGGCCAGCCAGGTGCCGGCCGCCAGGAAGAGGCAGGCGACGAGGGAGAGGGCCAGCATGGTGTTACGGGAGATGCCGAGGGTGCCGGTGGCGTAGGCGAGGCAGTAGGTCGTCGCGGTGTAGAAGAGCCCGTACGCGATGATCATGCCGCCCGCGCCCAGCAGCAGTGCGCGCGGATGCCGGCGGAAGACCTCGACGGCGGGGACCTTGGCGGCCTCGTGGGCGTTCATCACCTTGGCGAACACCGGCGTCTCACTGATCTTCAGCCGTACGAACAGCCCCACGCCGACCAGCAGGAACGACAGCAGGAACGGCACCCGCCAGCCCCAGGAGCGGAACGCCGCGTCGTCCAGCCCGGCGGACAGCAGCCAGAACACCCCGGTCGCCGCGAAGAACCCCACGGACGGCCCCAGTTGCGGGAAGGCCGCATACAGTCCGCGGCGCCTCTTCGGCGCGTGCTCGACCGCCAGCAGCGCGGCCCCGCCCCACTCGCCGCCCAGGCCGATGCCCTGCAGGAAGCGCAGCGCGATCAGCAGCAGCGGCGCCCAGATGCCCAGCGTGCCGTACCCCGGGAGCAGCCCGACGAACGCGGTGGACAGGCCCATCAGCAGCAGCGAGGCGACCAGGACGGACTTGCGCCCCACCCGGTCCCCGAAGTGCCCGAAGATCACCGAGCCGAGCGGCCGCGCGGCGAAGGCCACCGCGTAGGTGGAGAACGACGCGAGGGTGGCGTTGACCGGGTCGAGGGTGGGGAAGAACGCCTGGTTGAGAACGAGGGCGGCGGCCGTCCCGTAGATGTAGAAGTCGTAGAACTCGATGGCCGTCCCGATGAACGAGGCCACCGCCACGCGGCGCAGGCTCTCCCCGCCGCCCCGGTCCGCCTCGCCCGCCGTATCAGGGGCCGTTGTCTTTGCTGATCTCGCGTCACTCTGCACGAGCGGCACTCTCATGGTCGGTGTAGGGGGCAGTCAACAAGGGGACCGGTCCGTCTCGGCCGATGAGACATGCCGGTCCCCCCGGACGCCGCACCGCCGCCCCTACGCGTAGCGCAGATACCGCCGGCGCACCGTACGGAACCGGCGCAGCTTCTCCTGCCAGGAGGCCACCACCTCGTCCGTCCCGGCGCCCGCGTCGATCATCGTGCGGACCGTCGACGAGCCGGTCAGCCGGTCGATCCCGTTGTCCGGCCGCCAGGCGAAGCCGCGCCAGACCTGTTTGGCCGTCACCAGCAGGCCGATGCCGGTCCGTACGGGGTCGAAGGCGGCGTGGTCGTGGACGTGCAGCTGGACCCCGCCGATCGTCTTGCCCTGGAACTTGGAGAAGGTGGGGGCGAAGTAGGCCTCCCTGAAGTGGACGCCGGGCAGATCCAGCGCGGTGGCGGCCGCGGCCCAGCGGGCGTCGATGCCGTCGGCGCCCAGCAGCTCGAAGGGGCGGGTGGTGCCGCGCCCCTCGGAGAGGTTGGTGCCCTCGAAGAGGCAGGTGCCGGAGTAGACCAGGGCGGTGTCGGGGGTGGGCATGTTGGGGCTCGGCGGCACCCACGGCAGTCCGGTCGCGTCGAAGAAGTCCCCGCGCCGCCAGCCCGTCATCCCCACCGTCTCCAGCTCCACCGGCCGCCCGGCGGCCTGCGGGACGAACTCGCCGTTGAACAGCAGCGCCAGTTCCAGCGCCGTCATCCCGTGCGCCTGGGAGATCGGCTCGCGGCCCACGAAGGAGGCGAACTTCTTGTCCAGTACGGGCCCGGTGGCGGCGCGGCCGGTGACGGGGTTGGGCCGGTCCAGCACCACGAACCGCTTGCCCGCGAGGACGGCCGCGACCATGCAGTCGTAGAGCGTCCAGATGTAGGTGTAGAAGCGCGCGCCGACGTCCTGGATGTCGAAGACGACGGTGTCCACGCCGGAGTCGGTGAAGATGCCCGCGAGCTCCCGGCCGCTCTTGTTGTACGTGTCGTAGACGGGCAGCCCGGTGGCGGGATCGTCGTAGCGGCCCTCCGAGCCGCCCGCCTGGGCGGTGCCCCGGAAGCCGTGTTCGGGGCCGAAGACGGCGGTCAGCCGGACCCGTGCGTCGGCGTGCATGACGTCCACGATGTGCCGGAGCTCGTGGTCGACCCCCGTGGGGTTGGTGACGATGCCGACCCGGTGGCCGTCCAGGAGGCGGTAGCCGTCGGCGGAGAGCCGGTCGAAGCCGGTGCGTACCGGGTGGCGGCCGCCGGGGGCCCGGGCCGCTTCGGCGGGGCCCGCGGCGGCGGTCACCGCAGCCGCGGCCGCTCCGGTTGCCGCCAGCCGACCGAGAACGCGTCTCGACAGAGCCATGCGCACACCTCCGTGATCGGGAAAGGGACCCGAGGTTCGTGTCGTGGGCACGCTAACGCGCACGGGACCGTTACGGAACGAGCTCGGCCGTGACGGAAGCCAGGCTCTTCCGCTGTGACATACCGACTGGTTAGTCTGCCGTGAGTGGGGGACAGTCGAGTCAGCGCGACCGAGGGAGACGCAGCGTGGCAGCCGTACAGGACAAGACCGTTGTCGTGACCGGAGCGGGCGGGGGGATCGGCGCCGCGCTGGCCCGCCGGTTCGCCGCCGAAGGCGCCCGCGTGGTGGTCAACGACCTGGACGAGGCCAAGGCGAAGGCCACCGCCGAGGACATCGGGGCGATCGCCGTCCCCGGTGACGCCTCCGGCATCGTCCCGGCCGCCCGCGAGGCGCTCGGCGGCGCCATCGACATCTTCTGCGCCAACGCCGGCGTCGGCACCGGCGGCGGACCCGAGGCGCCCGAGGACGCCTGGGAGCTGGCCTGGGACGTCAACGTGATGGCCCACGTCCGGGCCGCGCGCGAGCTGCTGCCCGCGTGGCTGGAGCGCGGCAGCGGCCGGTTCGTCTCCACGGTGTCCGCCGCGGGCCTGCTCACCATGGTCGGCGCGGCGCCGTACAGCGTCACCAAGCACGGCGCATACGCCTTCGCGGAGTGGCTGTCGCTGACCTACCGCCACCGCGGCATCGACGTGCACGCGATCTGCCCGCAGGGCGTACGGACCGACATGCTGGCCGACACCGGCGCCGCCGGGGAGCTCGTCCTGACGCCCACCGCCGTCGAACCCGAAGCCGTCGCCGACGCGCTCTTCGCGGCGATGGCCGAGAACCGCTTCCTGGTCCTGCCGCACCCCGAGGCGGGCGACTACTACCTCGCGCGGGCCACCGACCCCGACCGCTGGCTGACCGGCATGAACCATCTGCAGCGGAAGCTGGAGGAGCGCGAGGGGGGTGCCCGATGACCTCCTACCAGGACAAGCCGTGGCTGGCGCAGCTCACCGACGCCCAGCGCGCCCCCGTCCAGCCGCCGCCCTCGACGCTGCACGCCTTCCGGGCGGCGGTGCACCGCGCCCCGGACCGCACGGCTCTCGCGTACTTCGACGGGAAGCTGTCCTACGCCGAGACCGACGCGCTCTCCGACGGCATCGCCGCCCACCTCGCCGGCCGCGGCTTCCGGCGCGGCGACCGGGCCGCGGTGATGCTCCAGAACACCCCGCACTTCGTGCTCGCGCTGCTCGGCGTCTGGAAGGCGGGCGGCGTGGTGGTGCCCGTCAACCCCATGTACAAAGCGGGCGAGATGCGGCACATCCTCGACGACGCCGAGATCACCGCCGTCATCTGCGCCGACCGCACCTGGGACGGCTTCCTCCGCGCCACCGCCGCCGGGACGCCGTCCGTACGGATCGCGCTCACCGCACGGGAGAGCGATCTGCAGACCCGCAACGACACCCGGGTGCTGCGCGGCGAACCCCTCGGACCCCGGGAGGGCGCCGACGATCTGCTGACCGTCGCCCGCACCACCGGGCAGATCCGGGCGGTGCCCGCCGACCCGGACCTCACCGCCGACGACATCGCGCTGATCAGCTACACCTCGGGCACCAGCGGCACCCCCAAGGGCGCCACCAACACCCACGGCAACATCAGCTACAACGCCGAACGCCAGCGCACCGGCCTGGGCCTGCCCGAGGGCGCCACCTACTTCGCGCTCGCCCCGCTCTTCCACATCACCGGCATGGTCTGCGAACTGGCCGCCTGCCTCGCCAACACCGGCACCCTCGCGCTCGCCTACCGCTTCGAGGCGGGCGTCGTCCTGGACGCCTTCCTCGAACACCGCCCCGCCTACACCGTCGGCCCCTCCACCGCGTACATGGCGCTGATGGCCCACCCGCAGGCCGGCCGCGACCACTTCGCGTCCTTCCAGGCGATGTCCTCGGGCGGCGCGCCGCTGCCGCCCGCTCTGGTGGAGAAGTTCCGGGACGGCTTCGGCCCGTACCTCCACAACGGCTACGGCCTCACCGAGTGCACCGCGCCCTGCGCCAGCGTCCCGCCGGGGCGGCAGGCGCCGGTCGACAAGGTCTCCGGGACGCTCGCCGTCGGCGTCCCCGGCCCCGACACCGTCGTCAGGATCATCGACGAGAACGGCGCCGACGTGGCGTTCGGCGAGCAGGGTGAGATCGCGGTCGCCGGCCCCCAGGTCGTCCCCGGCTACTGGCGGCGCCCGGACGCCACCGCCGAGGCCCTCCCGGACGGCGAACTGCGCACCGGCGACATCGGCTTCATGGACACCGACGGCTGGCTCTACGTCGTCGACCGCAAGAAGGACATGATCAACGCATCCGGCTTCAAGGTGTGGCCGCGCGAGGTCGAGGACGTCCTCTACACCCACCCGGCGGTGCGCGAGGCGGCCGTCGTCGGCGTCCCGGACGCCTACCGCGGCGAGTCGGTGAAGGCCTATGTCAGCCTGCGCCCGGGAACCGCCCCCGAACCCGCCGAACTGGCCGCCTACTGCAAGGATCGGCTGGCGGCGTACAAATATCCCCGCGTGGTGGAGATCCTGCCGGAGCTTCCGAAGACCGCGAGTGGCAAGATCCTCCGACGGGAGCTGCGCCACCACGCGTAACCCCGCGGCACCCGCGGAGCACCACAGGCGCATACGCACAAAGGACAGGTGAGGGCGATGGCCGGCACGAAGGACGGCAGCGGCAACGACACCGCTGTCGGCACCGGCAACGGCACCGGCGGCACGAAGCCGGTGGCGCAACGGCTGCTGGCCACCGCCACCAGACTCTTCGCGGAACGCGGCTACGACCGCACCTCCGTCCAGGAGATCGTCGACGCCGCGGGCGTCACCAAGGGCGCCCTCTACCACTACTTCGGCTCCAAGGACGACCTGCTGCACGAGGTCTACGGCCGGGTGCTGCGGCTCCAGCAGGAGCGGCTCGACCACTTCGCGGACGCCGACGCACCGGTCGAGCGGCGGCTGCGGGACGCCGCCGCCGATGTCGTCGTCACCACCATCGAGAACCTCGACGACACCAAGATCTTCTTCCGCTCGATGCACCACCTCGGCCCCGAGAAGGACAAGCAGGTACGGGCCGAACGGCGGCGCTACCACGAGCGCTTCCGGGCCCTGGTCGAGGAGGGGCAGCGCACCGGGGTGTTCGCCGCCGACATTCCCGCGGACCTCGTCGTCGACTACCACTTCGGGTCCGTGCACCACCTCGGCACCTGGTACCGCGAGGACGGCCCGCTCACCCCGCAGCAGGTGGCCGACCACCTGGCCGACCTCCTGCTGCGCGCGCTGCGGCCGTAACCCCGGCGCGGGAATCCCCCCACCCCCCACGGCGTTGTGGCCCGCAGGGGGCCCGCCCACCCCCTACGGGATCCGTTCGACGCCCCCTACAGGTACCGCTTCAGCTCCCGGCGCGCCAGCGACCGCTGATGCACCTCGTCCGGCCCGTCGGCCAGGCGCAGCGTCCGTGCCCCGGCCCACAGTTCGGCCAGCGGGAAGTCCTGGCTGACGCCGCCCGCGCCGTGCAGCTGCACCGCCTGGTCGAGGATGTTCACGACCGTGCGCGGGGTGGCGATCTTGATGGCCTGGATCTCGGTGTGTGCACCCTTGTTGCCGACGGTGTCCATCAGCCATGCGGTCTTGAGCACCAGCAGCCGCAGCTGCTCCACCGCCACCCGGGCATCCGCGATCCACTCCTGGACCACGCCCTGCTGGGCCAGCGGCTTGCCGAAGGCGGTACGCGACACCGCGCGCCGGCACATCAGCTCGATGGCCCGCTCGGCCATCCCGATCAGCCGCATGCAGTGGTGGATCCGGCCGGGCCCGAGCCGCGCCTGCGCGATGGCGAAGCCGCCGCCCTCCTCGCCGATGAGGTTCGCCGCCGGGACCCGTACGTTGTCGAAGACCACCTCGGCGTGCCCGCCGTGCCAGTGGTCCTCGTAGCCGTAGACCTGCATGGCCCGCCTGACCTCGACGCCGGGCGTATCGCGCGGCACCAGCACCATCGACTGCTGACGGCGGATGTCGGCGCCGTCCGGATCGGTCTTCCCCATCACGATGAAGACCTCGCACAGCGGATTCATCGCCCCGGAGATGTACCACTTGCGCCCGTTGATGACGTACTCTCCCCCACCTTCGGCTCCGCTCGAGCGGGAGGTGTCCCCGGCGTCACGCTCGATACGGGTCTCGATGTTCGTCGCGTCCGACGAGGCCACCTCCGGCTCCGTCATCGCGAACGCCGACCGGATCTCGCCGGCCAGCAGCGGCTGGAGCCACTGCTTCTTCTGCGCCTCGCTGCCGAACTGCGCCAGCACCTCCATGTTGCCGGTGTCCGGCGCCGCACAGTTCAGCGCGGTCGGCGCCAACTGCGGGCTGCGGCCGGTGATTTCGGCCAGCGGCGCGTACTGGAGGTTCGTCAGCCCGGCGCCGTGCTCCGCGTCCGGCAGGAAGAGGTTCCACAGCCCCTGCCTGCGGGCCTCGGCCTTCAGCTCCTCCACTATCGCCGGGGTGTCCCACGGAGAGTCGAGCGCGGCCCGCTGCTCGTGCGCGGTCTGCTCGGCCGGGTGGACATGCTCGTCCATGAACGCCAGCAGCCGCTCACGCAGCTCTTCCGTACGGGCGTCGAATGCGAAGTCCATGGGTGCCTCAGCCTTCCTTCAGGGTGGTGAGTCCGTGGTCGATGAATACGGGCACGAGCTCGCCGATCCGGTCGAAGCCCGCACCGACGGTCTGGCCGAGCGTGAAGCGGTAGTGGATGCCTTCGAGGATCACGGCGAGCTTGAACCAGGCGAAGGCGGTGTACCAGGCGAGGGCGGAGGTGTCCCGGCCGGAGCGGGCGGCGTAGCGCTCGATCAGTTCGGCGGGGGAGGGGTGGCCCGCCGCGCCGCTGGTGGTGCTGACCGGCGACTCGGGCAGGCCCAGGTCCTGGCTGTACATCACCAGCAGCCCCAGGTCGGTCAGCGGATCGCCGAGCGTGGACATCTCCCAGTCCAGTACGGCGTTGATGGCGCCATCGGCTCCGACCAGCACATTGTCGAGACGGTAGTCGCCGTGCACGACGGCCGGCGCGGGGGAGGCGGGCAGGGCCCGGCCCAGCGCCTCGTGCAACGCGTCGATCCCCGGCAGCTCGCGATTCTTCGACGCGCTCAACTGCTTGCCCCAGCGCCGCAGTTGACGCTCCAGGAAACCCTCCGGGCGGCCGAAGTCGCCGAGCCCGACCGCCTCCGGGTCCACGGCGTGCAGATCGACGAGCGTGTCGACCAGGGACAGCACCACGGCTCGGGTGCGCTCCGCGCCGAGCGGGGCCAGCTGGTCCGCCGTGCGGTACGGCGTGCCCTCGACCAGCTCCATCACATAGAACGGCGCGCCGATCACCGCCTCGTCCTCGCACAGCAGCAGCGTCTCGGGCACCGGCACCGGCGTCTCGTGCAGCGCGCTGAGGACCCGGTGCTCGCGCCGCATGTCGTGCGCGGTGGCCAGCACATGGCCGAGCGGCGGCCGGCGCACGACCCAGGAGCCGGCGCCGTCGGTGACGCGGTAGGTGAGATTGGACCGCCCACCCTCGATCAGCTGCGCGCGCAGCGGCCCGCCGGTCAGGCCCGGCCGCTCCCGGTCCAGATGCTCGCGCAGTCGGGCGAGGTCGAGGCCGGGGGGTTCCTCCCGGACCGCGGCCTGCGGGGGAGGGGTGCCCTTGGTCATCGTTGTCCTCCGTACGGCATGACGGTCGATACGGTCCATCGCTGCCCCGATCATGCCGACTAGTCGGTATGGAGTCCAGTGCCGGTGGGTGGGGCGTCCGTCACGCGGCGCGGTTCCGCCGGATTCGCCCGGCCCTCACGCGTGGCAGGCCATCGGGATCCCGCCGTTCATCACCGTCATGTCGCCGAACCCCGCCATCGGATCCAGCGGCGCCCCCGGCTCGCCGCCCGCCAGTTCCGCGTACGCGCGATGCAGGTTCGCCACCAGCCGCTCGCTCTCGGCCAGCGCCGCGAACGGCCCGAGATCCGCCGCCTTGGCCACCTCCAGCGGCGTACGCCCGGCCGCCCGGCCGTCCCGTGCCAGCCGCTCGACATACCGCAGATAGCTCTCCATGGCGTCGTACACCTCGGGTCCGGTCACCGGGCCGTGCCCCGGCACGACGGTCACCGCGTCCAGCGCACGCAGCACGTCCAGCGCACGCAGCGAGCCGGCCAGCGAGCCCATGAAGATGAAGGGCGTCCCGCCGTGGAAGACCAGGTCCCCGGTGAAGACGATGCGCTGCGCGGGCAGCCAGACGATGGTGTCGCCGGGGGTGTGCGCGACGCCCGGGTGCAGCAGCCGCACCTCGATGCCGCCGATGTGCAGGGTCAGCTCGTCGGTGAAGGTGAGCGAGGGCGCGGTCAGGCGGATGTCGCCGTACTCCACCCCGGGCCAGACCGCGTGCAGCTGGCGGCCGGCGGCCAGCAGCTCGCGGCGGCAGGCGGCGTGCCCGATGACGGTCGCCTCGGGAGTGAAGACGCTGTTGCCGTAGGTGTGGTCGCCGTGGTGATGGGTGTTGACCAGCATCCGCGGCGTGGGGGCGCCGCTCCCGGCGATCCGCCGGCGCAGCAGGCGCGCGCGGCGCTCGGTGGCGGCGGTGTCCACGACGAGGGTGGCGTCCCCGTCGGTGATGAAGCCGGCGTTGTTCAGGCACCAGCCGCCGTCCGGCTGGATGAAGGCGTTGACGCCGGCGGCCAGTTCGGTGAGATAGGGCTCCATGTGCTTCCCCCAGGGGTGATGGACGCTCGCATGGCGAACGAGTCGGGTGGCGGGCAGTCAATTCTGCTCCTCGGCAGCGGAGCTGTACGCACCCCACGCGCGGGCCGCGCCCCCTCCCGCCTACGGCAGGACGGCCGCCGCGCCGATCGCCGCCAGCACCACCGTGCAGCCGGCCAGCAGCAGCGCGAGCCGTGGCCGCAGGTCGGACGGGCGGCCGGTGGCCAGATCCCCGACCCGGTGGTGGGCCGCCGCCACGAAGGCCAGCCACACCAGCGCGACCGACACCGCCAGGACGGCCTGCGCCGCTCCCGGGGCCCGGATCCGCGCCAGTTGGCGGCCGGCCAGCAGCGCGACGACCGTGCAGGACAGCGTCGTCCGCCGCCAGGCCAGCCGGGTGCGTTCCGGCTGGAGACCGGGGTCCCGGCCGGATTCCGGGGGCCGGGCCCGCGCGTCCCCCACCGCTAGACCGTCCAGCCCAGGACGACGAGGACGACCATGGCGACCGCCAGCACCCCGACGCCCAGGGCCAGTACGGTCGGGAAGCGGGAGAGCGGCAGATCCTCGCCGCGGCGCATCGCGCGCTCGCAGCGGACCCAGTGGTTGACCGCGCGCAGGGCGCACAGCGCGCCCGCCACCAGCAGCACGACGGTGCAGGCCAGCCGCAGCCCCGGGTGCAGACGCGGCAGGAACTGGTCCACCGCGAAACCGCCGCCGACCAGCGCCAGCCCGGTCCGCAGCCACGCCAGGAAGGTGCGCTCATTGGCCAGCGAGAACCGGTAGTCGGGAGTGGTGCCCTCCTCCCGGACCCGCGCGGGCGACAGCCACAGCCCTACGGCCGTGCCGATCGACCGGAGTCCGTCGCCGAGGATCATGAGCGCAACCCTAACGGCCGGTCCGGCCGCCGCCGGGGGACTCCGGCTCCCGCCGGGCCAGCAGCTCCCGGTACGCGGCGAGCCCGTCCGGCGTCCACGGCCACTCCGCCAGCCGCCGGGTCAGCTCCTCCTCCGTCATGAAGGTGTGCCAGTCGATCTCCGACTCCTGCGGCGCGACGGGCCCCGTCCAGCGCACCTGGTAGACCGCCGACCACCAGGTGTGCTCCGCCGTCTCGTACAGGAACTTCAGCAACGGCTCCGGCTGCGCCAGCCCCCGCACGCCCAGCTCCTCCTCCGCCTCGCGCAGCGCCGCCTGGTCGTAGGTCTCCCCGGCGCCGACCACTCCGCCCACGAACATGTCGTAGTGCGAGGGGAAGACGAGCTTGTGCGGGGTGCGGCGGTGCACGAAGATCCGGTCCTCGGCGTCCCGGACCAGGATGAAGGCGCAGCGGGTGCGCATCCGGCGGGCGTAGGTCTCACCGCGCGGGGCCTGCCCCACGACCTCGTCGTTCTCGTCCACGACATCGAGGATCTCGTCCGCGTCGAGCGGCGGCTGATCCCGGTCCGTGTGCTGATCGTGATCGGTCATGGGGCCATGCAATCACCAGGGGCGGGGGCCGGTCGCGCCGGGAGCCCGGCCCCGCCGCTCACTGCCCCATGACGTACTTCACCGTCGGCCCGGTGGTCCAGCCGCCGTCCACCGCCAGCTCGGCGCCGGTGACGTACGACGCGGCATCGGAGAGCAGGAAGACCACGGCGCCGGCGATCTCGTGCGGCTCGCCGACCCGGCCCATCGGGGTGTTGGGGTAGTTGCCCTCGCCCTTCTGGATGCCGACCTGGGCGGTCATCGGGGTGTACGTCATGCCGGGGTGCACGGAGTTCACCCGGATGCGGTCGGTGCCCAGCTCCACCGCGCCGACCTTGGTCAGGCCGCGTACGCCCCACTTGGAGGCGCCGTAGCCGCCGGTCATCGCCAGGCCCATCAGCCCGGCGGCCGAGGAGATGTTCACGATCGAGCCCGCGCCGCGCTCCCTCATGGCGGGGATGACGGTCTTCATGCCGATGAAGACGCCGGTCAGGTTCACGTCGATGACCTTGCGGAAGAAGTCGACGGACACCGTCTCCAGCGGCTGACCGGTGGCTATTCCGGCGTTGTTGACCAGGCCGTCGACACCGCCGAACTCGGCCACGGCGTGGTCGGCGACCCGCTGCCAGTCCTCCTCGGAGGTCACGTCGTGGGTCAGGAAGCGGGCCCGCTCGCCGAGCCGGGCCGCCGTCGCCGCGCCCTCGTCCTGGAGGACGTCGGTGAGGACGACGTTTGCGCCGGCCGCGACGGCCTGTTCGGCGGCGGCCGCGCCCAGCCCGCGGGCGCCGCCGGTGATGACGACGGTCTTGCCGGCCAGGCTTGCCGCCGGGGCGGAGGTGGCTTCGGTCATGAGGGAACTCCTAGGGATCGGGGGTGGTGGTGCCCGGGGCGGCGGCGAGCAGGAACGCCACGGTGGTCCCGGTGAGATCGGCGAGGAACAGCTCCTCGCCGGTGAGGGGGGCGACGCCCTCCAGGTAGTGCCGCGCGCGGTCGGCCAGCGCCGCGCCGATGAGGGTCAGCGCGAGATCCAGCCGCTCCAGGCGCAGCGCCTCGGGCAGCCCGGCCGCCGCGAGGACGTCCTCCATGCCGCCGATCAGCCGCCAGTACGCGGTGCCGTCCAGCGTCGGGTGCGGGATCCGGGTGCGTACCCCGCTCTCGTGGCTGAGCTGGGCGGAGATCCGCAGACAGCGCCGCCCGCGGTCGTCGCGCAGTTCGGTCGCCTCCGCGGTGAGCAGCGCGCGGACCAGCCCGGCGAGCGTGGGCCCGGCGGCCTCCACCGTCGTCAGCAGCGGCGCCAGGGCCGCTTCCGTACGGGCCAGCCGACCCGCCATCACGGCGTCCAGCAGCCCGCCGCGCGAACCGAAGTGGTACTGCACGGCCGAGGGATTGCCCTGACCGGCCAGCCGGACGATGTCACGCATCTGGGCGCCGTCCACGCCCTGCGCCGCGAAGATCTCCTCCGCGGCGCGGATCAGCTTCTCCCGGGTCTCGGGTCCTGAGGTCCTGGCCATGGTCCAGCATTCTAATGCTGGCCATTATTAATAACCAGTCCGCGGCGCTTTGGCTGGGCCCCACGTTTTTGGCCTTCCCGCCGTGGTGGTTGTTCGCCGTAGCGCCTGGCGGCGGGCGTGGGTTTGTAGGGAGCGGTGCCGGCCCTACACGGCTCCGCCGCTACGGTCCGTCCCCTCCCGTGGGTGGG
>NZ_JBITYA010000023.1:0-36636 GCF_044544985.1 Streptomyces sp. NPDC053427 | reverse complement strand
CGCCCGGTTACATTTCGAACCCGGAAGCTAAGCCTTTCAGCGCCGATGGTACTGCAGGGGGGACCCTGTGGGAGAGTAGGACGCCGCCGAACAAACTTTCAGCTCCGGCTCCTGGACCTTCTGGTTCAGGAGCCGGAGCTTTTTTGTTCTGATTTTCAGGTGAGAGGCGTAACTTGACGTTCACCTCGCGTCGCCAGGATCCGCGTCATGGGGACAGTAGGAATGCTCGAGTCCGCCGGTGTGCGCGCTGGTGACGAGGTCGTGGTGCCGGCCTACGGCAACGCCGAAGTGGCGCGGGCTGTGGTGCAGTTGGGCGCCGTGCCGGTGTTCGCCGATGTGGATGCCGACAGTTACTGCCTCGACCCGGCCGCGGTGGCGGACGTGGTGAGCAGCAGGACGGCGGCGGTCGTGGCGATACATCGGTTCGGACGCCGGGCCGATGCCGGCTGGATTCGCGAAGTGGGACAGCGGCACGGGCTGTTGGTGCTGGTCGAGGACGAGCCAGGGGCTCAGCCGGACGGTGCGGAGCGGCGACGGGCGCTGGCGACGTATCTGGACGGCAGGCTCAGCGGCGTGGGGACGCCGGCGCCGGCGGCGGGGCACACGTACGAGCAGTATGTGGTGCGGGTGCCGGGGAACGGGCGGCCGGACCGGGATGCCTTTGCGCGGGCTCTGCGGGCCAAGGGAGTGGCGTGCAAGGTTCCCGTACAGGCGCCGGCGTATCGGATGCCGGGGCTGCGGCGGGATGTGTTTCTGCCGCATACCGAGCGGGCCGTTGACGAGACGCTGGCGCTGCCGCTGCAGATGGATGTGTCGCGGCGGGAGTTGCAGAAGATGGTGAGCGCTTGCAATGCGCTGGGAGGATTGCTGCAGCCGGCCTTTTAGGCGGGCGAGTGGGTGGGTGGCTCGGAGCGTCGCGGAGATCAGGTAGTATTTCTTTCGTCGCTGCGCCCCAATAGCTCAGTCGGCAGAGCGTCTCCATGGTAAGGAGAAGGTCTACGGTTCGATTCCGTATTGGGGCTCTGGAAAACGAAAGGCCCCCGCCATCCGGCGGGGGCCTTCGTCGTACGGGGTGTCAGTCGGCGGGGATTTCGGGGACGCGCATGGCGAGGATGGCCATGTCGTCGGAGGCCGGTTCGGCGGCGAAGCGTTCCACGGCGCGCAGGACGCGGGCGGCTACGGCGCCGGCGGTCAGGCCCGTACAGGTCGTCAGGACGTCGGTGAGGCCGTCGTCGCCGAGCATGCGGGTGCCCTCGCGGCGTTCGGTGACGCCGTCCGTGACGCACAGGAGGACGTCACCGGGGTCGAGGGTGACGGTCTGCTCGTAGAGCTCGAGGTCGTCCATGACACCGAGGAGCGGCTGGGGTTCGGCGGCCGGCTCGACCGTGCCGTCCTGGCGCAGGCGGAGCGGTAGCGGGTGGCCGGCGCAGACGACCTTGAGCAGGGCGCTGCCGTCGGGCTGGGGCCACAGCTCGCCGTAAAGGAGAGTCAGGAAGCGGCTGCGGGCGCCCTCGTCGAGGATGGCGGCGTTCAGACGCTCGAGGACGGCGGGGCCGCCGAAGCCCTCGCGGGCCAGGAGGCGGAGGGCGTGCCGGGCCAGGCCCGTGACGGCCGCCGCCTCGGGGCCCGTACCGCAGACGTCGCCGATCGCGAAGCCGTAGGCGCCGTCGCGGATCGGGAAGAGGTCGTAGAAGTCGCCGCCGACTTCGTTGCCCTCGCCGGCCGCGCGGTAGATGACCTCGACCTCGACGCCCTGGATGTCGGGCAGCTCCGGGGGGAGCAGGCTGCGCTGGAGGGACTGGCTGATGGCTGTGCGTTCGGAGTAGAGGCGGGCGTTGTCCAGGGCGAGGGCGGCCCGGCGGGAGAGGTCCTCGGCGAGTTCGAGGATCTCCTGACGGAAGTGTTCCTCGGTGGGCTTGCCGAGGGTGAGCATGCCGATGACGCGGTTGCGGGCGACGAGGGGGAGGACGACCGTCTCGCCGCCGACGGCGGAGGCGGTGGCCAGAGTGGCGCCCGGTCCCGTGGACGGGCGGGCGGAGTTGCCCAGGCCCAGGCTGCGCATGGAGGTGCGCAGAGCCGCGTCGTGGGCGGCGTCGCTGGGGGCGGTCCAGACACGCGCGCCGGGGGTGGGGACCGGCTCGGGCGGGTCGACCTTGAGGAGGAGGGTCTTGAGGCCGTCGATGCGGTCCTCGTCCTCATGCAGGACGTAGGAGAGCTCGGGCTCGGAGGTCTGGTCGGCGACGGTGTAGACGGCGCACCAGGTGGCGAGGGTGGGGACCGTCATCTGTGCCATCAGGGCCAGCGTCTGGTCGCGGTCGAGGGTGCCGGCCAGGAGGTCGGATGCCTCGACGAGGAAGGAGAGGGAGCCGCGGCGCAGCTTTTCCAGCTCGGTCAGGCGGGCCCGTTCGACGGCGAGGGCGATGCGGTCGGCGGCGAACTGGAGGCGGAGGGCTTCTTCGTTGGTGTAGCGGCCGGGGCCTTCCGCGGCGACGCCGAGGGAGCCGGTCAGGCGGCCCTCGACCTTCAGGGGGACGGTGACGACGGAGCGCATGCCCGTACCGGACAGGAGCGGGACGGCGCCGGGCACCGCGGTGAGATCTTCGTGGACGGCGGGCATTCGGGCGGAGCCGTAGCGTCCGGATCCGGCCTCCACGGGGACGCGGGCGAACCGCTGGCGGGCGGAGGGCAGGCCCGTGGAGGCGCGGACCTCCAGCTCGGTCTCGTCGTCGGTGGCCAGCAGGAGGTAGGCGGCGTCGCCGTCGAGCATGTCGCGGGCGCGCTCGACCGTGCGCTGGAGCAGCCCGTCGAGGTCGTCGGGGGCGGGGGAGCCGATGAAGACCTCGAACGGATCCGAGGGACGTCCTTCGGACTGGACGGCCTGGGAGGCGGCGTCCGGGGCGGGGGTGCGCTGGGGGCTCTGCAGGATGGCGCGCTCGTGTTCGCGCACCAGGAGGCAGACCGTGGAGGCCTCGCCGTCGGCGTCGCGGACCCGCAGGTGGGAGGCGTAGACGGGGATGACGCGGCCGTCGGCGCCCCGGATGCCGTACGAGCCCTCCCAGCGCGAGAGCTCGAGCGCCTCGGCGAGGCCCGTACCCGTGCCGGGGGTGTGCGGCCAGGCGGCGAGCTCGGTGATCGGTTTGCCGATGACCTTTTCCGGGTCGTAGGCGAAGAGGTCCTGGGCGTCGTCGTTCCAGAAGCTGATGCAGCCGGCGCGGTCGATCTGCACGACGGCGACGCGGACGCGGGTGTCCGTGGCCGGGAGGGCGTCCACCGGGAGGGCGGGCCCGGCGGAGCGGGTGCCGGCCGGGCGCTCAGGAAGCTCGAGCTGGAACCAGACGTGCTTCTGGGCGGCGGTGTACTCCACGCCCCAGCGGGCGGCCAGCGCGCCGCACAGCAGCAGACCGCGGCCGCCCTCGCGGTCGGGATGGACCATGGTCTGGCCGGCGTTCTGGAGCGGAATCTCGCGTTCGGGGTAGCGGTCGGCGACGGAGATGCGTACGCCGCCGTCCGTGCGCAGGCACAGCACATCGGCGGCGGTGCCGGCGTGCACCACGGCGTTGGTTACCAGTTCGCTGGTCAGGACGACGGCGTCGTCGACGATGTCGCCGAAGCCCCAGCCCTGGAGGGTGTCCCTGACGAACGCACGGGCAGTGGCGACCGAACGCCCGACCGGCTCGAATGTGGCGGCGGCCCGCGCGGTGATCACAGCACTCCCCATTGGTTTTCCGTCGCTCCCCCGAGTCCTGTGCCCGTTTCTCGTGGTGTCGATGCGCAAGCCAGGCTAGACGGTCTGGTCGGACGGTGGGAACGACGGCGTGCTTTCTGGGTGCAGACGCACTCCGGCGGCCATGCTCAGCCCCCGTGAGGAGTGTGCACGGCCGCCGGGTCATTGCCGGTGATGCGCTACACATGGTGTGTGGATGCTGCCGAAGTATGTGACTCCTCCCCTCCGGAAGGAGGGGATTCCTGGCTCGCGCCGCTCGGTCGCCCGGAGATCGGGCGGGTCCTACGCGATCAGCATCAGCCGGGTCGGGAACCGGCCCGGAAGTAGCTGAGGGCAAGCCCTGCCCGTCAGCTTCAACGAATCTCCATCAGTGTGGTTACGTTTCGACTCCTTGTCGCGTCCGGGCGGCGGGGTGAAACACTGGGCAAGTATCAAGAGAAAGCCCGGGTAGAACGGTCGATCCTGCGGGAGGGACACGGTGGAGTCTGGCGCAGCGGCGCGGGGCGTAAGCACGCGCGCAAAAGGCGGACGATCCCGGAACAACGGGACGACCGAGGTGGACACGGCTGCCCTGAATCGGCTGTTGGTCGCTCTTGTCGCCATGCGGGACGGGAACTTCCGCAAGCGGCTCACGGTTTCCGGCGAAGGCGTGATGTCGGAGATCGCGGCGGTCTTCAATGAGGTCGCGGACCGAAATCTGCATCTGACGGGCGAGCTGGCGCGGGTGCGCCGGGTCGTCGGACGTGAGGGAAAACTCACGGAACGGCTGGAGGTCGGCGCCGCCGAGGGTTCCTGGGCGGCGGCCATCGATGCCTCGAACGCCCTGGTGGACGATCTCGTACGGCCGGTCTCCGAGGTGGGACGGGTGCTGTCGGCGGTGTCCGAGGGCGACCTGGAACAGCGGATGGATCTGCGGTCGCGCAGCTCGGACAGCTCATCGGAGCATCCCCTGCGGGGTGAATTCCTGAAGGTCGGCCGTACGGTCAACGGGCTGGTGGACCAGCTCTCCGCCTTCACCGACGAGGTCACGAGGGTGGCCAGCGAGGTCGGTACGGAGGGCAAGCTCGGCGGTCAGGCCCGGGTGCGGGGGATGTCCGGTTCGTGGAAGGACCTCACGGAATCGGTCAACACCATGGCCTCGCGGCTCACCGCGCAGGTGCGGGACATCGCTCTCGTCACCACCGCGGTCGCCAAGGGCGATCTCTCGCGCAAGGTGACCGTGCATGTCGCCGGCGAGATGCTGGAGCTGAAGAACACCGTCAACACGATGGTGGACCAGCTCTCCTCGTTCGCCTCCGAGGTGACCCGGGTCGCCCGTGAGGTCGGTACGGAGGGCGAGCTCGGCGGTCAGGCGCAGGTCCCCGGTGTGGCCGGCGTGTGGAAGGACCTGACGGATTCGGTCAATCTCATGGCCGGGAACCTGACCGCTCAGGTGCGCGGGATTGCGCAGGTCACCACCGCCGTCGCGAACGGCGACCTGTCCCAGAAGGTCACGGTCAGCGCGCGCGGCGAGGTCGCGCAGCTCGCCGACACCATCAACACCATGACCGAGACGCTGCGGACCTTCGCGGACGAAGTGACGCGGGTGGCGAACGAGGTCGGGGCCGAGGGACAGCTCGGCGGTCAGGCGCAGGTGCCGGGCGCGGCGGGGACGTGGAAGGACCTCACCGACTCGGTGAACAACGCCTTCCGCAATCTGACCGGGCAGGTGCGGGACATCGCGCAGGTGACGACGGCGGTCGCCAATGGTGATCTGTCGCAGAAGGTCACCGTCGATGTGGCCGGTGAAATGCTGGAGTTGAAGAACACCGTCAACACGATGGTGGATCAGCTCTCGGCGTTCGGTGCCGAAGTGACGCGAGTGGCGCGGGAGATCGGCGTCGAGGGTGAGCTGGGCGGTCAGGCGGCGGTGCCGGGCGCGGCCGGGACGTGGAAGGACCTCACGGACTCCGTGAACACCGCCTTCCGCAACCTGACCGGGCAGGTGCGCAACATCGCGCAGGTGACGACGGCGGTCGCGAACGGTGATCTGTCGCAGAAGGTCACCGTCGATGTCTCCGGTGAGATGCTCCAGCTGAAGAACACCGTGAACACCATGGTGGATCAGCTGTCCTCGTTCGCCGACCAGGTCACGCGGATGGCCAGGGACGTGGGTACGGAGGGCCGGCTGGGCGGTCAGGCCCGGGTGGACGGCGTCAGCGGCACCTGGAAGGAGCTGACCGACTCCGTCAACTTCATGGCGGGGAACCTCACCTCCCAGGTGCGACAGATCGCGCAGGTGACGACGGCGGTCGCGCGCGGTGACCTGTCGCAGAAGATCGACGTCGATGCGCGCGGCGAGATCCTGGAGCTGAAGAACACCATCAACACGATGGTCGACCAGCTCTCCGCCTTCGCCGAGCAGGTCACCCGGGTCGCCCGGGAGGTCGGCACGGACGGCCGGCTGGGCGGTCAGGCGCAGGTGCCGGGCGTCGCCGGTGTCTGGCGGGATCTGACCGACTCCGTGAACGGCATGGCCGGCAACCTGACGGCTCAGGTCCGAAACATCGCGCAGGTCGCCACGGCGGTCGCGCGCGGTGACCTGTCGCAGAAGATCGACGTGGACGCCCGGGGCGAGATCCTGGAGCTGAAGAACACCCTGAACACGATGGTGGACCAGCTGTCCTCCTTCGCGGAGCAGGTCACCCGGGTCGCCCGTGAGGTGGGCACCGAGGGCATCCTGGGCGGCCAGGCCGAGGTGCAGGGCGTCAGCGGTACGTGGAAGGACCTCACCCAGTCCGTCAACTTCATGGCGAACAACCTGACCTCGCAGGTGCGCAACATCGCCGAGGTGACGACGGCGGTGGCCCGCGGTGATCTGTCGAAGAAGATCACCGTCGACGCCAAGGGCGAGATCCTCGAGCTGGTCACGACCGTCAACACGATGGTGGACCAGCTCTCGTCGTTCGCCGAGCAGGTGACCCGGGTGGCCCGTGAGGTGGGCACCGAGGGCCAGTTGGGCGGTCAGGCACGGGTGCCGGGCGCGACCGGAATCTGGCTGGATCTCAGCGACAACGTGAACCTGATGGCCAACAACCTGACCATCCAGGTGCGCAACATCTCCCAGGTCTCGGCGGCGGTCGCCAACGGCGATCTGACGAAGAAGGTGACGGTCGAGGCGCGCGGCGAGGTCGCGCAGCTGGCCGACACGGTCAACACGATGGTCACGACGCTGTCGTCGTTCGCCGACGAGGTCACGCGGGTGGCCCGCGAGGTGGGCACCGACGGCATCCTGGGCGGCCAGGCCCGCGTCCCCGGTGTCGCCGGTACGTGGAAGGACCTCACGGAGTCCGTGAACTCCATGGCCAACAACCTGACCGGCCAGGTCCGCAACATCGCGATGGTCACCACCGCGGTGGCCAAGGGCGATCTGACCAAGAAGATCGACGTGGACGCCCGGGGCGAGATCCTCGCGCTGAAGACCACCATCAACACCATGGTCGACCAGCTGTCCTCGTTCGCGGAGCAGGTCACCAGGGTGGCCCGCGAGGTGGGTACGGAGGGCCAGCTGGGCGGTCAGGCGCAGGTGCGGGGCGTGGCCGGTACCTGGAAGGACCTGACGGAGTCCGTCAACGAGATGGCCGGGAACCTGACCCGGCAGGTGCGGGCGATCGCCGCCGTCGCCGCGGCGGTGACCCTCGGCGATCACAACGTCCGCATCGATGTGGACGCGGCCGGCGAGATCCTGGAGCTCCAGGACAACGTCAACACCATGATCTCCACGCTCCGCGAGACCACCCTCGCCAACGAGGAACAGGACTGGCTCAAGGGCAATCTGGCCCGGATCTCCGGCCTGATGCAGGGGCGCCGCGATCTCAAGGACGTCGCCACCCTCATCATGAGCGAGCTCTCGCCGGCGGTCTCCGCGCAGCACGGCGCGTTCTTCCTCGCGGCGCAGCCCGACAGCCGGGAGATCGGCGCGGACGGCGGCGAGGCGGGCGCGTACGAGCTGCGGCTGATGGGCTCGTACGGCTATGCCATGGGCGGGATGCCGACGACCTTCAAGCCCGGCGAGACGCTGATCGGCACGGCCGCGGAGGAGGGGCGCACCATCCTGGTGGAGAACGTCCCCTCCGGGTACCTCAAGATCGCCTCCGGGCTGGGCGAGGCGCCGCCGGCGAATGTGATCGTGCTGCCGGTGCTCTTCGAGGACAAGGTGCTCGGCGTGATCGAGCTGGCGTCCTTCCAGCCGTTCACGCAGATCCAGAAGGACTTCCTCAGCCAGATCGCCGAAATGATCGCTACCAGCGTCAACACCATCTCGGTCAACACCAAGACCGAGGTGCTGCTCAAGCAGTCGCAGGAGCTGACCGAGCAGCTCAAGGAGCGCTCGGGCGAGCTGGAGAGCCGGCAGAAGGCGCTGGAGCTGTCCAACTCGGAGCTGGAGGAGAAGGCCGAGCAGCTGCGGGCGCAGAACCGCGACATCGAGGTGAAGAACACCGAGATCGAGGAGGCGCGGCAGGTCCTGGAGGAGCGCGCCGAGCAGCTCGCGGTCTCGATGCGTTACAAGTCGGAGTTCCTGGCGAACATGTCGCACGAGCTGCGTACGCCGCTGAACTCGCTGCTGATTCTGGCCAAGTTGCTGGCCGATAATGCCGAGGGGAACCTCTCCCCGAAGCAGGTCGAGTTCGCCGAAACGATCCATGGTGCGGGTTCCGATCTGCTCCAGCTGATCAACGACATCCTCGACCTGTCGAAGGTGGAGGCGGGCAAGATGGACGTCAGCCCGACGCGGATCGCGCTGGTCCAGCTCGTCGACTACGTGGAGGCGACGTTCCGGCCGCTGACCGCGGAGAAGGGGCTCGATTTCTCCGTACGGGTCTCCCCGGAGCTGCCCGCCACGCTGCACACCGACGAACAGCGGCTGCTGCAGGTGCTGCGCAATCTGCTCTCCAACGCCGTGAAGTTCACCGACAGCGGCGCCGTCGAGCTGGTCATCCGGCCGGCCGGCGCGGATGTGCCGGTGGCGATCCGCGAGCAGCTGCTGGAGCACGGTTCGCTGCGTGACCCGGACGCCGACATGATCGCGTTCTCGGTGACCGACACCGGTATCGGTATCGCGTCCAGCAAGATGCGGGTCATCTTCGAAGCGTTCAAGCAGGCGGACGGCACGACCAGCCGCAAGTACGGCGGCACGGGCCTGGGCCTGTCCATCAGCCGGGAGATCGCCCGGCTGCTGGGCGGCGAGATCCATGCCGCGAGCGAGCCCAGTCGCGGCTCCACCTTCACGCTCTACCTGCCGCACAACCCCGGCGGGCTGCCGCCGCAGGGCTACCCGCAGCTGGTGGCCGGCGGGCTGGCGATGGACGCGGAGGCGCGCGAGACGGAGGCGGGGCGGCAGGCCGAGCTGGAGGTGCTGCCGGACGACGGCGTCGGCTCCAGCCTCAACCGGCGTCGCCGGCGCGGGATTTCGGCCGGTGCGCGGCGCTTCGAGCTGCCGGGCCAGCCCGCTCCCACCCCGCCGCCGCAGGCGCCGCAGCAGCCGTCGCAGCCGACCACTCAGCAGTCCGCCGAGGAGCCCTGGATCGGCAACGGCCAGGATCTGGTCCAGCCGGGCATGGGCGGCGGCGGCTTCCACGGCGAGAAGGTGCTGATCGTCGACGACGACATCCGTAACGTCTTCGCGCTCACCAGCGTCCTGGAGCAGCACGGGCTGTCGGTGCTGTACGCGGAGAACGGCCGGGAGGGCATCGAGGTGCTGGAGCAGCACGACGATGTGGTCCTGGTCCTGATGGACATCATGATGCCGGAGATGGACGGGTACGCGACCACGGCCGCGATCCGTCGGATGCCGCAGTTCGCCGGGCTGCCCATCATTGCGCTGACCGCGAAGGCGATGAAGGGTGACCGGGAGAAGAGCATCGACTCCGGTGCATCCGACTATGTGACCAAGCCGGTGGATACCGATCATCTGTTGTCGGTCATGGAGCAATGGATGCGCGCGAGGTGATGGGGCGTCCAGTATGGAGCCGAAAGAGGATCATCGCGTGCTGACTCAGTGTTGCCGCGGACGTGTGGAAGCGCGGTATTCGGGGAACCTTCTGGTCTCTCGCTGCGTTTCCGCTACGTGCACAGTGACATCGCGGTGACAGGGTGTGGCGATAGGCGGGGTGCAGCTACCATGACCGGCACAAGAACGGGCGACGTGACGGAGTCGTCCCCTGGGGCGGCGTCCGGTTCGATGCCGGGGCGAGGAGGACGGGCCATGGTGCAGAAGGCCAAGATCCTCCTGGTCGATGACCGGCCGGAGAATCTGCTGGCGCTGGAGGCGATCCTCTCTGCGCTCGATCAGACACTGGTGCGGGCATCGTCCGGGGAGGAAGCGCTCAAAGCACTGCTCACGGACGACTTCGCGGTGATTCTGCTCGATGTGCAGATGCCGGGGATGGACGGGTTCGAGACCGCCGCGCACATCAAGCGGCGCGAACGTACCCGCGACATCCCGATCATCTTCCTGACGGCCATCAACCACGGCCCGCACCACACCTTCCGCGGCTATGCGGCCGGTGCGGTCGACTACATCTCCAAGCCGTTCGACCCGTGGGTGCTGCGCGCGAAGGTCTCGGTCTTCGTCGAGCTCTACATGAAGAACTGCCAACTGCGGGAGCAGGCCTCGCTGCTGAGGCTCCAGCTGGAGGGCGGGCAGCCGAACTCGGAGGCGAGGGAGTCGGCGGGGCTGCTGGCCGAGCTGTCGGCGCGGCTGGCTGCGGTCGAGGAGCAGGCGGAGGCGCTGTCCAAGCAGTTGGACGAGACGGCGGAGGCCGCCGCGGTCGCCACCGCCGCGCATCTGGAGCGCAAGCTGACGGGTCTGCGCCGGGCGCTGGACGCGCTGGAGCCGGGGTCGGGCAGCGGGGCGGGCTGAGCGGCGCCCGGCGGCGGGTGACTGACGGTCTCTCATGAGACGGACGCGCGACACGAATGGGTGAAGCGGCGTGCGCTCGTGACACGCTTGCCGTCGCCTGTAATCTCGTCGCCATGGCCTCACGTACGTCCGGCAAGGGAACCCAGAGCAAGGCGGGACCCGCCAAGCAGCGCGCCGGACAGGCCGGGGGCGCCGCGAAGAAGACCGCCGCGAAGCAGCCGTCTTCCGGGAAGCGGGCGCCCGCCAAGAAGCCGCCGGTGAAGAAGACCGCGGCCGCGAAGAAGGCTCCGGCGAAGAAGGCGCCCGCCAAAAAGGCCGCCCCGACGCCGGCGCCCTCGCCGACCGGTGGCGTCTACCGCGTCGTCCGCGCCTGCTGGCTTGGGGCGGCGCACGGCATCGGGGCGATGTTCCGCCACTTCGGCCGGGGCGCGAAGAACCTCGACCCGGCGCACCGCAAGGACGGCCTGGCGCTGCTGCTGCTCGGCCTGGCGCTGGTGATCGCGGCCGGCACCTGGTCCAACCTGAGCGGTCCGGTCGGCGATCTCGTCGAGCTGCTGATCACCGGTGCCTTCGGGCGACTGGATCTGGTCGTGCCGATACTGCTCGGCGTGATCGCCCTGCGGCTGATGCGGCATCCCGAGCAGCCCGAGGCCAACGGTCGGATCGTCATCGGGCTGTCCGCGCTGGTCGTCGGGATCCTCGGACAGGTGGCGATGGCGTGCGGGTCGCCGGGCCGGGGCGACGGGCTCGCCGCGATACAGGACGGCGGCGGCTATGTGGGCTGGGCGGCGTCCAAGCCGCTGATCTTCACCGTCGGGCAGACCCTGGCGGTGGCGCTGCTGGTGCTGCTGACCGTCTTCGGACTGCTGGTGGTCACCGCGACGCCGGTCAATGCCATCCCGCAGCGGCTGCGCGCGGTGGGCATCAGGCTGGGGGTGTTCTCGCCCGCGGAGCCCGAGGCGGACTTCGAGGACGCGGACCGGTATGCGGAGGAGTGGCGCGAGCAGCCCGCCCGGACGGCGCGCCGCGGCGCCGCCGAGGATCCGGAGGCGTACGAGGAAGAGGCGCTGTCCCGGCGGCGCCGCCCGCGCCGGGGCGCCGCGCAGCCCGCCCTGGACCGGCCGATGGACGCGGTGGATGTCGCCGCCGCGGCCGCCGCCGCGCTGGACGGCGCGGTGCTGCACGGCGTCCAGCCCTCGCCGCTGGTCGCCGGGCTCAGCAGCTCGGTCTCCGGGGAGCGCCAGGACTACGAGGACAGCCGGGGGGAGAGCGGCGCGGTGCCGCCGGCCCGTGAGGCGGAGCGGCCCGCGGACGGGCCCGCCCCGGCCGTGCCGGACTTCACCAAGGCCGCGCCCGAGCCGTCCGGCGATCTGCCGCCGCGTGCCGAGCAGCTGCAGCTGTCCGGCGACATCACCTATGCCCTGCCGTCCCTGGATCTGCTCGCGCGGGGTGGGCCCGGCAAGACCCGGAGCGCCGCGAACGACGCGATAGTGGCTTCGCTGACCAACGTCTTCCAGGAGTTCAAGGTCGACGCGGCGGTCACGGGCTTCACCCGGGGTCCGACGGTCACCCGTTACGAGGTCGAGCTGGGCCCGGCCGTCAAGGTCGAGAAGATCACCGCGCTGGCCAAGAACATCGCCTACGCCGTGGCCAGCCCCGACGTCCGGATCATCAGCCCGATCCCGGGCAAGTCCGCGGTCGGCATCGAGATCCCCAACACCGACCGCGAGATGGTCAACCTCGGCGATGTGCTGCGGCTGGCCGATGCCGCGGGCGACGACCACCCGATGCTGGTGGCGCTCGGCAAGGACGTCGAGGGCGGCTATGTCATGGCCAACATGACGAAGATGCCGCACGTCCTGGTGGCGGGCGCGACGGGCTCCGGCAAGTCCTCCTGCATCAACTGTCTGATCACCTCGGTCATGCTGCGCGCCACGCCGGAGGACGTCCGGATGGTGCTGGTCGACCCCAAGCGGGTCGAGCTGACCGCGTACGAGGGCATCCCGCACCTGATCACGCCGATCATCACCAACCCCAAGCGGGCCGCCGAGGCGCTGCAGTGGGTGGTGCGGGAGATGGATCTGCGCTACGACGATCTCGCGGCGTACGGCTTCCGGCACATCGACGACTTCAACGACGCGGTCCGCGAGGGCAAGGTCAGCTCGCCCGAGGGCAGCGAACGGGAGCTGGCGCCGTACCCGTATCTGCTGGTCATCGTCGATGAGCTGGCGGACCTGATGATGGTCGCGCCGCGCGATGTGGAGGACTCCATCGTCCGCATCACGCAGCTGGCCCGCGCGGCCGGCATCCATCTGGTGCTGGCCACCCAGCGCCCGTCGGTCGATGTGGTCACCGGCCTGATCAAGGCCAATGTGCCCTCCCGGCTCGCGTTCGCCACCTCCTCGCTCGCCGACAGCCGGGTCATCCTCGACCAGCCGGGTGCCGAGAAGCTGATCGGCAAGGGCGACGGGCTCTTCCTGCCGATGGGTGCGAACAAGCCGGTCCGGATGCAGGGCGCCTTCGTCACCGAGGCCGAGGTCGCGGCCGTCGTGCAGCACTGCAAGGACCAGATGGCGCCGGTCTTCCGTGACGACGTCACGGTGGGCGGCAAGCAGAAGAAGGAGATCGACGAGGACATCGGCGACGACCTCGACCTGCTGTGTCAGGCCGCCGAGCTGGTGGTCTCCACCCAGTTCGGGTCGACGTCGATGCTCCAGCGCAAGCTGCGGGTGGGCTTCGCCAAGGCCGGACGGCTGATGGATCTGATGGAATCGCGCAACATCGTCGGGCCCAGCGAGGGTTCCAAGGCACGGGATGTCATGGTGAAGCCGGATGAATTGGACGGAGTGCTCTCGGTCATCCGGGGGGAGGCTACCGAGTAGCACATCCATCCGGGTCACTCGTACGTGAGAGAAAGCAACCGTTTCTCCTGCTGATACGTCAAGTTGAGGGAGGTGCGGGAATGATGGCTCATCATTGCGTTCGCGGCACCGTGCCAGGCGTTCTGATGGCGTACAAACTCCGCTCTCCCGCTTGCCCGACCCTTTCGCTCCACCCCTAGACTGAACCTCCAGCAGGTGGCTACACGCTCGAAAGGCGCCCCCGTGTCCATCGGCAACTCTCCCGAAGACGACCGGCCTTCCGTCGGTCGAGCCCTCCAGCAGGCCCGTGTCGGAGCAGGACTGACCGTTGAAGAGGTCAGTACGACCACGCGGGTGCGCATCCCGATCGTTCATGCGATCGAACAGGACGATTTCTCGCGCTGTGGCGGCGACGTCTACACGCGGGGACACATCCGGACGCTCGCCCGCGCCGTCGATCTCGATCCCGAACCGCTGATCACCCAGTTCGACGCCGAGCACGGCGGGCGTCCCGAGCCGACCGTTCCCGCACCGCTCTTCGAGGCCGAGCGGATCCGCTCCGAGCCGCGCCGACCCAACTGGACCGCCGCGATGGTCGCGGCGATCGTCGCCGTCATCGGATTCGTCGGCTTCACGCTGTTCAACGGCGGCGGCAAGGGCGCCGACGGCCCGGTCTCGGCCGATGGGACGGCGAACGCCGAGAAGAAGCCGGCGCCGGCGCCGAACACCACCAGGCCGACGGTCAAGCCCACGGTCCCCGCCCCGTCCGAGAGCGCGATCGCCGGGCTGCCCAAGGACAAGGTCACGATCAAGGTGACCGCCCGTGACGGCCAGAGCTGGGTCTCGGCCAAGGACGCCAACGGCAAGCTCCTCCAGGACGGCCTGCTCAAGAAGGGCGAGTCCAAGACCTTCACCGACAAGAAGCGGATCGATCTTGTGCTGGGCAATGCCGGCGCCGTACAGCTGTACGTCAACGGCAAGGAGGTCAAGCGGGTCGGCGACGAGGGTTCCGTGGAGCGGCTGAGCTACACCCCGGGAGACCCCCAGGCGGGCTGAGCGGGGCCGGAAGCCGCGTCCGCCGCCGGGCCCGGGGCGCCTGGGACCGGTGGTACAGACCTGCGCGCCAAGGCTGTCGGTGGGACGAAGTAGGCTGAGCCCTATGCCCGAACGCCGTACCGTCGCCCTTGTCACTCTTGGCTGCGCCCGTAACGAGGTGGACTCGGAGGAGCTCGCAGGCCGCTTGGCAGCGGACGGCTGGGAGCTCGTCGAGGAAGCCGCCGACGCGGATGTCGCCGTCGTCAACACCTGTGGATTCGTCGAGGCCGCAAAAAAGGACTCCGTCGACGCCCTGCTGGAAGCCAATGATCTCAAGGATCACGGCAAGACCCAGGCCGTCGTCGCCGTCGGCTGCATGGCCGAGCGCTACGGCAAGGAACTCGCCGAAGCGCTGCCCGAGGCCGACGGCGTGCTCGGCTTCGACGACTACAGCGATATCTCCGACCGCCTCCAGACCATTCTGAACGGCGGCATCCACGCCTCGCACACCCCGCGCGACCGCCGCAAGCTGTTGCCGATCAGCCCGGCCGAGCGCCAGGGTGCCGACCAGGTCGCGCTGCCCGGCCACGCCCAGGACACTCCCCCGGAGGACCTGCCGGAGGGCGTCGCGCCCGCTTCCGGGCCGCGGGCGCCGCTGCGCCGCAGACTCGGCAGCAGCCCGGTGGCCTCGGTGAAGCTGGCTTCCGGCTGCGACCGGCGCTGCTCGTTCTGCGCGATCCCGTCCTTCCGCGGTTCGTTCATCTCCCGCCGCCCCTCGGATGTGCTCGGCGAGACCCGCTGGCTGGCCGAGCAGGGCGTCAAGGAGGTCATGCTGGTCTCCGAGAACAACACCTCCTACGGCAAGGACCTCGGCGACATCCGCCTGCTGGAGACGCTGCTGCCGGAGCTGGCGGCCGTCGACGGCATGGAGCGGATCCGGGTCAGCTATCTGCAGCCCGCCGAGATGCGGCCGGGCCTGATCGACGTCCTGACCGGTACGGACAAGGTCGCGCCGTACTTCGATCTGTCCTTCCAGCACTCGGCGCCGGGCGTGCTGCGTTCCATGCGGCGCTTCGGCGGCACCGACAGCTTCCTGGAGCTGCTGGAGACGATCCGTACGAAGGCGCCGCAGGCCGGTGCCCGCTCCAACTTCATCGTCGGCTTCCCGGGCGAGACCGAGAGCGACCTGGCCGAGCTGGAGCGCTTCCTCACCGAGGCGCGCCTGGATGCGATCGGCGTCTTCGGTTACTCCGACGAGGACGGCACCGAGGCCGCCTCCTACGAGAACAAGGTCGATCCCGAGGTGGTCGCCGAGCGGCTGGCGCGGGTGTCCTGGCTGGCCGAGGAGCTGACCTCGCAGCGCGCGGAGGAGCGGGTCGGCGAGACGCTGCGGGTGCTGGTGGACCGGATCGACGAGGAGGACGGCGTCGTCGGGCGGGCCGCGCACCAGGCGCCGGAGACCGACGGCTGCACGATCCTGACGAACGGCCTGGACGGCGGGGACCTCGTTCCCGGTCGTATGGTCGAAGCGAAGGTTGTTGCGAGCGAGGGCGTCGATCTCGTGGCCGAGGTGCTGTCGGTGGACGGCACCGCGTGTACCGAGGAGGCGGGGAGATGAGCGGAGTCCCGGCTTCCGCCGCCGGCGGGCCGCGCACGGCGCCGGCCGTCGGGCAGGCCGGGCTGTGGAACATCGCCAACGTCCTGACGATGCTGCGGCTGCTGCTGGTCCCGGCGTTCGTGCTGCTGCTGATGCACGGCGGCGGCCACGATCCGGCCTGGCGCGCGTTCGCCTGGGCGGCCTTCGCCATCGCCATGATCACCGATGTCTTCGACGGGCATCTGGCGCGCACGTACAACCTGGTCACGGACTTCGGCAAGATCGCCGACCCGATCGCGGACAAGGCGATCATGGGCGCGGCGCTGATCTGCCTGTCGGTGCTGGGGGATCTGCCCTGGTGGGTGACGGGCCTGATCCTCTTCCGGGAGCTCGGCATCACGCTGATGCGGTTCTGGGTGATCAAGCACGGTGTGATTCCGGCCAGTCGTGGCGGCAAGATCAAGACGCTTGCCCAGGGCACCGCGGTCGGGATGTACGTCCTGGTGCTGACCGGGCCGCTGGCCACCTTCCGCTGGTGGGTGATGGCGGTGGCCGTCGTGCTGACGGTGGCCACCGGCCTCGACTACGTCCGCCAGGCCGTCATGCTGCGCCGGGCCGGGCTGGCCAGGGAGCGCGCCGAGCGGGCCGAGCGGGAAGCCGCACGGTGACCGGGCCGGGTTCTGCGGCGGCCGGGGCGCTGGAGGCGCTTGCCGGGCGCGGGCAGCGCCTGGCGGTGGCCGAATCGCTGAGCGGCGGCCTGGTGGCGGCCGAGCTGACCGCCGTTCCCGGGGCCTCGCGGGTGGTGCGGGGCGGGGTGACGGCGTATGCGACCGAGGTCAAGCGGGATGTGCTGGGTGTGGACGGTGCGCTGCTGGCCGCGCGCGGGGCCGTCGACGCCGAGGTCGCCCGGCAGATGGCGAGCGGTGCCCGGCGGGTGCTCGGCGCCGACTGGGCCGTCGCGACCACCGGTGTGGCCGGGCCCGAACCGCAGGACGGACAGCCCGTGGGCACCGTCTTCATCGCGGTCGTGGGGCCGGACGGTGCCGGCGAGGTGCGCCGGCTGGCGCTGGACGGGGATCGCGACCGGATCCGCCGGGACACCGTCGATGCCGCGCTCGCACTGTTGTTGAGCGAACTGACAGAAAAATGTGCGGCACAGGATACGGAACAACACGGGGGGAATGGATGTTTGCAGCCCTGAGTGAACACGAACTCGCGCCCGGCACGGCCAGGGCCCAAGGCGGTACGGTGGGGCGAGAAGGATCCGGATCCGAGGTCCGAGGAGGGAGCCAGCGATGATTCTGCTTCGTCGCCTGCTGGGTGACGTGCTGCGCCGACAGCGTCAGCGCCAGGGCCGAACCCTGCGCGAGGTCTCTTCCTCCGCCCGGGTGTCGCTCGGCTATTTGTCCGAGGTGGAGCGAGGGCAGAAAGAGGCGTCCTCCGAGCTGCTCTCGGCGATCTGTGACGCGCTGGACGTGCGCATGTCAGAGCTCATGCGGGAGGTCAGCGATGAGCTGGCGCTCGCCGAGCTGGCAGCGTCCGCGGCCGCGAGCGACCCGGTACCGGCACCGGTGCGGCCGAAGCTCAATGCGGTGTCCGTCACGTCTCTGGCCGGTGTGCCGGAGGACCGTGTGACGATCAAGTCCCCGGCCGACGTCGTGGATGTCGTCGCGGCCTGACACTTCGTACATCCACAAAAGCCCCGGTCGGCAGCGGTCGACCGGGGCTTTGTGCTGCCCGCGCGGGCCCGGGGCGGAACCTCGGCCGGCCCTCTTGACCTGCCCCAAAAGGCTCGATCGTTTATACGATGGGCGAAACGGAGAAATGGGGTGAATCTCCGTCGGGCTACGTGGACAGGCGCCTGGCTACCCGGATGCGCAGAGAGCTACGTAGATCCGCGTAACGCCAAGATTCCGCGCGAACAGGAGTAGCTCGATGTCTGTGGTCAACAGTCCGCTGTCCGACGGCGACCGCGCCATTGTCGGGAACGCCTTGCAGGGAGCCCTCGTCGACCTGGTGGATCTCTCCCTGATCTCCAAGCAGGTGCACTGGAACGTCGTCGGCCCGCGCTTCCGCTCCGTGCATCTCCAGCTCGACGAGGTCGTGGACACCGCGCGCGCACACGCGGACACCGTTGCCGAGCGGGCTTCGGCGATCGGCGTGGCGCCGGACGGACGGGCCGCGACGGTCGCCAAGACCAGCGGGATCAGCGAGGTGCCGGACGGCTGGGTCAAGGACGGCGAGGTGATCCAGACGCTGGTGACGGGCCTGGCGGCGGTCATCGAGCGGATGCGCGAGCGCATCATCGACACCGCGGACCCCGACCCGGTCAGCCAGGACATCCTCATCGGCCTCACCGCCGACCTGGAGAAACATCACTGGATGTTCCAGGCGGAGTCCCAGTGACGTGGCGGGCGGCCTGACGGTGGGCTCCGGTGACCGGCCGCGCGGCCCGCTGTGGGGTGCCCCGCCCGCGATCGGGCGTGGCATATCCCACCGCGCCCCGCGTGCGCCCCGGTGCGCTCTCCCGTACGGCTGCGGACCCGTCTAGCGTCGGCCGAGGGAGGCAAGCCATGGCGCGGCATGACATCCGGGCCCGCGGACCGCGTGGACGGCCGGCGGGTCGCCCCCGGGCCGTCCGGCGCCCCCGGGTCGTACCCGGCCGCTGGATAGCCGGGGCCCTCATCGGGGCCTTGTGGTGGTGGGCCGCGCTCCGGCTGACGCTGGAGCCGCGGGCGGCGGGGACGGTCGAGGGGGCGGTGGTACTGGGGGGCTGGGGGCTGAGCCTGTTGCCCGTGCACTGCGTGCCCTGGGTGGGCCGCGGGAAGGGCGTGGCGGGGCGTGGGGCCTCGCTGAGGGGGATCCGGACGGCGGTCACCAGGGCATGGCGACGCCGCCGTTCGGGCGGACGATCTGGCCGGTGGTGAAGGACGAGGCGTCCGAGGCCAGGTGCAGCACGGCGTGTGCGATGTCTTCGGGCTCGCCCACCCGCCCCAGGGGGGACATCCGGATCATCGGCCCCTCCGCCTGCTGCTGGGCCTCGGCGCTGTGGCGGTCGGTCATCGCCGTACGGATCCAGCCGGGGGCGACGGCGTTGACGCGGATTCCGTACCGGCCGACCTCCGTGGCCAGCGTCTTGGTGAGCTGGACGACGGCGGCCTTGGCCGCGCCGTAGCAGAGCAGACCGGGCGCGCCGGTGTCGATGGCGCCGGAGGCCATGGTCACGATGCTGCCCCGGGTGCCGGTGTCGATCATGACGCGGGCGGCTTCCTGGCAGCCGTGCAGCACGCCCTTGAAGTTGGTGTTCCAGACCCGGTCCAGGTCCGCGTCGGTGGTCTCCAGGACGGGGGAGGAATGCATGATCCCGGCGATGGCGGCCAGCACATCCAGGCGGCCGGTGGTGCGCCGGGCCGCCTCGACGGCGGCGGCCATCTGGTCGTGCCGGGTGACGTCGACGGTGTGCGGGTGCGCGGCGCCACCCGATGCGGTGATGGCGTCGGCGGTCGCCGCGGCTCCTCGGCCGTCGAGATCCGCGCAGTGCACGGTGGCGCCCGCCTCGGCGAGGAGGGTGGCGGTGGCGCGGCCGATCCCGCTTGCCGCGCCGGTGACGAGCGCGGTGCGGCCGGTGAGGTCGTACGCCGTGAGGGCCATGGGGTGAGGGTAGGGAGCGATCTGACGGGGCGTCAATTGGCGTGCGGGAGAAGCCTCGGCGGCCGGTTGGCCGCTACGGGGCCGGCTGGCAGGCCGGGCACCAGTAGGTGATGCGCTCCTCGGTGGCGGGGCCCTGGTCGGCGGTGCGCACGGGGGTGCCGCAGCGCGGGCAGGGGCGTCCGGCGCGGCCGTAGACCCACAGGCGGCGGTCGGGGCGGGCTCCTCCGCTGCCCTCGAACGGGCGTGGGCGGTA
The DNA here is from genome assembly GCF_044544985.1 of Streptomyces sp. NPDC053427. Classification (NCBI taxonomy): domain Bacteria; kingdom Bacillati; phylum Actinomycetota; class Actinomycetes; order Kitasatosporales; family Streptomycetaceae; genus Streptomyces; species Streptomyces sp. NPDC053427. The sequence continues at coordinate 16,614 of NZ_JBITYA010000023.1, read as the reverse complement.
GCCCGACGGGGTCGTGGTGCGTACGGGGCGGCGCTTGTTGGCTTCGAGGAGCTTCCGGGCGAGCGCCGGGGCGCGCTCCGGGTCGGGCAGCCGCCCTACGGGGAGCCAGGGGGAGGCGCCCAGCAAGAAGCACACTTCGGACTTGTAGACATTGCCGATACCGGCCAGATTCCGCTGGTCCAGCAGTGCCTCGCCCAGCGGGCGTCCGGGGTCGGCGAGCAGCCGGCGCAGGGCCTCGGCCGGGTCCCAGTCCGGGCCGAGGAGGTCGGGGCCGAGGTGGCCGACGACCCGGGGCTCGTCGGCGGTGCGCAGCAGATCGAGGACCGGTAGGCGGTAGCCGACGGCGGTGTGCCCGGCGGTGCCCAGGATCGCCCGGATCTGGTGGGCGGGGCCGCCGCGCCAGCGCTCGGCCGGGGCGTAGATCTTCCAGGCGCCGTCCATCCGCAGATGGGAGTGGAGGGTCAGGGAGCCCTCGATACGGGTGAGGAGATGCTTGCCGCGGGGGACCACCTCCAGCACGCTCCGGCCGGTCAGATCCACCGTGGCGAGGCGGGGGACGCGCAGATCGCAGCGGGTCAGCGGGGCGCCGGCGAGCGCTTCGTCGAGACGCTCGGCCAGACGCCAGACGGTGTCGCCTTCGGGCATGGAACCATCATGCCGGGCGGCGCCGGGCGGCGCCGGGCGGCGCCGGGGCCGGGGATCGGCGGGGGCGCCCACGGCCCGGCGCGGCGCCCCGTCACCCCCGTAGCCGGAATCCGCGCGGCGTCGGGTGGAAGCCGGCGGACTCGAGGACGGGAGCGAAGGGGGAGGTGAGGGCGGCGGTGCCGTTGATGCGTTCGGTGGTGAGGGTGCCGAGGGCGCCGGCGCGGGCGGCCTCGCACAGCGCCGCCACGGCGGGCCGGACGCGGGCGTCGGTGCCGTGCTCGGTGGCGTCCCGGCCGAGCGGCCAGACCAGCAGGGTCTTGCCGCCGCGCTCCATGTAGAGCGCCAGCTCGCCGTCGACGAGGACGACCAGGGAGCCCGCCTTGCGTCCCGGATTGTGGGTCGAGCCCTCGGGGGGATCGGGCCAGGGCAGGGCGGCGCCGTAGGCGTTGGCCGGGTCGGCGGCCGCCAGGAGGACCGCGCGCCGCGGGCCGTCCCCGCGGGACCGGGCGGGGTCGTCGTCGAGCGGGCCGTCGTCGGCGGTGCGCTCCCGTCGGGTGTTGACCGCGCGCAGCCGGTCGACCGCGCCGTCCATCGCGAACTGGGCGGCGCCCAGCCCCTCGACGACATAGCCGCGGCGAGCCTGCCCGGACTCCTCGAAGGCGGCCAGCACACGGTACGCCGCGGAGAATCCGCCCTCGACGCCCTCGGCGGCGACCGCGCCGCGGGTGACGATGCCGTGCCGGTCCAGGAGCGTGCGGGCCAGGGCGTGCGCGCGATGGGTGGCGTCCCGCTCCGGGGCGGGGAGCAGGGACCAGCGGCCGCCGACCGTCGGGGGGCCGTTGCGGGAGGCGGTGGGGCGGCCTGTGGCGCCGGTCAGCGACCCGTATCGGCCGCGGGGCACCGACCGCCGTGCCCGGTGGGCGGTGGAGCCGGCCGTACGGCCCGAGCCCAGGAGGGCGCGCAGCGGGGCCAGGGTGTCGTTGGTGAGCCGCCCCGACCAGGCCAGGTCCCACACGGCGTCGGCGAGCTGGGGGTCGGGGACGTCGGGGTGGGTGGTGGCCCGGACCTGGTCGGCGATCTGGCGAAAGAACAGGCCGTAACCGGGGGCGAGGGCGGCCAGGACGGATTCGTGCAGCGCGGTCAGCTCGAGGGGGAGCGGGGGCTGGAGCAGCAGGGGCGCGGTGTCGGCGAGATGGAGGGAGAGCCAGCCGTCCTTGCCGGGCAGCGCGCCCGCGCCGGCCCACACCACCTCGCCGGTGGCGGTGAGTTCGTCCAGGAGGGCGGGGGTGTACTCGCCGACGCGGGACGGCAGGACGAGCTTTTCCAGGGCGGAGGCGGGGACCGGGGCGCCCTGGAGCTGCTCGACGGCGCGGACCAGGCCGTCGATGCCGCGCAGGCCGTACGACGAGCCGCCGCGCGGGCCCGCCGCCGGGCCGCTGACGTGCTGCCACTGGGGGAGGAAGGCGGCGAGGGCGGCGGGCGGCACCGGCTCCAGCTCCTCGCGCAGCGCGGCGAGCGAACGGCGGCGCAGCCTGCGCAGCACCTGGGCGTCGCACCATTCCTGGCCGATGCCGGCGGGGTGGAACTCTCCCTGGACGACGCGGCCGGCGGCGGCCAGGCGGTGCAGGGCGCCGTCGGTCACGGCCGTACCGAGGCCGAAGCGGGCGGCGGCCCGGTCGGAGGTGAACGGGCCGTGCGTGCGGGCGTACCGGGAGAGGAGGTCGCCGAGCGGGTCCTTGACCGGTTCGGTGAACGACTCCGGGACGCCGACCGGCAGCGCCGTGCCCAGCGCGTCCCGCAGCCGTCCGGCGTCCTCGACGGCCGCCCAGTGGTCGGCGCCGGCGATCCGCACCCGGATGGCGCGGCGGGCGGCGGCCAGCTCCCCGGCCCACGACGGCTCCGCGCCCCGCTCGGCCAGCTCGGCGTCGGTCAGCGGCCCGAGCAGCCGCAGCACATCGGCGACGCCCTCGGCGTCCTTGACCCGGCGGTCCTCCGTGCGCCACTGCAGCTCGCGCTCCAGCTCGGCCAGCACCTCGGCGTCCAGCAGCTCGCGCAGCTCGGCCTGGCCCAGCAGCTCGGCCAGCAGCCTCGAATCCAGGGACAGGGCGGCGGCGCGGCGCTCGGCGAGCGGGGAATCGCCCTCGTAGAGGAACTGGGCGACATAGCCGAACAGCAGCGAGCGGGCGAACGGGGACGGCTCGGGGGTGGTGACCTCCACCAGGCGGACCCGGCGGGCCTCGATGTCGCCCATCAGCTCCGTCAGGCCCGGTACGTCGAAGACGTCCTGGAGGCATTCGCGGACCGCCTCCAGCACGATGGGGAAGGAGCCGAACTCGCTCGCCACCTGGAGGAGTTGCGCGGCGCGCTGGCGCTGCTGCCACAGCGGGGTGCGCTTGCCGGGGCTGCGGCGGGGCAGCAGCAGGGCGCGGGCGGCGCATTCGCGGAACCGGGAGGCGAACAGCGCGGAGCCGCCCACCTGGTCGGTGACGAGCTGGTCGACGTCGCCGTGGTCGAAGACGACATCGGCGGCCCCGACCGGGGACTGCTCGGGGTCGTACTCCGTGCCCCGGGAGCCGAGGCCGGCGTCGGTGGCGGGATCGAAGGCGTCGCCGTCGAGGAGGTCGAGACCCATCAGATCCGCGTCCGGCAGCCGCAGCACGATGCCGTCGTCGGCGTGCATCACCTGGGCGTCCATGCCGTAGCGCTCGGCGAGGCGGGCGCCGAGGGCCAGCGCCCAGGGGGCGTGGACCTGCGCGCCGAAGGGGGAGTGGACGACCACCCGCCAGTCGCCGAGCTCGTCGCGGAACCGCTCGACCACGATCGTGCGGTCGTCCGGGACATGGCCGCAGGCCTGCTTCTGCTCGGCGAGATAGCCCAGGACGTTGTCGGTGGCCCAGGCGTCGAGACCGGCGGCCAAGAGGCGGGCGCGGGCGCCCTCGGGGGCCAGCGAGCCGAGCTCGCGCAGGAACGCGCCGAGCGCGCGGCCCAGCTCCAGGGGGCGGCCCAGCTGGTCGCCCTTCCAGAAGGGCAGCCGGCCCGGCACCCCGGGGGCGGGGGTGACCAGCACCCGGTCGCGGGTGATGTCCTCGATGCGCCAGGACGTCGTGCCGAGCGTGAAGACATCGCCGACCCGGGACTCGTAGACCATCTCCTCGTCCAGCTCGCCCACCCGGCGCCCGCCGCTTTTGCCGGATTCGGAGCCGGCCAGGAAGACGCCGAACAGCCCGCGGTCGGGGATCGTGCCACCGGAGGTGACGGCCAGCCGCTGCGCCCCGGGGCGGCCCGTGACCGTGCCCGCGATGCGGTCCCAGACGATGCGCGGCCGCAGCTCCGCGAAGGCGTCGGAGGGGTAGCGGCCGGCGAGCATGTCCAGCACGCCGGTGAACGCCGAATCGGGGAGGGCGGCGAACGGCGCGGCCCGCCGGACGACGGCCAGCAGCTCCTCGACGTCCCAGGAATCCAGCGCCGTCATCGCGACGATCTGCTGGGCCAGCACGTCCAGGGGATTGGCGGGCACCCGCAGCGCCTCGATGGCACCGGAACGCATCCGCTCGGTGACCACCGCGGCCTGCACCAGATCGCCGCGGTACTTGGGGAAGACGATGCCGCGGGACACGGCGCCGACCTGGTGGCCGGCCCGGCCCACCCGCTGCAGCCCGGAGGCGACCGACGGCGGCGACTCCACCTGGACGACCAGATCGACCGCACCCATGTCGATGCCCAACTCCAGGCTGGAGGTGGCGACCACGGCGGGCAGCCGGCCCGCCTTCAGGTCCTCCTCCACCTGGGCGCGTTGCTCCTTGGAGACCGAACCGTGGTGGGCACGGGCCAGCAGCGGCGGCGCCCCCTTCGCGGCCCCGGCCTCGGCCATCAGCTCGGCGGGGGAGTGGTGCTCCGGCAGCGGCTCCCCGTGGGCCCGCTCGTAGGCGATCTCGTTCAGGCGGTTGCACAGCCGCTCCGCCAGGCGGCGGGAGTTGGCGAAGACGATCGTGGAGCGGTGCGCCTGGACGAGATCGGCGATCTTCTCCTCGACCTGCGGCCAGATGGACGGCTTCTCGCCCGTATCGCCTTCCTGCACGGGAGAGCCGCCCAGTACCCCCATGTCCTCCACCGGGACGACCACCGAGAGGTCGAACCGCTTGCCGGACGGCGGCTGGACGATCTCCACCCGGCGCTGCGGCGACAGATAGCGGGCGACCTCCTCCACCGGGCGCACCGTCGCCGACAGCCCGATCCGGCGGGCCGGGCGCGCGCGCCCCTCGGAGCCCGCGCCGCGCAGTTCGTCCAGCCGCTCCAGGGAGAGCGCCAGATGCGCACCCCGCTTCGTCCCGGCGACGGCGTGCACCTCGTCCAGGATGACCGTCTCGACACCCGCCAGGGCTTCCCGGGCCGAGGACGTCAGCATCAGGAACAGCGACTCGGGGGTGGTGATGAGGATGTCCGGCGGGCGGTTGGCGATCGAGCGGCGCTCGGCGGGCGGGGTGTCGCCGGAGCGGATGCCGACCGTGATGTCCGGTTCGGGCAGCCCCAGCCGCACGGCCTCCTGGCGGATGCCCGTCAGCGGGCTGCGCAGATTGCGCTCGACATCGACGGCGAGGGCCTTCAGCGGCGAGACGTACAGCACCCGGCAGCGCTTCTTGGGCTCGGCGGGCGGGGGCGCGGACGCCAGCGCGTCCAGCGAGGCCAGGAACGCCGCGAGGGTCTTGCCGGATCCCGTGGGCGCCACCACCAGGACGTCCGAGCCCGCGCCGATCGCGCGCCATGCGCCCTCCTGCGCGGCGGTGGGCGCGCTGAACGCCCCACCGAACCAACTGCGGGTCGCGGGCGAGAACGCATCGAGCGCTGACTTGGCCATGTCCTCCATCGTGCACCGGGCCACTGACAATGCGGCCGCGAGGCCGTACGGAGCGGGCGCGCGGCCGCCGTCCACGGTCCGGACGCGCCCGCCGCGCGCCGCCCGCCGGGCGCAGAATGGAAGCATGATCACGGGGAGCGAGGACGGTGCGGGCGGCACCGCAGCCTGCGGCGGAAGCGGCCCGGACGTCGCGCCGCGGGCCCGCGGCGAATGGGCCCGCCACTGGAGCTACCCCGGGCTGCCCGGCCTCGACCTGCTGCGCGCCCGCTACGTCCGGCACTCCTTCCCGCGCCACGCCCACGACGGGTACGTCGTCTGCGCGGTCACCGACGGCATCGAGGAGGTCGGCTTCGCCCAGGGCCTGGTCCGCGCCGGACTCGGCGAGATCATCATGATCAACCCGGAGGTGGCGCACACCGCGCGGGCCGGTGCCCCCGAAGGCTGGGCCTACGCCACGCTCTACCCGTCGGCCGCCCTCGTCGCCGAGATCGCCGAGGAGACCACCACCTTGCGCGGCACCGCCGGATTCGCCGAGACCGTCAGCGAGGACCCGCACCTCGGCCGCATGATCACCGAGGTCCACCGGGCCGCCGAGGCCGGCAACGCCCTCGCCGCCGACACCCTCCTGCGCCTCGCCGTCGCCCGGCTGCTGCGCCGCTACGGAGGCCCGCTCCCGGCCCGCACTCCCCGTACGGCGGGCGCCCGCACCGCCGCCCGCGCCAAGGTCCTGCTCGGCGAGCGGATGGCCGACCCGCCCTCCCTGGAGAAGCTCGCGCAGGAGCTCGGGACCAGCCCGTTCGCGCTGCTGCGGGCCTTCAAGGGCGCGTACGGGATGCCACCGCACACCTGGCTCACCGACGCCCGGGTGCGCCGCGCCCGCAGTCTCCTGGAGGCGGGCAGCGCGCCCGCCGAGGCCGCCCTCGCCGTGGGGTTCACCGACCAGCCGCATCTGAACCGGCACTTCACCCGCATCGTCGGGGTGCCGCCCGGCGCCTACCGGCGGGAGCGCGCGGCGCAGGCCGGGGGCGCAAGAACGTACAAGACTGCCGACGCCGCCGCCCCGTAGCGTCGAAGGCGTGCCAGAACAGACACAGATACCCGCTCCGGTGCGGCCCGCGCCCGACCGGCCCGCCGAACCGGACTCCGCCGTCATCCGGGACGCGCTGGGCGTCGGCATCGCCGTCGGCCTCTCCGGCTTCGCCTTCGGCGTGACCTCGGCCGGCGCCGGGCTCGACGTCCTGCAGACCTGCGCGCTCAGCCTCCTGGTGTTCACCGGGGCCTCACAGTTCGCCCTGGTGGGCGCGCTCGCCGCGGGCGGCAACCCGCTCACCGCGGCCGCCGGCGCGTTCTTCCTGGGCGCCCGCAACGCCTTCTACGGCCTGCGGCTGTCCGCCCTCCTGGGCTACCGGGCCGCCGTCAAACCGCTCGCCGCCCACTGGGTCATCGACGAGACCACCGCCGTCACCATGGCCCAGCCCGACCGGCGCAGCGCCCGCCTCGGCTTCACCGTCACCGGGCTGAGCCTGTACGTCCTGTGGAACCTCACCACCCTCGGCGGCGCCCTGGGCGCCGAAGCGCTCGGCGACACCGAGGCCTGGGGCCTGGACGCCGCCTCGCCCGCCGTCTTCCTGGCGCTGCTCGCCCCGATGCTCAAAACCACCGTCGAACGGGTCGCCGCGGGCCTCGCGGTGGTGCTGGCCCTGGTGACGCTGCCGGTGCTGCCCGCCGGCGTACCGGTGCTCCTGGCGGCGCTCGCCGCCCCCGCCGTCCTGTTCGTCCAGGGGCGACGCGAGCGCGCCACCGGGACCGCCGCCCCCCACGCCGACCCCCGGGAGGACCGGTCATGAACGTCTGGCTCGCGATCGGCGTCACCGCCGTCGGCTGCTACCTGGTCAAGTACCTCGGCCTGCTGGCGCCCGCCGGCATCCTGGAGCGCCCGCTCGTCAAGCGGCTGGCCGCGCTCCTTCCGGTGGCCCTGCTCGCCGCGCTCACCGCCCAGCAGACCTTCAGCGACGGCCAGCACCTGATGCTGGACGCCAAGGCCGCGGGGGTGGCCGCCGCGGCCGTCGCGCTCGTCCTGCGGGCGCCGTTCCTCCTGGTCGTCGGCGTCGCGGTGGCCGTCGCCGCCGGGGTGCGGGCCCTGGGCGGGTGACCGTCCCCCGGAGGAGCGGCGAGGGGTCCGCCCCGTTCAGCCGACCGGCCGCCCGTAGGCCCGCAGGGTCAGCAGCGCCTCCAGGGTCACCATCGGGCGGCACTCCAGTGCCGTCCCCGGTGCCCACACCCGCCAGTTGACCGGCCAGCCGCCGTCCTCCCCCTGGAGCGAGGCGAGGTGGTCCAGCGCCCGGTCCATCTCCGCGTCGCTGAACCACTGGCGGGCCAGCGAGTCGGGCGCCGCCGCGAAGTCGTACGCCAGGTGGTGCTCCCCGGGGGCGTACCCCGGGGACACCGGGACCTCCGCCGCCCGCTCCGGGGCCAGCAGCACCAGCCCCCGGTCCCGTACGAGCTTGCCCAGCCGTCGCGCCGCGGCGGCCGCCCGGGGGCGGTCCGGGGCGCCGTCCAGGAAGGCCACCGCCGCCTCGACCTCGTACGGATGGGTCTCCTCCAGGGACTCCACCGTCGCCCAGCAGTAGTCCGTGGCCCGGAACAGCCAGGCGTGCCACACCTCGTTGCGGTGGAGTACGCCCACCACCGGGCCGGTGGACAACAGGGCGCTCGGCGGATCGTCGACCACCGGGATCCAGGGCGCCGCCGGATACCCGCGCAGTGACGGGTGCAGCGCGGGCAGCGCCCCCTCCGGGGTGGAGATCCGCGTCAGATAGCGGCAGATCCGCTCCACCTGGCGGCCGTCGCAGCGCCCGATGCGGTGCAGGACCTTCAGGGCGTGTGCGGTGTGCAGCGGCTGACTGACCGGGCCGCGCAGATCGGGTTCCAGCGCGTGTCCGTAGCCGTCGTCGTCATTGCGGTACGCGGCGAGCGCGGTCTGCACCGCGTCCGCACCGCCGCCGAGGAAGTGGTACTCGAAGAGCCGCTGCTCCAGCACCCGGGCGGTCAGCCAGATGAAGCGCTCGGCGCGCGCCAGGGGAGTCGATGGCGGGCTCACATTTTCGGCCATGGCACGACCGTAGGGCCGAAACCGTCCGGTGACACCGGCTCGCGCCCGGCTCCCTCCCAGGGCGGGACAGCGCAGGGCGTGCGGTTGACGGTTTCCGGCCGTGGACGGCCGGCCCGCGGAACGGTACGCGGCCGGGGCGGGGCGAGCGGCGCGGGCCGGGACGTGCCGGCCCCGGCGTGCCGACCCTGGCCGTACGCTGCGTACATACACACACTTCATGGCCGACACCGGCACACGAGGCGCGCCGCCATGGATGCCTGCCGCCACGGGGAGGCGCGCTCCCCGGGAACCCCCGGCGGCGGTGCGGGAGGCAGGAACATGCAGTTCAGAGCGGGTGCGGAGCGGAACATATGCGGTTGACGATCTTCTGGCAGCGGATGGCGGACCACTTCGGTGCGGCGTACGCCGACTCCTTCGCGCGTGATCATGTGATGTCCGGCCTCGGCGGCCGGACCGTGCACGAGGCGCTGGATGCGGGGTGGAGCGCCAAGGAGGTGTGGCGGGTGGTCTGCGCGACGATGGACGTCCCGTACGACAAGCAGTGAGCCCGTCGGCAGCGCTCGGGGCGCTGCCGACGATCATGGCCGACGGATTTTCGGGGCAGGGCCGGGATTGTCGGAGCCGTACGCGACACTGGCTGGGTGTCCGCGACAGATGAGATCACCAGCAACGACGCTCCACGCCCCGACGACCGGCCCGAGGCGCGGATGCCGCGCTGGCTGCCGCGGGCCATGGTGCTCGCGCTCGCCCTGGTGGCCTGCTTCCAGCTCGCCACCTGGGGCTTCCACCAGCTGATCACGCTGCTGCTGAACATTCTGATCGCGTTCTTCCTCGCGCTGGCCGTCGAGCCGGCCGTCGACTGGATGGCGGCCCGCGGGGTACGCCGCGGGGTGGCCACCAGCGCGGTCTTCCTCGGCATCCTCGTCGCCGCGGCCGGGTTCTTCGCGCTGCTCGGCTCCATGCTCGCCGGCCAGATCGCCAAGATGGTGGAGGAGTTCCCGCAGTATCTGGACTCCGTCATCAGCTGGTCGAACAGCACCTTCCACACCCACCTCTCCCGGGTCGAGGTGCAGAACAATCTGCTCCGGTCCGACTGGCTGCAGAAGTACGTCCAGGACAGCGCCAACAACGTCCTCGCCGTCTCCGCGCAGGTGCTGGGCAGCCTGTTCAACCTCCTGTCGGTGGCGCTGTTCTCGTTCTACTTCGCCGCCGACGGCCCCCGGCTGCGCCGTGCGCTGTGCTCGGTCCTGCCGCCGCGACGGCAGGCGGAGGTGCTGCGCGCCTGGGAGATCGCGGTCGCCAAGACCGGTGGCTACCTCTACTCGCGCGGGCTGATGGCGCTGATCTCCGGTGTCGCGCACTACGTCCTGCTGGAGATCCTGGGCGTGCCCTACGCCCCCGCGCTGGGCATGTGGGTCGGTCTGGTCTCGCAGTTCATACCGACCATCGGCACCTATCTGGCGGGCGCGCTGCCCATCTTGATCGCGTTCACGGTCGACCCCTGGTACGCGGTGTGGGTGTTCGGCTTCGTCGTGATCTACCAGCAGTTCGAGAACTACCTCCTCCAGCCCCGGATCACCGCCAAGACCGTGGACATCCACCCGGCCGTCGCCTTCGGCTCGGTCGTTGCGGGCACGGCCCTGATGGGCGCGGTCGGTGCCCTGATCGCGATCCCGGCAACCGCCACGCTGCAGGCGTTCCTGGGCGCCTACGTCAAGCGCTACGAGGTCACCGACGACCCCCGCGTCCACGGCAGGGGCCGCCGCATGCGCGGCGCCAGGGCCCTCGCCCGCGTCCGCCGGACGCTCCACGACGTACCGCCGCAGGCCCCGCTCGAGGACCGGGCCGCGAGCGCGGACGGCGGCGGCGCTCCGGGCGAGCGGGGTACGGCCGACGAGCGGGACGGGGCGGCCGAGGGCTGAGCCGTGGGGGGCGGGAGCCGAGTCATGGTGGGTGCGGGCGGGGCGCCACGGGGAGGCCGGCGCCCGGCGCGACGTCCCGCGGCACGCGCCGAACCGGTCCGTCCTGTGCCAACGAACGGTGAGCGTGTGCCGGCCGAGTTCGAGTGGCCTGGGGCGCTCGCTCCTGACGCGGCTTGCGCCGGGGCCGACAGGTTGGCTCGGACGGCATGACCCGCGCTTACGGGCTCTCCAGCCAATCGGTGTACCAGGCGCGAAAGCCGGTGCCCACCGGCACGAAACCGCCCCAGTCCGGATCGATCTGCCAGACCTCGCCGGTGCGCGGGCCGTTCAGGACCAGCCGGGTGAAGATGCCGCAACCCTGTTCGGCCAGCATGAGCGTGCCCCGGGTCAGCGCATCGGCAGGTGCGCCGATCCGGCCGGGCAGGGGAGCGGTGAGAGGGAACGGCGCGGCGAGCCGGCCCGGACGTCGGTCTTCCTGCCACTCGTCGTCCACGGCCCACTCCCCGCCGGCCTCCGGGCGGGGAACGGTCAACGGCATCAACCCGTAGCCGGGACCGGCGGGGCCGTTGCCCACCTCCGCGACGAAGGACCGGTACTCCCTCGGCAGATCGCTACCGTGGGATTCCTCGAACGCCCGGATCTCCGCCTCCGGGAGCCGAGGTGTCAGCTCGTACCGGTGCCCGTCCGCCCCGAAGCGCTCCCGCCCCGGGTCCAGTGCCGCCATCTCCCGTATCCGTGCGCGTACGCCGCCCACGTCCCAGCTGGTCATCCGGCGACCGTAGCAATGACATCCGCGCCCCGGTCCGCCGCACTTTCGCGCTCCACGGCTACCGGTGGCGGGCTTCGGTGGCGGGGCCTCTGACCAGGGCATTCGGACTTCGGTGGCACGGACTCGCGTCCATCAGGGTTCGGAGGCGCACCATCAAGGCTCGCCGGCACGGGACACGGTCCCTGCCGGCCGGGTGCGGCACGCTTGACACCAAAATCGAACATCCATTCTTATTGGGGTTCCGGCCTGTGTTCCGGGGCACTTTCCGCGGAGTTATCCACAGGCCGGAGCCGGGTCCGGGCGCATTGTCAGTGGCAGGCGTTAGCGTCATGGACGTGAAGCGATCGACTCAAGCAAATCGGGTGGAACCCATGGCAGGCACTGACCGCGAGAAGGCGCTGGACGCCGCGCTCGCACAGATTGAACGGCAATTCGGCAAGGGCGCCGTGATGCGCATGGGGGAGCGCTCGAAGGAACCCATCGAGGTCATCCCCACCGGATCCACCGCGCTCGACGTGGCGCTCGGTGTCGGCGGCCTCCCGCGCGGCCGCGTGATCGAGGTCTACGGTCCGGAGTCCTCCGGTAAGACGACCCTGACCCTGCACGCCGTCGCGAACGCCCAGCGGGCCGGTGGCGCCGTTGCGTTCATCGACGCCGAGCACGCGCTCGACCCGGAGTACGCCAAGAAGCTCGGCGTGGACACCGACGCCCTGATCCTGTCCCAGCCGGACAACGGCGAGCAGGCCCTGGAAATCGTGGACATGCTGGTGCGCTCCGGCGCGCTCGACCTCATCGTGATCGACTCCGTCGCCGCCCTGGTGCCGCGGGCCGAGATCGAGGGCGAGATGGGCGACTCCCACGTCGGCCTCCAGGCCCGGCTGATGAGCCAGGCCCTGCGCAAGATCACCAGCGCGCTGAACCAGTCCAAGACCACCGCGATCTTCATCAACCAGCTCCGCGAGAAGATCGGCGTGATGTTCGGCTCGCCGGAGACCACGACCGGTGGCCGCGCGCTGAAGTTCTACGCCTCGGTGCGCCTGGACATCCGCCGTATCGAGACCCTCAAGGACGGCACGGACGCGGTCGGCAACCGCACCCGCGTGAAGGTCGTCAAGAACAAGGTCTCCCCGCCCTTCAAGCAGGCGGAGTTCGACATCCTCTACGGCCAGGGCATCAGCCGCGAGGGCGGTCTGATCGACATGGGTGTGGAGCACGGCTTCATCCGCAAGTCCGGTGCTTGGTACACCTACGAGGGCGACCAGCTCGGCCAGGGCAAGGAGAACGCCCGTAACTTCCTCAAGGACAACCCGGATCTCGCCAATGAGATCGAGAAGAAGATCAAGGAGAAGCTCGGCATCGGCGTGAAGCCGCAGGACCCGGCGGCGGAGCCCGGCGCCGACGCCGCGGGCGCGGCGGCCGACGCACCGGCACCGGCATCGGCATCGGCTCCGGCATCCGCGACCAAGGCCGCCAAGGGGTCCAAGGCCGCCACGGCCAAGAGCTGATCCGTCGTGACACGGCGAACGGAATGGCCGAGCAGCGAGGACGCCACCGCCGGCGCTGCGGGCGACGCCGAGACCCGTCATGGCGGCACGGGCCGCACGGGCCGTAAGGGCCGTAAGGACAGCGGTGGTTCCGCCTCGTCGAGGGCCGAGGCGGGACCACCGCGCACGCCGGAGGAGCAGGCGCGGGCGATATGCCTGCGGCTGCTCACCGGGAGCCCGCGCACCCGCAAGCAGCTCGGGGACGCCCTGCGTCAGCGGGACATCCCCGAGGAGGTTGCGGAGGAGGTCCTCTCCCGCTTCGAGGACGTCGGGCTGATCGACGACGCGGCCTTCGCCGACGCCTGGGTGGAGTCCCGCCACCACGGCCGCGGCCTGGCGCGCCGCGCCCTGGCCCGCGAGCTGCGCACCAAGGGGGTGGACTCCGCCCTGATCGACGAGGCCGTCGGCCGCCTCGACTCCGAGCAGGAGGAGTCCACCGCCCGGGAGCTGGTCGACCGCAAACTCCGGGCGACCAGAGGCCTGGACCGCGACAAGCGCCTGCGCCGCCTGGCCGGGATGCTGGCCCGCAAGGGCTATCCGGAGGGCCTCGCCCTACGGGTGGTCCGCCGGGCCCTCGAAGAGGAGGGGGAGGACCCGGAGATGCTGGAGCGGCATCTGCCGGAGATATGAGGCGGGCCGGCGGGCCGGGGGCGAGCGGTCAGGCCGTGCGGGCAATCGGCAGCCCCGCCGCCCGCCACGCCTGGAAGCCGCCGACCAGGTCGGTCGCGTGGTGCAGGCCCAGTTGGCGCAGGGAGACCGCCGCGAGGCTGGACGCATAGCCCTCGTTGCAGATCACCACGACCGGCAGAGCGTGGTGGGTCGCCTCGGGGGCGCGATGGTCGCCGGTCGGATCGAGGCGCCATTCGAGCTCGTTGCGTTCCACGATCAGCGCGCCGGGAATGGTGCCGTCGCGGTCCCGCAGGGCCGCGTACCGGATGTCCACCAGCAGTCCGCCCGCCTCCTGGACCGTGGCGGCTTCCCGGGGATGCACCCGGCGCAGTTCGCCGCGGGCCCGCGCGAGCATGTCGTCGACGGCGCTCACTGCCACTCCTCCGGACGCTCGACCTCTTCGAGCCGCAGCACGGGTCCGTTGCGGCTGTAGCGCCGCATCAGCGGGAGCGGCGGGTAGTAGGCGTGGACCGAGACCGCGTGGGTGTCCTGGGACAGGTTGAGCACCTGGTGGACGTGGTGCGGGCCGAACGCCCGGCCGCGGCCGTCGCGGAGCGTGCGCCCGCGGTCCACGCCATCGGCGAGTTCCAGGGTTTTCCAGCCCTCGGTGGGGAGTTGGGCGGCGAGCGACTGTTCCGTCAGCTCGCCCGCGGCCGTCGCGAAGGCGCCCCGCGAGCCGCCGTGGTCGTGCCAGCCGGTGCCGGTGCCCGGTGGCCAGCCGATCAGCCAGGCCTCGCTGCCGCCCGGCCCGTCCAGCCGGATCCAGGTGCGGCCTTCGGGGTCGAGGGGGAGGGAGGCGATGAGTCGGGCGTCCGCGGCGGTGCGGCGGACGAAGTCGAGGAGCTCCGCGGCGCTGGGGCCACGGTCAGAGCCACGGTCGTGGTCTGCGCCGTCGCCGCTGGTGTACGGGCGCGCAGGGGCATGTACGTCGGGCACGAAAACCGTCCTGAGTGATCGCGAAGAGGCGCGGCCACCGGTACGGAGCGCGGGGCCGCGCGGGAAGGAGATGCGGATCAAACGGACGGACGACACATGCAGCCCGCGTAGCGGACCAGGTCCAGATGGACCCTCCGCCAGAATCGCGAGCCGTGATCAGTCACCTTCGGAGTGAAGCACGGGGGCTCCCACAGGGTCAACAGCCGGGTCACCGGCCGGGTCGGCCGCAGGACCGGTTCCCGCCTTTTCGCCCGCCCCGTCCCTGGAGCCACCGTCCCCGGAGCCCCCGTCCCCGAAGTCCCCGGGTCCGGACACCCCGCCGCCCCGTACCGCATCCGCGCACGCGGACAGCTCGGCCGGGCGGACGCCGGGCAGCGCCGTGACCAGGTGGCCGTCGGGCCGTACGACCATAACGGTGTGCGCGGCGGCGCCCGGATAGGCCTCGGTGACCAGGATCTCGGCGGCCATCGGCAGCGCCTCGACCGCGCTGGTCAGCTGCGGCATCAGACCCGCCGACTGCCAGTGCCGCCGGTCCCAGACGCCGGTGCCGGGCGCCACCAGCACCACCAGGAGGCCGTGCCCCAGGCGGTCCCGCAGTCGCACCACCGAACCGTCGCCGGCGGTCACCGGCACATCGCAGACCGGCGCCCCGGGCAGGGTGTCGACCGGCGCGGCATGCGCCTGCCCGGCGTCCGGCATGAGCGGGGAACGGGGGTAGGCGGGCGGCGCCCCCAGCGGGCCGCGGCCCAGATGACCGTCCGTCAGCAGCGCGCTCTGCCCGCGCGCCGCGCCCGGCAGCACGGTCCGCCAGCGCACCGCACCCCCGTCCCGCAGCAGCGGCAGCGCCTGGTCCGCGGCGCGCAGCCGGGCGGCCACCGCGCCGCGCCGCTCCGCCTGATAGCTGTCCAGCAGCGTCTCGGAGGCACCCTGGTGCCAGGCCAGGGCCAGCTTCCAGCCGAGGTTCTCGGCGTCCCGCAGCCCCTCGTCCAGCCCCTGGGTGCCGAGCGCGCCCAGCAGATGCGCGGCGTCCCCGGCGAGGAACGCGCGGCCCTGCCGCCAGGTCCGGGCCAGCCGGTGGTGGACGGTGTGCACGCCGGTGTCGAGGAGTGCGTACGGGGGGACCTCCCGGGCGGCGCCGCGCCCGCGCGGGTGCTCGGAGCCGCCGTCACCCGGTTCCGCCGCCCAGCCCGCCAGGGAGTCGCGGATCCGGGCCACCAGGGCGTCCGGGGTGACCAGGTCGCGGCCCGGCGGCAGCAGCCAGTCCAGCCGCCAGATGCCGTCGGGCAGCGGCCGGGCCGAGACCTCGCCGCCGCCGGGGCCGCCCTGCCGGGACGGCGAGCGGTGCAGCAGCCCCTCGCCGGGCCAGGGCAGCTCGGTGCGCAGCGCGGCGACGGCATGGCGTTCGACGGACGTACGGCCCGGGAAGCGGATCCCCAGCAGTTTGCGGACGGTCGAACGCGGTCCGTCGCAGCCGACCAGATAGCTCCCGCGCCACCATGTGCCGTCGGCGCCTCGGGTGCCTGCGCCGACGCCGTGCTCGTCCTGCTCCAGCTCGGCCAGCCGGCTGCCGGTGACGATCTGCGCGAGCGTCTCCTGGGCGAGCGCGGCGCGCAGGGCACGGGTGAGGGAGTGCTGGGGCAGATGCACCGGGGAGGCGAGGGCGGCGGGGGCCGCATCGTCCGGGATCCGGGGGGCGAAGGTGACCCGCTCGAGCAGCCGCCGGCGGCGCACCGTGCGCCAGGCCGTCCACCGGGTGCCCTCGCTCTCGAGGGTGTCGGCGCAGCCGAGGCGGCCGACGAAGGCCGCGGTGTCCTGGCGGAGCACGGCGGTGCGGGCGGGACGGGCGTCGTCCTGGCCGGCGGTCTCGTCCAGCACGACGCACGGCACGTCGCGCCGGGTCAGGGAGAGGGCGAGGCAGAGGCCGACCGGGCCGGCCCCGACGACGATCACCGGTTCCACGGGGTGGCTCCCTGGGCCTCGCGGTGCTGACGGGGGGCAGGGGAACTGGCGGTGGGAGCCCGGTGCGTGATCACACAGCGTATGCAACCCATTGCGAGGGCTCGCGTCAAGTGACGGGGGCGGGGGGCGCGCCCCCCCCCCCCCCCCCCCCCCCCCCCCCCCCCCCCCCCCCCCCGGGGGGGGGGGGGGGGGGCGGGCGCGGG
>NZ_JBITYA010000022.1:43797-44565 GCF_044544985.1 Streptomyces sp. NPDC053427 | reverse complement strand
GGTTGATAGGCCAGATATGGAAGCCCGGTAACGGGTGGAGTTGACTGGTACTAATAGGCCGAGGGCTTGTCCTCAGTTGCTCGCGTCCACTGTGTGGTTCCCGGGTTGCGAACAGTCGCAATCGCTGGTTGAACCAAGTTTCACTCTTTAACTAAAAAGTGTGCTTGTTCGCTAGAACCCGATAGGGTTTCGGTGGTCATAGCGTTAGGGAAACGCCCGGTTACATTCCGAACCCGGAAGCTAAGCCTTTCCGCGCCGATGGTACTGCAGGGGGGACCCTGTGGGAGAGTAGGACGCCGCCGAACAATCTTTCAAGGACCCTTGGTCCCAGCGTTCAGCTGGGACCAAGGGTCCTTTTTGTTTTTCCCGAAGCGCGCCGAAGTGGTCGGTGCGCGAGAATGAATGCAGTACCGAAGACAGGAGTCACGTCGATGTCCACCAACTCTTCCGACGATCGTTCGGAGCGCCGGCCGCAGCCGCGCGACGGCGGTGACCGCGGTGGTTTCCGGCGTGATGACCGGGGGCCGCGTCGGGACGACCGAGGTGGGCGTCCGGCCGGCGGCGGTGGCTATGCAGGCCGTGACAACCGTGGCGGCGAGCGGGGCGGGTTCCGTAGGGACGACCGCCCGTCCGGTGGCGACCGTGGTGGGTACCGCGGTGGCGACCGGCGCGATGACCGGCGCGATGACCGTGGTGGCGAGCGCGGTGGTGACCGCGGCGGGTTCCGTAGGGACGACCGTCCCTCGGGTGGTGACCGTGGTGGGTTCG
>NZ_JBITYA010000022.1:0-43699 GCF_044544985.1 Streptomyces sp. NPDC053427 | reverse complement strand
GGTGACCGTGGTGGGTTCCGTGGTGGCGATCGTCGGGATGATCGGCCGCGTGGGCCGCGTCGTGATGATGAGCGGGGCGGCGGTTTCCGGCGTGATGACCGGCGCGATGACCGTGGTGGCGAGCGCGGTGGTGACCGCGGCGGGTTCCGTAGGGACGACCGTCCCTCGGGTGGTGACCGTGGTGGGTTCCGTCGGGACGACCGTCCGTCCGGTGGTGACCGTGGTGGGTTCCGTGGTGGCGATCGTCGGGATGATCGGCCGCGTGGGCCGCGTCGTGATGATGAGCGGGGCGGCGGTTTCCGGCGTGACGACCGGCGCGATGACCGTGGTGGCGAGCGCGGTGGTGACCGCGGCGGGTTCCGTAGGGACGACCGTCCGTCCGGTGGTGACCGTGGTGGGTACCGCGGTGGCGACCGGCGCGACGACCGGCGCGACGACCGTGGTGGGTTCCGGCGGGATGACCGTCCGTCCGGTGGCGACCGGGGCGGGTTCCGGCGGGACGAGCGTCCGTCCGGTGGCGACCGCGGCGGGTTCCGCAGGGACGATCGGCGGGATGAACGTGGCGGCGAGCGCGGCGGGTTCCGTCGGGATGACCGTCCGTCCGGTGGTGACCGTGGTGGGTACCGCGGTGGCGACCGGCGCGACGACCGGCGCGATGACCGTGGTGGGTTCCGCAGGGACGACCGGGGGCCGCGTCGGGACGACCGGGGTGGGTTCCGTCGGGACGATGAGCGTGGGCGCCGGCCGTACGGTGCGGGGCGCGGGCGTGACGACCGGCGCGATGACCGGCGGGATGGGCGTCCGGACCGGGAGCCGATCAAGCGGATCCCGATTCCGGACGACGTCACCGGTGAGGAGATCGACAAGGATGTGCGGCAGGAGCTGCTGAGCCTGCCGAAGACGCTTGCCGAGGATGTCGCCAAGAACCTGGTGATGGTCGCCAAGCTGCTGGACGAGGACCCGGAGAAGGCGTACGGGTACTCGCGGGTGGCGCTGCGGCTGGCGTCGAGGGTTGCGGCGGTGCGGGAGGCCGCGGGCTTTGCGGCGTACGCGGTCGGCAAGTACAGCGAGGCGCTGGGGGAGTTCCGGGCGGCGCGGCGGATGACCGGCGGTGTCGAGCTGTGGCCCGTCATGGCGGACTGCGAGCGCGGTATGGGCCGGCCGGAGAAGGCGCTGGCGATGGCCGGTGAGCCCGAGGTGCAGCGGCTGGACCGGGCCGGGCAGGTCGAGATGCGGCTGGTCGCGGCGGGTGCCCGTCGGGACATGGGGCAGGCGGACGCGGCGGTGGTGACGCTGCAGAGCCCTGAGCTGGCATCGAATGCCGTGCACCCGTGGACCGCGCGGCTGCGGTATGCGTACGCGGATGCGCTGCTGGAGGTCGGGCGCGAGGGCGAGGCGCGCGACTGGTTCGCCAAGGCGCTCGAGGCCGACCAGGCCGGTTCGACGGATGCCTCGGACCGACTGGCGGAGCTGGACGGGGTGCAGTTCACCGATGCGCTGGAAGACGGCGACGAGCTCGGTGAGGACGAGGCCGAGGGCGCCGATGAGGGCGCGGGCGCCGCTCGCGATGAGCGGTCCGAGCAGGACTGAGCGAGGCTGAGCAGGGCTGAGCGGTAAAGCGAAGGGCGGGATCCCGAGGGGATCCCGCCCTTCGGCGTTTGGGGGGTCAGGGGGCGTAGGGGGCGATGGGGTTGCGGAGGGTGCCGACGAGCTGGAGGGCGCCGGCCGGGTCCTGGAGGTCGACCATCTGCTGGTTGTCGCGCAGCTGGAGGCGGTTGAGGCAGGAGAGGGCGAACTCGTCGGTGAAGAGGTCGTATTGGGCGAACTTGGCGGCGAGGTGGGGGTGGGCGGCCTGGTAGTCGGTGATGCAGTCGGCGACCGTGCGCCAGAAGGATTCCTCGGTGAGGATGTCGCGGTCGGCGAGGGTGCCGCTCAGGAAGCGGAAGAAGCAGTCGAAGACGTCGGTGAAGAGGGAGAGGAGCTTTTTGTCCTCGGGGACGTCGGCGCGGATGCGTTCGACGGTCGGCGGCAGGACCGCGGCGGGGTCCATGACGGCGATTTCTTCGGCGATGTCCTTGAAGATCGCGCGGGTCACCGCGCCGTCCTCGAGGACGAGGATGACGTTCTCGCCGTGCGGCATGAAGACCAGGTCGTAGGCGTAGAAGGAGTGGAGGACGGGGGTGAGGTAGGCGTCGAGGTAGCGGCGGAGCCAGGTGGTGGGTTCCAGGCCGGACTCATCGATGAGGGCGGCGGTGAGGGAGGCGCCGTCGGGGTCGGTGTGGAGGAGGGACGCCATGGTGGCGAGGCGCTGGCCGGGTTCCAGGGTGGGGACGGGGCTTTCGCGCCACAGGGCGGCGAGCATTTTGCGGTACGGGGAGCCCTTGTCGGTGGCGGCCTCGTACCGGCGGTGGTGGTAACCGATGGCGGCGCGTTCGCGGATGATCGAGAAGCGGGCGGCGCGGAAGGTGTCGTCGGCGGCGATCAGGCGGGCGAGCCAGTCGTTGATGGCCGGGGTGGCCTCCATGTAGGAGGCGGAGAGGCCGCGCATGAAGCCCATGTTGAGGACGGAGAGGGCCGTCTTCACGTAGTGCTTGGTGGGGGTGGTGGTGTTGAAAAAGGTACGGATGGACTGCTGGGCGAGGTAGTCGTCGTCGCCGGGGCCGAGGCACACCAGGCGCTGCTGGGCGACTTCGGCGGCGAAGGTGACGGAGAGCTTGTTCCACCACTGCCAGGGGTGGGTGGGGAAGAAGAAGTAGTCGGAGGGGGTGAGGCCGAGGTCGGTGAGGGTGGTGGTGAAGCGGGTGCGGGTGGCTTCGTCGAGTTCGGAGTGGATGAGGGTGTCGTAGTCGAGGTCCGTGCCGGCGGTGAAGGTGGCGTGGTCGCGGTGGGCGGCGAGCCAGAGGAGGCGTACGGGGCTCGCGGTTTCCGGGGCGTAGGCGTGGTACTCGTGGATGCCGAAGCCGAGGCGGCCGTTGTTGGCGACGAAGCAGGGGTGGCCCTCGGTCATGCCGGTCTCGATGGCCTGGAAGCCGGAGGTGGCGAGTTCGGTGGCGGTGGGCCGGTCGGCGGCCAGTTTGTAGGCGGTGCCGGAGAGGGTGGAGCTGATCTCCTCGAGATAGACGGGGAGGATCGAGGGGGTCAGGCCCAGGGTTGTGCGGAGTTCAATGAAGAACTCCAGGGCGTCCAGGGGGAGTTCGGTGTGGTCGTCGCGGTGGCGGGTGATGCTGTCCGCGTCGATCGCCCAGTGGTCGAGGGCCTGTCTGCGGGCGGCGAAGCGGTATGCGGTGCTGCCGTCGTCGCTGTGGACGGTGTAGTGGCCGTCCGGGGGGAGGCGCTTGGGGGTGAGCAGCCGTTCGTGGGCGAATTCGGCCAGGGCCTTGCGGATCAGAAGGCGGTTGGCGCGGGCCCACAGGTCGGGGGTGAGGTGGGCGACGGCGTCCTGGGGGGTGGGCCGGGTGCCGGCGGTCATCGGTGGTCTCCTCGGGTGGCCAGGAACTGGTCGCGGGTGCAGGTGCTGAGGTAGGCGTCTTTGGAGGGGAGGCTGACGGTGCGGACGATCTCGAAGCCGACGGCCTTGTTGAGGCTGTGGACGGCGGTGTTGCGGGCGTCCGGTTCGACGACGACGCGGTGGGTGGCCGGGTCGGCGAAGAGCATGTCCATGACGGTGGTGATGACGGCGTGGGTGAAGCCGTGCAAGGGGGTGGCGGTGGGGGCCGTGAGGAAGTGCATGCCGACGTCGCCGGGTTCGGCGGCGTGGATGCCGACCAGTTCGCGGTGGGCCGGGTCGTAGCGCTCCATCAGGAAGGCCGGGGTGCCGTTGTGCAGGCCGAGGAAGGCGTCGTGGAAGGGGTCGGCGGCTATCCGTGTGAATTCCTTCTCCACGGCGGCGAGGTCGCAGTCCTGCATCAGCCAGAAGACGGCTTTGGGGTGGGTGACCCAGCCGTGGAGCAGTTCGGCGTCGGCGGGCGGGTCGACAGGCCGTAGGGAGAAGTCCCCGAGTGCGGGGTCGGTGCGGGTGAACAGGGGGGTGGTCATGCGGGGATCTCCAGGGGGTGGTGCGGGGCGGCCGGGGCGGCGAACTCCTGGAAGGCGATGGCCTTTTCGACCGGGTAGTACTCGCGGCCGAGCAGCTCGCGGATGATGCAGGAGTTGCGGTACGCGGCCATGCCGAGGTCGGGCGTGACGAAGCCGTGGGTGTGCAGCTCGGCGTTCTGCACGTAGATGCCGTGGCCGGTGGTGTCGATGCTGTAGTTGCGGGCGACGTCGTAGCGGCCGGCGTCGTCCCAGGCGATGCGGTCGCGGACCGGGGCGAGGAAGTCCGGTACGCGGTAGCGGTAGCCGGTGGCGAGGATCAGGCCCTGGGTGTCGAGGGTGAAGTCCTGGCCCTGTTCCTCCTGGCGCAGGCCGAGCGTGTAGGTGCCGCTCGCCGCGTCGTAACTCGCCTGGTTCAGCGCGGTGTTGGTGAGCAGGCGGGTGGGGACGGGGCCCGCGAGGTTCTTCTGGTAGAGCAGGTCGAAGATGTCGTTGATCAGCTCGGAGTCGATGCCCTTGTAGAGGTGCTTCTGGGTGGCGTTGAGGTGGTCGCGGGTGGCCTGCGGGAGGGCGTGGAAGTAGTCGACGTACTCCGGGGAGGTCATCTCCAGCGTGAGCTTGGTGTATTCGAGGGGGAAGAAGCGGGGGGAGCGGGTGGCCCAGGTCAGGTGGTAGCCGTGGCTGTCGATGTCCTGGAGGAGGTCGTGGTAGACCTCGGCCGCGCTCTGGCCGCTGCCGACGATGGTGATGCTGTCCTTGGCCTGGAGGGTTGCCTTGGCGTCGAGGTAGTCGGAGTTGTGGAGGAGGTCGCCGCCGAGGTCGCGGCAGGCGTCGGGGACGTGTGGTGGGGTGCCGGTGCCCAGGACGAGCTTGCGGGCGCGGTGGGTGGTGCGGTCGCCGGTGGGGAGGTGCTCGGCATGCACGACGTACAGCTCTTCGCTCTCGTCGTACTCGACGCCGGTGACCTGCTGGGCGAAGCGGACCGAGTCGAGTCTGCCGGCCGCCCAGCGGCAGTAGTCGTTGAATTCGGCGCGCAGCGGATAGAAGCTCTCGCGGATGTAGAACGGATAGAGCCGCCCGGAATCCTTGAGGTAGTTGAGGAAGGAGAACGGGGAGGTGGGGTCGGCGAGCGTCACCAGGTCGGCCATGAAGGGCACTTGGAGGTGGCTGCTGTCGAGCATCATGCCCGGGTGCCAGTCGAAGGCCGGCTTGTTGTCGAGGAACAGGCCGTTCAGTTCCTCGATCGGGTCGGTCAGGCAGGCCAGGCCGAGGTTGAAGGGGCCCAGGCCGATGGCGATGAAGTCGTACGGGGAGGGGTGCGGGGCGGACACGGGGTCTCCGATGGGGATGGACGGCTCGGTGGGGGCAGCTCCCATGCCCTTGAGGCATGGGGGAGGGTCAGCGGGCGCTGAGGGCCGGTGCGGCGGCCTCGGCCAGGTAGCTGCCGGCGTGCTCGGCGATCAGGTCGAGGACGGTGGCGATGTCCTCGAGCGTGGTCTCCGGGTTGAGCAGGGTGAACTTGAGGTAGTGGCGGCCGTCGACGACGGTGCCCGCGACGATGGCGTCGCCCGAGGCGAACAGGGCGTCCCGGGCGTGCAGGTTGACCTGGTCGCTGAGCTCGGGGTCCCGGTCGGCGCCGGGTACGTAGCGGAAGACGAGGGTGCTCAGCTGCGGTTCGGCGACGACGTCGAAGCGGGGGTCGTCGTGGAGGAGTTTCCAGGCGTCCGCGGCGCGGTCGATGACCTCGTCGAAGAGTTCGCCGAGGGCCCCGGCGCCCATGATGCGCAGGGTGAGCCAGAGTTTGAGGGCGTCGAACCGGCGGGTGGTCTGGATCGACTTGTCGACCTGGTTGGGGATGCGCCGTTCGGCCATCCGGCGCGGGTTGAGATAGTCCGCGTGGTAGGTGACGTGCTTCAGGGTGGCGCGGTCGCGGACCAGGACGGCGCTCGAACTGACCGGCTGAAAGAAGGACTTGTGGTAGTCGACGGTCACCGAGTCGGCGCGTTCGATGCCGGTCAGCAGGTCACGGCGGCGGGAGACCAGCAGGCCGCAGCCGTAGGCGGCGTCGACGTGCATCCAGGCGCCGTGCCGGGCGCACAGGTCGGCGATGTCCGGGAGCGGGTCGATGGAGCCGAAGTCGGTGGTGCCGGCGGTGGCGACGACGGCCATGGGGATCAGGCCCTCGCGCTGACAGTGCGCCAGCTCGTCGGCCAGGTCGGCGGTGCGCATCCGCTTGTGCTCGTCGGTCGGGACGGTGATGACGGCCTCCGGGCCCATGCCCAGCAGGGTGGCCGCTTTACGGATGCTGAAGTGGCTGCATGCGGAGGTGAGGATGCGCAGCCGGGGCAGGACGTCGGTGAGCCGGGTGTCCGGCGGTGTGGCGTCGCGGGCCAGCTCGTGGCGGCAGGCCTCGTCGCGGGCGAGCAGCATGGCCTGGAGGTTGGACTGGCTGCCGCCGCTGGTGAAGATGCCGTCGGCGAGGTCGCCGAGGCCTATGCGGTCGGCGGTCCAGTCGATCAGCCGGCGCTCGATCAGGGTGCCGCCGGCGCTCTGGTCCCAGGTGTCCAGGGAGGAGTTGACGGCGGCCAGGACGGCCTCGCCGATCAACGCCGGGATCACCACGGGGCAGTTGAGGTGCGCGAGATAGCGCGGGTGGTGGAAGTAGACGGCGTCGCGGAGGTAGACCTCGTCGAGTTCGTCGAGTGCGGCGGCCGGGTCGTACAGGGGCGCTTCGAGGTCCACGGCGGCCACGGTGGGCGCGAGGCCGTCGACGGATATCCCGGTGAACGGGCGGTCGGTGGCGGCGATTTTGGCGCTGACCCGGGCGACGGATGCGGTGACGGCGTCGCGGTAGCGGGCCGCCGTGGCGTTGTTGAGCAGATGGCTTCTGCTGTCGGCCGGTTCGGCGGGGGATGCGCCGGCGGGCGACGGATCCTCGGCAAAGGGCACGAGGAGAGTCATGAAGGTGTCCTCCTGATACGGGTGTGACCACGTCCTGCGCAGGGCGGAGGGGTGCGCAGAGGCAGGAAAACCCACCCGAGCGACGTAGTTAGGTAAGCCTAACCTAACTAATCGCTCGGGTGGGTATGGGGTGTCTTCCCCGGGAGGACGGCCCGCGGTGGGGTCAGTTCGTGTCGTCGTCCAGCGTGCGCAGGACGAGACCGGTGGCCGGCTTGGGGCCGAAGGAAGTGGACTTGCGCGGCATGGTCACGCCGCGCTGGGCGAGTTGACGGACCGTGTCCTCGGACGTGGCGCGCATCAGGACGGCCGTGCCGCCGTGCCGGGCGGCCTGCGCGACGGCGGCCTCGGTGTGATGCAGATAGCCGATGTCCGACGGATGGTCGGGAATGCGCCAGACCTCGTCCAGGAGGACGGAGTGCAGAACGGTGGCATCCAGCCGCCGCCACGCCTCGGGCCGGTCGGTGCGGACCGTACGCGCGAGCAGCCCGGGATCGGGACGGTCCAGGAGGTGGAAGGCGTCCGGCCCGCCCGCGAGGACGAAGGCGTTGCCGGGCGTCTCCTCCAGGGCCTCCAGCGCGGCGGACAGCTCGCCGGGCAGCCGGCGGACGCGGAAGGCGTCGCCCACCCCCGCCAGCGCCTTGCTGAGCGGCAGATGCGGCAGTACGCGGTGGATCGCCCGGACCTGGAGCGGATAGCGGGCGGTGTCGACCAGCAGCACCAGGCCGGACGCCCAGGGGGAGGCCGAAGTGGCGTCCGGCTGCTGCTCGTAGAGCCGCTGGTAGGTCGCCCAACGGTGGTGGCCGTCGGCGATCAGGGCCTCCCGGTGGGCGAGATCGTCGTCGATGGCGGCGAGGTCGGCGGGGGCGGTGACGGCCCACAGGCGGTGCGCGAAACCGTCCTCCGTGGTGGTGGCGAGCAGCGGGGCGCTCTGCACGGTCCGTTCGATCACGGCGGTGGCGCCGGTGGCCGTGCCCTGGCCGCGGTAGGAGAGCAGCAACGGCTCGAAATTGGCGGCCGCCGCACGCATCAGCGCGGCCCGGTCCTCGACCACCTCCGGGATGACGTCCTCGTGCGGCAGCACCGGCCCGTCCAGGCGCAGCGCGCCGATCAGCCCGCGTTGCAGGATCTCGCCGCTGCGCTGCTCGTACACGTAGAGCGCGGGCCGCTCGTCGGGCGTCAGGATGCCCTCGTCGCGCCAGCGGCGCAGGGTGTCGGCGGCCTGGCGGTGGCGGGCGGCGGGCTCCGGGGCGTGCGGCAGGATCAGCCGGACGATGTTGTAGGGATCCGCGGTCTCCAGTTCGCGCACGCCGTCCGGCCGGACCACGACGTCGTACGGCGGGGAGGTGACAGCGGTGAGGCTGCTGACCCGTTCCGGGGCGTAGCGCAGTCCACGGAACGGGAGGAGGCGAAGGCCGTCGGTGCTGGTCATTGAAGAATGCTATGCGGATCGGGCGATGAGGGAAGATCGGGGTACAGCCCGGGATCGGCCGGAAATTTCGGCTGGATTTCGGCTGGCGAAGCCGGGGCGGGCAAGGTCCGGTACGGCCCCCGGAGGGCGGGTGTCCGGGCGCGCGTCGGACACTGGGGGGACGACGTGTGGGAGCGAGGAGCGAGACGGCATGAACGAGCAGGATCGCAGGCAGCCCGACGGGTGCGAGCGCGCGCTGAACGAGGCATACGACACCGCGCTGCTGGATCTGGACGGGGTCGTCTACGCCGGCGGGGAGGCCATCGCGCACGCCGTGGCGTCGCTGACGGCGGCGCGGGAGGGCGGGATGCACCTGGCGTATGTGACCAACAACGCAGCCCGCACCCCGCAGGCCGTCGCCGATCAGCTCACCGGCTTCGGGCTGCCGACCGGCACGGACGATGTGATCACCTCGGCGCAGGCGGTCGCCCGGCTGATCTCCGAGCAGGTGCCGGCCGGCGCGCGGGTGCTGGCCATCGGGGGCGAGGGGCTGCGGGTGGCGCTGCGCGAGCGGGGGCTGGAGCCGGTGGCGTCGGCGGACGACGACCCGGCGGCCGTGGTGCAGGGCTATGACCCGACGCTGGACTGGGGGCGGCTGGCGGAGGCGGCGTACGCGGTGCAGCGCGGGGTGCCGTGGTTCGCGTCCAACACCGATCTGACCATTCCCAAGGAGCGCGGGATCGCCCCCGGCAACGGCGCGTTGGTGGAGGTCGTACGGATCGCCGCGGGCGGCGCGCCCCAGGTGGCGGGCAAGCCGCAGCCGCCGATGCACCGGGAGACCGTGCTGCGGACCGGCGCGCGGCGGCCGCTGGTGATCGGCGACCGGCTCGATACGGACATCGAGGGCGCCTGCAACGGCGGGGTGGACTCGCTGCTGGTGCTCACCGGCGTCACCACGGCCGCCCAGCTGCTGGCCGCGCCGCCGCAGCACCGGCCGACGTATGTGGACGCCGATCTGCGGGGGTTGCTGGCGCCGCAGCCGCCGGTGACGCCGGAGGACGGCGGCTTCCGGTGCGGCGGCTTCCGGGCCGGGGCGGCCGGGGGCGCGCTCGTCCTGGAAGGTGACGGGGCGCCGCTGGACGGGCTGCGGGCGCTGTGCGCGGCGGCCTGGACGGCGGCGGGGGACGGCAGTTGCGCGGCGGACGCGGGGAAGGCGCTGGCGCGGATCGGGCTGTGAGGAGCGGGGGCCCGCCGGGTGCGCGGCCCTCGCTCGACGGCGGTTCAGGTTCAGTCCTCGTCGGACGGGGCGGCCGCGCCCGCCATCAGCTCCGCGATCAGGTCCTCCTCGGTGGCGCCGCGCCGCCAGTAGCCGGTGAACTTCACCGCTCCGCGGTCGATTCCGCGCTCGCGTACGAGATGCCGGCGCAGGGCCTTGACGGTCCCGGCCTCACCGGCGATCCAGGCGTACGGGGTGCCCTCGGGCAGCTTTGCGGCGCGCACCGCGGACAGCACCGGTTCGGGGTGCGCGGCGCCCGCCCCGTCCCGGACGAGCCAGGTGATGTCGGCGTCGGCGAAGGTGGGCAGGTGCTGCCGGTCGTCCTCGTGGTCGATCTCGATCCAGACCTTGGCGTGGGTGCCCGGGGAGAGCCAGGACAGGATGCCGGCGATGGCGGGCAGCGCCGTCTCGTCGCCGGTGAGCAGGATCCAGTCGGTGCCGGCCGGCGGGCGGAAGTCGATGCCGCCGTTGTCCTCGACGGCCGGGGCGAGGACGGTCAGCCGGTCGCCGGGCCGGGCGGCGGCGGCCCAGCGGGAAGCGGGCCCGCCCGCCGTGGACGGCGTTCCGCCGCCGGCGCCGTGCAGCGCGAAGTCGACGTCGAACTCCCGTGGCTCATGGCGCTGTTCGCGGATCGTGTACGAGCGCATCACCGGCCGTTCGGCCGGGTCCTGCGCCCGCCAGGCGGTGTACCAGCCGTCGCCGGTGTCGTCGAAGACCGGCCGGTCCTGGTGGGGCTGCGGGAGGAAGAGCTTGAAGCGCTGGTCGCGACCGCCGGACGCCAGCGCATCCAGCCGTTCGCCGCCGAAGGTGATGCGGACCACGGAGGTGCTCACCCGCAGGGCGCGGACGACCTGGACATCGAAGAAGCGGAAGGGCGCGGTGGCGGGGGCGGCGGTCGTGGTCATGTCGGGGACCTTCCGTGGCGGTGGCGGGGGGTGGGATGCGCCCGCGGTGGACGCCGGGCTCGGGGCCCGCGGTACACCGCGGCCGGGTGTCACGTGGTCTTCTCGGCGCCCTCGATGGCCCGGGCGAGCGACTCGATGAGCGGTGCGGCGCCCGCGTAGGAGAAGCGCGGCTCGCTCGACCAGGGCGTGATCTGGCCGGCCTTGACGGCGGGCAGCTTGGCCCAGGAGGGCTTGGCGGCGAGGTCCTTGGGCTGGAGGGTGGCGGTCCGGTTGTCCAGCAGCAGGACATCGGCCTTGTACTTGTCGGCGTTCTCCCAGCTCAGGCTCTCGAAGTAGCCGCCCTTGTCCAGGTGGTCGGGGACGATCAGATCGACGCCGAGGGACTTGTAGTACATGAGGTCGGCGTTGATGCCGGGGTTGGAGGCGTAGAAGAGGCCGGGGCTGCCGGAACAGGCGAGCACCTTGACCGGGTTGCTCCTGGCGGCCTTGCGCAGCGCGGCGGAGGCCTTCTCGAAGCGGGCCTTGGCGTCGGTGACCTTCTCAGCCTTCAGGTCGGCGCCGAGCGACTTCGCGAGCGCGGCGTACCGCTCGATGATCTTGAGGAGCGGGACCCGCGCGGAGGTGAGGGCGACGGACTCGGCGAGCGGTGTGATCTTGCCCTTGCTGTCGTCCGGGACGAACCACAGCGCGCCCGGCTCGTACATGTTGGTGACCAGCAGATCGGGGTTCAGGCTCGCGTACTTCTCGACGTTGAACTGGTTGTAGGCGTTGCCGATGATGGTGACCTTGCGGATGTCGAGGTCGCCGGCCTGCGGGTCGGGCTTTCCGTTCTGGAGCCGGGTCGGGCC
The DNA here is from genome assembly GCF_044544985.1 of Streptomyces sp. NPDC053427. Lineage (NCBI taxonomy): Bacteria > Bacillati > Actinomycetota > Actinomycetes > Kitasatosporales > Streptomycetaceae > Streptomyces > Streptomyces sp. NPDC053427. The sequence continues at coordinate 32,269 of NZ_JBITYA010000022.1, read as the reverse complement.
GAAGACGCCGACGATCCGGTCGTCGATGCCGAAGTCGTGCAGCGCGGCGGCGGTGCCGGTGAAGGCGACGATGCGCTGCGGGGTGTTCTTGAGGGAGACCTTCTTCCTGCGGTCGTCGGTGAACGACCAGGGGCCGCCCTGGGCACCGCCGTTGGCGCTCCCGGAGCCCTTGCCTTTGCCGCAGGCGGCGAGCAGGGCGCCGATGCCGACGGCGCCGCCCGCGGCCAGGATGCCGCGGCGGGACGGGGTTACGCTTCGGGAGGTGCTCATGGTGGTGCGGCTTCTCTCTGGAGGCGGGCAGGGCGGGGCCCGGCACGGGGTGCCCGCAAGATGAATGTGAGGGTAGGCTAACCTAACTACCGTGTTGGTTGACAGTCCCCCCGAAGCGCCCACGGCCCCGGCCCCGATGGCGCCGCAGCGTCGGCACCTCACGCGCTCCGCGGGGCTGGCCGCCTCCGTGGCCCTCCTGGCTGTCGTCACCGTCGCCGGTATCGCCGTCGGCGCCAAACAGATCCCCCTCGACCAGGTCTGGCACGGGGTGTTCCACTACTCCGGCTCCGACACCGACGTCGTCATCCGCGATGTACGGCTGCCCCGCACCCTGCTCGGCGTCATCGTCGGCGCCGCCCTGGGCCTGGCCGGCACGGTCATGCAGGCGCTGACCCGGAACCCCCTCGCGGACCCCGGAGTCCTCGGCATCAACGCCGGCGCCTCGGCCGCGGTCGTCTCCGCCATCAGCTTCTTCGGCGTCACCTCACTGACCGGCTATGTGTGGTTCGCCTTCGTCGGCGCCGCGGTCGTCTCCGCCGCGGGGTACGTCCTCGGCGGCACCCGCAGCGCCACGCCCGTACGCCTCGCCCTGGCCGGCACCGCGCTCACCGCCGTCCTCACCGGCTACCTCAACGCCGTCAACCTCATGGACACCGCGGCGCTGGACAAGATGCGCTTCTGGACGGTCGGTTCGCTGGCCGCCGCCACCATGCCGACCGTCACCGAGATCGCGCCGTTCCTCGCGGTGGGCGCCGTCCTCGCCCTGCTGCTCGCCCGGCCGCTGAACGCCATCGCGCTCGGCGACGACCAGGCGCGCGCCCTGGGCACCAGGCTGACCCGCACCCGCGTCCTGGCGATGCTCGCGGTCACCCTGCTGTGCGGCGGTGCGACCGCGGTCTGTGGCCCCATCGTCTACGTCGGCCTGATGGTGCCGCACGCCGTACGCGCCGTCACCGGGCCCGACATGCGCTGGATCCTGCCGTACGCCGCGGTGCTCTCGCCGGTGCTGCTGCTCGGCGCCGACATCCTCGGGCGGGTGGTGGCCCGGCCGGGCGAGCTGCAGGTCGGCATCGTCACGGCCGTCATCGGCGGCCCCGTCTTCATCGCTCTCGTACGACGCCGGAGGATGGCCCAGCTGTGAGCGCGACCAGGACGCCCGAGAAGGGCACGAGACCTGCGGCGCGGGCCGCCCGGCGGATGATTTCGGTACGGACCCGGCGCGGGCTCGCACTTCGGCTGGACGTACCGGCCGTGACCGCCTGCCTCGTACTGCTGGCCCTCGCGCTGGCCGCCGCCGTCGCGCTGATCGGCACCGGCGACTACCCGATGACGCCGGGCGAGGTGCTCACCACGCTCACCGGCGGCGGCAACCCCGGCCAGGAATTCATCGTCCAGGACCTCCGGCTGCCCCGCGTCCTGGTGGGACTGCTGGTCGGCGCCGCGTTCGGGATCTCCGGCGCGGTCTTCCAGACCGTCTCCCGCAACCCGCTCGGCAGCCCCGACGTACTGGGCTTCGCCCAGGGGTCGTCCGTCGGCGCCCTGATCGTCATCGTCTTCTTCCAGGGCGGCACCTTCGCGGTCGCCGCCGGGTCCGTCGTCGGCGGCGTGGCCACCGGCATCGCCATCTTCCTGCTCGCCTGGAAGCGCGGCATCCAGGGCTACCGCTTCGTGCTCGTCGGCATCGGCGCCTCCGCGATGCTCTACGCCGTCGTGCTCTACCTCCTGACCAAGGCGAACATCGTCGAGGCGACCCGGGCCACCACCTGGATGAACGGCTCCCTCAACGGCCGGGACTGGGACCAGGTCCGGCCGCTGGCCGCGACCTGCGCCGTACTCGTCCCGCTGCTCCTGCTCCACGGGCGTCCGCTGCGGATGCTGGAGATGGGCGACGACGCCGCGTACGCGCTCGGCGTACGGGTCGGCCGGGTGCGCACCGTGACACTGCTGGCCTCGGTCCTGCTCGTCGCCTCCGCCACCGCCGCGGCCGGGCCCATCGCCTTCGTGGCCCTCACCGCACCCCAGCTCGCCCGGCGCCTGAGGCTCCCCCGCCGGCTCGGGGGCGCCTCGGGCGGCCCCCTGCCCGGCCCCAACCTGCTGCCCGCCGCCCTGATGGGCGCCCTGCTCCTGGTCGCCGCGGACTGGGTCTCGCAACGCCTCTTCGGCGCCGACCAGCTGCCGGTGGGCGTGCTGACCGGCGTCCTCGGCGGCGGCTATCTGCTGTGGCTGCTGGCGACCGAGCGCAGGGCGGGGCGGATGTGAGAGCCACAGGCGGCGCGCCGGACGCCGGCCGGACAACAGCAGTGATCACGACAATCCCAGGAGCCATGCAGTGAGCCGTCTCGCGGCCGAGAACGTCACCCTCGCCTACGACCAGCGGGTCATCGCCGAGAACCTCTCGGTCGCCGTCCCCGACCACTCCTTCACGGTCATCGTCGGCCCCAACGCCTGCGGCAAGTCCACGCTGCTGCGCGCCCTGTCACGGATGCTCAGGCCCAGCTCCGGATCGGTGCTGCTGGACGGCGCTGCGATCTCCTCGCTGCCCGCCAAGAAGGTCGCCCGGACGCTCGGGCTGCTGCCGCAGACCTCCATCGCCCCGGACGGCATCACCGTCGCCGACCTGGTGGCCCGCGGCCGCTACCCTCACCAGGGCCTGCTGCGGCAGTGGTCGGCCGAGGACGAGCGGATCGTCCAGGAGTCGATGGCGGCGACCGGCGTCGGCGAACTGGCCGGACGCTATGTCGACGAGCTCTCCGGCGGCCAGCGCCAGCGCGTCTGGATCGCCATGGCACTGGCCCAGCAGACCCCGCTGTTCCTCCTGGACGAGCCGACGACCTACCTGGACATCCAGCATCAGATCGAGGTCCTGGACCTGTGCGCGGAGCTGCACGAGGAACAGGGACGCACCCTGGTCGCCGTGCTGCACGACCTCAACCACGCCGCCCGCTACGCCACCCACCTCATCGCCATGAAGGACGGCGCCGTCATCGCCGAGGGCGCGCCGTCCGACATCGTCACCGCGGAGCTGGTGGAGCGGGTCTTCGGGCTGTCCTGCCAGGTCATCGACGACCCGGAGACCGGCACCCCGCTGGTCGTCCCGGCGGCGCGCCGGCACCGCAGGGCGGTCGTGGCGGCTACAGCAGCGTCCTGAGGCGCAGCAGGTCGCGCAGGCTCGCTTCCAGCTTGATGCGGCCGCTGCCCCAGGCCCGGGCGAAGTTGAGCCTGCCGTCCACCAGCGCCAGCAGGTCTTCGCCGGCCATGGTCAGACGGATCTCCGCGCGGTGCGGCGGCCGGCCGGGGACGCTGGTGACGTCCTTGATGGTGCCGTCGGCCAGGCGGCCGAGGAACGTCACGTCCAGGTCGGTGATGCGGCAGCTGAGCGAGCGGTCGAGTGCGGCGGCGCTGCGTACCTTGCCGTCCGCCGTGGTCATGTTCTGGGCCAGCCGGTCGAGCGCGGCGCGGCACTGGTCGAGGGTTGCCATCGCGAGCGACGATACGCCAGGTCGTGGGCGGCCCGTTCGTCGTCGGCGAGCCGGAAGGGGCGACGCGCACGATCCCGCCGGGGGACGGCGTCCGGGCGGTGGGCGGGTCGGCCGAGGTAGCGTCGGGGGTATGCAAGAGCCGACGCCCGGCCAGGAGCCGGAGGCAGCCGCGGAGGACGCGACCGGGGAACCCGCGGGGGCCGCCGGCGCCGAGCCCGCGTGGACCCTCGCATCCGGGACGCCCGACGGGACGCCCGCCGGGCCGCAGCCGCTCGGGGTCGCGGTCACGGCGACCGGCGACGCCATGGTCGACGCCCAGCTGCGGCGTCTCGCCGATGCCGACCACCTCCCCGCGAGCGGCCACCTAGAGGTGTACGAGGATGTCCACCGTGGGCTGCGCGATGCGCTGGCCGCTCTCGACCAGCGCCCCGGGCCGCCCGCCCCTTCCTCGACGACGCACGACAACAGGAGCTGAACCACAGGTGGCAGGAGTGGCACGACGCCGACTCGACGCGGAGCTGGTGCGCCGCAATCTGGCCCGCTCGCGCGAGCACGCGAGCCAGCTGATCGCCGCCGGACGGGTGACCGTCGGCGGGACCACCGCGACCAAGGCGGCCACCCAGGTCGAGACCAGCGCCGCGGTGGTCGTACGCGAGGACGCCGGCGACCCCGATTACGTCTCCCGCGGCGGCCACAAGCTCGCCGGTGCCTTCGCCGCCTTCGTCCCGCTCGGCCTGGAGATCAAGGGCCGGCGGGCCCTGGACGCCGGCGCCTCGACCGGCGGCTTCACCGATGTCCTGCTGCGCGCCGGAGCCGGGCACGTGGTCGCCGTCGACGTCGGCTACGGACAGCTCGCCTGGTCGCTGCAGAGCGACGACCGGGTCACCGTGAAGGACCGTACGAACGTCCGCGAGTTGACGCTCGAGGCGATCGACGCGCAGCCCGTCGACCTCATCGTCGGCGATCTCTCCTTCATCCCCCTCGGCCTGGTCCTGCCCGCGCTCGTCGCCTGCGCCGCCCCCGACGCCGACCTCGTCCTGATGGTCAAGCCGCAGTTCGAGGTGGGCAAGGAGCGGCTGGGCAGCGGCGGGGTGGTGCGCAGCGCGGAGCTGCGCGCCCAGGCGGTGCGCGGCGTCGCGGCCCGCGCCGCCGAGCTCGGGCTCGGCGTACTTGGCGTGACCGCGAGCCCGCTGCCCGGACCTTCCGGTAATGTCGAGTACTTTCTGTGGCTGCGCGCCGGGGCGCCAGCACTCGACCCGGCGGATGTCGACCGTGCAGTGGCGGAGGGGCCTCGTTGACCACAACCAAGGCAGTTGAAGGCAGCGCAGCACACGAACACAACGACGCGAAGCGGACGGTCTTCCTGCTCGCGCACACCGGCCGCCCGGCGGCCATCCGCAGCGCCGAACTCGTCGTCCAGGGACTGCTGCGCAGCGGCATCGGCGTGCGGGTCCTGGCGGAGGAGGCCGCGGACCTGCCGCTGCCGCCGGAGGTCCAGCGCGTGGAGTCCGAGCAGTGCGCGGCCGAGGGCTGCGAACTGCTGGTGGTGCTCGGCGGCGACGGGACGCTGCTGCGCGGCGCGGACTTCGCCCGCACGTCCGGGGTGCCGATGCTCGGCGTCAACCTCGGCCGGGTCGGCTTCCTGGCGGAGGCCGAACGCGACGATCTCGACAAGGTCGTCGACCGGGTCGTCACCCGCGCGTACGAGGTCGAGGAGCGGATGACCCTCGATGTCCTGGTCCGCAACAACGGCAGCGTCGTGCACACCGACTGGGCGCTGAACGAGGCGTCCGTGGAGAAGGCCGCGCGGGAGCGGATGCTCGAGGTCGTCACCGAGGTCGACGGCCGGCCCGTCTCCCGCTTCGGCGGTGACGGCGTGGTCTGCGCGACCCCCACCGGCTCGACCGCGTATGCCTTCTCGGCGGGCGGCCCGGTGGTCTGGCCCGAGGTCGAGGCCCTGCTGATGGTCCCGATCAGCGCCCATGCGCTGTTCGCCAAGCCGCTGGTCACCTCCCCGCGTTCGGTACTGGCGGTCGAGGTCCAGCCCAAGACCCCGCACGGTGTGCTGTGGTGCGACGGACGCCGCTCCGTCGAACTGCCCGCGGGTGCCCGCGTGGAGGTCCGCCGCGGCGCCGTCCCCGTACGCCTGGCCCGGCTGCACCATGCCTCCTTCACCGACCGCCTGGTGGCCAAGTTCGCCCTGCCGGTGGCCGGCTGGCGGGGGGCGCCGCACTAGGGCGAATCCGCAGACCTCCGCCCTCCGCCCGTCGCCCGTCGCGTGCCGGGCCCGCTGGTGCGGAGATCCCTGCCGGGGCCGCTCGCTCCCGGGCGGCCCCGCGCCCGGGAGCGAGCGGGCGCGGATGCGTGCCGAGTCGCGGCGGGCACCGAGCTCCTTGTCGGTGAAGTCGGGGGTCGGACCGTTCCGCACCCGGACGCCTTCCGTTTCCATGGGGACACCCTTCGCTTTCCCGGGAAGATCTCGCGTTTCCTTTCGTGACTCAGCGTGACGGACGAGCGGGGGCCGCACCATGAGGAATCCCGCAGGGTTCCGGTGGGGTTTTCCGCAAGGTGTCGGGCGGGAGACAGCAGGAGACAGGGGGAGGCCGTCGCGGGGTGGCCCCCGGACCTCGTAAGGTCGTATCCGTGTTGGAGGAGATGCGGATCCGGTCCCTGGGCGTCATTGACGATGCCGTTGTCGAGCTGTCCCCGGGCTTCACGGCGGTGACGGGCGAGACGGGCGCGGGCAAGACCATGGTCGTCACCAGCCTCGGCCTGCTGCTCGGCGGGCGCGCGGACCCTGCCCTGGTGCGGCTCGGCGCCAAGTCGGCGGTCGTCGAGGGCAGGGTGACCATCCGCCCCGAGACGCCGGCGGCCGTACGGGCGGAGGAGGCCGGCGCGGAGCTGGACGACGGGGCGCTGCTGATAAGCCGTACCCTCTCCGCCGAAGGCCGCTCCCGGGCGCATCTGGGCGGCCGGTCCGTCCCGGTCGGGCTGCTGGGGGAGTTGGCGGACGACCTGGTCGCCGTGCACGGCCAGACCGATCAGCAGGGCCTGCTGCGCCCGGCCCGCCAGCGCCAGGCCCTGGACCGCTACGCGGGGGACGCGGTCGCGGTCCCGCTCGCCAAGTACACCTCCGCCCACAAGCGGCTGCGTGCCGTCGCCGCCGAGCTGGAGGAGCTGACCACCCGGGCCCGCGAACGCTCCCAGGAAGCCGATCTGCTGCGCTTCGGCCTGGACGAGATCGCCGCCGCCGAGCCGCAGCCGGGCGAGGACACCGAGCTCGCCGCCGAGGCCGAGCGGCTGGGCCACGCCGAGGCGCTGGCCTCCGCCGCGACCGCCGCGCACGCCGCGCTGGCGGGCAACCCCGAGGACCCCGAGGACGTCGACGGCACCACCCTGGTTGCCGGCGCCCACCGCGCACTGGACTCCGTACGCAGCCACGACCCGGAGCTGTCCGCGCTGGCCGACCGGCTCGGCGAGATCGGCATCCTGATGGCGGACGTGGCGGGCGAGCTGGCAAGTTACGCGGACGGCCTGGACGCCGACCCGCTCCGGCTCGCCGCCGTCGAGGAGCGCCGCGCCACCCTGAACCACCTGACCCGCAAGTACGGCCAGGACATCGCGGGCGTCCTGGCCTGGGCCGAGGAGAGCGCCGCGCGGCTGGCCGAGCTGGACGGCGACGACGACCGCATCGGCGAGCTGACCGCCGAGCGCGACGCGCTCCGCGCCGAACTGGGGGACCTGGCACAGGTGTTGACCGACGCCCGGACGGCGTCGGCGAAGCGCTTTGCCGACGCGGTGACTGCAGAGCTCGCCGAACTCGCCATGCCGCACGCCCGGGTGAGCGTGCAGATCCGGCAGACCGAGCTGCCCGACACGGCGGACGGCGCCGACGGCATCGAGGTCGGCGGCCGCGTGGTGGCCTACGGCCCGTCCGGCGCCGACGAGGTCGAGCTCCTCCTCGCCCCGCACCCGGGCACCCCGCCCCGCCCCATCGCCAAGGGCGCGTCCGGCGGTGAGCTCTCCCGCGTGATGCTCGCCGTCGAGGTGGTCTTCGCCGGATCCGACCCCGTACCGACCTACCTCTTCGACGAGGTCGACGCGGGCGTCGGCGGCAAGGCGGCCGTCGAGGTCGGCCGGCGGCTGGCCCGGCTCGCGAAGTCGGCACAGGTCGTGGTCGTCACGCACCTCCCGCAGGTCGCGGCGTTCGCGGACCGGCAGCTCCTGGTGGAGAAGACCCACGACGGTTCGGTCACCAGGAGCGGGGTGACGGTCCTGGAGGGCGAGGAGCGGGTCCGTGAACTCTCCCGGATGCTGGCCGGCCAGGAGGACTCCGAGACGGCTCGGGCGCACGCCGAGGAACTGCTGGAGACGGCCCGTACGGGGCGCTAGGCGGCGCCCGTACACGAGGAGCCGGCCGACGTCCCCGCCGCAAACCCGCAGCTCCGCGCACCCCTGGACCGCCGCCCCACAAACCGGCGCACCCGCGCAAAGCGTCCCCTGCCGCTCCTTTCGGGACGGGCCGCGTCATCCCGGGCCGGCGGCCGGAGCCGGGCGCGGCCGGGCAGCTCCCGCCCCCTAGGGTGACGGGAAGTTGAGCCCGGCACGGTGCCGGGGGAGGGGAGTGACATGGCGGCGGCAGGCGGCAGGGCACTGGGGCGGATCGGGGCGCTGCTCGGGGCCGCGGGGGCGACCCGCGCCGCGTACGGCGCGCTGCGCAAGCATCCGCCGGGCGGCGCCGTCCTGTGGGACCGGAAGAACTACGCCGGGCGGACCGTCGACCTGCATGCCGGACTCGCGACGGCCACCGGCACCGCGCTCGCCGCCGCCACCGCACCGGGGCTGTCCGCCCGCACCCGGGGCGCCACCGCGCTCGCGGTACTGGCCGCCGGCGGCTGCGGGGCGTACGACGACGTCTTCGGCGCCGACGACGCCCGGCGCGGCTTCCGGGCGCACCTCTCGGCGCTCCGCCAAGGGGAGGTCACCAGCGGGGCGGTGAAGCTGTTCGGCATCGGCGCCGCGGGGCTCGCCGCGGGCGCCCTCCTCAAGCGTCGCACGGCCGACAGGCTGCTGGCGGGCGTGGTGATAGCGGGCTCGGCCCATCTGGTGAACCTCCTGGACGTCCGGCCGGGCCGGGCGACCGGCGCCGTACTGGCCATCGGCGCACCGGGGCTGCTGCGCCGGGGAGAGGCCGGGACGCTGTCCGCCGCGCCCATGGGGGCCGCGGCCGCGGTGGTCGGCGACGACCTCGGTGAGCGCACGATGCTCGGGGACGCCGGGGCGCATGCGCTCGGCGCGGCCCTCGGTGTCGCCATCGTCGCGGGCAACGGGCGCAAGGGGCTGGCCGCGCACGCCGCGGGACTGGTCGCCGCCGCGGCGGCCGGGGACCGCGTCGGCCGGGCGGCGGCCGCGATCTGAGACCGGCCATCGCGGGACGGTGCACCACGTCGGCCGCCGGGCCCGCCCGGAGCGTCGATTTCCGGCCTGCTGTTCCGCTTCGCGGCGGCCGGCGAACGGGGGGTTTGTCGCCCATGTGGGTGATCCCGGGGCGGCGAGGGTGAGACATCCCACCGGAACGGCGCCCGCACGGTGCCGAACCGGTGCCCCGGGGCTGGCATCCTGGGCGCGGTGCGCGGGCCCGGGCGCGCTCGTTCCGTCCCGCCCGCTCGGGGGACGTCGTGCGCATCCACCGGCAGCGTGCCGCAGCGCCTTGTAGTACTCGGACCGCACCACCGGTACGGTCCGTACCGTCCCCCGACCCAGGAGCCCCGACCACGTGACCAGCACCCCGACCTCGTCGCACGGGCAGTCGCCGCTGCGCACGGTCCAGGTGCTCGGGCACGGCAGCGCCGGCAGCGCGGCGCACGTCCGCTCGCTGGCCGAAGGGCTGGTCGCGCGCGGCGTGCGGGTCACGGTCTGCGCCACGGCCGACGCCGAGCAGACCTACGGCTTCACCGCCGCGGGTGCACGGTTCACGCAGGTCAGCCCCCGTATGGACCCGGCGGCCGTGGCCTCGCTGCGCAGCGCCTGCTGGGACGCCGACCTGGTGCACGCGCACGGGCTGCGGGCCGGACTGCGGGCCTCGATGGCGCTGCGCGGGCTGCGCGGACCCCGGGGCGCGCGCGTCCCCCTGGTCATCACCTGGCACACCAAGGCGCACACCGAGGGCGCGCGGGCCGGGCTCGTGCATCTGATGGAGCGGCGGGTGGCCCGCGCCGCCGCCGTCGTCCTGGGAGCCTGCTCCGACCTGGTGGACCGGGCGCGCGAGCGGGGCGCGCGCGACGCCCGTCTGGCGCCGGTCGCGATTCCCCGCCCCCGCCCCGGCCATGCGCCGTCCGAGCCCGAGGATCATGACCGGATGCGGCGCAAGGAGCGGGCGGAACTGGGCGCGGTGGACCGGCCGTTGCTGCTCGCCGTCGGCCGCCTCGAGCCCCACCAGGGCCATGATCTGCTGCTGGACACGGCGCACGCCTGGTCCTCGCTGGACCCCCAGCCGCTGCTCGCCATCGCGGGCGAGGGCGGGCAACGGGCGGAACTCCAGCGGCGGATCGACACCGAACGGCTGCCGGTCCAGCTGCTGGGCCGCCGCGACGACGTGCCCGAACTCCTCGCCGCCGCCGACCTGGTGGTGCTGCCCAGCCGCTGGGAAGCCCGGTCCCTGATCGCGCAGGAGGCGCTGCGGGCCGGCGTCCCGCTGGTCGCCACCGATACCGGCGGCACCCGCGAACTGGTCGGGCCGGCCGCGGAACTCGTCCCCTACGGGGATGCCGCGGCCCTCGCCCGCAGCGTCCTCGGCCTCCTCGCCGACCCCGTACGCCGGGACGCGCTGGCCGCGGCGGGCCGCATCCAGGCGGCCGGCTGGCCGAGCGAGGACGACACCGTCGCGCAGGTCCTGAGCGTCTACGACGAGCTGACCGAGCCGCTGCAGGCGGTCTGAGGCGGCGGAAGCGGCCGCCCGGCACGCCGGACACGGCGCGGCGCCGGACGGATAGGGTCGCGGCACCTGACCTCGAACGACGGGAGATCGCCGTGCCCACTGCGGTACTGGGGTTTGCGCTGTTCGCCCTGCTCATGACCATGACGCCGGGTCCCGACACCCTTCTTGTGCTGCGCAATTGCGTACGGGGCGGACGGCGTACGGGCGCCGCCACGGCCCTCGGCGCCGCGATCGGATCGCTCGCCTGGGCGGTCGCCGCGGCGGTCGGTCTCGCGGCGGCGCTGCAGCGGTGGGACGCGGCGTTCACGGTCGTGCGGCTGGCGGGTGCGGCCTATCTGGTGGTGCTGGGCGGGCAGGCGCTGTGGGCCCACCGGCGGTCCGGGGCGGCGGCGGGGGACGGGGCCGCGCGCGCCGTGACGGAGGCGGCGGACCGTACCGCCGCGCCGCTCGGACCCGTACGCGCCTTCCGCCAGGGGCTGTTGAGCTGCCTGCTCAACCCCAAGGTCGGCATCTTCTTCGTCGCCGTGGTGCCGCAGTTCCTGCCCGAGGGGCAGTCGGTCCTGGGGGCGACGCTGCTCCTGGGGGTCGTCGACGCGGTCATAGCGGCGGGCTGGCTGCTGCTGGTCGTCGGCTGCGCCGGCCGCCTGCTGGACCGGCTGCGGCGGCCCCGCGTCCACCGCAATCTGGAGCGCACGACGGGCGGGGTGCTGGTCGCGCTCGGCGTCGGCACCGCGGCCGACACCGTCGCGGGGTAGCGCGCCCTCGGAACCCGCGCCCGGCAGGGACCGTGGGACCGCGCCCGGCGCGGGCGCCTACGGCTTGTCCGTATGGCGCCTGGCACGGAGGGCCAGCCGCAGCCCCAGGACGGTCTGGGGGTCGTCCAGGTCGGTGCCCAGGAGCTGGGAGATGCGGGCCAGGCGGTCGTAGAGGGTCTGGCGGTTGACGTTCAGATCGCGGGCGGTCTCGGCCTTGCGGCCCGCGCTGGCCAGGTAGGCCTCCAGGGTCGGCAGCAGCGGCTGGCGCGCGCTGCGGTCGTGGGTGAGCAGGGGGCCGATGGCGCGGTCCACGAAGTCGGCCAGGACGCCCTGTTCGCCGTGTTCGCGCATCCGCCACAGCAGCAGCTCGATGTCCAGGCGGCGCGCGTCGTACCAGGGCTGCTCGGGCAGGCCCTGGGCCGCGGCCGCCGCCTCCGCCGCATGCCGGAGCCCGGGGCCCGCGGCCGCCCAGTCGCCCGCCGTGCCGACGACGACCACGGGGCGGTGCCCGGCCGGGCGGTCGAGGCCGGCGCGGACGACTCCGGCGCGCAGGGCCTCGGCGATGCGGTCGGCGAGCGCGTCGCGGTCCTGGCCCGCGCGCAGGGCGACGAGCATCGGCACGCGGCTCTCCACCGGCCGCACGCCGAGGAGCACGGCCACCCCGGGGGCGGCGAGTTCCTCGCGCAGCGCCTGGGCGAGCAGGGCCCAGCTGCCCGGGGTGGGGAGCCCGGCGGGCAGCCGCATGACGACCGGGAGCACCGGTTCCGCGCCGGGGCGGAAGCCGAGCAGGCGGGCCTGCGCGGGGGCCTCGGCCGCGGAGATGCGGCCCTCGGCCAGATCGGCCAGGAAGTCGCCGCGCCCTCGGGCGGCCAGTACCTCCTCCTGACGGGACTGGAGCAGGACCACGGCGAGGAGGTCGGCGGCGCGCTCGGCGGCGATCCGATGGACGGGCGCCAGAGGGGCGTTGACCGGGAGCAGGACCAGACGGGCGCGGACGGCGTCGGGGCCGTGGCCGCCGCCGGGGATGTCGATGCGTACGCCGGTGTCCCGCAGGCCCTCCCAGGCCAGCAGGGGGTCGGCCTCGGCCGGCCCGTCCTCGTCGCCGCTGCCCGGGCCCGCCGCATAGAGCGGGCTGCCGTCGGGGGCCTCCAGGCAGAGGGGGTTGCCGGTGAAGACGGCGAGCAGCCGCAGCACCTCGGGGGCGCCTCCCCCGCGCAGCAGGACGTCCGTGCACCGCCGCAGGATCTCGTCGGCCCGGCGCAGCAGCGCGTAGTGGCTGTTGATGATCTCGGTGTGGATGGCTTCGGTGACGGTGACGTACGGGACCTCGCGGTGCAGCTGGATCAGCGGCAGGCCGCAGTCCCGGGCGCTGTCGATCAGCGCCGAGGGCAGCGATTCGAAACGAGAGCCCAGCTCCACGACGAGAGCGGCGATCTCGCGGTCGGCGAGCTTGCGGATGAAGGCGCGCTGCTCCGACGGCCGGGTGCCCAGCCCCAGCCCGGTGGTCAGCAGCAGCTCGCCGCCCTTGAGCAGCGAGGCGATATGCGGCACCTCGCCCGCATGCACCCAGCGCACCGGCCGGTCCAGCCGGTCCTCACCGGCCAGTACCTCCGGCAGGCCGCGCCGCAGCGCGGGCAGCTCCAACGCCCTGCGTACCGTGATCTCGGCTTCGACTTTCGCTTCCGGCCCCATGGCGACGAACGGTACCCGTAGTCCGCTATCCGGAGTTGCACGGTCCGGATGGCAGCACGCCAGCGGCGGGCGGCGGACCTCACGCCGATTCGCGCACCACCAGCCGCGCCTCCGTGATCACCGGCGCGAGCTCCCCGGCGTCCGTCCCCCCGGCGTCCGTCCCTCCGGCCCCCAGCCGTCGCAGCAGGAGACGGGCCATCAGCCGGCCCATCTCCTCGACGTCCTGCCGCACCGTGGTCAGCGGCGGATCCGCCCAGCCCGCGGGCTCGAGATCGTCGTAGCCGACCACCGCCACCTCGTCCGGCACCCGGCGCCCACGGGCCCGCAGGGTGCGCAGCGCGCCGTTCGCCATCAGGTCGGAGCAGGCGAAGACGGCGTCCAGATCGGGCGCGGCATCGAGGAGTTCGGCCATGGCGCGCTCGCCGCCGCGGGCGGTGAACCCGCCGTCCGCGATGAGCCGCGGGTCGGGCTCCGCGGTGCCCAGGGCGTCGCGGTAGCCGTCCAGGCGGTCCAGCGCCGACGTCTGGTCGAGCGGCCCGGTGATCACGGCGATCCGGCGGCGGCCGCGGCCGAGGAGATGGCGTACGGCCTGACGGGCGCCGTCGCGGTTGTCGGTGTCGACGTAGAGCGGCCGCGGGTCGCGGTCGGCGCCCGCCCAGCCGGGGCGGCCGCCGTAGACCGTGGGCAGTCCGGCGCGTTCGGCCATGGCGGGCAGCGGGTCGTCGCCGTGCAGCGAGAACATCAGCGCGCCGTCGACATGGCCGGCCGCCAGATAGCGCCCGATGCGGCCGTAGTCGTCGCGGTGCTCGACGAACAGCAGCAGGAGCTGGGTGTCGGCGGCGGACAGTTCGCGGCTGATGCCGCGCAGCTGGCGGCCGAAGAACGGGTCGGAGAAGACCCGGGTCTCCGGCTCGGCGATGATCACGGCGACCGCGCCGGTGCGGCGGGTGACCAGGGAACGAGCCGCGCTGTTCGGGACGTATCCCAGCTCGGTCACCGCCCGGCGCACCCGTTCCTGGACCGCGGCCCGTACGCCCGTACCGCCGTTGACCACGCGGGAGACCGTCGCCCGGGAGACTCCGGCGCGCGCCGCGACGGCCTCCAGCGTCGGCCGGGGGCCGTGCGCCGTGTGCGGACCGTTGCGTTCAGAGGTCATCCGGCACCGTCCAACTCCTTTTTCTCCGCGATGACTTGACGGTATGCCGCCGAGTCGGCAGGGTTCCCCTTGGATGCGGGGTGAGAGCGCTCTCATGCCGCGCACTCCTCAGAACTCCTCACTACCCCCCACTGTGCGAGGAGAATGTCATGAACATGAATATCGGCGTAAGTATGCGCCGGAGCGCGAGCGCGGGCAGGAGAAGCCCGAGAGCGGTGCTCCGTGCCGCGAGCGCCGCCCACGAGATATCCGTCGCCCGGCCCGCCCGTGTCCGGCCCGCCCGGACCAGGCCTTCCCATGCCCGGCCCGCCCGTCCCCGCCCCGCCCGGACCCGTACCGCACGGCAAGGAGCCGCCTCGTGATCACTCGACGCACCCTCCTCGGCGGTCTCGCCGCCGGTGCCGCCGCCGCGTCCGGCCTCACCCTCGCCGGCCGCGCCCTCGGCACCCCGGCCCCCGACGGCCGGGCCACCGCGGGCCTGCCCCTGCACATCGTCAACAACACGGGGGAGTACGCGAATTCCTCGGTATGGGTCTACATCGTGGGCAACGACGGCACGCAGCAGGTGCACGTCACGCCGGACGGCGAACTCAGGCCCGTCGCCGTCGCCGACAACGGTCCGGACGGGTTCACCGACTACGCCATACCGCTCGCCGGCAGCGGCGCCACGACCCTCCAACTGCCCCGGATGTCCGGACGGATCTACACCGCGCTCGGCGGCAAGCTCAAGTTCAAGGCCGTCGAGGACGGCAACGGCAAGGCCGCGCTCGCCTATCCGGCGGGCTGGGTCGCCTCCGACCCCAATTACGACGTGCTGCACGACTGCGCCGAATTCACGTACAACTCCGGCGGGATGTACTGCAACACCACCATGGTCGACATGTTCAGCGTGCCGCTCGCGATCGGGCTCAGCGGGGCCAAGGAGCAGACCACCGGCACGCTCAAGGACGGTGCCCGCGCCAAGGTCTTCTCGGACGTCAAGGGTGCCGAGGGATTCGACCGTCTGGTCGTCGGCGACACGCGCGTGATCGCCCCGGGACACGGCCTGGACAGCGGACTCTTCGCCGGGGACCACCTCGCGCCGGCCATCGACGAGGCCTGGTCGGCCTACGCGTCCAAGGACCTGAAGGTGACCACGAACGCGGGCACCTTCACCGGCCGGGTCGTCGGCGGCAAGCTCTCCTTCACCGGCCCCGGCACCGTCGCGTTCGACAAACCCTCCACCCGCGACGTCCTCTTCTGCGACGGGACCCTCGCCGCCCCCAACGACGGCACCCTCGGCCCGGTCGCCGCCATCCTGGGCGCCGCCCTCAACCGCTCCACGCTGACCACCCAGGCCGCCCAGCCCACCACCGACCCGACGGCCTTCTACCGGGAGCGGCTCACCAACCACTACGCACGGGCCATGCACGCGGCGACCCGGGACGGCAAGGCGTACGGCTTCGCCTTCGACGACGTCGCCGGGTTCGCCTCGTACATCGAGGACGGCGCCCCGAAGGAGCTCACCCTCACGCTCACCCCGTTCTGACCCCGTTCCGACCCACCCCGTGCGGCCCCGCGCGTCCGTACCCTGTGCCGTATGTCAGGTACCGCACAAGCTTGCAACGGCCCCGCCGACGGTGGCGATCCCGCCGGCAGCGAAGGTCCCGCCGGCGGACGAACTCCGGACGGCGGGCCGGCACACGGAGCGCAGGGCGCCGCAGCCCAGGACCCGACGGCCCAGCACGCCATGGCCCGAACCCGCATAGCCCAGGACCCGGACGCCGCGACCGTTGCCGCCGCGCAACGACGCACCGTCCGGGTCCTGATGTCCGCGCAGGTCGTGTCCGGGATCGGGATGGGCTCGATGCTCTCCTCCGGCTCCCTGCTGGTCGGCCGGCTCACCGGATCCGAGGCCGCGGCGGGGCTCGCGACCACCTTCATCACCCTCGGCGCGGCGCTGCTGGGCATCCCGCTCGCCGCGCTCTCCCGCTCCCGGGGCCGCCGCGCCGGTCTCGGCGCCGGCTGGCTGCTCGGGGCCGCGGGCTCGCTGCTGGTGCTGGTCGCCGCCCGGCCCGGCTGGTCCGCCCTGGTGTTCGCCGGCATGCTCCTCATCGGTTCCGCCACCGCCGCCAACCTCCAGTCCCGTTACGCGGCCGCCGATCTCGCCGAGGACGCCCACCGGGCGCGCGCCCTGTCCCTCGTCGTCTGGGCCACCACGGCCGGCAGCGTCATCGGCCCCAACCTCAGCGGCCCCGGCGAGCCGGTAGCCCGCGCCCTGGGCCTGCCCGAGGAGGCGGGCACCTTCGTGTTCTCGGTCGGGGCGTTCCTGATCGGATGGCTGCTGATCTGGGCGCTGCTGCGTCCGGACCCGCTGCTTCTCGTGGCCGCCAGGGCACGGGCCACCGTGGCACCCGGCGGTGCGGCACCGGTCCCTGGCGGCGCGGCACCGGCCCCCGGCGGTACGGCACCGGCCCTCGGCGGTACGGCACCGGCCCCCGGCCCCACGGCGGCAACCCCGAGCGCCGGGCCCGAACCCGCCGCCCCCTTCACCGCCCGCCTCACCGCCGCCCTCCGGCACGTCCGTGCGGCCCCCGCGGCGCGGCTCGGCCTGGCCGCCGTCGTCCTCGGGCATGTCGTCATGGTGTCCGTGATGACCATGACGCCGATCCATCTCGCCCACCACGGTGCGGGGTTGAGCGTCGTCGGCTTCACCATCAGCCTGCACATCGCCGGGATGTACGCGCTGTCGCCGCTCGTCGGCTGGCTCGCCGACCGGATCGGCCGGATCCGCGTCATCCTCATCGGCCAGGCCGTCCTGCTCTGCGCCGCCGCCGTCGCCGGCACCGCGGGCGGCACCCAGTGGGCCACCGCCACCGGCCTGTTCCTCCTGGGCCTGGGCTGGTCCTGCGCCACCGTCGCCGGCTCGACCCTGCTGACCGAGTCCACCGAGGCCGCCCACCGCTCCGAGGTCCAGGGCTTCTCCGACACCCTGATGAACCTGGCCGGGGCGGGCGGCGGCGCACTGGCGGGCGGCATCGTGGCACTCATCGGCTACGGCGGGCTGAACGCGGCCGTGGCGCTGCTGATCCTGCCGGTCGTCGTCCTCGCACTGGCCCCGCGGACGCGGGACTGAGGGGCGGCCCGCGGGACTGGTCACCGAAAGTCCCTCAGGGACCGGTCACCGAAATCCCTCGCGGGCCCGGTGCCCGAAAACCCGTAGGGGCTGGTCAAACAGATCCCGTAGGGGATACGCGGCCCCCCTGCGGGGCCACAACGCGGCGCGACGCGGGGAGTATTCCCGGTGGCGTGGCACGGGGGACCCCCCGCGGCGGCGGCGCAGGAGCATTCCCGTGGAGCGGGCGGTGCAGGAGCATTCCCCGCGCCGCCGCGCCCCGCAGGCGTGTCCCCCTGCGGCCCTACCCGCCCCCGTACGCCCCGCTGGCCGTCAGCCGCAGTGCCGTGTCGATCAGCGGGACGTGGCTGAACGCCTGCGGGAAGTTGCCCACCTGCCGCTTGAGCCGGGGGTCCCACTCCTCCGCGAGCAGGCCCAGGTCGTTGCGGAGCGCGAGCAGCTTCTCGAAGAGCTTGCGGGCCTCCTCCACCCGGCCGATCATCGCCAGGTCGTCGGCGAGCCAGAAGGAGCAGGCCAGGAACGCGCCCTCCTCGCCCTCCAGGCCGTCCACGCCGAGGTCGTCCTCGCCGGATGTGGGGTAGCGCAGGATGAAGCCGTCCTCGGTGGACAGTTCGCGCTGGATCGCCTCGATGGTGCCGATGACGCGCTTGTCGTCCGGCGGCAGAAAGCCCATCTGGGGGATGAGGAGCAGCGAGGCGTCCAGCTCCTGGGAGCCGTACGACTGGGTGAAGGTGTTGCGCTCCTTGTCGTAACCGTTCTCGCAGACGTCCCGGTGGATGGTCTCGCGCAGGTCCTTCCAGCGCTCCAGCGGGCCGTCGACGTCGCCGGACTCGATCAGCTTGACGGTGCGGTCGACGGCGACCCAGGTCATGACCTTGGAGTGGACGAAGTGCCGGCGCGGGCCGCGGACCTCCCAGATGCCCTCGTCGGGCTCGTCCCAGTGCTTCTCCACCCACTGGATCAGCTTGAGCTGGAGGAGGGAGGCGTAGTCGTTGCGGGCCAGCCCGGTCATGTGCGCCAGGTGCAGCGCCTCGGTGACCTCGCCGTAGACGTCCAGCTGGAGCTGTCCGGCGGCGCCGTTGCCGACCCGTACGGGCTGCGAATTCTCGTACCCGGGAAGCCAGTTGAGGTCGTTCTCGCCCAGCTCCCGCTCGCCGGCGATGCCGTACATGATCTGGAGGTTCTCCGGGTCGCCGGCCACCGCCCGCAGCAGCCATTCGCGCCAGGCGCGGGCCTCCTCGCGATAGCCGGTGCGCAGGAGGGAGGAGAGGGTGATCGCGGCGTCGCGGAGCCAGGTGAAGCGGTAGTCCCAGTTGCGGACGCCGCCGATGCACTCGGGCAGGGAGGTCGTCGGCGCGGCGACGATGCCGCCGGTCGGGGCGTAGGTCAGCGCCTTGAGGGTGATCAGGGAGCGGACCACGGCGTCACGGTAGGGGCCGTGGTACGTGCAGTGCTCGACCCACTCGCGCCAGAAGTCCTCGGTGGCCACCAGCGACGCCTCCGGATCGGCCAGGGCCGGTGGCTGCTTGTGCGAGGGCTCCCAGCTGATGGTGAAGGCGATCCGGTCACCGGGGGAGACGGTGAAGTCGGAGTACGTCGTCAGATGCTTGCCGTAGGTCTCGGCCTCGGTGTCCAGCCATACGGAGTCGGGCCCGGCGACCGCGACGGTGCGGCCGTCGACCTTGTGGACCCAGGGCACCACCCAGCCGTAGGCGAACCGCATCCGCAGCTCCGAGCGCATCGGGACGCGGCCGCTGACGCCCTCCACGATGCGGATCACCTGCGGGGCGCCGTCGCGCGGCGGCATGAAGTCGATCACCCGTACCGTGCCGCGCGGGGTGTCCCACTCGGATTCCAGGACGAGGGAGTCGCCCCGGTAACGGCGGCGGTCGGCGGCCTTGGGGCCGGCGCCGGGACCGTAGGCCGGACCGATCCGCCAGAATCCGTGCTCCTCGGTGCCCAGCAGCCCCGCGAAGACCGCCGGTGAGTCGAAGCGGGGCAGACACAGCCAGTCGACGGTGCCGTCCCGGCACACTAGAGCGGCCGTCTGCATATCGCCGATGAGTGCGTAGTCCTCGATGCGCCCGGCCACGTGCATCTCCCGTCGAACTGGAGTGACGCCCCCCATGGGACGTGTGTGCTGTCCGTCCTGCCCATGAAACGTCGCCGAGCAGCGGGACCGGAAATCGGGCGGGGGTGGTGCCTTCCCGGACGGCTCGGAAGCGAGTGTCCGAGCAGGATACGACGCAGATGAGCGTTCCGCGCGACGCTCGCGACGAGTGGGGTGGTCCGATCGGGTGGCCTGTGTCACCTGGATGTAACGATGCGTGGCCGGGCGCGACCATGCCCGGTCGCTGATAGCCTGGTACCCCGTGGACCGGTGGGCACGAGAACCCCCGAACCGCAGCGACGGCACCCCTGAAAACCCCGGACGGCGCCGCTTCGCACCTCTCCACCTCGCGACCACGGGAGCCCCCTCTTGGCCATGCCGCCCACTGCTTCTCGAATGAATGCAGCCTCGACGACCAAGCACCTCTTCGTCACCGGGGGCGTCGCCTCCTCGCTCGGCAAGGGGCTCACCGCCTCCAGCCTGGGTGCGCTCCTCAAGGCGCGCGGCCTGCGGGTCACGATGCAGAAGCTCGACCCGTACCTGAACGTCGACCCGGGAACGATGAACCCGTTCCAGCACGGTGAGGTCTTCGTCACGAACGACGGCGCCGAGACCGACCTGGACATCGGTCACTACGAGCGTTTCCTCGACGTCGACCTCGACGGCTCCGCGAACGTGACCACCGGCCAGGTCTACAACACCGTGATCGCCAAGGAGCGCCGCGGCGAGTACCTCGGCGACACCGTGCAGGTCATTCCGCACATCACCAATGAGATCAAGCACCGCATCCGGCGGATGGCGACCGACGACGTCGACGTCGTGATCACCGAGGTCGGCGGCACGGTCGGCGACATCGAGTCGCTGCCGTTCCTGGAGACCGTCCGCCAGGTCCGCCACGAGGTCGGCCGCGACAACGTCTTCGTCGTGCACATCTCGCTGCTCCCCTACATCGGCCCGTCCGGTGAGCTCAAGACCAAGCCGACCCAGCACTCCGTCGCGGCGCTGCGCAACATCGGTATCCAGCCCGACGCGATCGTGCTGCGCGCCGACCGCGAGGTGCCCACCGCGATCAAGCGCAAGATCTCGCTGATGTGCGACGTGGACGAGGCCGCGGTGGTCGCGGCCATCGACGCGCCGTCCATCTACGACATCCCCAAGGTCCTGCACACCGAGGGCCTGGACGCGTACGTCGTACGGAAGCTGGACCTGCCCTTCCGCGATGTGAACTGGACCCAGTGGGAGGACCTGCTGGACCGCGTCCACAACCCCGACCACGAGGTCAAGGTCGCGCTGGTCGGCAAGTACATCGACCTGCCGGACGCCTACCTCTCGGTCACCGAGGCGCTGCGCGCCGGCGGCTTCGCGAACAAGACCCGCGTGAAGCTGAAGTGGGTCACCTCCGACGACTGCAAGACCCCGGCGGGCGCCGCCGAGCAGCTCTCCGACTGCGACGCGGTCTGCATCCCCGGCGGCTTCGGCGACCGCGGTGTGGACGGCAAGGTCGGCGCCATCACCTACGCCCGCGAGAACAAGGTCCCGCTGCTGGGCCTGTGCCTGGGCCTGCAGTGCGTGGTCATCGAGGCGGCCCGCAACCTCGCCGGCATCAAGGGCGCGAACTCCACCGAGTTCGACCCGGGCGCCGCCGACCCGGTGATCTCCACGATGGCCGAGCAGATGGACATCGTCGCCGGTGAGGGCGACATGGGCGGCACGATGCGGCTGGGCATGTACCCGGCCAAGCTCGCCGAGGGCTCGATCGTGCGCGAGGTGTACGACGACCAGCCCTACGTCGAGGAGCGCCACCGCCACCGCTACGAGGTCAACAACGCCTACCGCGGTGAGCTGGAGAAGAAGGCCGGGCTGCAGTTCTCCGGCACCTCCCCGGACAACAAGCTCGTCGAGTACGTCGAGTACCCGCGCGAGGTGCACCCCTACCTGGTCGCCACCCAGGCGCACCCGGAGCTGCGCTCCCGCCCGACCCGCCCGCACCCGCTCTTCGCCGGGCTGGTGAAGGCCGCGGTTGCGCGCAAGACGGCTACCGGGACGGGCTCCGCGAAGTAGCGCACCGCACGACGGATACGGTTACCGGGGTACGGCCTCATCTTTCGAGGTCGTGCCCCGGTTTCTGCGTCGGTACGGGCACATACAGGAGGACGGGACATGGCGATCAAGGACACCCCCGAGGAGTGGACGGTCACCGCGACCACGACGCCGTTCACCGGGAACAAGACCAGCGTGCGCACCGACGAGGTCGTCATGCCGGACGGCAGCACCGTCACGCGCGACTACCAGGTCCACCCCGGCTCGGTGGCCGTGCTCGCCCTCGACGGCGAGGGACGGGTGCTGGTACTGCGCCAGTACCGCCACCCCGTACGCCAGAAGCTGTGGGAGATCCCCGCCGGGCTGCTCGACATCCCCGGCGAGAACCCGCTGCACGCCGCGCAGCGCGAACTGTACGAGGAGGCGCACGTCAAGGCCGAGGACTGGCGGGTGCTGACCGATGTCTACACCACGCCCGGCGGCTGCGACGAGGCCGTGAGGATCTTCCTCGCCCGGGACCTGTCCGAGGCGGAGGGGGAGCGGTTCGAGGTCTCCGAGGAGGAGGCCGACATGGAGCTGGCGAGGGTCGCGCACGACGAACTGCTGCGCGGGGTGCTCGCCGGTGAGCTGCACAACAACTGCCTGGTGGTGGGGGTGCTGGCGCTGGCCGCGGCCCTGGGCGGCGCGGGACTGGACGCGCTGCGGCCGGCCGACGCGCCGTGGCCGGCCCGTCCCTTCGAGGCCTGACCGGCCGGTCATCGGCCCGTTCCGCACCGGTCCGATGATCTGTTGTTCCGATCGAGTGACTCAACCGCCGTGCTCAACGCGGATGGTGACGGATCGTGAACTACGCTCGGCATCGATCCCGTCGGCGATCGCGGTGGGGTCGTACGCGCAGGTGGACGGGAGCGTGGCCGGTGAGGGATCAGGCGGTGGGCGGCGGGCAGCGCCCGCCGGAGGCGACCAGCCGGCCGGCCGGGGGTGCCGCGACCGCGCCGTCCCGTCGGGCATCGGGGCCCCGCCGGGACGGCGCCAGCGTCCCCGCGCCCGCCGCCCCGCCCGCCGCCCGGATCGCCGGCCGCCGCCGTGAGCTCAAGGCACTCCGCGCCGACATCGAACGCACCGGCCTGGACACCCTCACCGGCCGCCGGGGCACCCGCAGCCGCGTCCTGCTCATCGCCGGCCGGCCCGGCTCCGGCCGCACCGCGCTCGCCGAGGCGCTGCTGCGCGAGCTCGCCGCCGACTACCCCGACGGGGTGCTCAGCGCCACCCTCACCGGCCGGGACGGCGAGCCGGCCGCCACCGACGCCATCGCCCGCGAGCTGCTCGACGCGCTCGGCACCGCCGCCCCGCCCGGCGCCGCCGAGGACGAGCTGAGCGAACTGCTGCGCGGCGCGCTCGCCGGGCGCCGCGCGCTGCTCTTCCTGGACGACGCCCCGGGCGCCGAACAGGTCGAACCGCTGCTGCCGGACGCCCCGGACTGCCTGGTCGTGGTGGTCTCCCAGGGGCCGCTGACCGGCATCCCCGATGTCCGGCCGTGCACCCTGGGCGGCCTGGACGCCGCGGCCGCCGTCGAGATCCTCGCCCGCTACGCCGGGCCGACCCGGATCACCGTCGACCCGCGCACCGCCGACTCGGTCGCCGAAATGTGCGCCGGCCAGCCCGCCGCCCTGGTGCTGGCCGGCGGCTGGCTCGCCGACCGCCCCAAGTCCTCGCTCGCCGATCTGTACCAGGCGCTGGCCGCCGTACCGCTGCCCGAGGGGCTCTCCAGCGGCGCCCGCCCGCTGGTCCGCGCCTTCCGGCTCGCCTACGAGGCGCTGCCGCCGCCCGCCGCCCGGATACTGCGGCTGACCGTCCTGGCCCCGGGCTGCCTGGTGGACGCCCCGACGGCGTCCGCGCTGGCCGGCTGCTCGGTCTCCACAGCCGGGGCGGCGCTGGCGGAGTTCGCCGCGCTGGGCCTGCTGCGCCCCGGGCAGGACCCGGTGGACGCAGCCCCCGACGGCGCCGTCGGACACCCCCGGTACCGGGTCCCCGGCTGTCTCGCCCCCCTCCTGCGCACCCTGCTCGAGGACTGCGAGCGGCCCACCGACATCCAGCTGGCCCGCGCCCGGATGCTGCAGCGGACCGTACGGCTGCTGGTGTCGTGCCGGGCGATGAGCGAGGAGCCCGGCTCGCCCGCGCGCCAGAAGGTCGCCGGACTGCCGCGCTCGCTGCGCTTTCCCTCCCGGGCCGCCGCCGCGGACTGGCTGCGCGGCCGGCGAGCGGTGCTGCTGGACGCCGCCCGGATCGCCGTCGCGGACGGTGAACTCGACACCCTGGACCGGCGGTTGATGGCCGCGCTGACCCGTACGCTGCTCGCCCACCAGGGTCCCGAGGCGGCCGCACCCGACCTCTACGCGCTGCACCGACTCGTCCTGGAGGTCGCCGAGCGGCGCCGGCTGCCGCGCGAGAAGGCCGCCGCGCTGCTCAATCTCGCGGACCTGGACGCCCAGGCCGGACGTACCGCCGCGGCGCTCACCCGCTACCGCGGCGCCCTGGAGGCGGCCCGCGCGGCGGGCGATGCGGTGGCCACCGGGCGGGCGCTGGAGTCGCTGGGCGGTATGTACGGCGAGCTGGGCGACTGGCAGCGGGCCGCGGACTGGTACGGGCGGGCGCTGGAGCTGCGGCTCGCCCGGGGCGAGCGGGCGGACGCGGCGCGGCTGCACGGCCGGATCGGCGGCGCGCACGCCCAGGCGGGCCGGTGGGACGAGGCGCTCAGGGAGTTGCGGGCCGCCGCGCGCACGTACCGCAGGGCCGGTGATCTTGCCGGCCAGGCGCGGGCGGCCGGCGAGCTGGCGCGGGTCCAGGAGTGTGCGGGAACACCCGAGGAGGGGCTGCGGACCGCCCTCGAGGCCCTCGAAACCGTCCGGAAAGCGGGCGACGGACCACTGGAGGCGGCACTCCGGCTACGGATTGCGGACACCCTCGAGCGGCTCGGCGACCCAGCAGCGGCACGGCTCCATCGTGCCGCTGGAGAGCGACTTCTCGAAGATCACCCCGACTGACCTACGAAATCGGTAGTGGCACTCGCAAGAATTATTGCTTTACAAGGCTAGACAAGAAGAGCTCCTTCAATAGACTGGGTGGGCCGCGTACGGCGCGGTCAGTTCCGTCATGCACCGCATGAGGGGATAATTCCTCCTGCAAGCTCTCTTTCAAGGACCGTGATCGACGTGAAGGTCGGTATCCCCCGCGAGGTCAAGAACAACGAGTTCCGCGTGGCCATCACGCCCGCCGGAGTCCACGAGCTCGTTCGCCACGGCCACCAGGTCGTCATCGAGAAGGACGCCGGTCTCGGCTCGTCCATCACGAACGAGGAGTACGTCGCCGCCGGCGCCGCCATCCTCGACACCGCAGACGAGGTCTGGGGCACTGCCGACCTGCTGCTGAAGGTCAAGGAGCCGATCGCGGAGGAGTACCACCGTCTCCGCAAGGACCAGACGCTCTTCACCTACCTGCACCTGGCCGCCTCCAAGGAGTGCACGGACGCGCTGCTGGAGTCCCGTACCACCGCCATCGCCTACGAGACCGTCGAGACGGCCGGCCGCGCGCTGCCGCTGCTCGCCCCGATGTCCGAGGTCGCGGGCCGCATCGCCCCGCAGGTCGGCGCGTACCACCTGATGCGCCAGGCCGGCGGCCGCGGCGTGCTCCCGGGCGGCGTCCCGGGTGTCCAGGCGGGCAAGGCCGTCGTCATCGGCGGTGGCGTCTCCGGCTGGAACGCCGTGCAGATCGCCGTGGGCCTCGGCTTCCACGTCACCCTGCTCGACCGGGACATCAACAAGCTCCGCGAGGCCGACAAGATCTTCGGCACCAAGGTGCAGACGATCGTCTCCAACGCCTTCGAGCTGGAGAAGGCCGTCGTCGAGGCCGACCTCGTCGTCGGTGCGGTCCTGATCCCGGGCGCCAAGGCCCCGAAGCTGGTCACCAACGAGCTCGTCGCCAAGATGAAGCCCGGAAGTGTCCTTGTCGACATCGCGATCGACCAGGGCGGCTGCTTCGAGGACTCGAAGCCGACCACCCACGCCGAGCCGACCTTCCAGGTCCACAACTCGGTCTTCTACTGCGTCGCCAACATGCCCGGCGCCGTGCCGAACACCTCCACCTACGCGCTCACCAACGCCACGCTGCCCTACATCGTGGAGCTGGCGAACCGCGGCTGGGTCGAGGCGCTGCGCCGTGACCCGGCGCTGGCGAAGGGCCTGAACACCCACGACGGCAAGGTCGTCTACCCCGAGGTCGCCGAGGCGCACGGCCTCGAGTCGGTGGAGCTGCGCACGCTCCTCGGCTGATAAAGCGTCAATCAAGCGCGTCAAACCGCTGTGCACCCGGCCGGGCCTTGTCGACAAGGCCCGGCCGGTCGTATGTGCGACACGCCGAGGACCGGTCGTCGGCCGACGGGCTCCCAACTCGCCGTGAACGTAACCCTTTAACCGATTCGCGACCCCCCGAAACATTGGGCGGATACCGCCTGCGCCCTTGACATCGAGGGGTCCGGTTACCGACACATCGTGCCGGGTCCGGTGGATTGTGTTGCTGCGAACGCCCGACACGCCATAGAGTCGCCAACCGTCGGCATGGTGCCACGCTGACCTATCGATAAGTTTCCTGGTCACATCCAAGGAGGTAAGACGACTTGTGAATGAGTCGACATTTTCTCCCGGAGGTGGTCGGCCAGGAGCGGTTGCACGGGGCCAGGGTCCCTCGGGGCTCGAGGCTGTCGGCTCCGTCGCGGTCCACACCTTCGCAGCCCACCAGAGCACTTCCTCGACAGCCCACCAGAGTATGGACGGCCATCACGTGAACGCCATGGCCGGCGACCGGGGCAGTGGAGATCCCGCCCGTCTCGCCGACTACGACGACCTGCCCGAGGGGCACTTCTACGATCCGGACGCGGAGTACGAACCGGATCCCGAGTACGCGGCGACGCTCGCGCCCGACGCGGCCCGTCAGCGCCGCGAGCGCGTCGGCCCGACCGGACGCCCGCTCCCGTACTTCCCCATCCCGGGACCGCTTTCGGACCACGGCCCGGCGAAAATCATCGCGATGTGCAACCAGAAGGGCGGGGTCGGCAAGACCACCTCGACCATCAACCTGGGCGCCGCACTCGCCGAATACGGACGACGGGTGCTGCTCGTCGACTTCGACCCGCAGGGCGCCCTGTCGGTCGGGCTCGGCGTCAACCCGATGGAGCTCGACCTGACGGTCTACAACCTGCTCATGGAGCGGGGCATGTCGGCCGACGAGGTGCTCCTGAAGACCGCGGTCCCCAACATGGACCTGCTGCCCAGCAATATCGATTTGTCAGCGGCAGAGGTGCAGTTGGTCAGCGAGGTCGCGCGCGAGTCGACCCTGCAGCGCGCCCTGAAGCCGCTGCTGGCCGACTACGACTACATCGTCATCGACTGCCAGCCGTCCCTCGGTCTGCTCACCGTCAACGCCCTGACGGCCGCTCACAAGGTCATCGTGCCGCTGGAGTGCGAGTTCTTCGCGCTGCGCGGTGTCGCGCTGCTGACCGAGACGATCGAGAAGGTCCAGGAGCGGCTCAACCCCGAACTGGAGCTGGACGGCATCCTGGCGACGATGTACGACTCCCGTACCGTGCACAGCCGCGAGGTCCTGGCGCGCGTCGTCGAGGCCTTCGACGATCACGTCTACCACACCGTCATCGGCCGCACGGTGCGCTTCCCGGAGACCACCGTCGCCGGCGAGCCGATCACGACGTACGCCTCCAACTCCGTCGGTGCCGCCGCCTACCGCCAGCTCGCCAGGGAGGTGCTCGCCCGGTGTCACGCCGAGTGAGTCTGCCCGGAGCCGACGAACTGTTCCGCACCACCGGGGGGACGGGACTGCAGTCCTCGCCGCCCCGTCGGCCGGCGAACGGTTCCCCGGCGGGCGGCTCCCCGGCGGCCGGCGAGCCGCCCCGGGTGCCCGCACCGGCCGGTGAGGCCGATCCGGCCGGGGAGGCGGCGCAGGCGTCCACCGCCGTACGGCACGCCGACGCCCCGGCCGCCGACGGCGGCCGCACCCCCACGTCCCCGTCGTCCGCTCCGGCCGAGCACAGCGGCCGGGCGGCGGACGCGGAGGCCCCCAAGGGCCACCGGCCGCAGCCGAGCCAGGCGAGCCAGGAGGCGGCCGCGGCGGTCGCGCAGAGCGGCGCACAGGCCCGCCGCCGCGGCGGCGGGCGGGGCGCCAACCGCCGCCCCAGCGGCCGCGAACGGCACGACGAGAAGATCACCGTCTATGTCTCCGCCGAGGAGCTCATGGACCTCGAACACGCCCGCCTCGTACTCCGCGGCGAACACGGCCTGGCCGTCGACCGCGGCCGGATCGTCCGCGAGGCGGTCGCCGTCGTCCTCGCCGACCTGGAGTCGCGCGGGGACGCCAGCATCCTGGTGCGGCGGCTGCGCGGGCGCTAGGCGCGTACCCGGTAGCCTGCCCCTTCGATGCCGACGACGAACGACCACGCCTCCGCTCCCCGCGCCCGCCGCCCTCTGGGGCGCGGCCCGGGGACGGACCCGGCGCAGGAGCCGCCGGCGGCCGCGGTGGACGACCCGGCCGCGCCACCGACACCACAGGCCCCCCAGGACGCACCGGCGGCCGCCGCCGCGCCGCAGCAGGACGCCGTACCGGACGATGCCGCACCGGCCGCCGCCGTACGGAACGACGCCGCGCCGGACGCCGCCGACGGCCCCGTCGCCGAGCCCTCCGCACCCGGCGACGGCAGGTTCACCGTCCGCCTGGACAACTTCGAGGGCCCCTTCGATCTCCTCCTCCAGCTGATCTCCAAGCACAAGATGGACGTCACCGAGGTCGCGCTGTCGAAGGTCACCGACGAATTCATGGCACACATCCGGGCCATGGGGCCGGACTGGGACCTGGACCAGACCACCGAGTTCCTCGTCGTCGCGGCGACCCTGCTGGACCTGAAGGCGGCCCGGCTGCTGCCCGCCGCCGAGGTGGAGGACGTGGCCGACCTCGCGCTGCTGGAGGCCCGTGACCTGCTCTTCGCGCGACTGCTCCAGTACCGCGCCTACAAGCGGATCGCGGACATCTTCGGCGAGCGGCTGACGGACGAGGCGCGGTGCCACCCCCGCACGGTCGGGCTGGAGCCGGAGCATGCCGAGCTGCTGCCCGAGGTGGTCATCAGCATCGGGGCGGAGGGGTTCGCCAAGCTGGCCGTCAAGGCGATGCGGCCCAGGGCCAAGCCGCAGGTCTATGTCGATCACATCCACGCGCCCCTGGTGAGCGTGCGCGAGCAGGCCGAGGTGGTGATGGCGCGGCTGCGCGCGGCGGGCGAGGCCGACTTCCACGAGCTGGTCGCGGACGCCCCGGACACCCTCACCGTCGTGGCGCGTTTCCTGGCGCTGCTGGAGCTCTACCGGGAGCGGGTGGTCGTCCTGGACCAGGAGGAGGCTCTGGGGGCGCTGACGGTCCGCTGGACGGGCGCGGAGGGGGCGGCGCCGGTCGTGACGGACGAGTTCGACAAGCCGGCGGGGGAGCGTGCGGCGGAAGCCCGGGAGGGCGAGGCCCAGGAGAGCGAGGCCCAGGAGAGCGAGGAGAGCGCATGACCGGCGTGGAAGGTGCCCACGAGGACGCGTACGGGGCCCACGAGGACGCGTACGAGGTCCAGGAGGCCGGGGGCGCGGCATCCGGGGGCCCGGCGCCCACCGGAGCGCTCGGCGTCGCCGAGCTGCCGCTCGGGCCCGCCCTGGAGGCCGTCCTGATGGTCGTCGACGAGCCCGCGACCGAGGAGCACCTGGCGAAGGTCCTCCAGCGCCCGCGCCGCGCGGTGGCCCTCGCGCTGCGCGAGCTGTCCGACGACTACGCCCGCCAGGGCCGCGGTTTCGATCTGCGCCTGGTGGCCGGCGGCTGGCGTTTCTACTCCCGCGCCGAGTACGCGGACGCGGTGGAGAGCTTCGTCCTGGACGGCCAGCAGGCCCGCCTCACGCAGGCCGCATTGGAGACTCTGGCCGTGGTCGCGTACCGTCAGCCGGTCAGCCGTTCCCGAGTCTCGGCCGTACGCGGCGTGAACTGTGACGGTGTGATGCGCACGCTTCTCCAGCGCGGCCTGGTGGAGGAGGCGGGGACGGAACCTGAATCAGGTGCGATCCTGTACAGGACGACGAATTACTTTCTGGAGCGGATGGGCCTGCGCGGCCTGGACGAGCTCCCTGAGCTCGCACCGTTCCTCCCGGAGGCGGACGCGGTCGAGGGCGACTCCCCGGAAGGTATCCCGTCGTTCGACGTAGACGACAGCGGCGACTCTCAGACGGATCATTGATGCGAAGCAGCGGCAGGAACAACAGGGACAGCGGCAGCGGCAGCGGTCGGGGCAACTACCGTGGCGCGGACGGCGGCCCCTCCCGGCCCAAGGCCGGGGGCAAGCGCGACGACAAGCAGCAGCGCGCGGGCCGCCCCCGTCCCGAGGAGCGCCGCTACGACGTGGGCGGATCCGGCGGCTCCACGGAGCGCAGGGACGAGCGCGGCGGCGGCCCCAAGAGCGGCGGCAGCCGGGGCGCGGCGGCCCGCGGCGGCGCCAAGGGCGGTCCCCGTACGGGCGCCAAGTCGGCTCCGGGCGGCAAGGGCGCGCCCCAGCGCGGCCGCGGCCAGGCGCCTTCCCGGCCCCGTGAGCTGGACGCCAAGATCGAGGAGCGCAACCGCGCCCGCCACAGCAAGCCGCAGGTCAAGACCCCCAAGACCTTCCCCGGCGCCGAGCAGGAGGGCGAGCGGCTGCAGAAGGTGCTGGCCAGGGCCGGTATGGGCTCGCGGCGGGCCTGCGAGGAGCTGATCGACCAGGCGCGCGTCGAGCTCAACGGCAAGATCGTCACGGAGCAGGGCGTCCGGGTCGACCCGGAGAAGGACGAGATCAAGGTCGACGGCCTGACGGTCGCCACCCAGTCGTACCTCTTCTTCGCGCTGAACAAGCCGGCCGGCGTCGTCTCCACGATGGAGGACCCCGACGGCCGCCAGTGCCTCGGTGACTACGTCACCAACCGCGAGACCCGGCTCTTCCACGTCGGCCGTCTCGACACCGAGACCGAGGGCATCATCCTGCTCACCAACCACGGCGAGCTGGCCCACCGCCTGACCCACCCCCGCTACGGCGTCAAGAAGACCTACCTGGCGGCCATCCAGGGCCCCCTCCCGCGCGACCTGGGCAAGCAGCTCAAGGACGGCATCCAGCTGGAGGACGGCTACGCCCGTGCCGACCACTTCCGGGTGGTGGAGAACACCGGCAAGAACTACCTCGTCGAGGTCAGCCTCCACGAGGGCCGCAAGCACATCGTGCGCCGGATGCTCGCCGAGGCCGGCTTCCCGGTCGACAAGCTCGTCCGGACGGCCTTCGGGCCGATCGCGCTGGGCGACCAGAAGTCGGGCTGGCTGCGCCGGATGACCAACACCGAGGTCGGCATGCTGATGCGCGAGGTCGAGCTCTAGCCGAAACGGCTTGCGGCGCGGCCCCACCACCCCTTAACGTCATCATGACATTAAGGGGTGGTTTTCATGGGGGACGCAACGGGGGACCGGCGGTCCACTGCCACCGGCGCGCTCATCGGGCTGGCGCTCGGTGACGCGCTCGGCTTCCCGACCGAGTTCAACGACGTACCGTCGATCCTCGCCAAGTGCGGGCCGTGGCGGGAGATGGCGCTGCCCGCTCCCGCCATCGTCACCGACGACACCCAGATGACGCTGGCGCTGGGCCGCGGGCTGCGGACGGCCATGGAACGCGGCGAGCTCACGCCACTGAGCCTCGAGCGCCCCGTCCGCGAGGAGTACGTCGACTGGTGGCGCTCGCCGGAGAACAACCGGGCACCGGGTAACACCTGCCTGCGCGCCTGCCAGCTGCTGAGCGACGAGGACCTGCCCTGGGCCGGCGCCAGCCAGATCGGGTCCAAGGGCTGCGGCGCCAATATGCGCGTCGCGCCCGTCGCACTGGTACCGGGGCTGAACCCCCGCCAGCGCTCCGGCGCCGCCCAGCTCCAGTCCGCGCTCACCCACGGCCACCCCACGGCGCTCGCCGCCAGCGACCTGACCGCGTACGCCGTACGGGTGCTGGCCGACGGAGCCCGCCCGGCCGAGCTCACCGGCCTGCTGCGCGCCTACGCCCACGCCCACCGCACCGACTACCGGGAGGACTGGCTCGGCGACCTCTGGCGGCGCTCCCAGGACCCGGCGCCGACGACGTTCATCGCCCGCGGCTGGGACGACTGCCTGGGCGTCCTGGACCGGCTGGAAGCCGCGCTCGCCGCACCGGACCCGGAGGCCGACCCCTGCCTGGCCACCGGCGCCGGCTGGATCGCGGAGGAGGCGCTGGCCACCGGCCTGCTGTGCTTCCTGCTCTTCCCGAACGAGCCCCTCACCGCACTCCGCCGGGCCGCCTGCACCTCCGGCGACTCCGACTCGATCGCCTGCCTCACCGGCGCTTTCGCGGGCGCCCACCTGGGGGCCGCCGCCTGGCCCGAGGAATGGGCCGGCCGCATCGAGTACCGGGAGGAACTGCTTGCTTTGGGGGCGGCGTGGTGCGTTCGCTAGGGCGGCCCACGTTTTTGGCTTTCCCGCCGTGGTGGTTGTTCGCCGTTTCGCCTGGCGGCGGGCCCCTCCGCTGCGCTTTGCCTGCGCCCGTACGTTGTCGGCTGTCCCGCCGTGGGGGTGTTTCGCCGTTGCGCCTGCGGCGG
>NZ_JBITYA010000021.1:0-49524 GCF_044544985.1 Streptomyces sp. NPDC053427 | reverse complement strand
AACACCGCAGACTCATCCAACAACTGCGCACCCATACCCACCCACTGCGACCCCTGCCCCGGAAACACGAACACCGTCTTCCCACCGACATCGGCGACACCGTCGACGACGCCGTTCCGGGGCTGTCCGGCGGCCAACGCGGCTGTTCCGGCGATGAGTTCGTCCCGGTCGGCGCCGAGCACGACGGCCCGCCGTTCGTGCGTGCTGCGGGACGAGACCAGTGCGTGGCCGATGTCCTGGGGGCGTGGGCCGGGGTGGTGCGCGAGGTGGGACAGGAGAGCGGTGGCCTGGTCGCGCAGGGCCTGCTCGGTGTGGCCGGAGATGATCCACGGGAGCGTGCCGGGCACGGTGGCCGGGTCGGCCGGCGTTGCCTGACTGTCGGTCGCGTCGGCGGGCTCGGCAGGCTCGGGGGGCTCGGGGGCCTCTTCGAGGAGGGCGTGGGCGTTGGTGCCGCTGATGCCGAAGGAGGAGACGGCGGCCCGGCGCGGACGGTCCGTCCGGTGCCAGGGGGTCGCCTCGGTGAGCAGCCGCACGCCACCGGACTCCCAGTCGACGTGCGACGAGGGGGACGCGGCGTGCAGGGTACGCGGCAGGACGCCGCTGCGCAGCGCCATGACCATCTTGATGACGCCCGCGACACCGGCGGCGGCCTGGGTGTGGCCGATGTTGGACTTGAGGGAGCCGAGCCACAGCGGGTGCGCCGGGTCGCGGTCCTGGCCGTAGGTCGCGAGCAGGGCCTGTGCCTCGATGGGGTCGCCGAGCCTGGTGCCCGTGCCGTGCGCCTCGACGGCGTCGATGTCGGCGGCGGACAGGCCGGCCTGGGCGAGGGCCTGGCGGATGACGCGTTCCTGGGCGGGGCCGTTGGGGGCGGTGAGGCCGTTGGAGGCGCCGTCCTGGTTGATGGCGGAGCCGCGCAGGACCGCGAGGACGGGGTGCCCGTTGCGCCGCGCGTCGGAAAGGCGCTCGACGACGAGGACGCCGACGCCCTCGGCCCAGCCGGTGCCGTCGGCCTGGTCGGAGAACGCCTTGCAGCGGCCGTCGGGGGCGAGGCCGCCCTGTGCGCTGAACTCCACGAAGACGGAGGGTTCGGCGAGGAGGGTGACGCCGCCGACGACGGCGAGCGAGGACTCCCCGGCACGCAGCGACCGGGCGGCCATGTGCAGCGCCACCAGGGAGGACGAGCAGGCCGTGTCGACGGTGACGGCGGGGCCTTCGAGGCCGAGGGTGTAGGAGAGGCGGCCGGACAGGACGCTGGCGGCGGTGCCGGTCAGCGCGTGGCCGTGGAGTTCGCCCGCGGCGTCGGCGGACGGCGCGCCCCAGTGGTACGAGCCGACGAAGACGCCGGTCTGGCTGCCGTGCAGGGCGGTGGGGGCGATGCCCGCGCGCTCCAGTGCCTCCCAGGAGACTTCGAGCAGGAGGCGCTGCTGCGGGTCCATGGCAAGGGCCTCGCGGGGCGAGATACCGAAGAACCCGGCGTCGAATTCGGCTGCGTCGTAGAGGAATCCGCCTTCGTGCGTGGTGCTGCTTCCCTCGCCGCTTCCGGTCAATGCCTCCAGGTTCCAGCCGCGGTCGGCCGGAAATCCCGATATGGCGTCGCCACCGGATTCCACGAGTTCCCACAGGGATTCCGGAGAGTTCACCCCGCCGGGCAGTCGGCAACTCATTCCGACAATGGCAAGGGGCTCGTTGTCCCGGGATTCCAGCTCGCTGATCCGGCGATTAGCGCGGCGGAGATCGGAGGTGACCCGGCGAAGATATTCGACGATTTTTTCCTGCTGGCCTTGCTGACCTTGCCGGCCCTGCGGGTCCTGCTGATCCTGCGGGTTCTTTCGGTTCTGCTGGTCCTGCTGGCGTTCCGGCATCGGTCCGTCCTCGTCATCGGGTCGCGAACGAAAGCAACAATCGCTTTATGCGGTTTCGAACTCTTCATCGATGATGTCGAGCAGTCTGTCGACCGACACCGTGTCGATGTCCTCGTCCAGGGAGGGCACCTCTGCGGGTGAGTTCTGGTGGAGCGTGGAGCCAACCCGGTCCGGGTGGCCGGGCATCTGTGGCCGGGGGGCCGCTGCGGCGAGGAGTTCGCCGATGCGGCGGGCCGCCAGTTCCGGGGTGGGGAAGTTGAAGACGAGCGTGCTCGGCAGCCGCAGTCCGGTGAGGGCCGTGAGCCGGTCGCAGAGTTCGACGCCGGCCAGTGAGTCGAACCCGAGGTGCTTGAAGACGCCGCGCGCGCCGACGGCCCCGGGGCCCGGGTGCCCGAGGACGGCCGCCGCCTCGGTGCGTACCAGGTCGACGAGCCGGTGCTCGCGCTGCGCCGGTGGCAGGGCGGCGATCCGCTCGGCGAAGCTCTCCGGCCCGTCGGCACCCGGCGTGCTTGCGACGGGCGAACCGGGCCGGGCCGCGGTGGGACGGGCCGTCCTGCCTCCGGAGTCGGTGCGGGGGCACGGCACGGGCCGGGGCATGGTCCGTTCCCGGTCGGTGAGGGTGCGTACGACGACGGCGTCGGCGGTGAGGACCGGTGCGCCCTGCGGGTCGGCGGCGGTCAGCGTGACGGTGTCGTTCTCGCCGCGGACGATGCGGACGCGCAGGGCGGTGGCCCCGACGGCGTGCAGGCGCAGGCCGCGGAAGGCGACGGGAACCACGCCGTCGCCGGTCATGGCGCCGTGCCGGGCCGCTTCGAGGAGGGCCGGGTGGAGTCCGTAGGCCGCGGCGTCGGCGGCGATCCGCGGCGGCAGCTCCGCCTCGGCGAAGACCTCCTCGTCGCGGCGCCACATGGCACGCAGGCCGCGGAAGGCCGGCCCGTAGTCGAAGCCGTGGTCGGCGAGGCATCCGTAGTGGTCGTCGAGGTCGACCGGAACTGCGCCTTCCGGTGGCCAGGCACGGGCGGCGAAGGCGGTGTCGGGTGCCGGGCCGGACCGGCCCTCCGTGCCGAGGACGCCGGTTGCGTGCAGGGTCCAGGGTGCGCTCGGTGCGTCCTTGGTCCGGGAGTGGACGGTGACGGTGCGGCGGCGATGCGTGTCGTCGGCGGGTCCGACCCGCACCTGGAGGTGGAGGGCACCGCGGTCGGGCACGGCGGGCGGTCCGGTCACGTCGAGTGCGTGCAGGACGTCGCAGCCCGCCTCATCGCCCGCGCGGACCGCGAGCTCGACGAGGGCGGTGGCGGGCAGCAGGCAGCGGCCCCCGACGGCATGGTCGGCGAGCCAGGGGTGGCTGCGGGCGGCGAGGGCCCCCGAGCACACGGTGCCGGCGCCGTCGGCGAGAGGGACGACGGTGCCGAGCAGCGGATGGCCGGGCTCGCCGGTTCCGGTGTCGCCGGGACGCGGCGGGGTGGGCCAGTGGCGTACGTGCTGGAAGGCGTAGGTCGGCAGGTCGACGCGGCGGGCCGGGGTATCGGCGTAGAAGGCGCGCCAGTCGACGGGCAGACCCAGAGTGTGCAGACGGCCCAGGGCGCCGGCGAACGCGGTCTGCTCGGGCCGGTCCTTGCGCAGGGCGGGGACGACGTCGACGGCGGTGCCCGCGCCGAGGGTGTCGCGGGCCATCGCGGACAGGACGCCGCCGGGGCCGAGTTCGAGCAGGACGTCGATGCCCGCCTCGCTCAGGGCCGCGATGCCGTCGGCGAAGCGGACGGTCCCGCGGACGTGCCGCACCCAGTAGTCGGGAGTGGCGGCCCGGGTGCCGGCGAGGTCGCCGGTGAGGTTCGAGAGGAGCGGCAGGGCGGGTTCGTGGAAGGTGAGCCGGGTGACGACGTCGTGGAAGGCGTCCAGCATCGGTTCCATCAGCGGGGAGTGGAAGGCGTGCGAGACGGAGAGGCGGCTGGTGCGCCGGTTGCCGCCGCTGAAGTGCTCGGCGACCTTCAGGACGGCGTCCTCCTCGCCCGCGACGACGACGGACGTGGGGCCGTTGACGGCGGCCAGGGAGGCGTACGGGCCGAGCAGCGGCAGCACCTCGGCCTCGGTCGCCTCGACCGCGACCATGGCGCCGCCGGCCGGCAGGGCCTGCATGAGGGTCGCGCGGGCGGCGACCAGGCGGCAGGCGTCCTCCAGGGAGAACACGCCCGCGACATGTGCGGCGGCGATCTCACCGATCGAGTGTCCGCCGACGACGTCGGGGCGCAGGCCGAGCGACTCCATGAGCCGGTACAGGGCGACCTCGACGGCGAACAGGGCGGGCTGGGCCCAGCCGGTGCGGTTCAGCTCGTCGGCGTCGTCGCCCCACAGGACGGCGCGTACGGGGCGTTCGAGGTGCCGGTCGAGGGAGTGCAGGACGGTGTCGAGTGCGTCGGCGAACACCGGGAAGCGGGCGGCCAGTTCGCGGCCCATGCCGAGGCGCTGGCTGCCTTGGCCGGAGAAGAGGACGGCGGTGGTGCGCTCGCGGGCCTCGCCGCGGACGTCCTCCGTGATGCGGTCCGCGCCCGGGAACAGGACGGCGCGGTGCCGTAGGGCGGCCCGTCCGGTCGCCAGGGAGTGGGCGACGTCCAGCGGGTCGAGGCCGGGCCGCTCGTGGGCGAAGGCGCGCAACCGGGCCAGTTGCGCGTCGAGGGCTTCCGGTGAAGCGCCGGAGACGACCCAGGGCGCGGCGGTGGGGCGGGGGGTGCCGTAGGCAGCGGGCTCGTCGATGCAGCCCTCGGCCGGGGCCTCTTCGACGATGACGTGGGCGTTGGTGCCGCTGATGCCGAAGGAGGAGACGGCGGCGCGGCGCGGCCGGCCGGTGTCGGGCCAGGCCGTCTGCTCGGTGAGAAGTTCGACCGCGCCCGCGGACCAGTCCACCTGCGACGAGGGGGCGTCGACGTGGAGCGTCCGCGGCATCAGGCCGTGACGCAGGGCGAGGACGGTCTTGATGAATCCGCCGACTCCCGCGGCGGCCTGGGCGTGGCCGATGTTCGACTTGAGGGAGCCCAGCCGCAGCGGCCGTTCCGGCTCGCGGCCCTGCCCGTACGTGGCGAGCAGGGCCCGCGCCTCGATCGGGTCGCCGAGTCGGGTGCCGGTGCCGTGCGCCTCGACGAGGTCGACGTCGGCGGGGCCGAGTCCGGCGTCGGTGAGGGCGTCCCGGATGACGCGTTCCTGGGCCGCTCCGCTCGGGGAGGTGAGACCGCTGGAGGCGCCGTCCTGGTTGACGGCGGAGCCGCGCAGCACGGCGAGGACGGGGTGCCCCGCGGCGCGGGCGGTGGACAGCCGCTCGAGCACGACGATGCCGACGCCCTCGGCCCAGGCGGTGCCGTCGGCCTCGTCCGAGAAGGCCTTGCACCGGCCGTCGGGGGCGAGGCCGCCCTGCCGGGTGTAGCTCACGAAGCCGACGGGGGTGGACATGACGGTGACGCCGCCGGCGAGGGCGGTGGTGCATTCGCCCGCGCGCAGCGAGCGCGCCGCCCAGTGCAGGGCGACGAGGGACGAGGAGGACGCCGTGTCCACGGTGACGGCGGGGCCTTCGAGGCCGAGGAGGTAGGCGAGACGGCCGGAGGCGAGGCTCGGCGACAGTCCGGTCAGGGCGTGCCCGGCCAGGTCGTCGGGCGACGCCTGGGTGACGGCGGCGTAGTCCTGGCCGTTGGTGCCGACGAACACGCCGGTGCGGCTGCCGCGCAGGGAGTGCGGGTCGATCCCGGCTCGTTCGACGGCTTCCCAGGAGGTCTCCAGGACGAGGCGCTGCTGGGGGTCGGTGGAGGCGGCTTCACGGGGTGACATGCCGAAGAAGGCGGCGTCGAAGTCGGCGGCCCCGTCGAGGAATCCGCCGTCGCGGGTCACGCTGCGCCCCGGCCCGTCGCCGGTGAGCGCGGCCAGGTCCCAGCCGCGGTCGTCGGGGAAGCCGGTCATCGCGTCGCGGCCGGAGCGCACCAGCTCCCACAGATCGTCCGGGCCGCGTACGCCGCCCGGATAGCGGCAGGCCATTGCGACGACCACTACCGGGTCCTCGTCGACTCCGAGCGTCATGCCTCGCTCACCCCTGCGGAAAAGTCGGTCCTCCAACACCCCTGCGTGCCGGATCGTATGGGCGCAAGGGCTGTACTTTTCCCTAAGGAATGAGAAAGGTCCGCCACGGACAATGGCCGCACGGCCCCACAAACACCTGCCGCGATACGAAGACTAGGGAATCCCCGGCCCGTGATGTGAGACGAAGTTACTGTCCCGCTTCACCACGGGCGGCGGCTCGATGAAGGCGGTCACTCGGCGACCGGCCGTGTGTGTAGGTGTGATGCGCGGGCCGAGCGGCCCGCCATTTTCCGAAGGGTGTTGCCCATGGGCGCGAATCCGCGGCCGATTCTGTTCGTCAGTTATGCCGAAAGCGGTCTGCTCAATCCACTCCTGGTCCTGGCGGAGGAATTGTCGCGACGCGGGGTGGCGGACCTGTGGTTCGCGGCGGACGAGAAGGCGCGCGGCGAGGTCGAGGCCGCGGGCGTGGACAGTGCGGTGCGGTTCGCCTCGCTCGGCGAGACCGTTTCGCAGATGTCGGCGGTCACCTGGGACGACGAGACGTACGCGGAGGTGACGCAGCGGTCCCGGTTCAAGGCCCACCGCGCCGTCATCAAGCACTCGTTCGCGCCCCGGTCGCGGATCGGGAAGTACCGGGCTCTCGAAAAGATCGTCGAGGAGGTCCGGCCGGCGCTGATGGTGATCGAGAGCATGTGCCAGTTCGGCCATGAGCTGGCGATCACCAAAAGCATTCCGTTCGTCCTGGGCGTGCCGTTCGTGCCGAGCAATGT
Organism: Streptomyces sp. NPDC053427; assembly: GCF_044544985.1. NCBI lineage: Bacteria > Bacillati > Actinomycetota > Actinomycetes > Kitasatosporales > Streptomycetaceae > Streptomyces > Streptomyces sp. NPDC053427. The sequence goes on along the minus strand of NZ_JBITYA010000021.1, from coordinate 42,833 downwards.
GCTGACGTCCCATGTGCCGTTCGCCGCGTCGTACACACCGTCCGGCTTCCCGGTGCCGCACTCGGGTCTGCCGGGCGTGATGACGTTCCGGCAGCGTATCGAGAACGAGCTGTTCCGCGTCCGTACGCTGGGGATGTTCATGACGTCCTCGGTGCGCAAGGTCGTCGAGGAGGACAACCGGATCCGCACCGAGCTGGGCATTGCGCCCAAGGCCCGGCAGATGATGGCGCGGATCGACCACGCCGAGATGGTGCTGTGCTACTCGGTTCCGGAGCTGGACTACCCGTTCCCGATGCACGAGAAGATGCGGCTGGTCGGCACGATGGTGCCGCCGCTGCCGCAGGCGCCGGAGGACGACGGTCTCTCGGACTGGCTGTCGGAGCAGAAGTCCGTGGTGTACATGGGCTTCGGCACCGTTACGCGACTGACGCGCGAGCAGGTCGGATCGCTGGTGGACGTCGCCCGGCGACTGGCGGCCGCCGGTCACCAGGTGCTGTGGAAACTGCCGCGCAGCCAGCAGGAGTTGCTGCCGCCCGCCGAAGAGCTCCCGGACGGTCTGCGCATCGAGAGCTGGGTGCCGTCGCAGCTCGATGTGCTGGCCCATCCGAACGTGAAGGTCTTCTTCACGCACGCCGGCGGCAACGGCTACCACGAGGGCCTGTATTTCGGTAAGCCGCTGGTGGTACGGCCGTTGTGGGTGGACTGCGACGACCAGGCCGTGCGCGGACAGGACTTCGGGGTGAGCCTGACGCTGGACCGGCCGGAGACCGTCGATGCGGACGACGTGCTGGACAAGATCACCCGCGTGCTCGACGAGCCTTCCTTCACCGAGCGCGCGGAGCACTTCGCCGGCCTGCTGCACGACGCCGGCGGCCGCGCCGCGGCGGCGGACCTGCTGCTCGGCCTCCCCGCCCTGGCAACCCACTGACCAAGGAGCGCAGACTCATGTCCTACGCCTATCCGGTGTCCATGCCCTATCTGGCCGGTCGGGAACTCCAGTATGTGACGGAGGCCGTCAGCGGCGGCTGGATCTCGTCGCAGGGGCCCTACGTCAAGAAGTTCGAGGCGGCGTTCGCCGTGTACCACGACATGCCGCACGGCGTCGCCTGTTCCTCGGGGACGACCGCGCTCACGCTGGCACTGCGTGCGCTCGGCGTCGGCCCCGGTGACGAGGTGATCGTCCCGGAGTTCACGATGATCGCCTCCGCGTGGTCGGTCACCTACACCGGTGCGACCCCGGTGTTCGTGGACTGCGGGGACGATCTGAACATCGACGTCGCCCGCATCGAGGAGAAGATCACCCCCCGTACCAAGGTGATCATGCCGGTGCACATCTACGGCCGGCAGTGCGACATGGCCGCCGTCATGGACCTGGCCCACGAGTACAACCTGCGGGTCGTGGAGGACTCCGCCGAGGCGCACGGGGTGCGGCCGATCGGTGACATCGCCTGCTTCTCGCTCTTCGCCAACAAGATCATCACAGCCGGCGAGGGCGGCGTCTGCCTCACCCGCGACGCACATCTGGCCGAGCAGATGGCGCATCTGCGGGCCATGGCCTTCACGAAGGACCACAGCTTCCTGCACAAGAAGCTGGCCTACAACTTCCGGATGACGAACATGCAGGCCGCGGTCGCGCTCGCCCAGACCGAGCAGCTCGACCAGATCCTCGCGACCCGCCGCGACATCGAAAAGCGCTACGACGAGGCGCTGCGCGACATTCCCGGCATCACCTTGATGCCGCCCCGGGACGTGCTGTGGATGTACGACCTGCGTGCCGAGCGCCGTGCGGAGCTGTGCGCGTACCTCGCCGACGAGGGCATCGAGACCCGCGTGTTCTTCAAGCCGATGAGCCGCCAGCCGGGCTATCTCGACGAGAACTGGTCCTCGCTGAACGCCAGTCGGTTCAGCGCCGACGGCTTCTACCTGCCGACGCACACCGGACTGACCGCGCAGGACCAGGAGTTCATCACCGGCCGGATCCGCGCGTTCTACGGAGCGGCATGAGTACGGGGGCCGAGGAGATGACCGCCGCGCCGGGCTGCCCGGTTGCCTTCCCGCTGCGCAAGCCGGGCCGGGCCTTCCCGCCGCCGGAGTACCACGACTACCGCGCGGGCGAGGGCCTGGTCCGCTCCGCGCTGCCCAGCGGCCCCGTCTGGCTGGTGACGCGGCACGAGGACGTACGGGCCGTGCTGACCGATCCCCGGATCAGCGCCGACCCGTCGAAGCCCGGGTTCCCGAAGGCGGGCCGCACCGGCGGAGCGCCGTCGCAGGACGAGGTGCCGGGCTGGTTCGTCGCGCTCGATCCGCCGGAGCACGGCCGGTTCCGTAAGACGCTGATCCCCGAGTTCACCGTCCGCAAAGTGCGGGAGATGCGTCCGGCCATCCAGCGGATCGTCGACGAGCGGATCGACGCGATGCTGGCCGCGGGAAGCCGGGCGGATCTGATCGCGGACTTCGCGCTGCCCGTGCCCTCGCTGGTGATCGCCGGCCTGCTCGGGGTGCCCCGCGCGGACCGTGATTTCTTCGAGGCCAGGACCCGCGTCCTGGTGACGCTCAGCTCGACCGACGAGGAGCGTGACGCGGCCTCCAAGGCGCTGCTGCGCTACCTGGGCCGCCTCATCCGGATCAAGGAGCGCCGTCCGGGCGACGACCTGATCAGCCGGCTCATCGCGGCGGGCACCCTGTCGCTGCAGGAGCTGTCAGGGGTCTCCATGCTGCTGCTGATCGCCGGTCACGAGACGACCGCGAACAACATCGGGCTCGGCGTGGTGCAGCTGCTCACCAATCCGCAGTGGATCGGCGACAACCGGGTGGTGGAGGAGCTCCTGCGCTACTACTCGGTGGCCGACCTGGTGGCGTTCCGCGTGGCCGTCGAGGACGTGGAGATCGGCGGCCAGCTGATCCGGGCCGGCGAGGGCATCGTGCCGCTGATCGCCGCGGCCAACCACGACGGCGAGGTCTTCGCGGCACCGGACGGCTTCGATCCGGAGCGCTCGGCGCGTTCGCATGTCGCGTTCGGCTACGGCGTGCACCAGTGTCTGGGCCAGAACCTGGTGCGGGTCGAGATGGAGATCGCCTACCGCTCCCTCTTCGCGCGCATCCCCTCCCTCGAACTGGCCGTGCCCGTCGAGGAGTTGCCGGTCAAGTACGACGGGGTGCTGTTCGGCCTGCACGAGCTGCCCGTCCGCTGGAAGTGAGCCCCCCATGATCCGCCGGACGGGCTCCCAGGCGCCGAAGCCGGCCCGATCACCGGGCTCCCCGGCACACCCCCTCGGAGGAATGGAGGAACGATGGTACGCATCAGCGTGGACACCCACCGCTGTGTCGGCTCCGGACAGTGCGTCCTGACCGCGTCGAAGGTGTTCGACCAGAACGAGGACGGTCTGGTGACCGTCCTCGTCGAACCGGCCGACCCCACCGCGCTGGACGGCGCCCGCGAAGCGGCGGCGGTCTGCCCGTCCGGCGCGATCACCGTCGTGGACGGCTGAGCGGACCGGACGGCCACGCATGAGGGCGCCCACCCGGCCGGGTGGGCGCCCTCATGCATGCGCGGCAGGCGCGGCTACCAGGTGACGGGCAGTTCCGTGAGACCGGCGGAGAGCTGGCCGGACAGTACCCGCAGCTCCTCGACGGGATGTGTCAGCCGCAGTTCGGGCAGCCGCGTGAACAGCAGCGTGTAGGCGGTCTTGAGCTGCATCCGGGCCAGCGGCGCGCCGATGCAGTGCCACATGCCGTGGCCGAACGTCAGATGGGGGTTGGCGGTCCGCCCGATGTCGAAGACCTCGGGTTCGTCGAAGACCTGCCGGTCGAAGTTGACGAGGGTGAAGTCCAGCAGGATCAGGTCGCCGGTCCTGATGGTGACGTCGCCGATCTCCACGTCGCCGGTGGCGTACCGCGGCAGGACGGAACCGCCGGCCTTCGCGGACCGCAGGATCTCCTCGATGCCGCCGCGCATCACCTTCTCGTCGGCCAGCGCGGCCTTGAGCTGGTCCGGGTACCGGGTGAACAGCACGACGCCCAGGTCGATGTGGCTGGCGACGCTGTCCAGACCGGCGAACAGCAGCCCGGCGGCGATGGGGCCGATGCGCTCGTCGGACGGCACGTCGACGCACAGCCGCGAGATGACGTCGTCCTCCGGTTCGGCGCGCTTGCGGCAGGCCAGCTCGACGAGCAGCCCGAACAGCTCGGCCTGCCTCTCCTGGACGCTCGCCGCATCGTCCAGCTCCCCCATCTTCGTGAGGACGGCGACGAGTCGGCCCTGCTCCTCGGCGGGGATCCCGATGAGCGCGCACAGCACGGACAGGGAGAACGGCAGCGAGAACCGGCCGTGCAGATCGGCGGGTTTGCCCTGGGCGACGAAGTGCGCGAGGACGCCCTCGGCGATCGCTTCCACCTTCGGCAGGAGGTCGAGGACGCGGCGGGCGGAGAACTGCGGCGCCAGCAGCCGGCGCATCTCGGTGTGCAGGGCGCGGGCGACGTCGGCGTCGTCGGTGACGAGCAGGTCGAGGAACGGGTTCTGCACATAGCGCGGCGCGTTGGCCGGGTCGGCGTGCGCGCGGGCCAGGCGCTCGTCGTGCAGCAGCTGCTTGAGTTCGGCGTGCCGGGTGACGAGCCAGCCCTCGTCGCCCGCGGGGGTGCGGACCTTGCACACGGGGGCCTTGCTCTGAAGGTCGCGCAGCAGCGGGCTGAGCTGGAGGACGGGCGGCACCTCGGCCTTGAGGGAGGGTAGTTCGGGCGATGTGGTCATGGCGGGCGGTCTCCTGGGGACGACGGTGGTGCCGGTGGTGCCGGTGTGCGAGGGCCCGGCCGGGTGCGGGGGAATGGACGCCGGCCGGGCCCGGTCTCAGGCCGTGGGGTCCGGCAGGTCGGCGAGCCATCGTTCAATGGCCTGCGCGGTCAGCGCGGAGTGCTCCATGGCGAGGGAGAGGTGGTTGGCCTCGATGTCGCGGACCTCGTCGGCGGGGACGGCCGAGGTGTCGAGCCGGAAGCCGTCGACGTCCTGCGTCGCGCGCACCAGGAGCGTCGGCGCGGTCGTGGCCGGCGCCTCGATGTCGGTCATCGCCATGAACCAGTGGGCCATGGCCGACATCCGGGCGCTGTTGAGCGTCACGGACGGGGAGTCGATGTCGGCGAGGTAGAACCTGGTGGTGCGGTCGAGGTCGTTGCCCTCGGCGGCGCCGTAGCGGATGGACGCGGTGTCGAGCAGGACGACCGATTCCGGCCTGACGCCCCAGATGTCTTCCAGCACACCGGCCGCGAGGTAGGCGAGCGAGCCGCCGGTGGAGTGGCCGACCATGACGAACGGTTCGCCGTCGCTGGCCATCAGGACGCTCTCGGCGACGATACGGGCCGCGGCGTCGCTGGTGGCGGGCAGCAGCTCGCCGGGCGCGAATCCCATCAGGGGCAGCGCGGACACTCGGCGCTTGCCCCGGAAGTGGGCGGCGATCCGCGCGTACTGGTGGACGCCGCCGGTGGCACCCGGCGCGCTGACGAAGATCAGCCGCGGGGTGCCGGGGCCGTCGGCAAGGGTGACCGGCTCGGACAGCTCCTCCAGATCCGCCGGGGTCTCGAAGGTGGGCCGGGTGTTGGCGACCGCCTTCAGCATCCGCATGCCCTCGACGAGCTTGCCGGCGCGCACCGCGCCGTAGAACAGGCCCTCCAGTGTGTCGTCGGCGTGCTGCGAGGGGCGCGCCACGGCGGGCGTGGTGCCGGTGGCGGCGCCGGGCTCGGGGCGCTCGCCCAGTTCCTGGTGGAGCCAGCGGGCCAGTTCGACGGGGGTCTTGTTGTCGAGGACGACCGAGGTCGGCAGGCGCAGGCCGAGGATCTCGGCGAGCTGGTTGCGCAGGCTGACGGAGACCAGGGAGTCGAAGCCCAGCTCCAGGAAGCCGCGTTCGGGGTCGATGGCGGCGGGGTCGGGGTGGCCGAGGAGCCCGGCGGAGTAGCCGACGACCAGCTCGGTGAGCAGCTTCTGCCGTCCCGCCGGGTCCAGGTGGCGCAGTCGCTCGCGCACGGTGACCGGTGAGCGGCCGGCGTCGGCCGCGGTCCTGCGGGTGCGCGGCACCAGGTCGCGCCAGAGCGCGGGCAGCGCCTGCTGCACCTGGAGCCCGGCGATGTTGATGCGGCTGGGCACGATCACCGGTTCGGGGCGGGCGGTGGCGGCGTCGAACAGGGCGAGTCCGTCCTCGATGCTCAGCGGCGGCATACCGCCGCGCGCCATGCGCTCCAGGTCGAGGTCGCTGACGGAGCCGGTCATACCGCTCCCCCGTCCCCACGGGCCCCAGGCGAGCGACACGGCGGGCAGCCCCTGCCCGGTGCGGTACCGGGCGAGTGCGTCGAGACAGGCGTTGGCGGCGGCGTAGTTGCCCTGGCCGGGGCTGCCGAGGACGCCGGAGACCGAGGAGTACAGGACGAAGGCGGCCAGGTCGAGCCCGCGCGTCGCCTCGTGCAGATGCCAAGCGCCGTCGGCCTTCGGCCGCCGGACGGTGCGCAGCAGTTCGGGGGTGAGCGAGCCGATGAGCGCGTCGTCGAGGACGCCGGCGGTGTGCACGACCGCGGTCAGTGGGTGTGCGGCCGGTACGGACGCCACGAGCGCGTCGACGGCCGCGCGGTCGCCGACGTCGCAGGCGGCGAGGGTCACCTCGGCGCCCAGGGCGGCCAGTTCGGCCACGAGCTCCTGGGCGCCCGGTGCTTCGGGGCCGCGGCGGCCGGCGAGCAGCAGGTGCCGGGCACCGCGCGCGGTGACCAGGTGGCGGGCGAGTGCCGCGCCGAGGCCGCCGGTGCCGCCGGTGATCAGGACGGTGCCGTCCGGATTCCACGCGGGCGCGGTCTCCGCGGCCGGCTCGGCCAGCCGGGCCAGGCGTGCGGCGCGGACGGAGTGGTTGCGGACCACGAGCTGCTGCTCGTCGAGGGTGAGGAGGTCCGGCAGGACGCCGGCGGACAGGAACGCGTCGTCCAGGTCGACGAGGAGCAGGCTTCCGGGGTTCTCGGTCTGGGCGGAGCGCACCAGGCCCCAGACGGCCGCTCCCGCGAGGTCGGTGACGTCCTCGCCGTCCATGGCGACGGCGCCGCGGGTGACGAAGACGAGGCGGGCACCGGACAGGCGGGGTTCCGCCAGCCACTCCTGGAGCAGTTCCAGGACGCGGGAGGTCAGGGCGTGCACGGCGTCGGGTCCGGCGTCGGCGGCGCCGACGACGGGCACGAGGAAGACGTCGGGGGCGATGCCGGTGTCGCCGATGGCTCCGCCGAGCGAGTCCGCGTAGGCGCTGACGGTCTCGGCGGCTCGGTGCATCGCGTAGCCGAGGTCGAGTTCGTCGGCGCCGATGACGGCCCAACGGGTGCCGGTGGCGCGGGCGGAGGGGGTGACGGGCACCCAGTTCAGGGTGAACAGGTCGCCGCGTCCGGTGCGGCCGGTCGGCGCGGTCTGCGGGGAGCCCTGGACGGCGCCGAGGGTGAGCGCTTCGGCGGTCAGGACGGGCCCGCCCTCGACGTCGACGGCGCTGAGGGAGACGGCGTCGGGCCCTTCGGTGGCCAGGCGGACGCGCAGGGCGGTGGCGCCGGTGGCGTGCAGCGCCAGGCCGGTGAAGCCGGTCGGCTCGACGGCACCGTCGCCGTCGCCGTAGAGCGCCGCGGCGGCGTGGAGGGCACCGGCGAGGAGCGCCGGGTGGATGCCGTAGGAGCCGTCGGGGCCGGTGGCGGCGGGCAGTTGGAGGTCGGCGAAGACTTCGCCCTCGCGGCGCCACAGGCCGGTGAGGCCGCGCGGCAGCGGGCCGTGGGGGTGGCCGGGGCACTCCTCCAGGGGGACGGGGCGGGCGTCGCGCGGCGGCCACTCCGCGGTGTCGAAGCCGACCGGGTCCGTGTCGGCGGCGGTGGCCAGGACGCCTCGGGCGTATGCGGTCCAGGGGGCGTCGTCCCGGTCCGCGGGGCGGGCGTGCACGGTGAGTGGCCGTTGCCCGGAGTCGTCGGCGGCGCCGACGCGCACCTGGAGGGTGACGGCGTCGCGGTCGTCGAGCGCGAGCGGGGCGAGCAGGTCGAGCTGCGCCACGCGCGGGGTGCCGCTCAGGTCGCCGGCGCGCAGGGCGAGTTCGGCGAGGACGGCGCCGGGCACGGTGGTGCGGCCGTCGGCGCGGTGGTCGGCGAGCCACGGGTGGGACCGGGGCGCCAGGCGGCCGGTGAGGACGGTCTCGTCGCAGTCGGCGAGGACGACGGCCGCGCCGAGCAGCGGGTGTCCGGCGGCCGTCAGCCCCAGGCCCGCGGGATCGCCGGTGCTGGCGCGTAGCGTCGGCCAGTAGCGCGCACGCTGGAAGGCGTACGTCGGCAGGTCCACGGGGTCGGCCCGGGGGTCGTGGGTCCCGGCGAACACGGCGTCCCAGTCGATGGCCGCGCCGTGCGTGTAGAGGGCGCCGAGGGCGCCGAGCACCGTGGTCTCCTCCGGTTGCTGCTTGCTCAGGGCGGGGACGGCGGTGAGGTCCGGGTCCTGGACGTTCTCGCGTACGAGAGCCGACAGGACGCCGTCGGGGCCGAGTTCGAGGAAGGTCCGCACGCCGCGGTCGGCGAGGGTGCGTACGCCGTCGCCGAAGCGGACCGCCTGGCGGGCGTGGCGCACCCAGTAGTGCGCGGTGGCCAGTTCCTCGGCGGCGGCGAGGCCGCCGGTGAGGTTCGAGACGACGGGGATCGCCGGGGCGGCGAAGGTGAGGTCCCCGACGGCCTTCTCGAACGCGTCGAGCATGGGGTCCATGAGCGGCGAGTGGAAGGCGTGGCTCACGGAGAGGCGGGTGGTGCGGCGGTCCAGTGCCGTGAAGTGCGCGGTGACGGCCAGGACGGCGTCCTCGTCGCCGGAGACGACGACGGACTCGGGGCCGTTGACCGCGGCGATCGCCACACGGTCGCCGAGCAGCGGGCGGACCTCCTCCTCGGTGGCCCGCAGCGCGACCATCGCGCCGCCCCGCGGCAGGCCCCGCATCAGCGTGGCGCGGGCGGCGACCAGTGTGCAGGCGTCCTCCAGGGACAGGACGCCCGCGACGTGCGCGGCGGTGATCTCGCCGACGGAGTGCCCGGCGACGTAATCGGGCCGCATGCCCCAGGAGGCCAGCAGGCGGTACAGCGCGACCTCGACCGCGAACAGCGCGGGCTGGGTGTGGCCGGTGTCGTCGAGCCGTACGGGGTCCTCGCCCCAGATGACGTCGCGCAGCGAGTGGCCGAGCCGGTCGTCGAGAAGGGCGAGGGTTTCGTCGAGGGCGGCGGCGAACACCGGGTAACGGGCGTGCAGTTCGCGTCCCATGCCCAGGCGCTGCGAGCCCTGGCCGGAGAAGAGGACGGCGAGGCTGCCGCGGTCGCCGGTGGCCGTCCTGCCGCGCGCGGCCTCGACGAGGGTGCCGCCCTCGGCGACCAGGAGTGCGCGGTGCTCGAAGGCGGTACGGGTGGTGGCGAGCGCGGCGCCGATGCGGGCCGCGTTCGCGCCGGGCGTGGTGGCGAGCGCGCGGACGCGCTCCAGCTGGGCGTCGAGGGCGGCGGCGCTGCGGGCGGACACCGGCCACGGCACGGCGCGCGGGGTGACACGGGGCTGCGGTGCGGCGGCCGGTTCGTCCGTCCCGGCGGGCGCCGGTTCGGCCGCGGACGTCTCCTCGGCGGCGGGTGCCTCTTCGAGGATGACATGGGCGTTGGTACCGCTGATGCCGAACGACGACACCCCGGCGCGGCGCACCCGTGCGCCGCCGGGCCATGCGAGTGGTTCGGTGAGCAGCCGTACGTCACCGGAGTCCCAGTCGACGTGCGAGGACGGGGCGTCGATGTGGAGGGTCTGCGGCAGCAGGCCGTGGCGCAGGGCCAGCACCATCTTGATGACGCCCGCGACACCGGCGGCGGCCTGCATGTGACCGAGGTTGGACTTGACCGAGCCGAGGCGCAGCGGATGCTCCGGGTCGCGTTCCTGGCCGTACGTGGCGAGCAGCGCGCCGGCCTCGATGGGGTCGCCGAGCGCGGTGCCGGTGCCGTGCGCCTCCACCGCGTCGACATCGGCCGGGGAGAGCCCGGCGCCGGCCAGGGCCTGGCGGATGACGCGCTGCTGGGACGGGCCGTTCGGGGCGCTGAGGCCGTTGGACGCGCCGTCCTGGTTGACGGCGGAGCCGCGCAGCACGGCGAGCACGGGGTGGCCGTTGCGCCGTGCGTCGGAGAGACGCTCGACGAGGAGCATGCCCACGCCCTCGGACCAGCCGGTGCCGTCCGCATCGTCGGAGAACGCCTTGCAGCGGCCGTCGGGGGCCAGGCCGCCCTGGAGGCTGAACCCGGCAAAGCTCGACGACGTCGTCATGACGGTGACGCCGCCGGCCAGGGCGAGGCCGCATTCGCCCGCGCGGACGGCCTGGGCGGCCAGGTGCAGGGTCACCAGGGACGACGAGCAGGCCGTGTCGAGGGTGACGGCGGGGCCTTCGAGTCCGAGGACGAAGGAGAGGCGGCCGGACATCACGCTGGGGGCGAGGCCGTTGCCCGCGTAGCCGCCCATGTCGTCCTGGGCGGCGAGGACCAGGTGGGCGTAGTCCTGGGAGTTGGTGCCGACGAAGACGCCAGTGCGGCTGCCGCGCAGCCCGGCCGGGTCGATACCGGACCGTTCGACGGCCTCCCACGCGGTCTCCAGCAGAAGACGCTGCTGCGGGTCCATCGCCAGCGCCTCGCGCGGCGAGATGTCGAAGAAGCCCGGGTCGAAGTCGGCCGCCTCGTGCAGGAATCCTCCTTCCTGTGTGGCGCTGCGGCCCGGTCCGTCGCCGGCCAGGGCGTCCAGGTCCCAGCCGCGGTCGGCCGGGAACGGGGAGATGGCGTCGCGGCCGGCGGCCAGCAGCTCCCACAGGTCCTCCGGGGAACGCACCCCGCCCGGGAAGCGGCAGGCCATGCCGACGATCGCCACGGGTTCGTGGCGGCCCGCCTCGGCCTCCTGGAGGCGTCGCCGGGTCTGGTGGAGATCCGACGTGACCCACTTCAGGTATGCGACGAGCTTCTGTTCGTCGGGCATCGTCCGTGCACCTTCCTCAGATTCCTCAGATGTTTCGCGCGCTGGTGGGAGTTCGGGCGGGGTCAGGAGTCCGACGACCGGCCGAGCTCGTTGTCGATGAAGGCCAGGACCTCGTCGGCGCTCGCCGCCTCGATGCGTTCGGTGACGGTGCGGGGGCCGCTGTCCTGCTCGGCGCCGTCCCATCGCGCCAGCAGCTGCCGCAGCCGTCCGGCGACGCCGCTGCGGGTGACCTCGTCGACGCCGTCGGCGGACAACGCCGCTTCCAGACGGTCGAGTTCGGCCAGCGGCGATGTGCTCGCGCCGTCCGTGGCCGCGCCCAGCAGGGCGGGGGCCAGGTGCCGGGCGACGGCGTCCGGTGTGGGGTGGTCGAAGACGAGCGTGGCCGACAGGCGGGCGCCGGTGGCGGCGGACAGCCGCGTCCGCAGCTCGACGGCCATCAGCGAGTCGAAGCCCAGTCGGCTGAAGTCGCGTTCGGCGGGTACGGCGGCCGCCGTGGCGTGGCCGAGCACCGCCGCGGTCTCGGTGCGGACCAGGTCGAGCAGGGCCTGATGCCGCTGCTCGGTATCGAGTGCCGCGAGGCGCTGGGCCAGTCCCCCGGTGCGCGCGGCCGTGGCCGCCGTGCGGCGCCGGCCGCGCACCAGGGTGCGCAGCACGGCGGGAACGTCTCCGGTGGCCGGTGCGGCGGCGCGGGAGAACTGGACGACCGCGGCGAGCGCGTCACCGCGGTCAATCGCGGCGTCGAACAGGGCCAGCCCCCGCTCCGCGGTGAGCGGCGCCACGCCGAAGCGCTCCATGCGTTCCAGGTCGGTGGCGCTCAGCGCACCGGTCATCCCGGCGTCCGGTGCCCACGGTCCCCAGGCGAGCGAGAGGGCGGGCAGGCCCTGGGCGGCGCGGTGCGCGGCGAGCGCGTCGAGGAACGTGTTGGCGGCGGCGTAATTGCCCTGCCCGGGGGCGCCGGTGATACCGGCTATCGACGAATACAGCACGAACCCGGCGAGCGGCAGCCCGCGGGTGGCGTCGTGCAGATGCCAGGCGGCGTCGGCCTTGGGGCGCAGCACCGTGTCCAGGTGCTCGGCGCTCAGCGCGCCGATGGTGGCGTCGTCGAGGACTCCGGCGGCGTGCACGACGGCGGTGAGCGGGTGCTCGGCGGGCAGCTGGGCGAGCAGCGTGTCGAGCGCCGCGCGGTCGGCGACGTCGCAGGCGGCGACGGTGACCTCCGCACCGAGGACGGCGAGTTCGTCGCTGAGCTCCTGGGCGTCGGGCGCGTCGGTGCCGCGGCGGCCGACGAGCAGCAGGTGCTTGAGGCCGTGGCCGGTGACGAGATGCCGGGCGAGTGCGGCGCCGAGGCCGCCGGTGCCGCCGGTGATCAGGACGGTGCCGTCGCGGTCCCAGTCCCGCACCTGGTGCGGGGCGGGCACCGCAGGGTCCTGCGCCGCGTGGTCGAGGCGGGCGACGGTGACGACGCCGTCGCGCACCGCGGCCTGGGTCTCGCCCGCGTCGAGCAGCGCCGGCAGGGACGCGAGCGCGGCGGCGAGGGTCTCGTCGGCGGTGTCCGACGCGTCGAGGTCGAGCAGCAGCAGGCCGCCGGGGTTCTCGGACCGGGCTGCACGTACGAGGCCCCAGACCGGTGCCGCGGCCAGGTCGTGCACGTCCTCCCGGCCCGCGGCGACGGCGCCGCGGGTGACGACCACGAGGCGGGAGTCGGCGGTGCGTTCGTCGGCGGTCCAGCGTTGCAGGAGGCCGAGGACGGCGGTGGTGGTGGCACGTACGGCGGCGGTCGGGCCGCCGGTCGCGGCCGGGTTGCCGGTGACCGGCGCGAGGACGACGGGCGGCACGGGCATCCCGCTGTCCAGGAGCGAGGCGAGCGAGGGCTCGCGCACGGCACGGACGCCTTCCGTCGCGGCGAGGGCGGCGTCGAGTTCGGGCAGGTCGCCGCCGATGACGGCCCACCGGCGGCGCTCGCCGGCCGGTGCGGCCGTGCGCGCCGGTGTCCAGTTGAGCGTGAGCAGCGTCGCGCCGTCGGTGCCCGCGGCCGGGTCCGGACGGTGCCCGGCAACGGCGCGCAGGGTGACGCCCGTGGCGGACAGGACCGGCGCGTCGTGCGCGTCGGCGGCCTCCAGCGTCCAGGTGCCCTCGCCGACCGCGGTGAGGCGCACCCGCAGGGTGGTGGCGGACGCGGCGTGCAGGGTGAGGTTCTGCCAGCAGACGGCGTCGAGCGCCTCGTCGCCGTCCAGCAGGCCACCGGCGCGGGCCGCGGCGTCAAGGAGCCCCGGATGGATCGCGAACGAACCCTCGGCGGGGCCTTGCTCGGCGAGTTCGATCTCGGCGAAGACGTCCCCGTCGCGCTGCCAGGCCGCACGCAGGACGGCCGGTCCGGCGGGTTCGGGGAGGACATCGACGGCGCCGGCGCGCTCCGGCGGCCAGACGGTGCCGGACGCCGGGGTCCGCGGGTCGCCGGTGGCGAGGACGCCGGTGGCGTGCAGGGTCCACGGGCCGGTCGCGGCGCCTTCGGGCCGGGTGTGCACGGCGAGGGTGCGCCGACCCGTGTCGTCGGGGGCGGCCACGCGGATCTGGAGGCGCTGCGCGTCCTTGCCGCGGAGGACGAGGGGTGCGGTGACCGTCAGGTCCTCGACGGTCGTGCAGCCCGCTTCGTCGCCCGCGCGGAGGGCGAGTTCGGCAAGGACCGACGCCGGCAAAACGGCGGTGCCGTCCTCCTCGTACGCGGCGAGCCAGGGCTGCGCGGCGGTCGACAGTCGGCCGGCGAGCAGGAACTCGTCGGATCCGGCGACCGTGGTCGCGGCGCCGAGCAGCGGGTGGTGTCCGGCCTCGAGGCCGAGCCCGGAGGCGTCGCCGGGGGCCGATGCGGCGAGGGAGGGCCAGTAGCGCTCCTTCTGGAAGGCGTACGTGGGCAGCGCCACGCGGCGGGCTCCGATACCGGAGAGGACGTCCGCCCAGTCGATGTCGGCGCCGGCGACGTGCAGGCGGGCCATGCCGGTGAGCAGGGCGCTCTCCTCGTCACGGCCCTTGCGCAGGGCGGGCGTCACGACCGCGTCGGCGGGCAGGACGGCACGCGCCGAGGCAGACAGCACACCGTCCGGCCCGATCTCCAGAAAGGCGGTGACGCCGCGGTCGGCCAGCGTACGCACACCGTCGCCGAACCGGACGGCCTCACGCACATGCCGCACCCAGTACGCGGCGGAACCCAGCTCCCCGGCCGCGGCCACCTCGCCTGTCAGATGGGACACCACGGCGATCCGCGGGTCCTGGTAGGCGATGCTCTCGGCCACGGCGGCGAACGCGTCGAGCATCGGATCCATCAACGGCGAATGAAACGCATGACTGACCGTCAGACGACCGGTCCTACGACCCCGCGAAGCCAGCCGCTCCGCCACCGCAAGGACCGCCGCCTCCTCACCGGAGACCACCACGGACGTCGGCCCGTTCACCGCCGCAATCGACACACCCCCACCGAGCAGCGGCAGCACCTCCTCCTCGGCCGCCTCCACCGCAACCATCGCACCACCCGCAGGCAACTCATCCATCAACCGCGCCCGCGCCCCCACCAGACGGCACGCATCCTCCAACGAGAACACCCCCGCCACACACGCCGCCGCAATCTCCCCCACGGAATGCCCCGCCACAAAATCAGGCCGCACACCCCAACTCACCACCAACCGGAACAACGCCACCTCAACCGCAAACAACGCCGGCTGCGCACACCGCGTCCGCTCCAACAACCCCGCATCCTCACCCCACATCACCCCACGCAACGACACCCCCAACTCACCGTCCAACAACACCAACACCGCATCCAACGCCTCCGCAAACACCGGAAACGCCCCATACAACTCACGCCCCATCCCCAGACGCTGCGCACCCTGCCCGGAGAACAGCAGGGCGGTCGTCCGTTCGCGTGCCTCGGCGCGGGCGGCTTGGGTGAGGCCGTCGGCGCCGGCCAGCAGGACGGTGCGGTGTTCGAAGGTAGCGCGGCTTGTCGCGAGGGATAGTCCGATGTCGGCCGTGGACAGGCCGGGCCGTTCGGCGACGAAGGTGTGCAGCCGCTCCACCTGGGCGTCGAGCGCGGCTTCGGAACGCGCGGAGACGACCCACGGGATGACGGCGGGCGTGCGGGTGGCGGTCGCGGGGGCGGCCGGTTCGCGCGGCGGAGCCTGTTCCAGGACGACGTGGGCGTTGGTGCCGCTGATGCCGAAGGACGACACGCCGGCGCGGCGGGCGCGGCCGGTCTCGGGCCAGTCGGTGTGCTCGGTGAGCAGCTCGGCCGCGCCGGACGACCAGTCGACGCGGGCCGACGGTTCGGTGACGTGCAGGGTCCGCGGCAGGCTGCCGTGCTGGAGGGCGAGGACCATCTTCAGCACGCCCGCGACGCCGGCGGCGGCCTGCGTGTGGCCGAGGTTGGACTTCACCGAACCGAGCAGCAGCGGCCGCGCCGGATCGCGGTCCCGGCCGTAGGTGGCGAGCAGGGCCTGGGCCTCGATCGGGTCGCCCAGCACGGTGCCCGTACCGTGCGCCTCGACGGCGTCCACGTCGGCGGCGGACAGGCCCGCGCTCGCGAGAGCCTGCCGGATGACGCGCTGCTGCGCCGGGCCGTTGGGCGCGGTCAGGCCGTTGGACGCACCGTCCTGGTTGACGGCGGAGCCGCGCACCACGGCGAGGATCTGGTGGCCGTTGCGTACGGCGTCCGACCGGCGCTCGACGACGAGGACGCCGACGCCCTCGGACCAGCCGGTACCGTCGGCCGCGTCCGAGAACGCCTTGCAGCGGCCGTCGGGTGCCAGGCCGCCTTGCCGGGTGAACCCGGCGAAGCCGGTCGAGGTCGACATGACGGTGACGCCGCCGACCAGGGCCATCGAGCATTCGCCCGCGCGCAGCGCCTGGGCCGCCCAGTGGAGCGCCACCAGCGAGGAGGAGCAGGCCGTGTCGACGGTGACCGCCGGGCCCTCGAAGCCGAAGGCGTAGGAGAGACGTCCCGAGATGACGCTGGCCGCGAGGCCGGTGCCCGCGTGGCCCTCGACGTCCTCCTGGGCGCGCAGAACGAGGCCGGCGTAGTCCTGGCCGTTGGTGCCGACGAAGACGCCGGTACGGCTGCCGCGCAGGCGCGCCGGGTCGGTGCCGGTGCGCTCGACGGCTTCCCATGCGGTTTCCAGGAGGAGGCGCTGCTGCGGGTCCATCGCCAGCGCCTCGCGCGGCGAGATGTCGAAGAAGGCGGCGTCGAAGTCGGCCGCGTCGTAGAGGAATCCGCCCTCGCGGGTCGCGCTGCGTCCCCGGCCGTCGCCGGCGAGGATGTCGAGGTTCCAACCGCGGTCGGCCGGAAACGCGTCGATGCCGTCGCGGCCCTCGGCGAGCAGCCGCCACAGGTCCTCGGGCGAGCGGACGCCGCCGGGGAAGCGGCAGGCCATGCCGACGATGACGACCGGGTCGTCGGTGTCCGGGAGGGGGGCCGGCGTGGTGGCGGTCGGGGCTTCCGCGTGCGCACCGGTGAGTTCGCCGACCAGGTGCTCGGCGAGCGCGCGGGGCGTCGGATAGTCGAAGACGAGGCTGGCGGGCAGGGCCAGGTCGGTGGCGGCGGCGAGGGCGTTGCTCAGCTCCACCGCGGTCAGCGAGTCGAAGCCGAGGCCGCGGAACGGCTTGTCGCCGCGGATCGCGTCCGGTCCCGCGTGGCCGAGGACCGTGGCCGCCGTGGTCCGTACGAGGCCGAGCAGGACGGCGACGCGCCCGGCGGGCTCGGTGTCGGCGAGCCGGTGGCGCAGGGCGCCGGCGGCGGTCCGCCGGTCGCGGCGGGTCTCCCGGACCGACCGGGCTGCGGCGCGGGCGGCGGGCAGTTCGGCGAGCAGCGGGCTGGGCCGCAGGGTGAGGAGCGTCTCCAGGAGCTTGGGCTGCCGGAGGTCGGCGAGGACGACGGCCGGTTCGGGCTCGGCGACCGCGCGGGCCAGGGCGCTCATGGCCAGGGCCGGGTCGAGCGGGCCGACGGGCTTGGCCCCGGGGCGGGCGCTGCGCTCGGCCATACCGCCGCCGGCCCAGGCGCCCCAGGCGAGCGACGTGGCCGCACGGCCCTGGGCGGCGCGGTGCCCGGCGAGTGCGTCGAGGACCGCGTTGGCCGCCGCGTAGGCGGCCTGGCCGGGGTTCCCGATGGCGCCCGCGACGGAGGAGAACAGGGCGAAGACCGAAAGGTCCAGGTCGCGGGTCAGCTCGTCGAGGAGGACGGCGGAGGCGACCTTGGCGTGGAACACCTCCTCGAACCGCTCGGGGGTGAGGGAGGTCAGGACGCCGTCGGCGAGGACTCCGGCGGTGTGCACGACACCGGTCAGCGGACAGTCGTCGGGGACGGCCGCGAGGGCCTGTTCGAGCTGCTGCCGGTCGGCGACGTCACAGGCCGTGAGGGTGACGCGGGCGCCGAGTGCGGTGAGTTCGGCGGTCAGCTCGTCGGCACCGGGTGCGGCCGGTCCGCTGCGGCTGAGCAGCAGGAGGTGTTCGGCGCCGTGGGCGGCGAGCCACCGGGCCACGTGGCTGCCGAGCGCTCCGGTGCCGCCGGTGACGAGGACCGTGCCGGACGGCTGCCATGTGGTGGCGTCATCGGGTGCGGCCGGTGCGGGGGTGATGCGGCGGCCGACGGCTCCGGTGGCGCGCAGGGCGATCTGGTCCTCGTCGCCCGCGCCGGTGAGGGCGGCCGGCAGGCGGCGGGCGGTGCGCTCGTCGAGTACGGCGGGCAGGTCGATCAGGCCGCCCCACCGGCGCGGGATTTCGAGGGCGGCCACGCGGCCGAGGCCCCAGACGGCGGCCTGGGCGGGCGCGCGCAGCTCTTCTCCCGGGACGGCGGCGACGGCGCCGCGGGTCAGGGCCCACAGTGGTGCGTCCACGCCGGTGTCGGCGAGGGCCTGGACGAGTGCCGCGGTGGCGGTGGTTCCGGCGGGCACGCCGCCCGCGCTCCGCCGCTCGTCGAGGGCCAGCAGCGAGACGATGCCGGTGAGGTCACTGTGCTGCGCCGTCTCGGTGAGGAGGGCGGCAAGGGCGGCGCGGTCGGTTTCCTCGGCCGCGAGGTCCACGCGGTGGGTGTCCGCGCCGAGGGCGGCGACGACGTCGGTGACCCAGGGGTCGTCGGCGGCGGCAGCGGGTACGAGGACGAGCCGGTGGCCGTCGGTGGGCGCGCCGCCAAGGGCCAGAGGCCGCCAACGCTCTTGGTGGCGCCAAGCGTTGACGGTCGTCTCGGCCTGGCGGCGGATGCGCCAGGAGGACAGGGCGGGCAGGACTGCGCCGAGGCTGTCGCCGTCGATGTCCAGACGCTCGGTGAGCGACTCCAGGTCCTCCCGCTCGACGGCGGCCCAGAACTCGGCGTCCATGGTGCCCGCGCCGCTGCCGGGGTCGGCGACGGCCAGTCGCGGCCAGAACCGCTCGCGCTGGAAGGCGTACGTCGGCAGGTCGGTGGCGCGGGCCCCGGTGCCTGCCAGGGCCGCGGCCCAGTCGACGTCGGCGCCGGCGACGTGCAGTCGGGCCATGCCGGTGAGCAGGGCGCTCTCCTCGTCACGGCCCTTGCGCAGAGCGGGCGTCACGACCGCGTCGGCGGGCAGGACGGCACGCGCCAAGGCAGACAGCACACCGTCCGGCCCGATCTCCAGAAAGGCGGTGACGCCGCGGTCGGCCAGCGTACGCACACCGTCGCCGAACCGGACGGCCTCACGCACATGCCGCACCCAATGGCCGGGATCGGTCAGGTCCGTACCGGATGCGGCACCGGCAAGGTGGGACACGACGGGAATGCGCGGGGCGCGATAGGCGATGCTCTCGGCCACGGCGGCGAACGCGTCGAGCATCGGATCCATCAACGGCGAATGAAACGCATGACTGACCGTCAGACGACTGGTCCTACGACCCCGCGAAGCCAGCCGCTCCGCCACCGCAAGGACCGCCGCCTCCTCACCGGAGACCACCACGGACGTCGGCCCGTTCACCGCCGCAATCGACACACCCCCACCGAGCAGCGGCAGCACCTCCTCCTCGGCCGCCTCCACCGCAACCATCGCACCACCCGCAGGCAACTCATCCATCAACCGCGCCCGCGCCCCCACCAGACGGCACGCATCCTCCAACGAGAACACCCCCGCCACACACGCCGCCGCAATCTCCCCCACGGAATGCCCCGCCACAAAATCAGGCCGCACACCCCAACTCACCACCAACCGGAACAACGCCACCTCAACCGCGAACAACGCCGGCTGCGCACACCGCGTCCGCTCCAACAACCCCGCATCCTCACCCCACATCACCCCACGCAACGACACCCCCAACTCACCGTCCAACAACACCAACACCGCATCCAACGCCTCCGCAAACACCGGAAACGCCCCATACAACTCACGCCCCATCCCCAGACGCTGCGCACCCTGCCCGGAGAAGAGGAAGGCGGTGCTGCGCGGCACGGCCACTCCCCTGGCGACCTCCGGCAGGTCTCCGCCGGGGGCGTGTTCTCCGCCGGGGGCGAGCAGGACGGCGCGGTGTTCGAAGGCGGAGCGCCCGGTCGCCAGGGTGAGGGCGGTGTCGAGGGCGGGGAGGGGTGCGGCGCGCAGGCGGGCGAGCTGGGCGTCGAGCGCGGCTTCGTTCTTGGCGGAGACCGGCCAGGCCACGGCGGTCGGCGCGGGCCGGTCGCCGCGGGCGGCCGGGGCCGGTTCGGCCGGCGGGTGCTCCAGGATGACGTGGGCGTTGGTGCCGCTGATGCCGAAGGACGACACGCCGACGCGGCGCGGGTGGCCGGTTGCGGGCCAGGGAGTCTCCTCGGTGAGCAGGTGGACGGTGCCGTCGGACCAGTCGACGTGGGAGGACGGTGCGGTGACGTGCAGGGTGCGCGGCAGGGTGCCGTGCCGCATCGCCATGATCATTTTGACCAGCCCGGCCGCGCCGGCCGCGGACTGGGTGTGGCCGATGTTCGACTTCACGGAACCGAGCAGCAGTGGCCGTTCGGGGTTCCGGCCCTCGCCGTAGGTGGCGATGAGGGCCTGCGCCTCGATCGGGTCGCCGAGCGGCGTGCCGGTGCCGTGCGCCTCGACGGCGTCCACGTCGGCGGCGGACAGGCCCGCGTTCGCGAGAGCCTGCCGGATGACGCGCTGCTGCGCCGGGCCGTTGGGCGCGGTCAGGCCGTTGGACGCACCGTCCTGGTTGACGGCGGAGCCGCGCACCACGGCGAGGACGCGGTGGCCGGAACGCCGGGCGTCGGAGAGGCGCTCCAGGACGAGGACAGCGGCGCCCTCGGACCAGCCGGTGCCGTCGGCCGAGTCGGAGAACGCCTTGCAGCGGCCGTCCTGGGCGAGGCCGCCCATCCGGGAGAACCCGGCGAAGTTCGCGGAGGTCGTCATGACGGTGACGCCGCCGGCCAGCGCCATGGAGCACTCGCCCGCGCGCAGCGCCTGGGCGGCCAAATGGAGCGAGACGAGCGAGGAGGAGCAGGCCGTGTCGACGGACAGCGCCGGGCCCTCCAGGCCGAGGGCATAGGCGAGACGGCCGGAGACGACGCTGACGGCGAGGCCGGTCGTGGCGTGTCCGGCGATGTCGTCGCGGGAGCGCATCACGAGGCCGGAGTAGTCCTGGCCGCTGACGCCCATGAAGACGCCGGTGCGGCTGCCGCGCAGGGTCAGCGGGTCGATGCCGGCCCGCTCCGCGGCCTCCCAGGACACTTCGAGCAGGATGCGTTGCTGCGGGTCCATGGCGAGCGCCTCGCGCGGCGAGATGCCGAAGAAGGCGGCGTCGAAGTCGGCCACGTCGCGCAGGAATCCGCCCTGGCCGCCGAGGTCGCCGGGCTCGCCCCCGCCGATCGGCGGGTGGAGTTCCCACTCGCGGTCGGCGGGGAAGCCGCTGATGGCATCGGTGCCGGAGGCCACCAGGTCCCACAGGTCCTCGGGCGAGGCGACGTCGCCGGGGAAGCGGCAGCTCATGCCGACGATGACGACCGGGTCGTCGGTCGCGGCCGTCGCGGGCTCGGGGGCGGAGACTTCGACGGCGGCCGCCGCGCCGAGGAGTTCGTCGAGGAGGTACGCGGCGAGCCGGTCCGGGGTCGGGTAGTCGAAGATCAGGGTGGCGGTCAGGGTGAGGCCGGTGGCCTTGCCGAGTCGGTTGCGCAGTTCGATGGCGGTGAGCGAGTCGAAGCCGAGGCGGCGGAACTCGCTGCACGGGTCGACGGATGCGGCGGAGCGGTGGCCGAGGACGGTGGCCGCCTCGGCGCGCACCAGGTCGACGACGAACGGCGCCCGCTCCCCCTCCGGCAGGGCGGCGAGGCGTTCGGCGAGTCCGGCGCGGGAGACACCGGCGGAACCGGCGCGGGTGCGACGCCCGCCGGCGCGTACCAGGCCCCGCAGGAGGGCGGGGACGCCGACGGCGGCGGGCACCGAGCCGCCGGTGAGGCCCAGCGGCACGATCAGCGGCTCGTCGGCGGCGGTGGCGGCGTCGTACAGGGCGAGGCCGCGCTCGACGGACAGCAGCGGCATGCCGCCCGCGTCGCTGACGCGCCGTACGTCGTGGTCGGCCAGGCCGCTCGTCATGCCGGCGCCCTGCTCCCAGGCGCCCCAGGCAAGCGAGGTGGCGGGCAGGCCGAGGGCGTGCCGGTGCGCGGCGAGCGCGTCGAGGAAGGCGTTGCCCGCCGCGTAGTTGGCCTGTCCCGGGCCGCCCATGACGCCGGCCGTCGAGGAATACAGGACGAACGCGGCGAGGCCGAGGTCGCGCGTCAGCTCGTGCAGATGCCAGGCGGCGTCGACCTTGGGCCGCAGGACGGTGCCGAGGCTCTCGGGTGTCAGGGACGCGACGGTGCCGTCGTCGAGGACGCCGGCGGTGTGGACGACGGCGGTCAGCGGGTGCGCGGCGGGGATGCCGTCGAGGAGCGCCGCGAGGGCGTCGCGGTCGGCGGCGTCGCAGGCGGCGACGGTGACCTGGGCGCCGAGGGCGGCCAGTTCGTCGCGCAGTTCCCGGGCGCCGGGCGCATCGGGGCCGCGGCGGCTGGTGAGGAGCAGATGGCGGGCGCCGTGCTCGGTGACGAGGTGGCGGGCGAGCACGGCGGCGAGGCCGCCGGTGCCGCCGGTGATCAGTACGGTGCCGTCGGGGTCGGGGATGGGCGGCAGGGTGAGGACGATCTTGCCGATGTGCTGGGCCGTACTCATGAAGCGGAAGGCGTCCTTGGCGCGCCGGACGTCCCAGGTGCGGACCGGCAGCGGGCTGAGCGTTCCCGCGTCGAACAGCTCGACGAGGGCGGTGAGCATCTGCTGGATGCGGTCCGGATCGACCATGCCGAGGTCGAAGGACCGGTAGCGGATGCCGTCCGGGACGTCGGCGGCATCGCGGATGTCGGTCTTGCCCATCTCCAGGAACCGTCCGCCGTCGCCGAGCAGCCGCATCGAGGCATCGACGAACTCACCGGCCAGGGCGTTGAGGACCACGTCGATGCCGCCGCCACCCGTGACCGCGGCGAAGGCGTCGGCGAAGTCCAGGGTGCGCGAGGAGGCGATGTGGTCGTCGGCGACACCGAGGGAGCGCAGGACCTCCCACTTGCCCTCGCCGGCGGTGGCGAAGACCTCGGCACCGAGATGCCGGGCGATCTGCACGGCGGCCATGCCGACGCCGCCGGCGCCCGCGTGGACGAGGACCTTTTCGCCGGGTCGCACGGCGCCGAGGTCGACCAGGGCGTGGTAGGCGGTGAGGAAGACCAGCGGCATGGCGGCCGCGGCGTCCCAGGTCCAGTCGTCGGGGACGCGGGTGAGCAGCCGGTCGTCGGCGATGCCGAGCGGGCCGAATCCGCCGAAGAGCATGCCCATGACGCGGTCGCCCGGGGCGAGTGCGGTGACGTCGGGCCCGATTTCGGTGACCACGCCGGCCGCCTCGGAGCCGAACAGGCCGGCCTCGCCCGGATACATGCCGAGCGCGTTGAGGACGTCGCGGAAGTTGAGGCCCGCGGCGCGGATGCCGACGCGGACCTCGTGGCCGGTCAGCGGTCGCCGGGCCTCCGGGTGGGGCAGGAGGGCGAGTTCGTCGAGGCTGCCCTTGGCCCGGCTGTCCAGGCGCCACGGGGTGCGGGCGGGCGGTACGAGGGAGCGGCCGGACTCCAGGCGGGCGAGGCGGCCGACCCGGACGGTGCCGGAGCGGACGAGGACCTGCGGTTCGTCGGAGTCGAGGAGGCCGGGCAGTGCGGGCAGTTGGGCGGCGGACTCGGCGGTGTCGTCGAGGTCGGCGAGCAGGATGCGGCCGGGGTTCTCGGACTGCGCGGAACGCACCAGGCCCCACAGCGGCGCGGCGGCCAGGTCGAGCGCGCGGCCCTCGCCGTCGGCGACGGCGCCGCGGGTGACCAGGACGAGCCGTGAGCGCGCGAAGCGGTCGTCGGCGAGCCATCGTTGCACCAGGTCGAGGGCGGTGCGGGTGAGGTCGTGGGCGGCGCCGGGTCCCCGGTCGGTGTCGCCGTGCAGGGGCACCGCGACGACGTCGGGCACGGGGATGTCGTCGCGGGCGGTGAGTTCGGCGAGGGAGGCGAGCGGCGCGCGGACGGCGGCCACGCCGGTGCCGTCCGTGCGGGCGGCGGTGAGCGCGGCGCTCAGGCCGAGGGTGTCGTCGCCGAGGACGGCCCAGGTGGCGGGGGTGTCCGGGGTGAGCGCGGTGCGCGGCGTCCAGTCGATGCGGAAGAGGGAGTTGACGTCGCCCCGCCGGCCCGCGTCCTGCGGAGCCGGTCCGGCGGCGCGCAGGGTCAGCGCCTCGACGGAGACGACGGGTTCGCCCTGCGGGTCGACGGCGACGATCTCGACGGCGTCCTCGCCACAGCCGGTGATGCGTACGCGCAGGGCGGCGGCGCCGGAGGCGTGCAGGGAGACGCCGTGCCAGGCGAACGGCAGGAGGCTGCGGTCGTCGCCGTCGGCGGAGGCGAAGAGGGTGCTGTGCAGGACGGAGTCGAAGAGCGCCGGGTGCAGGCCGAAGGCGTCGGCATCGGCGACCTCGTCGGGCAGCGCGACCTCGGCGTAGATCTCCTCGCCGCGCCGCCACACCGCGCGCAGGCCGCGGAAGACGGGGCCGTAGTCGAGGCCGTTGCCCGCGTACCGCTCGTAGAGTCCGTCGATGTCGACCGCGGTGGCGTCGCGCGGCGGCCAGACGGCGGTGTCGAAGCCGATGGTGTGCTCGCCGCCGGTGACGCGGCCGGTGGCGTGCTGCGTCCAGTCGGCGTCCTGGTCTTCGCCGGGCCGCGCGTAGAAGCGCAGGTCGCGGCCGCCGTCCTCGTCCGCGGCGCCGACCGAGATCTGCACCTGGACGGCGCCGGTGCGCGGCAGGACGAGGGGCGCGGCGAGCAGGAGTTCCTCGACGCGTTCGCAGCCCGCCTGGTCGGCGGCGCGGACGGCCAGCTCCAGGAATCCGGTGCCGGGGAAGAAGACCATGCCGCCGACGACGTGGTCGGCGAGCCACGGGTGGGTGGCGAGCGACAGGGTGCCGGTGAGCAGGAGTTCGTCGGAGCCGGCGACGGACATCGCGGCGCCGAGCAGCGGGTGGTCCGCGGAGGCGAGGCCGAGTCCGGTGGCGTCGGCGGCACGGTAGGTGGCCTTCGGCCAGTAGCGCTCGTTCTGGAAGGCGTACGTCGGCAGGTCGGTGCGGCGGGCGCCGGTGCCCGCGTAGAAGGCGGTCCAGTCGACGGGCACACCGGCCGTGTGGAGGCGGGCGAGCGCGGCGACCGCGGCGGGCTCCTCCGCGCGGCCCTTGCGCAGGACGGGGAGGGCGACGGCGTCGGTGGCGGACTGTTGGGCCATAGCGGCGAGCACGCCGTCGGGGCCGAGTTCGAGGAAGACGCCGACGCCGGCGTCGGCGAGGGTGCGCAGGCCGTCGGCGAAGCGCACGGCCTCGCGGACCTGCCGGACCCAGTAGTCGGGTGAGCAGAGCTCGTAGGTGGTCGCGACGGCGCCGGTGAGATGGGAAACCACCGGGATTGCCGGCTCGCTGTAGGACAGGCTCTCGGCGACGGCCCGCAGGCGCTCCAGCATCGGGTCCATGAGCGGCGAGTGAAAGGCGTGGCTGACGCGCAGGCGCGTGGTCCTGCGGCCCGCTGCGGCCAGTTGCCCGGCGACGGCGAGGGTGGCGGCCTCTTCGCCGGAGATCACCACGGCTGCGGGGCCGTTGACGGCGGCGAGCGAGACGCCGTCGGTGAGCAGCGGCGTCACCTCGTCCTCGGCGGCCTCGACGGCGACCATGGCGCCGCCGCGCGGCAGGGCCTGCATCAGTTCGGCGCGGGCCGCGACCAGGCGGCACGCGTCCGCCAGGGAGAACACACCCGCGACATGCGCGGCGGCCAGTTCACCGATGGAGTGCCCGGCGACGAAGTCCGGTGCCAGGCCCCAGGATTCGGCGAGGCGGAACAGCGCGACCTCGAGGGCGAAGAGGGCGGGCTGGGTGAACCCGGTCTCGTTGAGGCGCGCTTCGTCCTCGCCCCACATCACATCCCGCAGGGACGCACCGAGCGCGCCGTCCAGGTGGTCGAGGACGGTGTCGAGGGCCGCCGCGAACACCGGGAAAGCGGCGTGGAGTTCGCGGCCCATGCCGAGCCGCTGCGAGCCCTGACCGGAGAAGAGGAACGCGGAGCGGGTGCGGCCCGCGGCACGGCCCTCGTACGTGCCGGGCGCCGTTCCGTCCCGGAGCCAGGCGGCGAGGGCTTCCCGGCCGGTGGTGCCGGCCGGGTCGGTGACGACGGCGAGGCGGTGCTCGTGGGTGGCGCGCGTGGTGGCGAGGGAGAACGCGGTGTCGAGGGCGCGCGGGGCGCCGTCGAGGTGGGCGACGAGGGCGGTGGCCTGGTCGCGCAGGGCCGCTTCGGTACGGCCGGAGACGAGCCACGGCAGGGCCTGCGGGGCGCGGGGCGCGGTGTCGTCCTCGGGGGCGGCGGGCGGTTCGGGTGCCTGCTCGACGATGACGTGGGCGTTGGTGCCGCTGACGCCGAAGGAGGAGACGCCGGTGCGGCGCGGCCGGTCGCTGTCGGGCCAGGGCCGGGACTCGGTGAGGAGCTCGACGGCTCCGGAGGTCCAGTCGACGTGGGTGGAGGGCCGGTCGACGTGGAGGGTCCTCGGCAGGACGCCGTGCCGCATCGCCATGATCATCTTCATCACGCCGGCGACGCCCGACGCGGCCTGGGTGTGGCCCATGTTGGACTTGACGGAGCCGAGCAGCAGCGGCCGTGCGCGGTCCTGCCCGTACGTGGCGAGGATGCTCTGCGCCTCGATCGGGTCGCCGAGCGGCGTGCCGGTGCCGTGCGCCTCGACGGCGTCGATGTCGCCGGTGGTGAGGCCGGCGTTGGCGAGGGCCTGCTTGATGACGCGCTGTTGGGAGGGGCCGTTGGGCGCGGTGAAGCCGTTGGAGGCACCGTCCTGGTTGACGGCGGAGCCGCGGATGACGGCGAGGACCGGGTGGCCGTTGCGGCGGGCGTCGGAGAGCCGCTCCAGGACGAGCACACCGGCGCCCTCCGACCAGCCGGTGCCGTCGGCGGAGTCGGCGAACGCCTTGCAGCGGCCGTCGCGTGCGAGGCCGCCCTGCCGGCTGAACTCGACGAGGGAGCCCGGCGTGGACATCACATTGACGCCGCCGGCCAGGGCCAGGCCGCACTCGCCGCCGCGCAGCGACTGCACGGCCAGGTGCAGGGCCACCAGCGACGACGAGCAGGCGGTGTCGACGGTGATCGCGGGGCCTTCGAGGCCGAGCGTGTAGGAGAGGCGGCCGGATGCGGCGCTGGCGGCGATGCCGGTGCCGACGTCCCCGGTCGCATCGTCCAGGGAGCGGACCAGGAGGTAGGCGTAGTCCTGGCCGTTGGTGCCGATGAACGCGCCGGTACGGGTGGCGCGCAGCCGGCCGGCATCGATGCCGGACCGCTCGATCGCCTCCCACGCGGTCGTCAGCAGGAGCCGCTGCTGCGGGTCCATGGTGACGGCCTCGCGCGGCGAGATCCCGAAGAAGCCGGGGTCGAAGTCGGCGATGCAGTCCAGGAATCCGCCCTGCCGGCTGACGGACGTGTCGCGGGCGTCGGTGCCGCCGGCGGCCAGCGCCTGAAGGTCCCAGCCACGGTCATCGGGGAATCCGGACATCACGTCCCTGCCGGACGCCACCATCTCCCAGAGCGCCTCCGGGGAGTCGACGGCTCCGGGGAAGCGGCAGCCCATGCCGATGACGGCGACGGGTTCCTTCGCCGCGGCGACGAACATCCTGTTCTGCCGTCGCAGCCGGTCGGCCTCCTTGACGGCGGCGCGGAGTGCTTCCACAACGTTCTCGGGCGCGTTCATCGTCTGCTCCATCAATCGCGCTACAGGTCGGACTGGCCGTTGAGCGCGGCCCGCACCAGGTCTGC
Source organism: Streptomyces sp. NPDC053427 (assembly GCF_044544985.1). NCBI lineage: Bacteria > Bacillati > Actinomycetota > Actinomycetes > Kitasatosporales > Streptomycetaceae > Streptomyces > Streptomyces sp. NPDC053427. The sequence goes on along the minus strand of NZ_JBITYA010000021.1, from coordinate 15,489 downwards.
CACTGTCATCGAGTCGATGGACTCGTCGGCCGCGTCGGCCGCGGGACCGCCGCGTCCGGCGAGCTGGAGCAGCGGCTCCAGGACACCGATCTCGCGCAGCTGGTCGAGCGGTACGGAGGCCAGTGCCGCCCTGATCTCGCTCTCGTCGTCGGATACGGCGGGCTCGCCGGGAACGAGCAGGGCGAGGACGAACTCACCCAGTGCCGTGGGGGTGGGGTGGTCGAAGACCAGCGTCGCCGGCAGGTTCAGGCCGGTCGCCGTGCCCAGTTGGTTGCGCAGCTCGACGGCGCCGAGCGAGTCCACACCGAGGTCCCTGAAGGACCGTTCGGCCCCGACGGCCTCGGTGTCCGGATAGCCGAGGACCTTCGCGGCGCGGGCGCGCACCAGGTCGACGACGGTGTCCAGGCGGCGGCCGCGCGGCATGGCCGCGAGCCGGTCGGCGAGGTGGCCGCCGGTGTCCGCAGGGGGCGCCGCGGCGGCGACGGACTCGCGGTAGCCGGGGAACTCCCGCAGCAGGGCGCCGGGCCGTGCCCCGCCGAAGGCTCCGGCGAACCGGTCGAGGGCGACCTCGGCGACCACGGCGGTCGGCTCCTTCTCGGTGACGAGCCGCATCAGTACCTCGACGGCGAGCCGCGGATCCATGGCGCCGACACCCGCGCGCCGGGCCGCCTCACCGGCGCCGCCCGCGCCGGCCATGCCGCCGCCTCCCCAGGCTCCCCAGGACACCGAGGTGGCCGGCAGGCCGAGCCCTCGCCGCTCCTCGGCGAGGGCGTCCAGTACGGCGTTGGCCGCCGCGTAGTTGCCCTGGCCGGGGTTGCCGACCGCGGACGAGGCGGAGGAGAACAGCACGAACGCGGTGAGGTCGCGCTCGCGGGTCAGTGCGTCGAGGAGCAGCGCCGAGGTCACCTTCGACCGGAAGACCTCCTGGAAGCGCTCGGGGGTGAGCCGGTCGAGAACGCCGTCGTCGAGGACGCCGGCGGCGTGCACGACGCCGGTCAGGGGACGCTCGGCCGGGATGGCGTCGAGGACCGCCGTCAGCTGATCGCGGTCGGCCACGTCGCACGCGGCGAGGGAGACGTCGGTTCCGAGCGCGTCGAGTTCGTCGCGCAGTTGCTGTGCGCCGGGCGCGTCCGGGCCGCGGCGGCTGAGCAGCACGAGGTGCTGGGCGCCGTCGTGGGCCAGCCGCCGGGCGACGTGGGCGCCCAGGGCGCCGGTGCCGCCGGTGATCAGGACGGTGCCGGTCGGGTCCCAGCCGCGGGCCGGCCGGCGGGGCGGGGCGGGGACGAGGCGGCGGGCGAGGACCGCGGTACCGCGGACGGCGACCTGGTCCTCCCCGTCGAGTCCGGCCAGGACGGCGGCGAGTCCGGTGGCGGCCCGCTCATCGGGCCGGTCCGGCAGGTCGACGAGGCCACCCCAGCGCTGCGGGTACTCCAGGGCCGCCACTCGGCCCAGCCCCCAGACGGCGGCCTGGAGCGGGCGGCGCGGACGGTCCGAGCGGTTGGCGGCGACGGCACTGCGGGTGACGCACCACAGGGGCGCTTCGATGCCCGCGTCGCCGAGTGCCTGGAGGAGCGCGGTGGTCAGGGCGACGCCGTCGGGTACGTCGCCGGTGGCGGTGTCGCACAGGGCCAGCAGCGAGACGACGCCGGCGAAGCGCGTGCCGTCCGGTGCCTGGTCGCGGAGGGTGGCGGCGAGGGCCTTCCGGTCGGCCCGCGGTGCCTCGACGCGGACCAGCGGGGTGCCGAGTCCGTCGAGCGCGGTCCGCACCCAGGCGTCGTCGGCGAGGCCCTCGGGTACGACGGCCAGCCAGGTGCCGGTGAGCGGTTTGCGGTGGGCCAGGGCCGCGCCGGTCAGCCGCTTCCACACGATGCGGTGGCGCCAGCTGTCCACCTGGGACTCGTCGGCCTTGCGGCGGCGCCAGTCGAACAGCGCGGGCAGCACCTTGGAGAGCGCGTCACCCTCGACGTCGAGGACGGACTCCAGCGACGTGAAGTCCTCCTTCGCGACGGCGTCCCAGAAGGCCGCGTCGGTCTCGGCCGGCTCGCCCGGCGCGGCGGCTGCCGGGGCCAGGCCCGGCATGACGTCGGGCCAGAACCTGCCGCGCTGGAAGGCGTAGGTCGGCAGGTCGAGCCACTGGGCGCCGCGGCCCTCGTAGAAGGCGTCCCAGCGCGGCCCCGCGGCGTGCACGTGGAGCCGGGAGACCGCGGCGATCAGGGTGTCCTCCTCGCCGCGGTTGCGGCGCAGGGCGGGCACGGTGACGGCGTCGGGCGCGCTCTGTTGCGCCATGGCGGACAGGACGGCGTCAGGGCCGAGTTCGAGGAAGACGCCGACGCCCCGGCCGGCCATGGTCCGCACCCCGTCGGCGAACCGGACGGTCTCGCGGACGTGCCGCACCCAGTACTCCGCGGTGCACAGCTCCTCGGCCGTGGCGACGTCGCCGGTCAGGTTCGACACGACGGCGAGGCGCGGCTCCCGGTAGTCGATGCTCTCGGCGACCGTGCGGAACGCGTCGAGCATCGGGTCCATCAGCGCGGAGTGGAACGCGTGGCTCACCCGCAGCGGCGAGGTCCTGCGGCCCCGCTCGGCCAGGACGCCGGCGAGCTTGCCGACGGCGTCCTCGTCGCCGGAGAGGACCACGGCGGACGGGCCGTTGACGGCGGCGAGCGAGACGCCGTCGGTGAGCAGCGGCGTCACCTCGTCCTCGGTGGCCTCGACGGCGACCATGGCGCCGCCGCGCGGCAGGGCCTGCATCAGTTCGGCGCGGGCCGCGACCAGGCGGCACGCGTCCGCCAGGGAGAACACACCCGCGACATGGGCCGCGGCGATCTCGCCGACGGAGTGACCCGCCACGAAGTCGGGCCGCACGCCCCAGGACTCCCACAGCCGGAACAGCGCGACCTCGACGGCGAAGAGGGCGGGCTGGGCGTACCCGGTGTCGTTGAGGGGCGCTTCGTCCTCGCCCCACATCACGTCCCGCAGGGACGCACCGAGCGCGCCGTCCAGGTGGTCGAGGACGGTGTCCAGGGCCGCCGCGAACACCGGGAACGCGGCGTGGAGTTCGCGGCCCGTGCCGAGCCGCTGCGAGCCCTGACCGGAGAAGAGCACGGCGCGCTTCGGTGTCCGCTCGACATGGTGCTCGGCGACATGCGCGGAGGTGGCGCCCTCGGCGACCGCGGCCAGGCCGGTGCGCAGGGTCTCGGGGTCACCGGCGGTGATGGCGGCGCGGTGCTCGAAGACGGCGCGGGTGGTCGCCAGGGAGTAGGCGAGGTCGGTCGGCCGGGCGGCGGGGTGCCGGTCGAGATGGGCGAGGAGCCTGCGGGCCTGGTCGCGCAGCGCGTTCCGCGAACGGGCCGACAGCAGGACCGGCAGCGTCGCGCCGTCGCCGGTGGGCCGCTCGGGGGGCGCGGTGTGGGCGGGCTGTTCGAGGACCACATGAGCGTTGGTGCCGCTGGCGCCGAACGAGGAGACGCCGGCGCGGCGCGGGCGGCCCGACTCGGGCCAGGCGGTGTGCTCGGTGAGCAGCTGCGCCGCGCCCGCGCTCCAGTCGACGTGCGACGACGGGTTCTCGGCGTACAGGGAGCGCGGCAGGAGGCCGTGCTGCATCGCCAGGACCATTTTGATGACGCCGCCGACACCGGACGCGGCCTGCGTGTGGCCGATGTTGGCCTTCAGCGAGCCGAGCAGCACGGGCCGGTCGCGGTCCTGGCCGTACGTGGCGAGCAGCGCCTGCGCCTCGATCGGGTCGCCCAGCTTGGTGCCGGTGCCGTGCGCCTCGACGGCGTCGATCTCGGCGGGCTCCAGGCGGGCGTTGGCGAGGGCCTGGCGGATGACGCGCTGCTGGGCCGGTCCGCTGGGGGCGGTCAGGCCGTTGGAGGCGCCGTCCTGGTTGATGGCGGAACCGCGCAGCACGGCGAGGACGCGGTGGCCGTTGCGCCGCGCGTCCGAGAGGCGCTCGACGACGAGCATGCCGACGCCCTCGGACCAGCCGGTGCCGTTCGCGTCGTCGGAGAAGGCGCGGCAGCGTCCGTCGGGCGACAGGGCGCCCTGGGCGCTGAACTCGACGAAGCCCACCGGTGTCGCCATCACGGTGACACCGCCGGCGAGCGCGAGGGAGCATTCGCCGGAGCGCAGGGCCTGCGCGGCGAGGTGCAGCGCCACCAGCGACGAGGAGCACGCGGTGTCGACCGAGACGGTCGGGCCCTGGATGCCGAAGGTGTAGGCGAGACGGCCGGAGAGGAGGCTGGCGGACTGGGCGGTCTGCCACTGTCCCGCCTCCTCCGGCGGCCGGTAGTCGCCGGAGCCGCCGCCGACGAAGACACCGGTGGTGCCGCTGCCGCGCAGCGTCGCCGGGTCGATGCCGGTGCGCTCCAGCGCCTCCCACGACGCTTCGAGGAGGATCCGCTGCTGCGGGTCCATCACGAGGGCCTCGCGCGGCGAGATGCCGAACAGGCCGGGGTCGAAGTCGGCCGCGTCGTAAAGGAATCCGCCCTGGGCGGTGGCGCTGCGGCCCGGTCCGTCGCCGGCGAGGGCGTCGAGGTCCCAGCCGCGGTCGGTCGGGAAGTCGCCGACCGCGTCGACCTCGTCGGTGACGAGCTGCCACAGGTCCTCGGGCGAGGTGACCCCGCCGGGGTAGCGGCAGGCCATGCCGACGATGACGACGGGGTCGTCGCCGGTGACGGCCAGGGCGGCCACCGGGGCTGCGGTGGGGGCGAGTTCGCCGAGGAGTTCGGTGCGCAGGTGGCGGGCCAGTTCGGCCGGGTTGGGGTGGTCGAAGACGAGGGTGGCGGGCAGGGCGATGCCGGTGCCTGCGGTGAGCTGGTTGCGCAGGTCGACGGCGGTCAGCGAGTCGAAGCCGAGGTCGCGGAAGGGCAGGTCGGGCTCGATGAGGGAGCTGTCGGCGTGGCCGAGGACCGTGGCGGCCTTCTCGGTCACCAGGGCGAGCAGGATGTCGTCGCGGTCCGCCTCGGGCTGCTCCAGGAGCCACCGGCCGTAGCCGTCGGTCGCCGTCTGCCGTTCGGCGCGGTCGCGTTCGGCCTCGGCGAGGGCCGTGCGGGCCTCGGGCAGCGCGCGGAGCAGGGCGGTGCGGCGGGCCTCCAGGTGGGCCGGTGCGAAGGTCTCCCAGCGGACGTCGGCGACGATCGTGGCGGGGCTTCCGTCGGCGACGGCGCGGCCGAGGGCGGTGAGGGCCACGTCGGCGTCGAGCGCCGGCAGGCCGTTCATCCGCAGATGGGCGGCCATCGACGCGCCTACCAGGTCGGACCAGGCTCCCCAGGCGACGGCGAGCGTCGGGGCGCCGCGCCCACGGCGGGCGCGGGCGAAGGCGTCGAGGTAGGCACCGCACGCGGCTTCGGCGGCCCGGCCGCGGACGCCCCAGACTCCGGCGAGGGAGCCGAAGAGGACGAAGGCGTCCAGGGGCCGGCCGGCGAGTGCGGCGTCCAGTGCGGTGACCGGGGCGAGCGCGGCCGTCAGGGCGGCCGCGGTGCCGGCGAAAGCGGCGCCGTCCTCCCCCGCGTGGACGACCGCGGTGAGCGGTTCGTTGTCGGGCAGGCCGTCGAGGAGGGCGGTGAGGGCGTCGTGGTCGGTGGTGTCGCAGACGGCGACCGTGACGGTGGCGCCGAGCGCGTGCAGCTCGCTCTGCAGGGCCGAGGTGTCGGCCGGTTCCGCGGTGGGCCGGGCGGTCAGCACGAGGTGGCGGGCGCCGTCGCGGGCGAGCCGGCGGGCGGCGGCGCCCCCCATGATGCCGGTGCCGCCGACGACGAGGACGGTGCCGCGGGGCTGCCAGGTGGCGCCGTCCTGGTCCGCGGGGGTGCGGACGAGGCGGCGGCCGTGGATGCCGGTGGCGCGGACGGCGATCTGGTCCTCGGCGTCCGGCGCGGCCAGGTGCGCGGCGAGCAGACCGGCGGCGTGCTCGTCGACGTCGGCGGGCAGGTCGGCGAGGCCGCCGAAGCGGTCGGCGTGTTCGAGGGCGGCGACCCGGCCGAGGCCCCACAGGGCGGCCTGTCCGACGGCGGTCGGTGCCTCGCCCTCCAGGGCGACGGCCCCGCGGGTGACGCACCACAGCGGGGCGTCGACGCCGGCGTCGGTCAGTGCCGCGAGCAGGGCGGCGGGCCAGGACTCGTCGGCGGGCAGCGCGGCGGAACCGGCGGCGAGGAGCGAGACGACGCTGCTCCACGGAGTGGCTTCGACCGCGGCCAACTGCCGGGCGAGCGAACCGGGTTCGGCGTCGACGGTGAAGGTGTCGGCGTCGAGCGCGGTGACGACGGCGGCCACCCAGTCCGCGTCGGCGTGGCCGGCCGGTACGAGTACCAGGGCCCGGCCGCCGACGGCGGGTGCCTGACGCGTGGGGAGCGGGGTCCAGCTGTCGTGGTAGCGCCAGGTGTCGGCGGCGGACTGCGCGCCGCGGCGGCGGCGCCAGGCGGACAGCGCGGGCACCATGGCGGTGACCGTGTCGCCGTCCAGGCCGAGGGAGGCGGACAGCCTCTCCAGGTCCGCCCGCTCGACGGCCGACCAGAAGGCGGCGTCGACCGGGTCCTGGGCGTCGCCGCTCATGGGGGAGGCGGGCTCGGGCCAGTAGCGGTCGCGCTGGAAGGCGTATGTCGGGAGGGCGACGCGGCGGGCTCCGGTGGCTTCGAAGTAGGCGGGCCAGGACGGTCCGGCGCCGTGGGTGTGGAGGGTGGCGAGGGCTTCCAGAAGCGCGTGGTCCTCGGCGCGGTCGCGGCGCTGGAGCGGCACGACCACCGCGGCGGCGCCGGAGGTGTCGGATGTCCCGGTGCCGGATGTCTCGGTGTCGAGGATCTGCTGGGTCAGTGGGGACAGCACACCGTCCGGGCCGATCTCCACGAAGGTGGTGGCGCCGGCGTCGCGCAGGGCCCGTACCCCGTCGGCGAAGCGGACGGTCTCGCGGACGTGCCGGACCCAGTAGGCGGGGGTGGCGAGTTCGGGTCCGGCCGGTGCGCCGGTGACGTTCGAGACGACGGGGATGCGCGGCGCGTGGTAGGTGAGGGACTCGGCGACGCGGGCGAACGTCGTCAGCATCGGATCCATCAGCGGCGAGTGGAAGGCGTGGCTGACCCGCAGCCGCCGGGTGCGGCGGCCGTCGGCGGCGAAGCGTTCGGCGACAGCGAGGACCGTGTCCTCGGCTCCGGCGACGACGACGGAGTCCGGTCCGTTGACCGCGGCGAGGGAGGTCCGCTCGTCGAGGAGCGGCAGGACCTCGTCCTCGGTGGCCGAAACGGCGACCATCGCACCGTCCCGCGGGAGTTCCTGCATCAGACGGGCGCGGGCGGCGACGAGCCGGCAGGCGTCCTCCAGGGAGAGGACACCGGCGACGTGTGCGGCGGCGATCTCGCCGATGGAGTGTCCGGCGACAAGGTCCGGGGTCAGCGCCCAGGACTCGACGAGCCGGAACAGCGCGACCTCGACGGCGAACAGCGCGGGCTGGGTCCATCCGGTCTCGTCGAGACGTTCCGCGTCGGGGGTGCCGGGCGCGGCGAACAGCACCTCCCTCAGCGGGACGTCGAGCTCGGTGTCGAACTGCGCGAGGACCGCATCGAGCGCGTCGGCGAAGACCGGGTAGCGCTCGTACAGTTCGTGGCCCATGCGGCTGCGCTGGGCGCCCTGGCCGGAGAAGAGGAACGCGGTCCTTCCGGGGATGCGTGCGGCGCTTCCGCGGGCCGCCTCGCGCACCCCGTCCGGGCCGGCGAGCAGCACGGCGCGGTGCGGGAAGAGGGTGCGGTCGGTGGCCAGCGAACGGCCGATGTCCAGCGGCGACAGGTCGGTGTGGGCCGCGGTGTGGGCGGTGAGCCGGTCGATCCCCGCCTGGAGCGCCGCGCGGCTGCGTCCGGAGAGGATCCACGGGACGAGGGCGGGCGCGACCGCCGGTACGGGCTCCGGGGCGGCCGGGGCCTCGACGGCGGGCGCCTGCTCGACGATGACGTGGGCGTTGGTGCCGCTGACGCCGAACGCGGACACGCCGGCCCGCCGGGGCTGCCCGGTCTCGGGCCAGTCCCGCGGCTCGGTGAGCAGCGCCACGGCGCCGCCGCTCCAGTCCACGTGCCGGGACGGGGTGCCCACGTGGAGGGTCTTGGGGAGGGCGCCGTGGCGCATCGCCATGAGCATCTTGATGAGACCGGCGGCACCGGCGGCGGCCTGGGTGTGACCGATGTTGGACTTGACGGTGCCGAGCAGCAGCGGGTTTGCGTCGTCCCGGTCCCTGCCGTAGGTGTTCAGCAGGGCCTGGGCCTCGATCGGGTCCCCGAGGGTGGTGCCGGTGCCGTGCGCCTCGACCGCGTCGATGTCCGTCGGGGCGAGCCGGGCGCCGGCGAGGGCCTGGCGGATGACGCGCTGCTGGGACGGGCCGTTGGGCGCGGTCAGGCCGTTGGACGCGCCGTCCTGGTTGACGGCGGTGCCCCGGATGATGCCGTGGACCTCGTGGCCGTTGCGGACGGCGGCGGAGAGGCGTTCCAGGACGAGGATGCCGACGCCCTCGGACCAGGCGGTGCCGTCGGCGTCGTCGGAGAAGGGCTTGCAGCGGCCGTCGGGGGCGAGGCCGCCCTGGGTGCTGAACTCGACGAACGAATCCGGGCTCGACATGACGGACACGCCGCCCGCGACGACGAGGTCGCACTCGCCGGACCGCAGCGCGCGGCCGGCCCAGTGGAGGGCGACGAGCGAGGAGGAGCAGGCGGTGTCGACGGTGACGGCGGGGCCTTCCAGGCCGAGCGCGTAGGAGAGGCGGCCGGACATGACGCTCGCGGTGTTGCCGGTGGCGACGTAGCCGGCCACGTCCGATGCGGAACGGCGCAGCAGCGTCGGGTAGTCCTGGCCGTTGGTGCCGACGAAGACGCCGGTGGCGGAGCCGCGCAGGGCGGCCGGGTCGATCCCGGCGCGTTCCAGTGCCTCCCAGGTCGTTTCGAGCAGGAGGCGCTGCTGCGGGTCCATGGCGAGGGCTTCGCGCGGCGAGATGCCGAAGAAGCGGGCGTCGAAGTCGGCGACACCGTCCAGGAATCCGCCGTCGAGCGTGGCGGAGGCTCCGGCGCCGAGGGCCTGGAGGTCCCAGCCGCGGTCGTCGGGGAAGGGGCCGATGCCGTCGCGGCCCTCCTGGAGGAGGTGCCACAGCTCTTCGGGTGTGGTGACGCCGCCGGGGAAGCGGCAGGCGATACCCACGACGGCGATCGGGTCGTCGTCGACGGCCGTGGTGGCGAGCGGGGCCGCCGTGTCGTCGGGCAGGGTGCCGAGCAGTTCCGCGAGCAGGAAGTCCGCCATCTCGCGCGGCGTGGGCAGGTCGTAGACGAGGGAGACGGGCAGGCTCAGGCCGGTGACGGCGTTGAGCGCGTTGCGCAGTTCCAGGATGGTCAGGGAGTCGAAGCCGAGGTCGCGGAAGGCCCGGTCGTCCTCGATGGTGCACGGGTCGGAGTGGCCCAGTACGGCGGCCACTTGGGCGCGCAGCAGGTCGAGGACGTGCCCGGCGCGTTCGTTCGCGGGCAGGTCGGTGAGCTGCCGGCGCAGGCCGGACTCGGCGCCGGGCGGGGCGGGCGTCGCGGCGCGGGCGGTCTCGGGCAGGTCGGCGACGAGGGGCAGGGGGCGTACCGCGGCGAAGGCGCGGAGGAACTTCTCCCAGTCCAGGTCGGCGACGGCGAGGGCGGTGTCGTCATTGTCGACGGCATGCAGCAGCGCGCGGACGGCCGCTTCGGGCGCCAGCGGTTCGAATCCGCCCCGGCGGACGCGCTCGGCGATCGCCGCGGTGTCGGCGACCATGCCGGATCCGGCCCACGGGCCCCAGGCGACGGACAGTGCGGTCAGGCCCTGGGCGCGGCGGTGTTCCGCGAGGGCGTCGAGGTGGGCGTTGGCCGCGGCGTAGTTGCCCTGTCCGGCGGCGCCGAGGAGTCCGGCGGTGGACGAGAACAGCACGAACGCGGCGAGGTCCAGATCGGCGGTCAGCTCGTGCAGATGGTGCGCGGCGACGGTCTTGGCGCGCAGGACCGTGGCGAAGCTGTCCGGGGTCAGGGCGTCCACGACATGGTCGTCGACCACGCCGGCGGTGTGGAACACCGCGCTGAGCGGAGCGTCCTCGGGCACGTCGGCCAGCAGGGCGGCGAGCGCGTCGCGGTCGGCGGCGTCGCAGGCGGCGACGGTGACGCGGGCGCCCAACTCCTCCAGTTCGGCGCGGAGTTCGGTGGCTCCGGGCGCCGTTGGGCCGCGGCGGCTGGTGAGCAGCAGGTGCGCGGCGCCGTCGCGGGCGAGGCGCCGGGCGAGGTGTCCGCCGATGCCGCCGGTGCCGCCGGTGATCAGGACGGTCCCGGCCGCCGGGTCGAAGGCGGTGCGGGCGCTGCCGGTGCCGGCGGGGCTGTGGGCGAGGCGGCGGACGAACACGCCGGAGGGCCGTACGGCCACGGCGTCCTCGCCGTCCGTGCCGGCGAGGACGGCGCGCAGGCGGCGTGCGGTCTGGGTGTCGAGCGTCGGGGGCAGGTCGACGCTGCCGCCCCAGCGGGCGGGCAGTTCGAGGGCGACGGTCCGGCCGAGGCCCCAGACGGCGGCCTGGTCGAGGTCGGTGATCCGCTCGGCGCGGCCGACGGCGACGGCGCCGCGGGTGATGCTCCACAGCGGCGCGTCGATTCCCGCGTCGCCGAGTGCCTGCACGGCGCCGGTGGTGAGGGTGAGGGCGGCGGGTGCGCCGGGGTGGCCCGCGTCTCCCGCGGCGAGCGGAAGGAGGGACAGCACGCCGCTGAACTCGCCGCCGTCTCCGGCGGCTTCGGTGAGCCGGTCGGCGAGGGCGGCCCGGTCGGTGCCGGCGACCTCGACGGGGACGGTGGCGGTGCCCAGGGCGGCCTCGACGTCCGCGGTCCAGGCGGCCGTCGCCTCGTCCTTGTGGTCGCGCGGGACGAGGACGAGCCAGCGTCCGGTGAGGGTGGCGGGCGCCGTGGAGCCGCTGCGGGGCTTCCAGGTGACGCGGTAGCGCCAGGAGTCGATTTCGGACTGCTCGCCGCGGCGGCGGCGCCAGGCGGTGAGCGCGGGGACCATCGCGGTGACGGTCGCGTCGTCGAGGTCGAGGGACGCGGCGAGCGCCTCGACGTCGTCGCGCTCGACGGCGGCCCAGAACTCGGCGTCGAGGGCGGAGCCCACGGGTTCGGCGGCCGGTTCCCCGGTCGTGTCGGGCCAGTAGCGCTCGCGCTGGAAGGCGTACGTCGGCAGGGCCACGCGGCGTGCGTCGCTGCCGGCGAAGTAGGCGGGCCAGTCGACGCCGACGCCGTGCGCATGGGCGGCGGCGACGGCGGTGACCAGTGCCTGCTCCTCGGGCCGGTCGCCGCGCAGCGTCGGCAGCAGCGCCGTGCGCGGCGTGTCGGCGAGGCTCTCGCGGGCCATGCCGGACAGGACGCCGTCCGGGCCGAGTTCCAGGAAGGTCCGGACGCCGCCCTGGGCGGACAGCCAGCCGATGCCGTCGGCGAAACGCACCGCGTCGCGGACGTGTCCGACCCAGTAGTCGGGCGTGCAGACCTGCTCGGCGGTGGCGAGGGTGCCGGTGACGTTCGAGACGAACGGGATGACCGGCGGGTGGTAGGTCAGACCGCGGGCGACGGCGGCGAAGTCGTCGGTCAGCGCCTCCATGAGCGGCGAGTGGAAGGCATGGCTGACCCGCAGGCGCGTGGTCCTGCGGCCCTGTTCGGCGAAGACGGCGGCGACGGTGAGCGCGGCTTCCTCGACGCCCGAGACGACCACGGAGCGCGGGCCGTTGACGGCGGCGACGGACACCTGGCCGGTCAGCCCCTCCAGGTGGGGCAGGACCTCGTCCTCCGCGGCTTCGAGGGCGATCATCGCGCCGCTTTCGGGCAGCGCCTGCATGAGGCGGCCGCGGGCGGCGACGAGGGTGCACGCGTCGTCCAGGGAGAGGACACCCGCGACGTGTGCGGCGGCGATCTCGCCGATGGAGTGTCCGGCGAGGTAGTCCGGCGCGATGCCCCAGGACTCGACGAGGCGGAACAACGCGACCTCGACGGCGAACAGCGCGGGCTGTGCGTAGCCGGTCCGGTCGATCAGGGCGGCTTCCGCGGAGCCCGCCTCGGCGAACAGCACCTCGCGCAGCGGCCGGTCCAGCGCGCCGTCGACGCGGGCGAGTACGGCGTCGAGGGCGTCCGCGAAGACGGGGTAGCGGTCGTACAGTTCGCCGCCCATGCCGGCGCGCTGGCTGCCCTGCCCGGTGAACAGGAAGGCCGTACGGCCGCGTCCCGCGCCGCCCTGGACCACGCCGGGGCCGGGCAGGCCGTCGCGCAGGGCGAGCAGGCCGCGCATCAGGTCGTCGCGGTCGGCGGCGACGACGGCGGCGCGGCGCTCCAGTGCGGCGCGCGAGGTGGCGAGGGAGTGCGCGAGGTCGGTGAGGTGCAGGTCGGGCCGCTCCTCGACGAGGGACAGCAGCCGGGCGGCCTGGGCACGCAGGGCGGCCTCGCCGCGTCCGGAGACCACGACAGGCACGAGACCGTCGCGGGGCCGCGGCGCGGGCGCACCGTCCTCGGCGGGTGCGCCGTCCTCGGCGGGTGCCTGTTCGAGGATGGTGTGGACGTTGGTGCCGCTGAGGCCGAAGGAGGACACGGCGGCGCGGCGCGGCCGTCCGGTCTCGGGCCAGGGGGTGCGCTCGGTCAGCAGGCCGATGGCGCCGGACGACCAGTCGACGTGGGTGGAGGGTCGGTCGATGTGGAGGGACTTCGGTACGACGCCCTCCTGGAGAGCGCGGACGAGCTTGATGACGCTGGCGACGCCGGACGCCATCTGGGTGTGGCCGATGTTCGACTTCACCGAGCCGAGCAGCACCGGCCGGCCGGGGTCGCGGTCGTGGCCGTAGGTGGTGAGCAGGGCCTGGGCCTCGATCGGGTCGCCGAGCGCGGTGCCGGTGCCGTGTCCCTCGATCACGTCGATCTCGTCGGCCCGGACGCCGGAGTTGGCGAGGGCCTGGCGGATCACCCGTTGCTGCGAGGGGCCGTTGGGGGCGGTGAGGCCGTTGGAGGCGCCGTCCTGGTTGACGGCGGAGCCGCGGATCACGGCGAGGACCTGGTGGCCGTTGCGGCGGGCGTCGGAGAGCCGCTCCAGGAGGATCAGGCCGACGCCCTCGGCGAGGGTCATGCCGTCGGCGGCCTCCGCGTACGCCTTGCAGCGGCCGTCCTCCGCGAGGGCGCGCTGCCGACTGAAGCCGACGAACGGCATCGGTGTCGACATGATGCTGACGCCGCCGGCCAGGGCGAGGGAGCTCTCGCCGTTGCGCAGGGACTGGCAGGCAAGATGCAGCGCCACCAGGGAGGACGAGCAGGCGGTGTCGAGGGTGACGGCGGGTCCTTCGAAACCGAACAGGTAGGAGACGCGTCCGGACAGCACGCTGGAGAGGGTGCCGGTGATCATGTGCCCCTCGGAGCCTTCGCTCTGCGGCACGCTGGAGGCGTAGTCCTGGTAACTGGCACCGATGAAGGTGCCGGTGAGGCCGCCGCGCTGGCCGACGGGGTCGATGCCGGCGTGCTCGAACGCCTCCCACGCGGTCTCCAGGAGAAGCCGCTGCTGCGGGTCCATGGAGAGGGCCTCGCGCGGGGAGATACCGAAGAAGCCGGGGTCGAAGTCGGCGACGTCGCGCAGGAATCCGCCCTGCACGGAGTAGGTGCGGCCCGGCCGGTCCGGGTCCGGGTCGTACAGGCTCTGCGCGTCCCAGCCGCGGTCGGCGGGGAAGCCGGAGATGGCGTCGACCTCGTCGAGGGTGAGCCGCCACAGGTCGTCGGCGGAGGCGACGCCGCCGGGGTAGCGGCAGCTCATGCCGACGATGGCGATCGGGTCGTCGTCGACGGGCCCGCTCGCGGGGACGGCGGCGGCACCGGCGGACCGGACGCCGGTCATCTCGGACTTGAGGAACGCGGCGAGGGCGGCCGGGTTGGGATGGTCGAAGACCATCGTCGACGGCAGTGTCAGACCGGTGACGGCGGCGAGCCGGTTGCGCAGGCCGACGGCGGTCAGCGAGTCGAATCCGACGTCACGGAAGGCCCGCTGGTCGGTGAGGTCGTCGGCGGAGGACAGCCCCAGGACGGAGGCGGCCTCGGCGCGGACGGTCTCCAGAAGCTTGCGCTGCTGTTCGGCGTCGGACAGGGCGCGCAGCGCGGCGGCGAACTCGCCCTCGACGACGGCCTGGGCGCTCGCTTCCGCGACCGCGGTCAGTCGGCGGACCTCGGGCACCTCGTCGAAGAGCGGCGTGGGCCGTCCGGAGGTGTAGACGGGGTGGTAGGTCTCCCAGTCCACGTCGGCGACGGCGATGGCCGTCTCGTTGTCGTCCAGGGCCCGCTCGAGCCCGCCGAGCGCGAGCTGCGGGTCCATGAACTCCAGGCCGCTGCGGCGGATCATCTGCGGGTCGACGCGGCCGAGCTCGAGGTCGTCGGCCCAGATGCCCCACGACAGGGACATGGCAGGCAGACCGCGGGCGCGGCGCCGCTCGGCGAGGGCGGACAGGTAGGCGTTGCCCGCGACGTACGCGGCGTGTGCCCCGCTCCCCCACATGCCGGCGGTGGAGGAGTAGAGGACGAAGTCGTCCAGTTCCTCGTCGTCGAGGAGTTCGTCGAGGATCTGCGCGCCGGTGACCTTGGCGTGCAGGACGCGGTCGAAGTCGTCGAGCGTCGTAACGTCGAGGGTGTGCAGCTCGATGGTGGCGGCGGTGTGGACGACGGTGCGGACGGTGTGGCCGTCCGCCTTGAGGCCGTCGAGGAGCGCGGCGACGGCGTCGCGGTCGGTGATGTCGCACGCCGCCACGGTTACGGCCGTACCGAACTCCTGCAATTCCAGGGCGAGTTCGGCCGCTCCGGGGGCGTCCGGGCCGCGGCGGCTGACGAGGACGAGGTGCTCGGCGCCCTGTCCGGCGAGCCAGCGGGCGAGGTGCGGGGCGAGGGTGCCGGAGCCACCGGTGACGAGCGTCGTGCCACGCGGCTTCCAGTCCCGGGAAGCACGCGCCGGGGCGGCATCGGCGCGGACGATACGGCGGGTGAACACGCCCGAGGAGCGGATGGCGAGCTGGTCGTCGTCGCCGGCCGCGCCGGCCAGGACGGTCGCGAGCCGCTGCCCGGCGCGCACGTCGAGCGTGCCGGGCAGGTCGACGACGCCTCCCCAGCGCTGCGGGTGTTCGAGCGCTGCGGTCCAGCCGATGCCCATGACCTGGGCTTGGACGGGTGCGGTGACGGCGTCGGACCGGCCGGTGGAGACGGCGCCGCGGGTCAGGGCCCACAGCGGCGCGTCGATGCCGGCGTCGCCCAGCGCCTGGATCAGGGAGACGGTGAGCGCGACACCGAGGACGAGACCGGTGCCCCGTACGCCGGGCCGTTCCGCCTCGGCGAGGACGGAGACGATGCCGGTGAGGCCGTCGGCGCCCGCCGGTTCGGCGAGACGCTCGCGCAGCACCGTACGGTCGGCGCACTCCTCGTCCAGCACCAGACGGCGCACCTCGGCACCGTTCGCCGCGAGGGCCTCCGCCACGGCCCC
>NZ_JBITYA010000020.1:0-69953 GCF_044544985.1 Streptomyces sp. NPDC053427 | reverse complement strand
GTGCCGGGTCGTAGCGGCGGAGCCGTGTAGGCCCGGTGCCGCTGCCGAACAGCCCCGCGCAGCGGCAACCAGCCCGCCGCAGGCGCAACGGCGAAACACCACCACGGCGGGACGGCCGACAACGTGGGGCCCAGGCCAAGCGCAGCGACAACGTAAGGCGATCACCCCAACCGACGCGCCAGGTAGGCCCGCAGCAGCACCTTGCACTCCGCCACGATCGTGGGGTCCCCGGCCGGGTCCGTGCGGAAGGCCAGCTGGAGCAGCGCGTCGGCCGTTTCGACGCCGACGAGGAAGGCGGTGCGCAGCCCTTCCTCGGCGGCGTCCAGGCCGAGGGGCCCGGCGAGGAGCGCCAGCAGCCGGTCGGCGACCTCGTAGTTGGCCGGGCGGGGGGCGTGCGGGGCGGGGACGGTGAACTCCACCAGGGCGAAGCCGGACACCGTGCGCTTCATGGCGAGGTATTCGTCGACCACCACGTCCATCGCGCGGCGCCATTCCAGCGGCTCGTCGGCGGGGGCGGTCAGCCGGGCGGTGATGCGGTCCGCGTAGGCGTCGAGATTGCGGCGGGCGAGCGCCTCGGCCATGGCGCGTTTGTTGGGGAAGAAGCGGTAGACCGAGCCGATCGGGACGTCGGCGCGGCCGGCCACGGCGCGGGTGCTGAGGTCCTCGTAGCCGGTCTCCTCCAGGAGTTCGGCGCAGGCGTCGAGGATCCGGGCGAGGCGCTGGGCGCTGCGCTGCTGGACGGGAACGCGTCGGAGCGGGGTCGGCTGCTGCACCCGGACATCCTGCCCGGCGTTCGTGCAAGGAGTGCCGGAACGCCGGGATCCGGCCATCGAGGCCGGGAGTCTCCGTTGACGGGCGCGACCGCGACGGCAATCCTAAGGTCTTGCATAGGATTCGATCCTGTACGGGATCCGGGTCGGCACGGATTTTGGTCTTGCACGGGTTACTGATCGGCGGGAGCGCACGATGACAGGTACGGGCAACGAGCAGGCGAGGAAGACGGCCGAGGGGCTCTCCTACGCCTCCGGCTTCGGCAACGAGCACAGCTCGGAGGCCGTCACCGGTGCGCTGCCGGTGGGCCGCAACTCCCCGCAGCTCGCACCGCTGGGCCTGTACGCCGAGCAGCTCAGCGGATCGGCGTTCACCGAACCGCGCAGCCACAACCGCCGCTCCTGGCTCTACCGCATCCGCCCCTCGGCCGCGCACCCGCCGTTCGTCCGCGCCGAGGGGAGCACCCTGCGCTCCGCGCCGTTCACCGACTGCGTGCCGGACCCCAACCGGCTGCGCTGGAACCCGCTCCCCGAGCCCACCGGCCCCGTCGACTTCCTCGACGGCCTGTGGACGCTGGGCGGCAACGGCGACGCCACCCAGCGCACCGGCATGGCCGTCCACCTCTATTACGCCAACTCCTCCATGACCGACCGGGTGTTCAGCGACGCCGACGGTGAACTGCTGATCGTGCCCGAGCGCGGCGGGCTGCTGCTGCGTACCGAATTCGGCCTGCTGCGCGCCGAGCCGGGCCATGTGGCGCTGATCCCGCGCGGCGTACGCTTCCGCGTCGAACTGCTGGATGCGACCGCCCGCGGCTATGTCTGCGAGAACTACGGCCGCCCCTTCCAGCTCCCCGACCTCGGCCCGATCGGCGCCAACGGGCTGGCCAACGCGCGGGACTTCCTCGCCCCGGTCGCCGCCTACGAGGACGTCGAGGGCCCCGTCGAGGTCCTCAACAAGTTCTGCGGCAACCTCTGGACGGCGACCTACGACCACTCCCCGCTGGATGTCGTCGCCTGGCACGGCAACCACGTCCCCTACGTCTACGACCTGCGCCGTTTCAATGTCATCGGGTCCATCAGCTACGACCACCCCGACCCGTCGATCTTCACCGTCCTCACCGCCCCCTCCGACACCCCGGGCCTGGCCGGCGTGGACTTCGTGGTCTTCGCGCCGCGCTGGCTGGTGGGCGAGGACACCTTCCGGCCGCCGTACTTCCACCGCAACGTGATGACCGAGTACATGGGCCTGATCGAGGGCGCCTACGACGCCAAGGCCGAGGGGTTCGTGCCGGGCGGTGGCTCGCTGCACAACATGATGTCGGCGCACGGGACCGACCGGGAGACCTTCGACCGGGCCAGCGCCGCCGAGCTGCGGCCGCAGAAGATCGACGACGGCCTGGCCTTCATGTTCGAGACCCGCTGGCCGCTGACGCTCACCGAACAGGCCCGGGACGCCGGGCATCTGCAGCGCGGTTACGACGACGTATGGCAGGGTCTCCAGCGCCACTTCCGCCCGTGACGCATGTGACTCCCGTCCGCCCGTAAGACCGGGGAAAGCTCTGTGACCACCTTCGCTCCCGACTCGCTCGCCCTGAACCGCAAGCTGCCGCTGTGGTACCAGGTCTCGCAGTCGCTGCGCGCCTCCATACTCGGCCGCTCGCCCGAGGCGCCGCTCCGGCTGCCCACCGAGGACGCCCTCGCCGCCCACTACGGCGTGAGCGTGCTGACCATGCGCCAGGCCCTCAAGGAACTGGAGGCGGAGGGCCTGATCAGCCGGCACCGGCGCCGCGGCACCTTCATCGAGCCCGGCGCACAGCGGGGCGCGCCGGTGCGGCTGCTGGGCTCCGTGGACGCGATCGTGGCCCAGCAGTCCGGGATGCGCACACAGCTGCTGGAGCACGGCCCGGTGCCGGTGCCCTCCGAACTGTCCGAGTACTTCCCGGACCGGACGGAGGTCGCCGGCTTCCGCCGGCTGCGCAGCGACGACAAAACGGGCGAGCCGACCAACCACGCCCGCAATTACGTCCGCCCCGATGTCGCCGCCCTGATCGACCTCGCGGACCTGGAACGCTGGCCGATGACCAAGGTGCTGCGGGACGCGGTGGGCGTACGCATCAGCCGTATCACCGACACCGTCGAGGCCCGCCTGGCGGACCCGGAGACCGCCCGCCTCCTCCAGGTGCCGCTGCTCAGCCCGATCCTGCACTACACGGGCATCACGTACGACGAGGCCGGGCAGGTGGTCGACGTCGCCCGGATCCACTACCGCGGGGACCGGTTCTCGTTCACGGTCACGCTGGAGGCGCACTGACCGTACGGCCGGGCGGCCGGCCTCGGATCCGTTCAGATCCGCTCCAGGCTCCGCCCCGTGCTCCGCGGTCCCAGCAACGCCACGTCCAGGCACAACAGCACCATCAGCACCGCCGACCCGCCGAACACCGCCGCCGCACCGAGATCGTCCAGCACCGCCAGCGCGACGAACGGCAGCACGACCGAGGTGAGCCGCGACAGCGAGTACGCGATGCCGATGGCGCTACTGCGCAGGCCGGTCGGGAAGATTTCGGTCTGGTAGACGTGGAAGGCGTTGGAGAAGACGTTGCTGCACACCGTCAGCAGAAAGCCGAAGGTGACGATCGCCCAGGTGGCGGCCGCGAAGCCGAAGGCGAGGCCGCACGCCGCCATGCCCAGCGCCGAGGCGATGATCAGGGTCCGGCGCTCGATGCGGTCGATGAGCGGGACGGACAGCGCGGAGCCGATCGGATAGCCGCAGAAGCCCAGCGCCGCGTACAGCAGCGACTCGGTGACGGTGTGGCCCTTCGCCGTCAGCACCACCGGCGCCAGCGAACCGAAGCCGTAATAGCCGACGGTCTGCAGCACCTGGAAGATCCACCACATCAGGGTGCGCCGACGGAAATCGCCGCGGAACATCTCGCGCAGCGGCACCTTCCGTTCCGGGAGACTCTCGGCCTCCGGTACGGAGGGGAGGCTGCGACCGGTCTCGCGCGCCACCCGTTCCTCGATGCCGGTCACGATCGCGTCGGCCTCGGGCTCCCGCCCGTGCACCGTCAACCACCGTGGGGATTCCGGCAGTTGGCGCCGCATGAGCTGGATGAAGCCGGCGCCGAGCGCCCCCGCGACCAGCAGCCAGCGCCAGCCGTCGATCCCCCACAGCTGATGCCCGGCCACCAGCCGGGCGCCCAGCAGCGCCGCGACCGGTACGCCGATGAACCCGAAGGTGTACGCGTAGGCGATGTAGCGGCCGCGCACCGCCCGGGGCAGGAATTCCGCGAGATAGGTGTCCACGAGGACGAGTTCGGCGCCCAGCCCCAGCCCGGAGAGGAAGCGCAGCACGAGCAGCCACTGCACGTTCGGGGCGAGGGCACACAGCAGCGAGGACGCCGAGTACGCGGCCAGGTTGACCATGAACATCCGGCGCCGTCCGAAGCGGTCGGCGAGCACGGACAGCACGTTCGCGCCGACGAACATGCCGAGGAAGCCGGCCGCGATCACCCAGGACTTCGCGGCGTGCCCGAGGTCCCACTGTGCGGCGAGGACCGCGGCGAGCACGCCGCCGAGGAAGATTTCGTAGAGGTCGAAGAAGGCGCCGATGCCGACGACGAGGGTGATCCGGCGGTGCCAGCGGGACGGCGGCAGCCGGTCCAGCCGCGCGGCGGCCCGGGTTCCGGCGGGGGCGCCGCCACGCCGTTCGGGCGTGGGGCAGGCGGTGTCCGTCATGCGGTCCTCCCCTGAGCAGGTCCCGGCGCGCAGGGCGGAGCCAGGTCCGCACCGTGCCGTCGGGCGTACGGCGGGACGGTACCGCTCCAAGATCAGTAAGGGGAAGGGTGCGGACCGGGCGGCCGCCCGGTCGTGGCGGCGCCCGTGGATACCATGCCGGGGTCAACCGAACGGTCCGGGAGGGGCTCCGCGTGACGGCGAAGCAGGACGCGCCACGGCCGGCCGCGCCACGGCTGTCCGAACTCATGCCGTGGTCCGTGCCGCCGCTGCGGCTGGGCCGTTCCTGGGTGCGGGGGCCGGACCCCGCCGTGCTGCGCGCCCGGTGGAACGCCCTGGTGGCCGCCGAGGACGCGGCCGCCCGCGAGCGGCTGTTCCGGCCGTCCCGGTCCCGGACGCTGCACTCCGCCGTCGGACAGCTGCCGGGCCAGGCCACGCCCACCGGGCGGCTGTCCCGGGCGGGCGGCCCGTGCCCCGAGCCGGTACGGATCCTGCACGGCCCGTTCGACCGGCAGTGGCTGCTGCCCGACCACCGGCTGATCGACGCGGCGCGGCCGGAGCTGTGGCGGGTGGCGGACGAGCGGCAGCTGTTCGCGGTCGAGCCGGGGCAGGTGCCGCAGGTGCCGGGTCCCGCCGTGGTGTGCTCCACCCTGCTGCCGGACGGGCGTTCACCGGCCGGCCGCCCCGGACGGATCCATCCCCTCTTCCGGCGCCCCGGCGGCACCGAACCGAACCTCGCCCCCGGCCTGCTCGGCCTCCTCGCCGGCCGCCTGGACCGCCCGGTCGGCCCCGCCGACCTCCTCGCCTGGATCACCGCGAGCGCCCGCCACTCCCCCGACGGCACCGTCGTGCCGCTCACCGCCGACCCGGCCGTCTGGGACACCGGCGTCGCGCTCGGCGAGCGCCTGCTGTGGCTGCACACCCGGGGCGGGCACGCGTACGGGGCACACGCCGGCGAGCGGCCGCGGATGCCGGGCGGCCGCCGCCCCTACGTACGCTCCGCGCTGCCCGCCCACGGCCTGCCTCCGTCGCTCGGCTACGACGCCGGGGAGGAGGCGCTGCTGCTCGGCGACGGCCGGATCTCGCCGGTGCCGCCGGGCGCCTGGGCCTTCCACGCGGGCGGTGTGCGGGTCCTGGAGGCCTGGTTCGCACAGCGGACGGTCCCCGAGGACCCGCCGAAGGAGGGGTCGCTGGCGGCGCTGCGCACCATGACCTGGCCGCAGGAGTGGACGTCGGAGCTGCTGGAGCTGATCACCGTACTGGCGCTGCTGGCCGAACTGGAGCCGGAGTGCGCCCGGTTGAGGGAGACGACGGCGGACGGACCGGCGATCACCGCGGCCGGGCTACGGGACGCGGGCGTCCTCCCGGCGCCGGCCGACGCGCACCGTCCGGCGTCCGTGCTCGACCATCACGAGGAGGGCCCGGAGGGCCAGTTCGCCCTGCTGTGAGGCGCGGGGTCCCGGCGCCTGGAGGCCGGGCCCGGACCGGGGAACCCGACGGGGAAACAAAAAACCACCCGTCACAAGAACGGGTGGTGGAGGAGGAGCCGGGTGGTGCGTGCCTCGGCGAGCACACCGACGCGCTGCGACGCCCGCGAACCGGCGGACCGTACCTGACGGGTCCGGATCTGACGGGTGGTGAATCGCAACGCTGTGCCGGGACGGTGTGGTCGCCCAAGGTCTCGCTTCAGAGACGCGTCAGCCGTGACCGCCGAACAGCGAACGCCGCAGCCTGCGCAGCGGCGCGAACAGCGACACCCTGGCACCGCGGCTCTTCCTCGTGCGGGAGTGATCACGGGCTGTGAGCTCCCGCATCAGCGACGTGGCACCCTCCGTCTCGCGCTGCGGTATGGCAGGGCCACCCAGCACCGCGAGATGGCGGTCCAGACGCGCACTGGACGCGCCGCTGCCGCAATTGATGGCAGGGACTCTCGCCCTGCTCCGCACTGTTATCTGTTCCATGACTCTCCCCACCCTGACGAGGGCACCCGGCACGGGCAGGGTAACCCTATCTCTCTTGGAGGACACGCGTGCAGACCGGTCAACGGATTCACCTGCCTCGCCTTGACGTTGACGAACACCATACGTAATGGCGCCTACAGGGCGCCCATCAGGGCGAGTTGACCCACCGTCGGGCCGTCGGAGGCCATCTGACGGGCCGACGGGCCGCACGAGGAGGACCCGGGCGGGCGGATCCTCCTCGGCGTCACGTGTACGGACGGTTACGCAGCGGAGGCGAACACCGGGAGATAGCCGCTGGACTGACCGGCGGCGGTGGGGTGGTAGGACTCGTCGACGGGATAGGTCACGCTGTGCAGCCAGGGGCTTCCGGAGCACAGCTCATGGCCGGCGAAGGTGGAGTTGACGTCGGAGAAGGCGAAGCCGTGGTCGGCGGCGCGCTTGGCGGTGACGCTGTTGATGTCGTCGGCCGCGGCGTTTATGGCGGCCCGGGACTTCTCCGACAGACCGGCGACGCAGCTGCCGTTGAGTTTGTAGAAGCGCGGATAGCCCAGGACCACGACATGCGCGGCCGGGGCCTTCTGGGCGATCGCGTTGTACACCCCGTCGAGCTGACCGGGCAGGGTGTTGTCGACGTACGCCCTGGCCTTGGCGACCCGGGCCAGGCAGGCGCTCTCACCCTGGAGCGCACAGGTCGTCATGGTGTCGGCGAAGCCTGCGTCATTGCCGCCGATGGTGATGCTCACCAGGCCGGTGGAGCTGCCGAGCGGGCCGAGCTGACCGCTCAGAACATCACCCGTACGGGCGCCGGAACAGGCCGTGAACGAGAAGGACGAGGGCGAGTGCGCGGCGGCCCAGAGGGCCGGGTAGGCCTTGGTGCTGCGCTTGCAGGAGCCGCTGCCACTGTCGTAGCTGCCGGCTCCGACGCCCGCGGAGTAGGAATCGCCGAGGGCCACATAGCCGGTGGCGAGCGGAAGTTGGGCGGACGCGGCGGCGCTCGCGCCGGTGAGCGCGAGCGCCGTGGTGACAAGGAAGGCGGACACCAGGGCCGCCGGTCGGGACAGTCTCATAGAACCTCCCCAAGCAGGATCTCTGCCTTATTCGTGGTAGCAGGACCCGCCGGTAGCCGGAAGTGTCCATGCCAAAGGTCGTCGAAAGTGGCATCGGATTCGCCGCAAATCTACCGATTCGCCCCGGTGTTCACGGCGAGGTCATCGCCTGGCCGTGTCGCGCCGCGTCGCGCCCAGGGCGGTCCCGTCGAGCCCGCCCGCACCACCGGCCGGTCCCGGGCCCGAACGGAACCGGCCGCCTCACTCCTCGCCGTTCGGACGGCGGGCGAGCCCCGACACCAGCAGCGCGGTGGCCGCCACCGACACCGCCACGAGCAGGAGGACCAGCGACGGACGGGTCCCCAGGCCGATCAGCCAGGCACCGAGGAGGCCGCCGGCGAACATCGACCCGACGGACGCCAGCCGCCGCGGGCCGGCGTGGGAGCCGTAGCCCAGTCTTCTGTCATGACCGAGCGGGGACCCGCTGACCAGGGCCGTCATCGCCCGGGTCGCCACGGTGGTGGTGAGGTCGGGGGCGCCGACCCGTATGGCGGTGACGTTGCGGGTGCCCATCGCCACCGCCATCAGGCCGACGACGGCGCAGCGCTGACCGGGCGCCAGGTCCCGGCCCGGGCCGGAATCCCAGCCGGTCACCGCCGCGACGGCCAGCAGCGCGGCCTCGGTGACGAGCGCGACCGGGAACCACTGCCGCCGCCGGGCCGCCAGCGTCGACTCCATCCGCGCCCCGACCGCCGCGCCGAGTGCAAAGGCGCCGAGCGAGACGGCGGTCGTCACGACGGACACGTCGCCCTGCCCCGCGATGCCGAAGCCGAGGAAGAGCAGATTGCCGGTCTGGGTCGCGGTGAAGACGTGATGGAGCGTCAGAAAACTGACGGCATCGAGCACTCCGGTTGCCACGGTGAGACACACCATGATCACCGTCAGCGCGGTTCCGCTCGGCGGCTCCACTGACCCGGCTCCTTCCCGGCGGACACGTCCTCACAGTGTCCGCACGGCCGCCGCGCAGCACCGCCATTGCGCCGTCTGTGGGCGCCCCCGCTCCGCCCCACTCCGCCCCTGACCGCTTCCGCTGCCGTCTTGACGGGTGCCGGAGCGCCGCATGACATGGAACCCGGCATCCCGTGCTGAGGAGAGGCAGAGCCGCCCATGCAGCCCAAGAACGTCAAGAGCGACAGATCCGAGGGCGCGGCCCCGCCCGACGGCCGGCCGGCGGGCGGGCTCGGCGCGCTCTGCGCCGGGGCGGCGTTCGGCGTCGCCGCCATGGGGGCCGTGCTGGCCTCGGCCGATATCGCCTCCCCGCTGCGGGTACCGTGCACCCTCTTCCTTCTCCTGGGGGCGCCGGCCCTCGCGATCGGCGCGGCGCTCGGCCGGCTGGATCCGCTCGGCCGCGCCGTCGTCGCGGTGGTCGGCGCACTGGCCGTCGACCTGCTGGTGGCGCAGGCCATGCTGGCGCTGCATGTCTGGTCGGTGCGCGGCGGTGTGCTCGCCGTCGCCGTGCTCAGCGGTGCCGTGCTGCTGCTGACGGCGGTCCGGGCGAGGGCCGGCCGCGCCGCCGCGGACCGGGCGTACTGACGTGGACATCACCGTGCATCACCCCGCCGGGCTGTCCGGTGCCGACCGGGCCGCCTGGACCTCTCTGCAGACCCGTGCCCCCGCGCTGGGATCGCCGCAGCTGGCGAACCCGTTCCTCGCGCCCGAGTTCGCGCTGGCGGTGGGCCGGTGCCGCGGCGGGGTGCGGATCGCGGTGATCCGGGAGGACGGCCGGCCGGCGGCGTTCCTGCCGTTCCAGCGCTCGGCGCTCGGGGTGGGCCGCGCGATCGGTCTGGGCGTCTCGGACGCGCAGGGTCTGGTGCACCGGCCCGGATTCCGCTGGGACGCCCGGGAACTGCTGGGCGCCTGCGGACTGTCGGTCCTGGAGTTCGATCATCTGGTGGAGGGCCAGAGCCCTTTCGGGGGAACGGCGCTGCGGGCCCATGCCTCGCCCGTCATCGATGTGGCCGGGGGGTACCGGGCGTATCTGGAGGGGCTTCGCGCGCGGTCGCCGAAGTTCGCCCGGACCACCCTCGCCAAGGAACGCCGGCTCGGCCGTGACGTCGGCCCGGTGCGCTACGTCCACGACGAGCGCGACCCGGCGGCGCTGCTCACCCTGACCCGGTGGAAATCGGCGCAGTACCGCAGGACCGGGCGCAGCGACCGCTTCGCGCGCCCCTGGATCGCACGGCTGGTGCGGGAGCTCTTCCACACCCGCACCGACTCCTTCGCGGGCCTGCTGTCGGTGCTGTACGCCGGCGAGCGGCCGGTCGCGGCGCACTTCGGGCCGCGCTCCGGGTCCGTGCTGTCCTGCTGGTTCCCCGCGTACGACCCGCAGTACGCGAAGTATTCGCCGGGGCTGGTGCTGCATCTGCGGATGGCCGAGGCGGCGGCCGCGGCGTCGATGGCGTATCTCGATCTGGGGCGCGGTGCGTCCGCGTACAAGGACTCCCTCAAGACGCGGGAGATCCCGGTGGCGGAAGGGTGGGTGATGCGGCGGCATCCGGTGGCGCTGGGGCACTGGGCGCGGCGGGCTCCGGTGCGGGCGTTGCGCAATGCCGTACTGGCCCGCCCGCAGCTGCGCGAGCCGGCCGGCCGGCTGCTGGAGCGGGTGGGGCGCCTCCGGTCCCGGGAGTGATCGCGGGCACGGGCCGCCGGGCGTGCGCCGGGGCTCATAAGGGGGGCGAAGAGGGCGTACATCAGTCCGTATAGGCCAATTGCGCCAAAGGGTATTTGATGCCCCAGCTCTTGCCTTACAGTCCCCTTCATCAAACCGTCGCACATCCGCCCGCATCGGACGACCGTCGTGCAAGCGCCTCCGGGGAGGGCGCGCGGCACGGGGCCCGGCCGGTGCGGGGCGCGGTTTGGGGGGGTCCCGTACATGTGCCGGCTCACCGTGCTCCGGCAGCGGTTCATACCGTCATGAGCGGGGAGTGCGTGCCCCCCTTGCGCCGGATATCCAGCCGGACCGCCCGGGGGTGGGCGGTCCACCGGACGAGAGGGAAACCGCCCATGAACTCGTTCCTTCGCCCGGCCGACGCGGAAGAACCGCCGCTGACGCTGCTGCCCGCCCAGGCCGCCTACCGTCCCGTCTCCTCGCATCTGGCCATCGCGCCGCCCGTCAGCGTCGTCATCCCGGCGATGAACGAGGCGGAGAACCTCCCGTACGTCTTCAAGACTCTGCCGGACTGGATCCATGAAGTGGTGCTGGTCGACGGCAACTCGACCGACGACACGGTGCGCGTCGCCCTCGAACTGTGGCCGGACATCACGGTCGTACGGCAGCGCGGCAAGGGCAAGGGAGACGCGCTGATCAGCGGTTTCGCGGTCTGCACCGGCGAGATCATCGTGATGATCGACGCCGATGGGTCGGCCGACGGCGGCGAGATCGTCAGCTATGTCTCGGCCCTGGTCTCGGGAGCCGACTTCGCCAAGGGCTCGCGGTTCGCCAACGGCGGCGGCACGGACGACATGACGCCGGTCCGCAAGCTCGGCAACCGCGTGCTGACCGCCTTCGTCAACGCCAAGTTCGGCGCCCGCTACACCGACCTGTGCTACGGCTACAACGCCTTCTGGCGCCGCTGCCTGGAGGAGATCTCCCTGGACTGCGCCGGGTTCGAGGTGGAGACCCTGATGAACATCCGGGTGGTCAAGGCGGGGCTGCGGGTGCAGGAGATCCCCAGCCACGAGTACCACCGCATCCACGGCGTGAGCAATCTGCGGGCGGTACGGGACGGGGTGCGCGTCCTGAAGGTCATCTGGCGCGAGCGCGCCGCCCGGCGGGGACGGAAGCGGGCCGTGCGGCCCGCCCTGATCACCGGAGAGGCCCGGTGAACGGGCACGGGCACGGGAACGGGAACGGGACCGGGCGGCACACCGGGCCCGCGATCTCCGTCGTCATCTGTGCCTACACGCCCGACCGCTGGGCGGACATCCTCGCCGCGGTGGCCTCGGTGCGCGACCACCAGTCCCGCCCCGCCCATGAACTCCTGCTGGTCGTGGACCACCACCCCGCCCTGCTCGCCCGGCTGCGAGAGCACTTCGGGGGCGCACACGCGGGCGCGGCCGCCCCCGGCGCGTCGCCGCCTCCCGTACGGATCATGGCCAATTCGGGACCCCGGGGGCTGTCCGCGGGCCGCAACACCGGCATCGCGGCGGCGAGCGGTGAGGTCATCGCCTTCCTGGACGACGATGCGGTGGCCGAGCGGGACTGGCTGCGCCACTTCGCCGAGGGATACGCGGACCCGGCGGTGATGGCGATCGGCGGGCGCACCGAGCCGGTGTGGGACTCGGGGCGGCGGCCGGTCTGGTTCCCGGCCGAGTTCGACTGGGTGGTGGGGTGCACGTACCGGGGACTGCCGCCCGGGAAGGTGCGGGTGCGCAATGTCCTGGGCGGCAACGCGTCCTTCCGCCGGGTGGCGTTCGATCTCGTCGGCGGCTTCACGAGCGGCATCGGCCGGGACGGCGGGCGGCGGCCGCTGGGCGGCGAGGAGACCGAGCTGTGCATCCGTATCGGCCGGACGCTTCCGGACGCGGTGCTGCTGATCGACGACCGGGCCGTCATCCATCACCGGGTGCCCGCGGCCCGGGAGCGCTTCGGCTACTTCCGCGGCCGGGCCTATGCGGAGGGCCTGTCGAAGGCGCTGGTGACGCGGAGCGTCGGCCCGCGGGACGGGCTGGCGGTCGAGCGGCGGTATGCGACCCGGGTGCTGCCCGCGGGGGTGCTGCGCGGGCTGCGGGACGCGGCGCTGCGGCGGCCGGGCGGCGCCGGGCGGGCGGGCGCGATCGTCGCGGGGGCGGCGGCCGCGGCGGGGGGCTATGTCTGGGGGACGGTCCGGGGAGCGGCGGTATGAGCGGCGGCGTGCGGCCCGCGGGCCGCACGGCCGTACCGGTCCTGATGTATCACGCGGTGAGCGCGACGCCCTCGCCTGCCGCCCGGCAACTCTCCGTCTCGCCAAGGGCGTTCACCCGGCAGCTCGCCCTGCTGGCCGCCCACGGCTGCACCCCGCTGACCACCGCCGCGCTCGCCACGGCCTGGCGGACCGGCCGCCCGCTGCCCGCCAGGCCCGTCCTGATCACCTTCGACGACGGCTACGAAGGCGTCCACCGCCACGCCCTGCCCGCCCTCGCCGCGCACGGCTTCGCGGCCACCCTCTTCGTCACGACGGGGTGGCTGCGCGGCCCGTACGGCACCGGGGGCGCGCCGGACACCATGCTCGACTGGCACCAGGTACGGCAACTGGCCGCGGCCGGTGTGGAGATCGGCGGGCACAGCCACCGCCATCCGCGGCTGGACGACCTCGACGACGCGCGGCTGCGGCAGGAGGTGCTGCGCTGCAAGGACATCGTCGCCGAGGAGACCGGCGGCGCACCGGAGTCGTTCGCGTACCCCTACGGCTACTCCAGCCGGCGGGTGCGCCGGGCCGTTCGCGGCCTGGGCTTCCGGCAGGCGCTCGCGGTGGGCAATGCGCTCGCCGACCGGGAGCAAGGGCCTTATGCGCTGCGGCGGTTGACGATCCGCCGCGACACCCGGCCCGAGGAGTTCGCGCGGATCATCGAGGGCCGGGGGCTGGTGCGCGCGTACGCCCGGGACCGGATGCTCACCAAGGGGTACGCGGTGCTGCGCAGAACGCGGCAGGCGGGGCGGCGGTGTGTCTGATACGGCCGCCCCGGCGACCGGACGGGCCGGACGGCCGCGGATGGCCGGGGGCGGCGCCGGTCCCGAGCCGCCGGGCGGCCGGAGCCCGCTGTTCCGCAACGCCTATGCCCTGATGCTCAACACCGCCGTCTCCGGGCTGCTCGGTCTGGGGTTCTGGCTGGTCGCGGCCCGCTACTACAGCGAGGCCGCGGTCGGCCAGGGCTCGGCGGCCATCGCCGCGATGAAGCTGCTGGCCGGGCTGACGGCGGTGACGCTCACCGGGGCGCTGGCGCGCTTTCTCCCGGTCGCGGGCCAAGCCACCGGACGGCTGGTCGTCCATACCTATACGGCGAGCGCGGCCGTCGTGGCCGTCGCCGCGGCCGTCTTCCTGTTCACCCTCGATCTCTGGGGCCCCTCCTACCGGTTCCTGCACGGCCCGCCGGGCGCCGCCGGCTTCCTCCTGGCCGTCGTCGCCTGGTCCCTGCTCACCCTCCAGGACGGCGTGCTGACCGGTCTGCGCAGCGCCCGGTGGGTCCCGGTGGGCAACCTTGCCTTCTCCACGGTGAAGCTGGGCCTGCTGGTGGTGTTCGCCACCGCCGTCCCGATGGCCGGCGTCTTCGTCTCCTGGGCCGTGGCCATCGCGGTGTCCGTGATTCCGCTGGGCTGGCTGGTCTTCCGGCGGCTGATCCCCCGGCACGTCCGGGCGACGCCGGGGACCGCCCGCCCGCCGTCCGTCAGGGAGATGGGCCGCTTCCTGGCCGGCGACTGCACCGGTTCGCTGTTCGCCCTCGCCGTGGTCCACCTCGTGCCGGTGCTGGTCGCCTCGCAGGTCGGCGCCGCCGACAACGCGTACTTCTACATCACCACCACCATCGGCGGCACGGTCAATCTCCTCGCCCTCAACATGGGCGCCTCGCTGACCGTCGAAGGCGCGCACGCCCCGGCCCGGCTGGCCCACCACACCCGCGCCGCGCTGCGCCGCATGAGCCGCCTGCTGCTCCCCGTATGCCTTGCCCTCTTCGTCTTCGCGCCCTACCTCCTCGGCGTGTTCGGGCCGGGGTACGCGGACGCGGCGACGCCGCTGCTGCGCTGGTACGCGGTGGGGGCGGCGCTGCGCGTGGTGATGGAGGTCCACTTCGCGGTCCTGCGCGCGCAGAACCGCACCTTCGGACTCGCCTGCCTCCAGGGCCTGTTGTGCGCCCTGGACCTCGGTCTGACGATGGTGCTGCTGCCGCGGGCGGGGCTGACCGGGGCCGGCATCGCCGAGATCACCGGGCTCGCGGTGATCGCCGCCATCGCCGCCGTACGGCTGCGCCGGGTGCTGCGCGGCCATCCCTCGCCCCCGCTGGGCCCGGCGCCCGCCGGATCCCTCGCGCCGGACGGCGATCTGGCGGACCTGGCGGTGTACGGGGACCTCGGCGACGGGTTCGGGCGCTACGAGCGGGGCGCGCCTGCGCGGCCGGAGCCCATGTCCCGGCCGGAGCCCGTGTCCCGGCCGGAGCCCGTGTCCCGGCCGGACCCCCCGGTCCGACGGGTCGCCGCGCGCCTGCGGGGCCGCCCGGATCTGGCGGTCTGGGCCCTGCTGGGCGCCGCCCTCGCCCTGTTCTGGCTTCCGCTGCGCGGGCTGGGCGACGCCGGTCTGGACCGGATGAACGGCCTCGGGCTGATCTCCGTACTGCCCGCCGCGACGCTGGCCGGGGTCGCGCTGCTGGTGGCGGCGTACGGCTGCGCCCTGTGGCTGCCCCGGCCGCGCCGCGCCCTGCTGACCGCCGTACTCCTCCTCACGGTCGTCGCCCTGCACGCACTGCCCGCCGTCCTGGAGACCGAGCCGCGCTTCGCCACCGCCTGGCAGCACCTCGGCTTCCTCGACCACATCGGCCGGACCGGCTCCGCGGTGCCGGACCTGGACGCCCGCTGGAGCTGGCCGGGCTTCTTCGCCGGGGTGCAGTTCGTCGCCGAGGCGTGCGGCGTCACCGACTTCACCGAGGTGCTGCGCTGGTGGCCGCTCGCCCTCCAACTCCTCTGCCTGGCGCCGCTGTTCCTGCTCCTGAGGGCCGTGCGGGCGAGCTGGCGGGCGAAGTGGTGCGCGGCCTGGCTGTTCGCGCTGTGCGGCTGGGTGGGCCAGGACTACTTCTCGCCGCAGGGGTTCGCCTACCTTCTCCACCTCACCTTCGCCGCGATCGTGCTGGTCTGGTTCCGCGCGCCGCGGGCCCCGTCCCGCGGCGCCCGCCGACCGGGCGAGGCGGCGGTCCGACCGGCCGGGCGCGGGCAGCTCGCCGCCCTGCTCGCCGTGCTGCTCGCGCTCTTCGCCGCGGCGGTGGCGGGCCACCAGCTCACCCCCTTCGTGATGCTCGGCGTGCTGACCGTCCTGGTACTGGCCCGTCGCTGCACCCTGCGCGGTCTGCCGCTGCTGTGCGGGCTGCTGGTCGTGGGGTGGGTGGGGTTCCTGGCCGAGCCCTACTGGTCGGGCCACTTCGACGAGCTGTTCGGCGGGCTCGGGGGCTTCGGCGGCAATGTCTCCTCGTCCGTGACGGACCGGATCGGCCACGGCGACCCCACCCACAAGCTCGTGCTGTACGCCCGGGTGGCGCTGGCGGGCGGGGTGCTGGCGCTGGCCTGCTGGGGCGTGCTGCGCCGTCGCGCGGCCGGCTTCACCGACCGTGCGCTCATGGTGCTGACGTTCGTCCCCTTCCTCGCCTTCGGCATGCAGTCCTACGGCGGCGAAATGGCGCTGCGGGTCTTCCTGTTCGCGCTGCCCGGGGCCTGTGTGCTGGCGGCGCTGGCGCTCTTCCCCCGCACCGCGACCGCCCGCCGCCGCCTCCGCCCGGGGCTGCTGGCCGCGCTGCTGACGGGACTGCTGCTGGCCTTCGGCTTCCTGCTCGCCCGGTGGGGAAACGAGCCGTTCGAGCGGATCCGGCCGGGCGAGGTCGCGGCGATGGACTTCGTCTACGCCCATGACCGGCCGACGGTACGGCTGCTGTGGCCGAGCGACGACCCCGTCGACAACGTCACCCCGGCGATGCCCTGGGGCGCCAAGGACATGGAACGGGTGCAGTACGAGCCGGTCCTGGCCCCTCGCGACCCGGCCCGGATCGCCCCCGTCGTCGCGGCCCTGCGGAGCGCCGGACCGCACTCGTACCTCATCGTCAACCACGGCCAGGCGGAGTCGCTGCGCCTGGGCGCGGGCTACGGGGACCGCTGGGAGCAGCGGCTGCGCGCCGCGCTGGACCGGCACGTCGGGATACGGCGGGTGCTGTCCAACGCGCATGCGGCGCTCTACGAGCTGACGCGTCCGCCGGCCGGCCCGGTGCCGCAGCCCCGGCCCGGCCCGGTGGGACCGCGGGTGACCTGGACGTCGTGGTCGGTGCTGGGCGGGCTGGCGGCGGCGCTGGTGATACCGGTGCTGGCGGTCCGCGAGATGCTGCGGGTCGCGACGGCGGCCGGCGAGCGGCAACGGCGGCGGCTCCAGGGGATGTTCTGGTTCGCGATGCCGCCGGCGCTGGCGTTGGTGGCGTCGCTGGTGTGGCGGTTTCTGACGATGTCGTGAGGGGCGGCCGGGCCGCCGCGGCGGGCCGGATCACGGACGGTCGAGCCAGCGCACCTCGTAGCCTCCGAGCGTGACGCCCTCGCCCCCGACGGTCGCGGTGCGGCGGCGGTCCGTGGTGTTGACCACCAGCACCGTGCGGTCGCCGGCCAGCGCCCGGACCGCCGTACGGCCGGCCCCCGTGACCGCGACGTGCGAGGGGCGGACTCCCGGCGGAAAGGCCCGGGAGAACCGGGACAGCAGCTCGCCCATCGGCAACTCCCGCCCTCCCTCGGCCAGTTCCGTGCTGCTCCACAGGCACCCCGGGCAGGCGGCGCCCTCCCCTTCCGGGTTCCAGTACAGCCCGCTGGTGGCACCCCCGGAAGCCATCTCCATCAGCCCCGCGGCCTGCACGGCCAGGCGCTCGCGCTCGCTCCAGCCGTTCCGGTCGTCATGGGCGTCGGGCACCTCGACGTACCACTCCGCCCACCACAGCGGCAGCCCCGTCTCCTTGCGCACCCAGCGCCCCACATCGGCGAATTTGCGGGTGGCGGCGAACGGGCCGGGCGCATAGCGGTCGTCCTTGCTGTAGCTGGATCCGTCGACGACGACGAAATCCGCGCCCGCCTTGTGCCGGTTCCAGTATGCGAGCGCGTCGAGGACCCGTCGGTCGACGCTCCCCCAGGGCCCGCGCGGCGCGGATGCATCGCCGCCGGTGCCGGTGTCGCTGTCCATCACGAGATAGGGCCCGCCCACCTGGTTGCCCTCGTTCGCCTTTTTCAGCTCCCGGTAGACCAGGTTGTAGAGCCGGGTGTACCCCTCGTAGTCCCAGCGCCCCTTCTTCTCGTCGAAGAAACCCTTGAACTCGTTCCACACCACGAAGTGCCGGACGTCCGGATACCGGCGGGCGATCTTCCCCGCGAGCGCGGCGAAGTCCGCGTAATGCGCGGGGTCGGGGGCCTTCTCCAGTGCGCCCCAGTCCGTGTGCCCGGATGCGCCGCCCTTCATCCAGTCCGGGGCGCAGCACAGCGTCAGTACCGGAGTGCCGCCGGTGCGCCGGATCCATGCCGTCCGACGGTCCAGATCGGAGAAGTCGTACCGTCCCGGGCTCGGTTCGGGGTTCCCGGCGCCCCAGCCCATGATGTGCTGGTTCTGCGGCATCGGAGAGGCGGACAGCAGCCGGGCGGCCCGGCCGGTCGCGGCCTCGTCGCCATGGTCCGCGCTGAACTGGGTGTGGGTGAATCCCCAGCCCACGGCGGCCCGCCCGGCCCGCAGCGGCGACGTCGGCCGGCCGTCGTCGCCCGGCGGAAATCCGGTCCTGACCAGCAGCGCCGTCAGCACGGCGGCCACCACCGCGGCCCCGACGAACACGGCCAGCCGTTGACGTTCCCCACCAAGACGTCGCACAACGGACAAGACTAGCCGGGATATTCCGTGTACGCGGCGGGCCGGTCTGGCGGATCATGGCGGCATGTGTGCCGATCACGTGCAGCCGTCCTTCGTGCCGCCGTCCGCCGCCGAGAAGTCCCTTGCGATCCGTCTGACCATGGACGACAGCGATTCCCCGTCCGATGTCGTCGACGCGCTGTTCCTGGGGCGCTTCGCCACGGGCGAGCAGCCGTACGCCCGCAGCCGCTCGGTGGAACGGGTGAAGCCGGGGCTGACGTTGCTGCCGCCCGGCGCGCGGGTGCTGCGCTCGGCGCGCGAGGACGACCGCAGCGCCACCCTCGCCGAGGGTGACGGCTACACCCTGCTGATCTCCCGCTGGAGCCGCGGCGCGGACGTGACGGTCACCGCCGTCACCGACGAGCTGACCGAGAAGGTGCTGGGACAGTCGGCGGACGGCGCGGAGGACGAGCCGGAGCCCCGGCCGGACGACGTCGCGATGGGCTTCTGGTACTTCTCGCCCCGCCGCGGGCCGCACCGCACCTCCCGGCAGATCTCGGCGGGCACCTGGGAGGAGATCCGTCCCAACTACACCGCGCCGGTGGCCTCGGCGATGGACTCGCTGATGAAGGTCGCGCCCGAGGAGATCGCCGGCCGCCTTCTGCTGCTGCACGGCCCGCCCGGGACCGGCAAGACCTCCGCGCTGCGCACACTGGCCCGCTCCTGGCGCGACTGGTGCCAGGTGGACTGCGTCCTCGACCCCGAGCGGCTCTTCAACGACGTCGGCTACCTCATGGACATCGCGATCGGCGAGGACGACAGCACGGGCAGGAGCCGCTGGCGGCTGCTCCTCCTGGAGGACTGCGACGAACTGATCCGCGGCGAGGCCAAGCACACCGCGGGCCAGGCGCTGTCCCGGCTGCTCAACCTGACGGACGGACTCCTCGGCCAGGGCCGCAACGTCCTGGTCGGCGTCACCACCAACGAGGACCTGGAGCGGATGCACCCGGCGGTGGTGCGGCCCGGCCGCTGCCTGGCCCGTATCGAGGTCGGCCCGCTGACCCGTACGGAAGCGGTGAACTGGCTGGGCACCGAGGAGGGCATCGGCCGCGAGGGCGCTTCCCTCGCCGAGCTCTACGCCCTGCGGCGCGGCACCCGGCCCGCGTCGGTCCCGGCCCAGGATGCGGGCACGGAGGCGGGGTTGTACCTGTGACGCCGGGCCGGCCCGGTGCCCGTGACCGCCCCGGCAGGGCCGCGGTCCCGAAGTGATCGCGGCCCTGCCGCGCCGGTAGAGTCCGCCCCCGCATTGCAACGAGCGTTCGGCTCAACGAGGGGAACGGATTGAGCACCACGGTATGGCTCAGGAAGGCGGGCCGGGACGCCGCGACATCGACGGCCCCGGAGGGCGGGG
Organism: Streptomyces sp. NPDC053427; assembly: GCF_044544985.1. NCBI lineage: Bacteria > Bacillati > Actinomycetota > Actinomycetes > Kitasatosporales > Streptomycetaceae > Streptomyces > Streptomyces sp. NPDC053427. The sequence continues at coordinate 50,432 of NZ_JBITYA010000020.1, read as the reverse complement.
TCGATCCCTGGTGGGAGATCCGCACCCACGGCCCTTCGGCCGGAACGGACGGCGGCCAGGGGCAGTCGAGGTTCGCGTACCTCGAGCGGGACCTGTCCTCCGGTGGCAGCGACGCCTATCGTGCGGCGCGCAAGGACGGCGCCCGCTCCTTTCTCCTCTGGACGGACACCGCCCGCCGGCAGCTGCTGGCGCGGGTCGTGACCAGGTCGGCGACGAGGCGGAGCAGCGCCGTCTTCGAGGTGCTGGGCGGCGCCGACGAGTCCTTGGCGCTGATCACCCATGAGCGGGCGATGAGCAACGGTCACGGCAGGTCGCGCTGGACCGTTCAGCAGGCGGGCGGCCCGGACGCCGTCGGCGTCAAGGGCAACCTGTTCTGGTGGTACGTGTGGTGGCTGCTGTTTCCGCTGTGGTTGGCCATCGCCGTCGGCAGTGTCGTCGGCGGCGGCGGTGACATCGCCCGGATGCCACGCACCATCCGCTGGAAGGCGTCCGGCAAAGAGGCACTGACCTGGGGCAGCGACGGGGCGGACTTCGCCCTGGCCACAGCGGCCGAAGGGTGGGACCTGCGGGTCACCGCCGCCCTGGCCGCCCTGGTCAAGAGCCACGAGGGCTGGCTCGGCCACCCGTGGGACGAGGGCAAGTAGGCCGTTCCGCACACCTGCGGCACCGCCCGGAAGCCGTCCGGCCGGTGGGACGCCGCGCTGCTGCTCGGCCGACCCGGCCGGTTCACGGGGCCGCCCGGTTCACCCGGAGAGCTCCCGCAGGCGTACCGACAGGCAGGTCACACAGCCCTCCAGCTTCTCGAACTCGCCGATGTCCACCAGGACCGTCCGGTATCCCAGGCCGTCGAGGAGTTCCGCGGTCCTGGGGGCGGAGGCGGCCATCAGGAGCGCCTCGCCGCCCAGGAGGACGACATGGGCGCCGGCCTCCTCGGGGACGGGGCGGAAGGCGGGGAAGACGGCGGGGTCCTCGACCAGTGGCGGGTAGCCGATGACGGTGCCGTCCGGGAGGGCGGTGACCGCGGACTTCAGATGCAGGACGCGGCTGATCGGCACGGCGACGACGCGGGCGCCCAACGGCTCGAAGGCGGCGCGGAGTTGGCATACTCCCTCGGCGTTGGTACGGCCGCCGCGGCCGACGTAGACGGTGTCGCCGACCTTCAGGACGTCGCCGCCGTCGAGCGTGCCGGGCGCCCGGACCTCCTCGACCGAGCAGCCGAGCGCCTCGGCCGCGGCGCGGGCGGCGGGGATCTCGGGCCTGCGGGGGTCCGCGCCGGGGCGGGCGATCAGCGCGACGTCGCGGAAGACGACCATGGTGTCCTCGATGAACACCGCGTCCGGGCAGTCGTCGGCGGGCGCCACCTCGGTGGTCCGCCAGCCGTGGTCGCGCAGCGTGCGGACGTAACGCTCCCACTGGTGCAGGGCGCGTGCGGGATCCACCGGCTGCCGGTCGATATGGGTGACCAGGCCCTCGGCGATCCGTGGGCCGGGGCGGCGGACGAGGGCCTGTCGGCTGGGCATGCGGGTCTCCCTCCGGGCCGGTGCGGGCGGGTGCTGTCCGGTCAGGCCTGCGGACCGTACGTCGCGGTCAGCGCGTCCTGGACCGCGGCGAGGGCGGCGGCGCGGTCCAGGCCGAGGCGCTCGGCGCGGCGCGCGTAGGTCTCGGCGGCCGCGGCGGCCTCCTTGTCCGCGGCCTCGCCGGCCGCCGCGATGAAGCTGCCGTTGCGGCCCCGGGTCTCGATCACGCCGTCGGACTCCAGGGCGCGGTAGGCCTTGGCGACGGTGTTGGCGGCGAGGCCGAGCTCTTCGGCGAGGCCGCGGACGGTGGGGAGTTTGTAGCCGACCGGCAGACCGCCGCCCCGGGCCAGGTCGGCGATCTGGGTGCGCACCTGCTCGAACGGCGCGTCGGCCGCGTCCGGATCGATGGTGAGCGTGAGGGTCTGCGGGGACACGGTGGCGCTCCTGGTGCTGAGGGTGGGGCGGGGGACCCATTGTGCGCCAGGAGCGGCCGCCGTGCCGGAATCGGGGCGATAGCCCTGTGGGGTGTTGACCGGGGGCTAGAGTTCGAGGGTGGTGCCGGTCGTCCGCAGCCAGGCGTCCATGCCCAGGACCAGTTCGGCGCCGGGGCGGATGTCGCTGGAGGCGCCGTCGGCGGTGACCCGCGCGAGGGCGCCGGAGTCCACCAGCGGGCGCACGGGGGCGTCCCGGTCGGCGGCCAGTTTCCTCAACTCCTCGCGCAGCGCCTCGTTGTAGCGCGGGTCCTGGGTGCTGGGGTAGGGGCTCTTGACGCGGTCGGCCACCAGATCGGGCAGGACGTCGCGGGTGGCGGCGCGCAGCAGCGACTTCTCGCGGCCGTCGAACGTCTTCATGGACCAGGGGGTGTTGAAGACGTACTCGACGAGGCGGTGGTCGCAGAAGGGGACGCGCACCTCGAGCCCCACGGCCATGCTGGCGCGGTCCTTGCGGTCGAGGAGTATCTGCACGAAGCGGGTCAGATGGAGGTAGCTGATCTCGCGCATCCGGCGCTGGAGTCCGGTGTCGCTGTCCAGGTACGGGACTTCGCCGAGCGCCTCGCGGTAGCGGTGGTCCTGGTATCCGCGCAGGTCGAGCTTGGAGAGCAGGGCCGGGTCCAGCAGCGCCTCGCGGGTGGTGTTGCCGCCGGCGAACCGTCCCGAGAGTCCGGCCGCGATCCAGGGGAAGGTGTCGGCGTGCACGGCCTCGGGGTCGTGGAACCAGCGGTAGCCGCCGAAGACCTCGTCCGCGGACTCGCCGGAGAGGGCGACCGTGGACTGTTCGCGGACGGCCTTGAAGAGGAGGTAGAGGGAGGTGTCGCCGTCGCCGAAGCCGTTGGGCAGGTCGCGGGCGGCCAGGACGGCGGCGCGGTGGCCGGGGTCCATCAGGGCGGCGGTGTCCAGGACGATGTCGTGGTGGTCGGAGCGTACGTGCTCGGCCAGGGCGTGCGCGTACGGCCCGTCGGGGGTGCCGCGCAGGTCGTCGGGCGTGAAGTTCTCGGTGTAGCCGGTGAAGTCGACGGCGAAGGAGCGCACCGGGCCGCTGCCCTGTTCGGCCAGCGCCCTGGCGGAGAGGGCGGTGATGGCGGACGAGTCCAGGCCGCCGGAGAGCAGGGTGCACAGGGGCACGTCGGCGATCAGCTGGCGGGCGACGATGTCGTCGAGGAGCGCGCGGACGTGGGCGACGGTGGTGTCGAGATCGTCGGTGTGCTCGCGGGCCTCGAGCGCCCAGTAGCGCTTGATGGTGACACCGCCGCGGCCCACGCGGACGATATGGCCGGGGCGCACCTCGTGCATGCCCTTGTAGACGGCGTGGCCGGGGGTCTTGGTGAAGGTGATCAGCTCGGCCAGGCCCTCGGCGTCGACGATGGGCCGTACGGAGGGGTGGGCGAGGATCGCCTTGGGCTCGGAGCCGAAGAGCACGCCGTCGGGCGTGGGGTGGTAATAGAGCGGCTTGATGCCCATCCGGTCGCGTATCAGCAGGAGCTGTTCGGTACGCGGGTCCCAGAGGGCGAAGGCGTACATGCCGTTGAGGCGCTCGGCGAACGCCTCGCCCCACTCGAGGTAGGCGTGCAGGACGACCTCGGTGTCGCTGGTGGTGCGGAAGGTGTGGCCCAGCTGCGTCAGCTCGGCGCGCAGTTCGCGGTAGTTGTAGACCTCGCCGCTGTAGGTGGTGACGAGCAGGGTGCGGCCGTCGTCGTCGACGGCCATGGGCTGCTTGCCGCCTTCGATGTCGATGACGGCGAGACGGCGGTGGCCGAGCGCGGCATGCGTGCCGAGCCAGACGCCGGCGGCGTCCGGGCCGCGGCAGGCCATCGTCGCGGTCATCGCCTCGAGCGTGGGGCGCTGCGTGGTGAGGTCGTGGTCGTAGGAGATCCATCCGGTGATTCCGCACATGGTGGCGGCTCCTCTCCTTGCCTGGGCGGCGGGCCGGCACGATCCTGCGGCGGCCTGCGGCGGTCACCGTACGCTCAGATAGTTGCAGGGGCCACCTATAGTGTAGGCGGACTGTCCGGAATGAGCCACGCGTACGCCGCTTTACGGAAAAGGGATGGCAAATCGCCGACCGGGCACCGGAAAAGAAGAGGTAAATCCGTACGTGGCGGCGTACCGTCCGCGGCCATGACACCTCTCGTGCGCGACTTCCGCCCCTCCGATGCCAAGGCCGTCGCGGACCTGCGGCGCGCCGCGCTGCCGTTCTTGATCGCCACTCCGCAGAGCGTCGCCTGGCAGGTGACCAGCGCCCCGGCGGCGGAGCGCCTGCGGCTGTTCGTCGCCGAGCTGGACGGCCGGGTGGTCGGCGCGGTCCACAGCGGTCTGCTGCACGAGAGCAGCACTCCGGGCCAGGGCGCGGCCAATCCGCAGGTGCACCCCGACCACCGGCGCCGGGGCGTCGGCGGCGCCCTGCTGACCGCGGCCGAGGAGCATCTGACCGCGGCCGGCGCCCACCGTCTCTTCGCCTGGGCGAGCGACGAACCCGGCCCGCTGGCGTTCGCGGAGCGCCACGGCTACCGCACCACCCGGCGATCCCGCTGCCTACGGCTCGATCTTGCCGCCGCCGAGCTGCCGCCGCTCCCCGCCTCGCTGCCGCCCGGCGTCCGGCTCTGCGCCGCCGCGGACTTCGGCGCCGACCCGAGCCCGCTGTACGCGGCCGACGCCGAGGCCACCGCCGACGAGCCGGGCGATGTCACCATCGACGCCATCGCCTACGAGGGCTGGCTGCGCTCCGTCTGGGAACGCCCCGACATCGACCTGGACCTCAGCTCCGTGGTGACCGTGGACGGCGAGGTGGCCGCCTTCTCCCTGGCCTCCACCGACGGTCTCGGCCGCTACTCCTCGGCCATGACCGGCAGTCGCCGCGCCTTCCGCGGCCGTGGCCTGGCCCGCCTCGCCAAGACCCGCTCCCTGCGCCGCGCCCGGGACGCCGGCTGCGCCGAGGCGTTCACCGGCAACGACGCCACCAACGCCCCGATGCTCGCCATCAACCGCGCCTTCGGCTACCGGCCGTTCGGCGGGGAGTGGCGGTGCGTACGGGAGTTGGAGCAGCCGGGACGGCGGTGAACCCGCGCTCGCGAAGCTCCGGAGAAGCCACCGCCCGGCCGGGGGCGGACCGGGGGCGGACCGGCGCCGACGGGGCGCCGGGCGGTCGCCTCACCAGGGCGGGCCGTCTCACCGGACCTGACGGTCTCACCGGGCCGGGCCGCCGCGCAGCGGGGTCTCGGCGATCAGCGCATACCGCTCGTCCGTCACCTCCTTGCCCCACAGGACGGCGTCGTGGGACAGCCGCTCCAGCTGCGTACGCTCCGCCAACGGGGCCACGAGGCGGAGCAGTTCGGCGGCGGATATGCCCATCGGCTCGGCCTCGCCCCAGCGCCCCTCGACCAGCACCAGACGCCCGCCGGGCACGAGCAGCCCGGCCCAGCGGCGCAGCGCGGCCGCCGGGTCCGGCAGCGCCCACAGGACATGCCGTACCAGGACCGCATCGAACCGCCGCTCCCCCACGGGCGGTTCGGCGGCCTCCCCGACCAGGAGGCGGGCCGCCCGCCCCGCGAGCTTGGCGCGGGCCCGGGCGATCATGGCGGGCGAGCGATCGATGCCGGTGACCCGGTGCCCCTGCTCGGCGGCGAGCAGCGTCAGGCTTCCCGTACCGCAGCCGAGGTCGAGTATCCCGGCGGGCCCGGACGGCAGCCAGGACCGCAGCCGGGCGGCCCAGGCGGCACGCACCGCGGGGTCGCGCAGGCCGTGATCGGGCTCGTCGTCGAAGCGTTCGGCGGCGGCCTCCCAGTAGGCGGCGCCGGAGCCGGGCGGGGGCGGTTCGGTCCGGTCGGCGGACTTCTCGATCTCCATACCCCGATGGTGACAGGGACCACTGACAATGCGGCAGCGAGCGGACCTCGCCCGCCGCTGCCGCTGCCACCGTCGGCCGTACCGTGCGGGCATGCACAGCACCCGCGATGACCGGCACGACGAGCCGTTGTCCGCCGAGGAGCGGGAGCTCCTCCTCCCGCACCTGCACCGCTTCGCGCGGCACGACCTCGATCTGTTCGCCGCGCTGGAGGTGGGAGACCCCGCATACCCGGCCTGTCCGACGCTGACGCGCGACCCCGTGGCGGGCATGGAACGGGCCGGCTACCGCCGTCCGTGACGGAGGCGAATTCAGGGGACACCCCGGACCGTCGCGGGCTCCCGCCCCCCAACCCCCGCTCCACATGCCCGCTTTGGGCACCCCTGCCTGTGCCCCCGCTTAGTGCCGCCTTAAACGGACCATAAGGATCTCCAGGATCGGGCTTCGGCCCTCAGATCCGCTGTTCAGCGGGGCTAGCGTGCTTCTCGCAAGGCGGGGTTCGTGCCCCGGCGCCGCTCACCGGGGGACGGCACCGGGCATGTGTCCCGACCCCCCACGTCCCGTCTTGCCGCCCGCCCCGCTCGACGTACCGATGAAGGAGACCCCCACGATGACCGCTCGTCGCACGGCCACGCGTACGGCCAGTCGTACGGCCGGCCGGAAGGCCACCGCGATCGCGCTGGCCGGCCTCGCGCCGCTCGCGCTGACCGTTTTGACCGCAAGTCCGGCCGCGGCGCACGGTTCGATGTCGGACCCCGTCAGCCGGGTCTCGGCGTGCTACGCGGAAGGGCCCGAGAGCCCGAAGTCCGCGGCGTGCAAGGCCGCTGTGCAGGCCAGTGGCGCGCAGGCCTTCTACGACTGGAACGCGGTGCGGGACGGCAACGCCGGCGGCCAGTCGAAGACCAAGATCCCGGACGGGAAGCTGTGCAGCGGCGGCGACGACAAGTACAAGGGGCTGGACCTGCCGCGTGCCGACTGGCCGTCGTCCGCGATGCGGGCCGGCAGCCACACGTTCCACTACAAGGCCACCGCCCCGCACAAGGGCTCCTTCGAGCTGTACCTCACCAAGGACGGCTACAACCCGACCAAGCCGCTGAAGTGGTCGGACCTGGAGGCCAAGCCGTTCGTGAAGGTGACCGACCCGACGCTGACGAACGGTGAGTACGTCTTCGACGGGAAGGTGCCGCAGCGGTCCGGGCGCCATCTGATCTACAGCATCTGGCAGCGGTCGGACAGCCCGGAGGCGTTCTACACCTGCTCGGATGTGGTGTTCGGCAAGGACAGCGGTGGCCGGGCGGGCGCCGGGTCCGCCGCCACCCCCGCGCCGGCCGCGTCCGCGCCGACGGACGCCCAGATCGCGGCAGGCGCGGACAAGTCGTCGATGGACATGAGTCGGCACGGCCATGACGCGGGCGCCCCGCACACCGAGGCGGCCCCCTCGGACGGCGCCGCCCAGGGCCGTGGCGCGCACTCCGGCGGCACGCACCCCGACGGCGCCGCCCGGCCGGCCGACGGCACGCGGCTCGCCGAGACGGGCGGGGACGGCTCGACCGCCCCGGTCGCGATCGGCGGCGCCACCGTACTGGCCGCAGGGGCCGCGGTCCTGTTCGGCACGGCCCGGCGCAAGGCGGCCCGAGGCCGCAACTGACCCCGTACGGCGGGGTGAACCGGGGCAGGGGCCGCTGACGGCTTCGCCCCGTGACCGGAGAGCTTTCCTACCACCGCCCCCCACTCGCCGGGGCCCGACTGCGACGGTCCCCGGCGTCCCGCGGCGTCGTCCCCTTCCCCACCTCGGAGGGGGCGGCGCCGCGTCGTCATGCGTCGGCGGGGCCGTTGGCCGGCAGCGGGCCGATGATGTCGTTGGCGACATGCTGATAGATGACCGAGCTACGGCAGTCGACCACCTCGCGGCGCTTGAAGACCTCGTCCATCAGCAGCCCGTGCAACCGGTCGACGTCCGGTACGGCGACGTGGACCAGGAAGTCGTCGCCGCCCGCGACGACATAGACGTTGAGCACCTCGGGCAGCGAGACCAGGAACGCCTTGAAGCGCTCGATGAGTTCGCGGTTCAGGGGGCGGATGCGGACGGTGAGCAGGGCCTGTACGGGGCGGTTGAGGGCGCGCAGGTCCACCGTCGCGCGATAGCCGGTGATCACGCCGCGGGCGCGGAGCGCGCGGACCCGTTCCAGGCAGGTGGAGGGGGCAATGCCCAGCATGCGGGCCAGTTCGCGGTTGGTCTGCCGTGCATCGCGCTGCAGTTCGCGGACAATCGCCGAATCAATGTCGTCCATGGTGTCCATGGTGCGGCCTGGGCCGAATTTCGTTCGGCGAGGACGAAAGTTGATCAATCCTACGGCTACGTTCGGCAACTGTGACCGCGCAAAAGACAACTCTCCCCGCTTCTGCACGGCCGGATGTACGGCGGCTGGGCGTCGGCGGCGGTACCGCGCTGTGCGCGGGTGCCGTGCTCGGCCCCGGTGTGCTGACCCTGCCGTCCCTGGCCGCCGACGCGGCGGGCCCCGCCTCGGTCCTGGCCTGGGCCGTTCTGCTGGCCATGTGTGTGCCGGTGGCCGCCTCCTTCGCGGCGCTCGGCGTACGGTTCCCCGACGGCGGGGGCGTGGCCACCTTCGTCCACCGGGCGATCGGGCCGCGGGCGGCGGCCGTCGTGGGGTGGTGGTTCTACGGGGCGGTGCCGATCGGGGTGGTCTCGGCGTCCTGGATCGGCGGGAAGTACGTGGCCGACGCGGCCGGTTGGGGCGAGGCGGGCGCGGCGGCGGTCGGCGCTCTGGTGCTGGCCGGGTCGCTGGCGTCCAATGCGTTCGGGCTGCGGATGTCGGGGCGGGTGCAGCTGATGCTCGGCGGGCTGCTGGCGGCGGTGCTGCTGTGTGCGGTGCTGGCCGCCGCCCCGCACGTCACCGCCGCGCACTTCACCCCGTTCATGCCCGGTGGCTGGACGTCGGTCGGCTCGGCGGCCTCGGTGCTGTTCTTCGCGTTCGCGGGGTGGGAGGCGGCGAGCCATCTGTCCGGTGAATTCGCCGACCCCGGGCGGGACCTGCCGCGGGTGACCCGTAACACCCTCGCCGTCGTCGGCGTGCTCTATCTCGGCCTGGCGCTCGTCACGGTCGGCGCGCTGGGTCCGGCCGCGGCCGGCACCGACACCCCGCTGACCGATCTGCTCGCCCGGAGCGTGGGCGTCGCCGCCCGCCCCGTCGCCGCGGCGGCGGCGCTCTTCCTCACCTTCGGGGCGGTCAACTCCTATCTGGCCGGCGCCTCCCGGCTCGGTGCCGCCCTCGGCCGGGACGGGGCGGCGCCCCGCTGGCTGGCCAAGGGCGGCGAGCCGGGCGAGGTGCCGCGCCGCTCGCTCGCGGTGCTGGGCACGGCCGCCGTGCTCCTGGCCGTGGCGGCCCGGTGGCGCGGCGCCGGTCTCCCGGTGCTGATGGAGGCGACCGCCACCTGCCTGGCGGCCGTGACCCTGGCCGGCCTCGCCGCCGCGCTGGTGCTGCTGCCGCGCCGTACTCCCCTGTGCTGCGGCGTGATCGCCAGCGCCGTGCTGACGGTCGTGGTGCTTGCCTTCTCGGGACGGCTGCTGCTGATTCCCCTTCTGCTGGCGGTGGCCTCGTTCTCCTTTCTGACGCTGCGCGGAGCGCTCGTCCGCACGGCCGCCCGGCGGGTCGACCGCTGAGGCCCCCGGCGGAGGGGAGCGGGGTCAGAAGGCCGATGCGCAGGTCGTGGGGGTGGCGTGGGCGGGGTCGAGGGCGTTGGCCGCTTCGTGGAAGGCGATCCTGTCGACGGTACCGATGGCCACATGCTCGGACAGGTCGGCGGGACACAGGTCCTGGAGCACGACGTTGTGGACATCGGGGCCGTCGAGGAAGCCCGACCGGTACGGCGTGACGACCTCGTCGTACTTCGTGGCGATGACGGTGTAGTGCACGCCCGGGACGGTGTCGCCGCCCTCGTTGAGCCGGTTGAGGACGTCGGAGCCGGCGATCTGGTCCGTCAGGCCGGGGGTCAGTTCGCCGAGGTACTTCTCGGCGTCCGGGAAGTGCTCCAGGAGGCGGGTCAGGCCGTTCAGATCGGTGCCGTGGTTGTCGGGAGCCAGCCCGACGAGCGCGTTCACCTTGTCCGCGCCGCCGTGGAACTTGAGGTAGACGCGCGGCATCATGCCGCCCTGGGAGTGGCCGACGAGATCGGCCTTGTGTGCTCCGGTGGCGGCCAGCACCCGGTCGACGTAGGTGGCGAGCTGTTGGGCGGACGCGTCGACCGGCCCGAGGCCGTGGAAGAGCGGGACGCCGGGCAGCTGGCCGTAGTCGAGGGAGAAGACGCAGTAGCCACGGGCCACCAGATAGGGCGCGAGGCCCAGCCAGTTGTCGACGGAGTTGCCGAGCGTGCCGTGCACCAGGACCACCGGGCGGGGGTGCGCGGCGGAGGGTTTGCAGGAGAAGTTGTTCCAGCCGCTGCTGACGGTTCGGTAGGGGCGGCCCGCGGCGTCCTCGGCCGGGGTGGTGGTGGGCGACGGGCGGGCCGCCGCGGCGGGGGTGGGGGAGGTGGTGACACCCAGCGCCAGGGCGAGGGCGGGGAAGAGAGTCAGCGCTCTTGACCAGCGCAGCTTCATACGATGCTCCTTGCGGGGTGAGGGGACTCCGAAGTGCTCGGTGAGCCGTTCACCTGCGATCCGGATCGCAAGGGCCAACGCAGTTGACTGTCAAGTAAGTTACGGCCGAGTAAGCAGAAGGGGCCAGTCGCGTGACGGTGAAGGAAGCGACACGGAACCTTTACCGGACGTCCGGGTACGAAGCGCGCCGGGGAGTGCTTGGCCCGCATGCCACGGCCGGGCCGATCATCTTCACGGCGGCCGAGGAGGCCTTACGGCCACCCGGGCCCGGCCCCGCCGTCGAGCTTTGCCGCCGGGCGCACGGCGCCGGCCCCGAAGCGCGCCCTGGCCCGGTCGACGGCCGCCTCGATGCGGTGCGCCTTGTCGTCGACGGGGTCGAACATGAGCTGGCGCGCGGCGAGTTCGGCGCGGCACAGATCCTCCGCCCGCAGCGCCAGGGCCCGTACCCGCGCCCGCTGCAGGCCGAGCGCGGCGTGCAGCGCATAGGCCGCCGAGGTGAGCGCGGGGCCGTGCGCGGTCGGTTCGGCCAGCCGCCGGGTGCGGGTCGTGGTGGTGCGGTCGGCGTAGCGGACGGTGAGGGTGAGGGTACGGGCCGCCTGCCCGCTCGCGCGCAGCCGGGCACCGAGGTCGTCGGCGAGCGAGAGCAGCGCGTGGCGGCGCCGTACGGGGTCCAGTTCGTCGTGCGCGAAGCGGTGCTCGGCGCCCATCGAGCGGGACGGGGCGTTGGGCGTCACCGGCGTCGGGTCGATGCCACGGGCCCGTTCGTGCACCGCGCGGCCGGTCCTCGCGCCGAGGATCCGCTGGAGCGTGGCGGGCGGCGCGGCGGCGATCCGTTCGACGCTGTCGAGTCCGTACGCACACAGGGTGCGTGCGGTCGCGGGTCCGACGCCGTACAGCGCCGAGGCCGGGCGGCGGGCGAGGAAGGAGGTGAGGGGGCCGTCGTCCGAGGGGACGGCGCGGATCTCGCCGGGCGGCGCGGTCTGGGCCGCCATCCGCGCGAGCAGGGGGTTGGCGCCGATCCCGATGGTGCACCGCATGCCGTACCAGGCCAGCGCGCGCAGCCGGATCAGCTCGGCGATGCCCTCCGCGTCCCGGTCGAAGTAGCGCAGCGCGCCGCGGACGTCGGCCAGCGCGGCGTCCGGCGGCAGCGCCTCGACCACCGGCGTGAACTGCGCCAGGAGGCCGAGCAGCTGCTCGTACCGGTCGGCGCCGACGGGCGTACCGTCGGCGGTCCGGAAGCGCACATGGAGGGTGGCCGGCGGGCGCGCGGCGGCCGGGTCCGGCGGGGCGGCGGGGCCCGCACCGGGGTTCATCCCGCGCTCCCCGGGCTGGAGTGCCACAGCTTGCGGCCGGTGGCGGCGCGTTCACCGGCGGGCTGGAGGTCGGCCCACGGGTGCATTTCGTAGCCGGTCTCCAGGCGGATGGTGCGGGCGGGGGCGGCGGGGGAAGGGCCGGCGGCCGGCCCGGGCTCCTCCCCGGGTGCCGCGGCCGGGCGGTCCGGTCCGGCGGCCAGCCGCGCGGCGACCGCCTTCAGGCCGCCCTCGCGGCGCAGTTCGGCCAGTTCGGCGAGGTTCCAGGCGGCCGCGCCGACCACGCTGAGGCTGCGCGGCCCGCGGCGCTGGACCGTTCCGCGGACCAGCAGCAGCCAGGAGTGGAAGACGGTGTGCGCACAGGCCTCGTGGGAATCGTCGAAGAAGGCGCAGTCGACCAGTCCGGTGCTGTCGTCGAGGGTGGTGAAGATGACCCGGCGGCCGGAGCGGACCGGCGGGGTCTGGGTGGCCGCCTTGGCCCCGGCGACCAGCACCGTCTCGCCGTGCCGGGTGCCGCGCAGCAGCCGGGCCGGCAGCACGCCGAGCTCCGTGAGGAACTCCCGGTGGTCGGCCATCAGATGACGGGAGGCGTCCATGCCGAGGACGCCCAGCTCGGCGCTGAGCCGCTCGACGTCGCCGAGGTCGGGCAGCCCCGCCGGCTCGACCGCATCGGCCGGGGTCTCCCGATCCGTATGCAGCGTCAGCTGGCCGTTGGGGGCGCTTCGTCGGTGGTGGTGCAGTTCGGCGACATGCAGCAGCAGATCGCGCCGGTTGGCGCCGAAGGAGTCCAGCGCGCCGACCCGGGCGAGGCGTTCGGCCACCGGGCGGGACGGCCGGGCCCGCTGCCACAGGTCCTGGAGCGAGCGGTAGGGCTGCCCGGTCTCGATCCGCCGCGCCTCGGCCTCGCTCATCCCGTGGACGTCACAGAAGGCGAGCCGCAGCCCCCAGACACCACGGGAATCATCTCCACCGGACACCAGTTCGATTCGATGGGCGACCGCCGACCGGTTCACATCCAGCGGCAGCACCGGCACCCCGCGCCGCCGGGCGTCCGCGAGCAGCAGCCGCTTCGGGTACATGCCGGGGTCGTGGGTGAGCAGCCCGGCGTAGAAGGCCGCGGGATGGTGCGCCTTGAGCCAGGCGGACTGGTAGGTGGGCACCGCGAAGGCGACCGCATGCGCCTTGCAGAAGCCGTACGCGCCGAAGGCCTCGACGATCTCCCAGGTGTGCGCGATGACGTCGGGGGGGTAGCCGCGCCCCTCGGCCCGCTGCGCGAACCAGGCGCGCACCCGCCCCTGGAGTTCGGGGTGCGACAGCGCGCGCCGCTTCTCGTCCGCCTCGTCCCGCCCGCATCCGGTCATGATCCGCAGCGTTTCGATGATCTGCTCGTGGAAGACCACCACCCCGTAGGTCTCGCGCAGCGGTTCCTCCAGGTCGGGGTGCGGATAGCGGACCGGCCTGCGGCCGTGCCGGGCCTCGATGAAGGGCCGCACCATATCGGCGGCGACCGGCCCCGGCCGGAAGAGGGAGATGTCGACGACGAGGTCGTGGAAGGTGGCGGGCTGGAGCCTGCCGACCAGATCGCGCTGGCCGGGCGATTCGATCTGGAAGCAGCCGAGGGTCTCGGTGGAGCGGATCAGGCTGTAGGTCCGCTCATCCCCCGGCGGCACCTGCGCCGGGTCGTCGAGGTCGATGCGGCGCCCGGTGGCCCGGCCGATCTCGGCGACCGCGTGCGCCATCGCGGACTGCATCCGTACGCCCAGGACATCGAGCTTGAGCAGCCCCATCTCCTCCACGTCGTCCTTGTCGAACTGGGCCATGGCGAACCCCTCGCCGCTGGTGGGCACGACGGGCGTCCGGTCCAGCAGCGTGGCATCCGAGAGCAGCACCCCGCACGGGTGCATGGCGATCCCGCGCGGCAGCGCATCCAGCGCCTCGACCAGCTGCCACAGCCGCTCGCCGCCGGCCTCCTGTACGCCGCGCAGCTCGGGGAGTTCGGCCAGCGCGGCCCGCGCGTCGCGGGCGCGGATGTGCGGGAAGGCCTTGGCGAGCCGGTCCACCCGCGCCGGGTCCATGCCCATCGCGGCGCCCACGTCCCGTACGGCATGCCGTACGCGATAGGTCTCGGGCATCGAGACGGTCGCCACCCGCTCCTCCCCGAAGCGGTCGAAGATCGCACGGTAGACCTCCAGCCGGCGGGCGGACTCCACGTCGATGTCGATGTCCGGCAGCGCCGCCCGCCGCTCGGACAGGAAGCGCTCCATCAGCAGCCCGTGCTCGACCGGGTCGGCGTGCGCGATGCCCAGGAGGTGGTTGACCAGGGATCCGGCGCCGGACCCGCGGGCCGCGGTCCGGATGCCCCTCTCCCGTACGTCGTCCACGACCCGGGCGACCGTCAGGAAGTACGAGGGGTAGCCGAGCCGCTCGATCGTCCGGAGCTCGTCGTGCAGCCGCTCCCACCGCGTGCGGTCGCGGTCGTAGCCGCGCAGCACCATCGCGGCGGCGCAGCGGGAGCGCAGCACCCGGGCGGCGGTGCGGCGGCCGGCGCCGACCAGGTGGGGCTCGGGGAAGTGGATGCGGCCGAGCCCGATGTCGTCCCGGGGGTCGACCAGGCACTCGCCGGCGGTCTCCTCGGTCATGGCGAGCAGCCGGTGGGCGAGGCCGCGGCGGAATCCGGCCGCCTCGGCGATCCGGTCGGCGGTCCGGCTCATCTCGGCGGTGCCCTTGAGCCAGCGCTCGCCGCCGTCCCGGGCCTCGGGGCGGCGGTCGACCGGGACCAGGCGGCGGGCCGAGTCCAGGACATCGGCGACCGGGCCCTGGCCGGGGTCGGCGTAGCGAACCGCGTTGGTCAGGACGGCGCGGATGCCCTGGTCGACGGCGAAGCCGAGGGTACGGGCGGCCAGCCGCGGGGAGCCGGGGCCGCTGCCGGGGCGGCCGTGGTCGACGACCTCCAGGCGGAGCGCGTCGCCGTACAGTTCGCGCCAGGGGGCGAGGAGGCGGGCGGCGCGGTCCGGGCGGCCGGCGGCCAGCGCCCGGCCGGTCTCGGAGTCCGGGCCGAGCAGGACGGTCAGGCCGTCGGTGGCCTGTTCCAGGGCGCCCCAGGGGACGGCGGGCCGCTCCGGCCGGCCGGCGTGGGCGGCGGAGATCAGCCGGCACAGGGCGGCCCAGCCGGGTGCGCCGTCGCGGGCGAGGAAGACGACGCGGGCGGCGGACTCGTCGAGGAAGGCGCCGCCGCGCACCGGGGTGCGCCGGCGGGCGGTGGCCGCGGGGGCCTCGACGGCCGGCTCGCGCTCCGCCACGGCGAGTTCGGTGCCGAACAGCGGGCGGATACCGGCCTCGGCGGCGGCCTTGGCGAACCGTACGGCCCCGGAGAGGCCGTCCCGGTCGGTCAGCGCGAGGGCGTCCATCCCGCGCTCGGCGGCGCGCTCGGCGAGCCGCTCCGGGTGGGAGGCACCGTAGCGCAGGGAGAACCCCGAAGCGGTGTGCAGATGCGTGAACCCGGGCATCCACACCTCCTGCGCCTCATCCGCCCCCCGGCTCATCCCGAGTCCCCCTGATTCCTCCCTCCACCATAGCGCGAACTCGAACATTCGTACGAACACGCGGAGAGGGCACACCCGCGCCGCAGCCCGCCGGCCCGGCCTTCCCTCGACCGGCTTCCGCCGCCCGGCCTTCCGTCGATCGGCCCCGTCCGATCTGCGCGCCCCCACCGCCGCCCGGAAGATATGGGCCATGACCACCACGGACGACGGCACCCGCACCCGCATGACCTTCACCGAGGAGGTCAAGAGCGCGGTGACCACCCGGGCCGCGCTGCTGGTGGTCGGCGTACTGGGCCTGATGGTCGCGTTCATCACGTCGTACGCGGGCGCCTTCCACGACCCCAGGCCGGTGGATGTGCCGCTCGGCGTGGTCGCCCCCGCGCAGGCCCGCGGGCAGCTGGTGGCCGAGCTGAACCGGCTGCCCGGGTCACCGCTCGACCCGCGCGCGGTGACCTCGGAGCGGCAGGCGCGCCGACAGATCGCGGACCGGACGATCGATGCCGCGCTGCTCGTCGATCCCCGCGGCACCACCGACCGGCTCCTGGTGGCGAGCGGCGGCGGCGCCTCGCTCTCGCAGGCCGTCGAGCTGGTCGTCCGGGCGGCGGAGAAGTCCCGGCAGCGCACCGTGCGCACGATCGACATCGTCCCGGCCGCCGGCGGTGACGCCCGCAGCCTGACGTCCTTCTACCTCGTCGTGGGCTGGTGCGTCGGCGGCTATCTGTGCGCCGCGATCCTCGCCATCAGCCATGGCGCCCGCCCGGCCAACGGGGCGCGGGCGGTCATCCGGCTGGCCGCGCTCGCGCTCTATGCGGCGGTCGCCGGGCTGGCGGGTGCGCTCATCGTCGGCCCGGTCCTCGGCGCGCTGCCCGGCAGCATCTGGGGACTGTGGGGGCTGGGCGCCCTGATCGTCTTCGCGGTCGGGGCCAGCACGCTGGCCTTCCAGGCACTGCTGGGCGTCATCGGCATCGGCCTGGCGATCCTGTTGATCGTGGTGTTCGGCAACCCGAGCGCGGGCGGCGCCTACCCGTACCCGTTGCTGCCACCGTTCTGGCGGTCACTCGGCCCCGCGCTGCCACCGGGCGCGGGCACCTGGGCGGCGCGCTCCGTCGCGTACTTCCGCGACCATGCGGTGACCGGGCCGCTGCTGGTACTGGCCGCCTGGGCAGTGGGCGGCGCCGTGGTGACCATGGTGCTCGCGATGCTCCGCACGAAGGACGACGGCACGGAGGACGGCAGGGACGACGCCCCAGCCGACGACGGGGCGCGGCGGCCCGCCTGAGCCCGGGGCGGCCGCACCCCGGCGGATACCGGGAAGGGCACGGCACCCGCACGTGCTGCGCCCCTCCCGACGCCACACGCGCGGGCACCGCGCCCTTCCCGCCGTCCCGACCTCCCCCGGCCACCTCCGCGGAGGGCTCAACCGGCTCACATATGGGTGCCGCCGTCGATGCGGATCTCCGTGCCGGTGATGAACGCGCCGTCCTGCGAGGCCAGCATCGCGATGACGCCCGCGACGGTCTCCGGGCCCGCGAAGCCCTGGCCGATGGCCGGGGCGAGCTTGGTGAACAGGCTCATATCGGCGTCCTCGGGCAGCCCCGGGCCGCGACCGCTGGTCATGTTGCTGGCGATGGAGCCGGGCGCCACGCACACCGCGCGCAACCCCTGCTTGCTGTACTCGCTCGCGATGGCGTGCGTCATCGACTGGATACCGCCCTTGCTCGCCGCGTACGCCGACATGTACGGGTGCGCGAACGAGGCCGAGGTGGAGCTGAAGTTGACCACGACCGGGGAGTCGCCCTCCAGGAGGGCGGGCAGCGCCTCACGGATCATCAGGAAGGTGCCGGTCAGATTGACCGCGATGATCTTGTTGAAGAAGTCCAGGCCGGTCTCGTGGGTGTGCGAGGAACGCAGGATGCCGGCCGCGTTGACCAGGACGTCCAGGCCGCCGAGGCCGGACACCGCGGCGGCGACGCCGGCCCGGACGGCCGCCTCGTCGGATATGTCCAGCGGCGCGGTCACCAGGCGGCCGGCCACGCCGTCCGCGGCGGCGCGGTCGGCGGTGGCCTTGAGCCCCGCCTCGTCGATATCGGCCGCCACCACCCGGCCGCCCTCGGCCAGGATCCGGTGGACGGCGGCCCGGCCGATGCCCGAACCGGCTCCGGTGATCAGTACGCGGCGTCCGTCAAAGCGGTTCATGGTGCTGCTCCGTTCATGAGGTTCAGCCGCACCGTACGCCTATATGGCACGTCGTGCCATCTTCACACGTCACGCCACTCTGTCACCGCACTCCGTAAGCTGACCCCATGCCGACCGCGCCCCGCCCTTCACCCGCCGCCCGCCCCTCGCTGACCGAGCGACGCAAGGCCGAGACCCAGCTGGAGATCGCCCGCACCGCGGCCGCCCTGTTCGCGGAGCGCGGCGCCGCGGTCACCGCCGACGAGATCGCCCGCGCCGCCGGCGTCGCGCTGCGCACCTTCTACCGCTACTTCCGCACCAAGGAGGACGCGGTGGCGCCGCTGCTCGCCGTCGGCGTACGGCAGTGGCTCGACGACCTGGCCGCACCCCCCGCCGGGCCGGACGCGCCGCCCGTGCGCGAGGCGCTCGAACGGGCCGCGCGCCGGGCCCTGACCCCGGCCGACGCACCGGCCACGGAGGCGTTGCACTGGACCCGGGGACTGCTGCGGGCGATGCCCGGCGATCCGGCGCTGCGCGCGGTCTGGCACCGGGTGCACCACGACTCCGAGGAGGCCCTGGTCCCGATCCTGGCGCGGCTGACGGACGCCGGTCCGCTGGCCGTACGGCTGGGGGCGGCGGCCGCGAACACTGCGATGCGGGTCGCGGTGGAGGAATGGGCCTCGGGCGACGAACCGGAGGACGGGCCGCAGGGGCCGGCGGAGCTGGTGATCCGCGGCATGCGGGCCCTGACGGCGGGACTGCCGGAGCTCGACGACCGCAAGGGATAGCGGCTCCCGGGACCGGCCGAACCCCAGACGGAGACGGCCTCCGGCCCCCCTCTTCGGCCAATCGGGCGGAGATCGACACCCGCCCGAACGACCGGTCGGCGGCCGGATTCCTCCCCTCCGGCCGCGCCGGGCCGCCTCTCGCGCATGATCATCCGTACGACATCCCCGCTGGCCGCACATCATGCCGTCACACCCTCTTCACATCTCCCTCGCATTCGTTCGCGCCATTACCCACCGCATGCATCTATCGACTCAAAGCAATCGCCCGAGGTGCGGACGGGGCGCGGTTGGGGCCAGACTCCCGTCCGGCATCTGCACCTACAAGCAAGGGAGTGTTCGTCATGCGGTACATCTCTGGAGCGGTCGCACTCGGCGCGGCGCTGGTTCTCGGCACACTGGCCACCACCGCGCAGGCGGCCACGGCTCCGGCGCAGCCCGTGCGGTCCGGCGGGCTGTACGCCCCGACGGAGCTGGTGCTCACCGTCGGCCAGGGCGAGAGCCGCGCGACGGCCACCGTGGAGCGCGCGGTCACCCTCAGCTGTATGCCACGGGCGACCGGCAGCCACCCGAACCCGAGAGCCGCCTGCGCCCAGCTGCGTTCGGTATCCGGCGACTTCACCGAGGTGACCGGCGCGGTGACGGAGCGGCTGTGCACCAAGGAATGGGACCCGGTCGTGGTCACCGCGGACGGCGTCTGGCAGGGCCACCGGGTGTCGTACACCTACACCTTCGCCAACTCGTGCACGATGAACGGTGGCCAGGGCTCGGTGTTCCGGTTCTGACCGCACGGACCAGGTCCCCGGGCGCCGGACGGCGGCGCCCGGGGACCTCGCCGTACGAACGGCCTCTTGGCCGCCGGCCTCTCCCCGTCACCCCCTCCCCGCCGGCTCCACGGACGGCCGACTTCGGCCCCAACTGCCGCTGCGGGCAAGGCCCGAGGCGTATACAGGGGCGCACGGCGAGGCCTTGCGCGGGTGCCTGCGGGTGCCCGGTGACCTACGGACGTGCGGACCACGGGGCGAGGCACGGGGGCGCGGCACGGCCCCGGACACCGAGCACGTCCGGGGCCGGCCGCCACCGCCGATCTCCATCGCCCCGCACAGGTCAACCGGCCTGCACGGTCAGCGGATCGCCCCGGTCAGCGGATCCGCCCGGTCGGCCGACCCGCACGGTCGGCCGTCCGTCACGGTCAGCCGATCTCCGCGCCGTAGGCCTGCAGGGCCTCCGGGACCGGCTGGAAGAAGGTCTCGCCGCCGCCGGAGCAGTCGCCGCTGCCGCCGGAGGTGAGGCCGAGCGCGGACTCGCCGTCGAAGAGGGCGCCGCCGCTGTCGCCGGGCTCGGCGCAGACGTCGGTCTGGATCAGACCGTCGACCGTGCCCTCCTGGTAGTTGACGCTGGCGTTCAGCGCCTTGACCGTGCCGTCGTGGACCTGAGTGGTGCTGCCGCTGCGCTGCACCTTCTCGCCGACCGTGGCGTCCGCGGCCTTGGTGATCTTCTGGGTGCTGCCGTTGTAGAGGTCCACCTCGCTCGGGTGCGCGGTGTCGCCGGTGTACTTGACGATGGCGTAGTCGTCACCGGGGAACTTGGAGTCCTCGGTGGCCGCGATCTCCGAGCCGCCCTGCTGGTCGGACCAGCTCTGGACGGCGTTGCCGCAGTGGCCGGCCGTCAGGAAGTACGGCTGGCCGTCCTTGACGACATTGAAGCCGAGCGAGCAGCGGGCGCCGCTGCCCCAGATCGCGTCGCCGCCACCGATGAAGGGCTTGAACTCGCCCTTGCTGTGGCGGAGTTCGACCTTGTCGCCGAGACCCTGGGTGACCCGCGTGAGCCGGTCCAGCTTGGCGCCCTTGACCGTGCGGTCGGCGGTCACCACGACCTTGTTGCCGACCGGGTCGACGCCCCAGGAGGTGCCGGGGATGGTCGCCTTCGACTTCAGGGTCTGCCGGGCCGCGTCGAGCTGGGCGAGCGTGTGCTTGACGATTCTCGCCTCCGCCCCCTTCGCCCGTACGGTCTTGGCCGCCGCCTCGTCCAGGACGTTGACCACGAGCTTCTTGGCCTGGGCGTCGTAGTACGCGCCGGCCGTGCCGGTCTTGAGCTGGGACGCCAGGGCGGTCGCCGCGGCGGAGGTCAGTTTGGCCACCTTGGGGGTGACGGGGGCGGGGGCCGCATGGGCGTTGGCGAGGGTGACGGTGGCGGTGGCAGCGAGGGCCAGCGCTCCCGCGCCCGCCAGGACTGCGCGCCGGTTGGGTATGCGTCGGTGCTTCAACTCAAAGCCTCCCGTGGGGGGATGGGCCCGGTCTGTGGGGAGATGCACGGGCCCGAGAGTGTGAGGAATCGGGACACAAACGTTCCACCCGGCGTAGCAGCACTCCGTTGCAGCGCTCCGGGGAGTCGCGTCCATGCCAACGTGCGGGGCCGAGTATCCCCATCCCTCTCACTCGTGCACAAGACCGAGTTCCGGTCTCGCATACGAGAGTTCACGGCTTCACCACATGACGGTCACACCGCTGTCTGCGCCCAAGGGTCCTCGGTACGGATATGGCCCCTCCGTACGGAGAAGGCCGTGCCTGGAGTACGGACATGCCGGCACCTGGCCGGAATCGGCCCCCCGTCCACAGCCCTCGCCCGGCGGCCCTCGCCTGCGGCCGGGGCCGGACAGCAGTGATCGCCGTATCCGTCCGAAGGGCACAGCTCAAGGGCGGGTACGGCGATCGGATGCTGCGGTCGTTGCGGTTGCGGTCGGGTGTTGCGGTCGGAGGCGGTGGCCGTGGCCGTGGCTGTTGCCGTTGCGGTCAGTTGGCGTGGGTGGCGTTATCCGTGGTGGCGTTATCCGCGGTCCGTGCCCCGTCCCGCGTCAAGGCTGTCGGCCGCTCGGAGGTCCGGGAGATCCGCCAGCTCCGTGGGCAGCGCGCTCTGCTTCATGTCCGCGATGCCGTCGGCCTCCGCGGGCGTCGCCCGCTCGGCGTGGTCCCGGCGCTCCGCCTCGGCCTGTGCGGTCTGCACCTCGGCCTGTGCGGTCTGCGCCTGTGCCTGGAGGCCGGAGCGCTCCAGGAAGCGCAGCAGCTCCACCGGGAACGGCAGCACCAGGGTGGAGTTCTTCTCGGCGGCGACCGCCACCACGGTCTGCAGCAGTCGCAGCTGTAGCGCCGCGGGCTGGTCGGACATCGCCGCGGCCGCCTCGGCCAGCTTCTTCGAGGCCTGCAGCTCGGCGTCGGCGTTGATCACCCGGGCGCGCCGGTCGCGGGTCGCCTCGGCCTGGCGGGCCATCGACCGCTTCATCGTCTCCGGCAGCGAGACGTCCTTGATCTCCACCCGGTCGACGGTGACTCCCCAGCCGATGGCCGGGCTGTCCATCATCAGCTCCAGGCCCTGGTTGAGCTTCTCGCGGTTGGAGAGCAGATCGTCCAGTTCGCTCTTGCCGATGATCGACCGCAGCGAGGTCTGCGCCATCTGCGAAACCGCGAAGCGGTAGTCCTCGACCCGGATGACGGCGTCGGCGGCATCGACGACCTTGAAGTAGACCACCGCGTCGACCCGGACCGTGACGTTGTCGCGGGTGATGCCTTCCTGGGCGGGCACCGGCATCGTGATGATCTGCATATTGACCTTACGCATCCGGTCGACACCCGGAACGATCATGGTGAATCCCGGTTGCCGCACCTCGGAGACCAGTCGCCCGAGCCGCAGCACCACACCCCGCTCGTACTGCTTGACCACGCGGGCCGCGGCCATGAGGTACACCACGCCGGCGCACCCCAGCGCCACCCCGGCCGTCACCAGTTCTGCGACCATCACGGCCCCCTGACGTACGCCGTAAGCCGTCCGCCATCCGTTCCGGCGTCTGATTCCACCGTCCGAATGGCGCTTTGTTGTAATGGTATGCCCGGTTCAGGGGGTGGTCGAAAGGGTCCTCGCGGCGGGCTCGGGCGGTCCCCGAACGGGCCCCGAGCGGTTCTCGGGGGGGCGGTCCGCGAGCGCCGTCGGGCCCCCGTCCGCCGGCGGACGGGGGCCCTCGTCGGAGCCCGGTCGGTCCCGGTCGGCCCGGCCGGTCACTCTCCGTTCACGCGGTCAGTACACGCTCACGCCGTACGCGCTCAGCGCCTCGGTCACGGGCTGGAAGAACGTCGTACCGCCGGAAGTGCAGTCGCCGCTGCCGCCGGAGGTCAGGCCCAGCGCCTTGGTGCCGGAGTAGAGGGGGCCGCCGCTGTCGCCGGGCTCGGCGCAGACGGTGGTCTGGATGAGTCCGGAGACGATGTCGCCGCCGCCGTAGTTGACGGTGGCGTTCAGGCCGGTGACCTTTCCGCTGTGGGTGCCGGTCGTGGAGCCGCGCCGGGTGACCGTCTGGCCGACGGTCGGGGTGCCTGCGCTGGTGATGTCCTGACTGCCGACCGTTCCAGCGTGCGCCAGAGAGGTGTTGGTGTACTTCACGATGCCGTAGTCGTTGCCGGGGAAGCTGGTGCCGGTGGTCGGCCCGATGCTCGTGGTGTTCGAGGAGTTGGTGTACCAGGGCGGCTTGCCCTCGGTGCAGTGCCCGGCCGTCAGGAAGTAGTACGTGCTGCCGCTGCGGACGTTGAAGCCGAGCGAGCAGCGCCAGCTGGGCGCGTAGATGGCGTCTCCGCCGGAGATCAG
The DNA here is from genome assembly GCF_044544985.1 of Streptomyces sp. NPDC053427. Taxonomy (NCBI): domain Bacteria; kingdom Bacillati; phylum Actinomycetota; class Actinomycetes; order Kitasatosporales; family Streptomycetaceae; genus Streptomyces; species Streptomyces sp. NPDC053427. The sequence goes on along the minus strand of NZ_JBITYA010000020.1, from coordinate 27,521 downwards.
CTTGCGCAGGGTGCCGGAGGTGCGCTCGATGCGCAGTGCGCCGGCGTTGCCGCCCGCGGCCTGCTCGATGCGGGCGATCTCGGCGCGGGAGACGGTGCGGTCGGCGGTGACGACCAGGGTGTGGGTCTTCGGGTCGACGGACCAGGCGGTGCCGGCGACGTCCGCGGTGCGTACCGCGTTGCCGGCGGCGGAGAGCTGCGTGGCGCTGAACGTCTTTGCGGGGGCGGGGTCCTGGGCGCTGGCGGCGGTCGGGACGGCGATGGCACCGACGGCGACCAGACCGGACGCCGCGGCGATCAGCCGGGTGCGTCTCGCTACGCCGCTGCGGGGGATGGTGCGCTCGTTCCTCACGTGATTCCTCCGAGGGGGATGAATGGCCGCCTGTGGGCGGCCCGGTGAGGCGCAGCCGAAGGCACGCGGGAATCCGCACATCGATGTTTCAGCGTGCCCCTGACAAGCGCTGGTCCGGAGTGTCGGGCGCACCGCCCCCGCGGCGCAAGAGGGCCTCGGAAATATGTCCGCCGACGGGCGCCTCGACGTGTCCCGCGCTCAACGCGCCGCCCCGGCAGCCTTGTCGGGGCTGCCGGGGCGGCGGGTTGACCCCCTCGGTCGGAGGTGGGACGGCTCAGCGCGTGCGGCGGTTCCGTTCACCGGCCCGCAGCGCGAAGGGGAGGGTGTTGCCGGGCGGCGGGAAGGGGCACAGAAAGTGGTCGGCGAAGGCGCAGGGCGGCAGCAGGGTGCGGTTGAGATCGACGGTGACGGTGCCGTCCGCGGCGGGCGCGGGCGGCCGCAGGAAGCGGAAGCGGTAGCTGTCCGTGCCGCTGGTGGCGTCGGCGAGGACCGCCCACAGGGAGCCGTCGGCCTCGACCGCGACCTGGAGGGTGTGTTCGTCGCCGTCCAGGGGGAAGGCCAGTTCACCGGCCAGGCCGAGGCCGCGCCGGGCGCCGTCGGCGTTGGGTACCAGGACGCTGCGCCGCTCCCCGTACGGGCGGAACAGGCCGGGCCGTATCCAGCGCTCGTCGTGGTCGTAGGCGTCGATTCCGGCGAAGTCGCGGCGGTTGGCGGAGCCGGGGTCGAAGTCCCGTACCGCCCACCGGCCCTCGCGGCGCAGCACCTGCAGATGCCGCTCGCCCTGGGCGACGCGGGTGGCGTCCGGGGCGGGGTCCGGGCCGAGGCGATGGCGCCCCCCACACCGTCCGGGCACCGAGGGATCGCCGGCGGCGGGTCTGCCGTCGACGGTGAGCCGGTCGCCGTCCGTTGCCCGCAGCACGATCTCGTCGCCGTCCGCGGTCCAGGTGCCCGGCAGCCCGTCGATCCGGCCGTGCGGGTGGTCGGCCGGCCAGTGGGTGCCGGTCAGGGCGAGCGGGCCGTACGGGGCCGAGACGGCCCGCTCGCGGCGCTCCCGCCAGTCCTGCCACTCCCGGAGGGCGTGGTTCTCCGCGCTCGTGCCCGTGTCCGCGCTGGTGCTCATGGTCGTTGGTCCTCCCCCGGCGGGCGGTGTGCCGGTTCCGGCAGTGCCTGGTGGAACGGAGCGTTCGGTCCTGGTATTCCGTGGTCTTCCGTGCGGCGAGCGCAAGGGCGGCGGACAGGGCGCGGCCGGCGGTTCAACGGGGCTCTCCGCACGCTTACCCGGCTCATGTCACAGGACCTTGGAGAGAAAGGACCTGGTGCGCTCGTGGCGCGGGTTGTCGAGCACCTCGTCGGGCGGGCCCTGCTCGACGATCCGGCCGCCGTCCATGAAGACGACGGTGTCGGCCACCTCGCGGGCGAAGCCGATCTCATGGGTGACGACGATCATGGTGGTGCCCCGGTGCGCCAAGTCCTTGATGACGTCGAGGACTTCGCCGACCAGCTCCGGGTCGAGGGCCGACGTCGGCTCGTCGAAGAGCAGCAGCTTGGGTTCCAGGGCGAGGGCGCGGGCGATGGCGACCCGCTGCTGCTGGCCGCCGGAGAGCCGGCGGGGGTAGGCGTCGGCCTTGTCCGCGAGCCCGACCCGGGCCAGCAGTGCTCGGGCGGTTTCGACGACCTCCTTCTTCGGCCTGCGCAGGGCGGAGAGCGGCGCCTCGGTGAGGTTTTCGAGGACGGTCAGATGCGGGAAGAGGTTGAAGTTCTGGAAGACGAAGCCGATGCCGGTGCGCTGCTTGAGGATCTCCCGTTCGGGCAGCTCGTACAGTCTTTCCGCCCGTCGCCCACCCTTGGCGGAGGCCCTTCGGGCCGCAGTTCTGCTCTCGCGCCGGTAGCCGACCAGGGAGCCGTCCACGCTCACCCAGCCGCCGTCGACCTTCTCGAGGTGGTTGATGGTGCGCAGCAGGGTGGACTTGCCCGAGCCGGACGGGCCCAGGACGACCGCGACCTCGCCGGCGCGGACTTCCAGGTCCACTCCCCTGAGCACCTCCAGCGCGCCGAAGCTCTTGCGGACGGCGCGGACGTCGACCATCACACGGGAAGCGGCGGCGGTAGCGGTAGAGGCGGCAGCGGTGTCCGGTGTGCTCATCGGGTGGCTCCTTTGGCGAAGTGGCGTTCGGCGTAGTGCCGGCCGCCGGTGGCAGGACGAGACCGAGCACCGCCGCGCCCGGCGCGCCGACCGGGGTCGGCGGGGGGATCACCGGTCAGCGGCATGGGGGTCCTCGGGGGCGGGGACGGGTGCGGGGACGGGCAGCGGCGGAGTGGTCCGGTCCCGGAGGAAGGTGAGCAGGGCGCGGGCGGTGGCGTCGTTCTGCCGGAAGGCGGGGGCGTTGGTGCGGGGGCGGGCGAAGGCGCCGCCGGCGCGGGCGTCGGTGCCCGGGCCGAGGGCGAAGCGGCGCGGGTGCGGGCGGTACCCCCCGTTCGCGCGGGGCGGGGCGGTCGGGGGCGGGCCGGAGCGGTGCAGGATCCGGCCGTCGGCGGGCGCCACGGCCAGCAGTCCGGTGGGGGTGACGGCGGCGCCGTCGGCGTACAGGGTGCGCAGCAGGGCGTCCCGGGTGCGGGCGACGGTCGGCTCCGGCAGTCGCGCCTCCACCAGGGCGCGGGCCTCCAGGGACTCCCCCGGCACGGCGGCGCTCTCGGCGCGGAACACGCCGCGCCGCGCGTCGGCGGTGACGGTGGTGCCGGCGCCGAGGAAGCGCACCACCCCGGCCCGGGAGAGCGCGAGCAGTTGCCGCAGCCGCGGTCCGGGCGGCCCGGAGGCGAGGTAGCTGAAGAAGCCGTGCCACCAGGGGCCGCGGTCGCCGATCCGCACCAGCTGGCCGTACACCGACAGCAGGGCGAAGAAAACCGCCAGGTCGGGGCTGTGTGCGGGGTCGTGGCGGCGGGCGAGGTCGGCCTCGATGTAGCCGCGCATGCTCTCTTGCAGGGCCTCGCCGTCGGGGTGGCGGACGCCTGCCTGCGGATGGTCGAGGGCGTCCAGGTCGAGGCGGTCGGCGGGGTCCGGGACGGCGGCGCTCACCAGGGCCTGGAGTGCGGCGCTGCCGGGGTCGGCGGCGGCGTACTTCTCCTCGAAGTCCGGCCAGTTCATCCGGGTGCGTTCGCGGTGGGCGGTGAACAGCCGGTGGTAGTGGGCGAAGCCCAGCTCCTTGTCGATCAGCGGCCAGATGTCGCGCCGGAAATCTCCCCCGCTCCCGGCTCCGCGCGAGCGGGTCGCCCCCCACCGCCCGGTCCGGGCGAGCAGCGCATCGATCTGTGCGGGTCCGAAGAAGCGCGGCACCGGCGGGCGTTCGCCGTCGAGCTCGTAGCCGATCTTGGAGTGGTACGGGACGCCGCGCCGCGACCCGACGTGCAGGACCGGCTCGCGCCCGGAGGGCCGGTAGGTCAGCGTGCCGTCGGCGTCGGCCGTGTACGTACCGCCTCGGCCCTCGGTCAGCAGCACCATCAGGTCGATGAAGGCCAGCCCGAAGCCGCGGACGATGACCGGTTCGCCGGGGAGCAGCGCACCGAGATCGGCGTCGGCGGTGAAGGCGGGCGGCAGGTGGGTCAGGCCGTGTCGGGCCGCGAAATCGCTCAACTCCTGGTGTTCCGAGGAGAGTTCGGAGTCCAGGTGGCCCATGGTCAGTACCACCAGGTCGGCGGTGAGCGGCGTCGGACGGCCTTCCAGCCACACCTCCTGGCGGCCGTCGCGCGCTCCGGTGACCCGTACGGCCGTCCGGCGGTGCTCGTGTACGGCGATCCCCGGCGGCAGTGCGGCCACCGCCTGCTCGTGGACCCAGCTCAGATAGGCGCTCTGCAGCCGCCGGCCGGGGAAGTCGCGTGGTCCGAGGGCGGCGACGGCGTCGGCGAGGCCGTCCGCGGTGGGCTTCCCCTCGGCCGGGGGCCGGAAGCGGATCCGGCCGGCCCGTACCGCCTCGGCCCATTCGGCGAGCGAGGGGCCGGGCCGCACCGGGCCCGCCAGGTCCACGCTGTCGTCGGTGAACATGGTGACGTCCTCCGCGGTGGAGTTCATCCACAGCAGCGGCGACTGGGCAGCGCGCCAGATGCGGCCGCCGCCGGGCGGGTAGGGGTCGACGAGGTGCAGGTCGAGGGGCCGGTCACGGTAGAGCTCCGGGGCGTTGGCGGCGATCCGTTCGAGCACTCCGGTGCCCCGCGGCCCGGCGCCGACGATCACCACGGACGGGCGCGGGCGGGGGCTCATCGGGCACCGGCCGTCCCGCGGGCGTAGCGCCGCTCGAGGTAGTGCTGGCCGACGCCGAGCACCGAGGTGACGGCGATGTACCAGAGGGTGGCGACCAGCAGCAGCGGGATGACCTGGTAGGTGCGGTGGTAGACGAGCTGGACGGAGTAGAGCAGGTCCTGGACGGCGATGACGCTGACGATGGAGGTGCCCTTGAGGGTGCCGATCAGCATGTTTCCGGCCGGCGGCACGATCGTCCGCATCGCCTGCGGCAGCACGATCCGCCGCAGCCGCCGCCAGGCGCCGAGCCCCAGCGACTGGGCGGCCTCCAGCTGTCCCTTGTCGACGGAGAGGATGCCGCCGCGGACGACCTCGGTGGCGTAGGCGGCCTCGTGCAGGGTCAGGCCGATGACGGCGATGGCGACCGGGCTCAGCAGATGGACGGTCCTGATGCCCAGGACCGTCGGGTACAGGGCCCCGATGTTGAACCAGAACAGCAGCTGCACCAGGATCGGCATCGACCGGAAGAGCCAGACGTAGCCCCAGCTGACGCCGCGCAGCACGGGGTTGGCGGACAGCCGCATCGTGGCGAGGACGGTGCCCAGGGCGAAGCCCAGCACCATGACGAGGCCGGTCAGCCAGAGGGTGAGTCCCAGGCCGCGCAGTACGGCGGTGGTCAGGAAGTAGTCGGCGACGACGTCCCACTGGAAGGCGTCGTTGCGGACGACGGAGAGGACGGCCAGGGCGAGCAGGGCAAGGACGGCGGCGGCCGCGGTCCACTGGCCGGTGCGGCGGCGGGGCACGATGCGCGGGACGGTGGTGGGGTCCGTACGGCCGGGCGGGGCCAGGGCCGGTTCGGCGAGGGTGTCGGAGGGCATGCGAAGGCTCCGTGGATTCAGTGATCGAACACGGGAGTTGAGCGCCTTCACACAGGCGGAGCGCGTGACGCGGCACGCATCGGGCCGCGCCCCTCAGCACGGACCGGTTCCCGAGGCTATGGGGTGAACATGGCCTGCTGTCAAGGGTGTCCGTACGGTGAGCGGTGCGCCGAAAGGCAGTTGACGCGGAAACGGATGCCTGTTCCACTTGGCCCATGTACTCATGGCAGCGGCTGGTCACCCGCGACCACATCGACTTCGGTCGCGTGTGGTCGTCGTCCTGTTGAGCTGACGCCCTGCCCTGGAGCCCGTCGCCCATGAGGCCGGGCCGCTTCGCGGTTCTTCTCCCGTCACCGCGCCTTCACACCTCGCGCCGCCGCGCGGCGCACCCTCCCCTCGCTCGTCACGTGTGCCTTTCCGCTCGGCTTCCCCCGCTCCGCTTCCGCCACGTGGATTCCCTCAGTGGATTCCCTCAGTCGGTTTCCCCGGTGGGATTCCTTCGGTTGGACTCCTCGGTGGGATTCCCTCGGTTGGATTCCGCCACGTGGTTTTCCCCGCTCAGAGAAGGGCGCGGTATGCGCTTCGGCGTCATGACCTCGACCGACAACGTCCCGGACGCGCTGTCCGGGCGCCGCCTCTCCCCCGACCCGCCGCCGCGGCCGGCCCCGCCCGCCGCCGCGGTGCCGACGCTTGCCCCGGAGGCCGCACGATGACCGCACTGCCCCCCAAGTTGCCGGCGACGCTGCCGACGAGCGCCGGGACGGTGGTGCACACCACCGTCACCGACCCGCTCGCCCGCCCCCTGCTGGCGGAACTCACCCACGAGTACAGCACCCGCTACGGACGTCCCGTCGACCTCGGCCTGGAGTACCCGGCCGCCGAATTCGCCCCGCCACGGGGCGCGTTCCTGCTGCTCCTGGTGGACGGCGAGGCGGTCGCCGGCGGCGCCTACCGCCGCTACGACGCGACGACCGCCGAGCTCAAGAGGATCTGGACACACTCCGCGCACCGCCGCCGCGGCCTGGGCCTGCAGGTGGTCGAGGCCCTGGAACGGGACGCCGAATGCCGTGGCTACACCCGCATCCGGCTGACCACCGGCCCCCGTCAGCCGGAGGCCAAGGGGCTGTATCTGGCCGCGGGCTACCGCCCGCTGTTCGACCTGACCGCCGACCCGGAGTCCCTCGGCCCGCTGCCCTTCGAAAAGCATCTGAAGCACCCCGATCACCCCGATCATCCGGAGCACCCCGAGCACCTGGAGAACCCGCGCCCATGACCGGAACCACGCCCCGCACCGCCGCCCTGCGCACCGCCGCCCTCCTGGCCACCGCGGTCCTGGCGCTCACCGCCTGCGGCTCGGGCGCACCCCCGGCCGACGGCGCGGCGGGCCCGGCCGGACCGGCGGCCGCCAGGATCCCCACCTCGGACGTGGTCTCGGGCATCGAGGAGGATCCGGCCGCGGCCCGGCTGCTGCCCGCCGACGTCCGCAAGCGGGGCACGCTCTCCGTCGCCACCAGCGTGGGCAGCCCGCCCGGCGCCACCTACCTGGCCGACGGCAGGACCCTGGCCGGCCTGGACGTCGACTTCGCGGATGCGGTCGCCCAGGTCCTCGGCATCCGGCTCCGGCGGGAGGTGGCGAGCTTCGAGGCGATCCTGCCGGCTCTCGGCAGCGGCAAGTACGACCTGGGCACCGGCAACTTCGGGGTCACCGACGAGCGCCGCAGGACCATCGACTTCGTCACCTACATCAATGACGGCCAGGGCTTCGCGGCCCGTGAGGACAGCCCGCTGAAGAAGGTGACCTCGCTGCAGCAGCTGTGCGGGCTGACGGTCGCCACGGGGGCCGGCACCACCTTCGAGGCGACGCTGGAGAAGAACCGGCACCTGTGCAGGGAGGCGGGCAAGAAGCCGTACGACGTGAAGACCTACGCCGAGTCGGGCGCGCTGTGGATCTCGCTGCAACAGGGGCGCACCGATGTGGTGATGAGCACCATCAACGGGCTGCGCTACGCGGTGAAGCAGCAGTCGGGCCTGCGGTTCCTCAACGAGTTCAAGCGGCTGGACGTCGGCTTCGCGTTCAGGAAGGGGACGCCGCTGGCGCCCGCCGTCCGGGCCGCGGTCAACCGCCTGAAGAAGAACGGGAGTTATGACCGCATCCTGAAGAAGTGGGGCACCGGCGGGTCGGCGATCAGGACGTCGCGGATCAGTCCGCCGGAGATCCGATGAGCCCGGGGCGGGCATCGCAGGCCCTCGTGGGCACCCCGGCGTCGGTCCCCAGCGCTTCGCGCACCTCCGCGAGCTCGAAGTGCCGTGCCCCGTCGAAGCGGTTGACCGCCAGGACGAACGGGGTGGCGCGCTCCTCGAAGTAGTCCAGCGCCGGGAAGGAGTCCTCGATCCGCCGGGTGTCGACCGGCACGATGGCCCCCGGCCCGCCCTCGACCAGGTCGTCCCACAGGAACGAGAAGCGGTCCTGGCCGGGCGCGCCGAAGAGAGGGAGCACGATCGTCGGGCCGAGGGTGATCCGGCCGACGTCCAGCGCGACGGTCGTGGTGGTCTTGTTCTCCACGCCGACCGGCGAGTCCACCCCGATGGAGGCCTGGGTGACGGCGGCCTCGGTGTCCAGCGGTGCGATCTCGGAGACCGCGCCGATGATCGTGGTCCCGCCGACGCCGAGACCGCCGGGCGCAGAGCCGTCCGGGGCGGGCGGTCATGAAGCCCTGGAGGGCTTCGGAGAGGTGGGCGTCCTCGGCGGTGGTGCCGGCGTTGTCGTAGTCACCGACCTGCCGGGCCGCGGAGAGGCCCAGCAGCGCCAGGAGTACCACCAGGGACACGGCGAGGATGCGGATGAGCTCGGCGCGGAGGGTGCGGGGCGCCTCGACGGTGGCCGTGAATGCCGTTCGGAAGCGCTGGGACCTGGCTTCCGTGGTCCGACGTTTCCCCGTCCTGATCTTTCGGAGGGGATCTTTCGGGATGCAGAAGACGATCTGCACCCCGGCCAACGACCCTCCCTTGGGTCAGTCGCCCGATCATCGGCCCATAGCGCGGGCGCCCCCTCGGCACCTTCGGCATCTGCCCTGGTCCTGTGCCGGAACCGACCCCGGGGTTGGATCCGGGTTCCCGTGACCACTTGTCGACATCATCGGCCCGTACCGACCGTGATGCCCATCGCACTGTCAGTTTCTTTTCGGGGCGCGGGAACTGACGACACGCCACCCTCTTTGCACCAGATGTGTCACGAACCCCCCGTGCGGCGGCTATCCACTTGGCACACCCTCCGCATCATGCACGACGATAGGGGGCGGAACACGGAGAGACGGAACACCACCGCGGGTGAGAGGAGGCGTCAATGGGATCGGTGCGCAAGGCGAGTGCCTGGCTTGGCCTCGTCGACGACAACGATGACGAGCGCTACTACGACGACGACTACGCCGAGGGACCTGGGTCCGCCGCCCCGGCCGGCGACTCCTGGGTGACCGATCCCCGGGTCCAGGTGGCCGACCGGACCGCGCACGACCAGGGCACCCGCATCGCCACCGTCACCCCGGAAGGCTTCGGCGACGCCCGTGGCATCGGCGAGCTCTTCCGTGCGGGCGTCCCGGTGATCGTCAACCTGACGGCCATGGACCCCGGCGACGCCAAGCGCGTGGTGGACTTCGCGGCCGGCCTGATCTTCGGCCTGCGCGGTTCGATCGACCGCGTGGCCACCCGGGTCTTCCTGCTCACCCCGCCCGACTACAAGGTGGTCAGCGGGGGGCAGGAGGACCACCGCAACGGCGGGTTCTTCAACCAGAGCTGAGCGGGGCGGGGTGGGTGTTCCGGCCGGGGCCCTGGAGTTGCCCTCCGGGCAATGCGGCAACCGGAGCCGAGCGCGGTGGTGAGTGTTCCGGCCGGAGGCCCGGGGGTCGCCCCTCGGGAACTGCAGCAACCAGAGCCGAGCGCGGTGGTGAGTGTTCCGGCCGGAGGCCCGGGGGTCGCCCCTCGGGAAGTGCAGCAACCGGAGCCGAGCGCGGTGGTGAGTGTTCCAGCTGGGATCCGCGCTCCCGAGGCCCACGCTCCCGGGATCCGCACGCCGGAGCCCACGCTCCCGGGATCCGCACGCCGGAGCCCGCGCTCCCGCGGGTCCGCGCGCCCGGGGTTTCCGGGGACGCGGTGGTGCCGTGACGCGGCGGCGCCGGGGACGGGAACAAGCCCCGCCACCACCGCGTTGTGGACCCGCAGGGGGCGCCCGCATCCCTTAGGGAATGCGTTCGACGGCCCCCCAAGGGACGCCCGTCGGCCTACCGGAAGGCGTCGAGCCCGGTGAGCGCCTTGCCCAGCACCAGCTGGTGCATCTCGACGGTGCCCTCGTAGGTCAGCACCGATTCGAGATTGGTCGCGTGCCGCATCACGGGGTACTCCAGCGAGATCCCGTTGGCGCCCAGGATCGTCCGGGCGGTGCGGCAGATCTCGATGGCCTCCCGGACGTTGTTGAGCTTGCCGAAGCTGATCTGTTCGGGACGCAGCCGCCCCGCGTCCATCCGCAGCCCCAGGTGATGGGCCAGCAGGATCCCCTTGTGCAGCTCCACCGCCATATCGGCCAGCTTGGCCTGGGTGAGCTGGAAGCCGCCGATGGGCCTGCCGAACTGCTCGCGGGTGCGGGCGTAGTCGAGCGCCGCCTCGAAACAGGCCCGCGCGGCGCCCATCGAGCCCCAGACGATCCCGTAGCGGGCGTGGCTGAGGCAGCGCAGCGGGCCGCCGAGGCCCTTGGCGTCCGGCAGTACGGCATCGGCCGGCAGCCGTACGTCGTCGAGGACGAGCTCGCTGGTGACCGAGGCGCGCAGGGACCACTTGTGCTTGATCTCGGGCGCCGAGAAGCCGGGGGTGTCGGTGGGGACGGCGAACCCGCGGATGCCGTCGTCGGTCTGCGCCCAGACCACGGCGACCCCGGCGACCGAGCCGTTGGTGATCCACATCTTGCGTCCGTTGAGTACCCAGTCCCCGCCGTCCTTCTTGGCGTACGTCCGCATGCTCGCGGGGTCCGAGCCGTGGTCCGGCTCGGTCAGGCCGAAGCAGCCGATGACCTCGCCGGCCGCCATCCGCGGCAGCCACCGCTGCTTCTGCTCCTCGGATCCGAAGCGCCAGATCGCGTACATGGCGAGCGAGCCCTGGACGGAGACCAGCGAGCGGATGCCGGAGTCGGCGGCCTCCAGCTCCAGGCAGGCCAGGCCGTACTGGACCGCGGAGGCGCCCGCGCAGCCGTAGCCGGTCAGGGACATGCCCAGGGCGCCGAGGGAGCCCAGTTCGCGGGCGAGGCCTCGGATGTCGGGGAGTTCGCCGCGCTCGTACCAGTCGGCGATGTGGGGCAGGACGCGGTCGGCGGCCCACTGGCGGACGGTGCCGCGGACGGCGCGGTCCTCGTCGGTGAGCAGATCGTCGATGCCCAGCGGGTCGCCGGGGTCGAAGGACGGGAGCTTCGAGGGCAGCGGTGCGGACATGCGGGGCCTCCGGCAGGTTCAGCGCTCGCGCGTAAAACTAGCAGTGGTAGTTATTGCATGTCCGACGGTACGGCCCCCGGCGCCGCCCGAGCAAGGGTCGGCGCCGTGCGGCGGGGCGCGGGAGCGGGAGGCGCCAGGGCGGTCAGCGGGAGGAGCCGGCGGGAGCCGGTGCGCCGTCGCAGCCGGCCGCCTGCTCGCCCGCGGCGGCCTCGCCCTCGGCGCGCTCGGTGGACTCCGCGGCCCGGCGGGGCAGGCGCAGCGCGATCCCGGCGCCGACCAGCAGCAGCACGGCGCTGGCGACGAGGGTGACGTGCAGCCCGTGGACGAAGGAGTCGCGGGCGGCCTTGCGCAGCGCGGACCTGGCGGCGGGGCCCAGTCCGGCGGCCACCTTGTACGCCTCGCCGAGCGAATGCGACGCGGCGGCGGAGGAACGGCCGGGCACGCCGTCGACATGGCCGAGGCCGGGCGCGTACGCGGCGTTCATGACGCTGCCGAGCAGGGCGACGCCGATGCCCGCGCCGAGCTGGTAGGAGGTCTCCCCCAGGGCGGCGGCGCCGCCCGACTGCTCGGCGGGCGCCTCGCTGAGCATCGACTCGTACGCACCGAACAGCGTGGACTGGAAGCCGAAGCCGAGCAGGACGAAGCCGAGGGAGAGCAGCCAGGGGCGGTCGTGGTCGCTCATCATCGTCAGACACAGCACCGCGACGGCGGTCAAAGTGAAGCCGAGCGAGACCATGGCGCGCGGGCCGAGCGCCTGCAGCATCTTCGAGCCGGTGAGGCCAGCGGCCATGGCGGAGAACACCAGCGGCAGCATCCGCACGCCGGTCTGAAGCGGGGTCAGCCCGAGCACGAGCTGGAGGTACTGGACGGCGATCAGCTGGAGGCCCACCAGGGCGAGCATGGCCAGCACGATGCAGCCGACGGAGGTGCCGAACGCGGGGCGGGCGAAGAGCCGCATGTCGATCAGCGGGTGTTCGCGACGGTGCTGGCGGCGTACGAAGAGGATCAGCAGCAGGGTGCCGACGAGGATCGGGCCGAGCGTGGTCAGGCTCAGGACCGCCGTGCCGCCGCCGATGCGCTTGACGCCGAGGACGATGCCCAGCACGCCGAAGGCCGCGATGACCGCGCCGACCACGTCCCAGGGGCCGTTGCGCTCGCCCCGCGACTCCGGCAGCAGCCAGCGCCCTATCAGCAGCATCGCGGCCATCATCGGGATGTTGATGAGGAAGACCGAGCCCCACCAGAAGTTCTCGACGAGGAAGCCGCCCAGGACCGGGCCGACGGCGGCGCCGACCGCGGCCACCGCGCTCCACACGCCGATGGCGACCGCGCGTTCGCGCCGGTCGGGGAAGACCTGGCGCAGAATCGACAGCGTCGCGGGCATGATCATCGCGCCGCCGATGCCGAGCAGCGCGCGGGCCGCCATCAGGATCTGCGGGTTGGGCGCCAGCGCCGCGGCGGCGGAGGCCAGGCCGAAGAGGCCGTAGCCGAGGAGGAGGATGCGCCGGCGGCCGACGCGGTCGCCGAGCGTGCCGAAGAGGATCAGCAAGGACGCCGCTATCAGCGGATAGACATCGACGATCCACAGGAGTTCCACCGGGCCCGGCCGCAGGTCCTCGGTCACGGAGGGCACCGCCACGTACAGGATCGTGGTGTCCAGCGCGACGAAGAGCAGGCTGACGCAGAGCACGATCAGCACGGTCCAGCGGTTCGCACCGTCGCGGGTAAGCCGGGTAACACCAACCGTCCGTTCACTGCCGGACGCGGTCGTCCCGGACATGCAGTTCCTCCTGTCATGCTCTCGCGGCCGCGGATCAGGGCACGAGAACGCCCCGGGGAAACCGGCGGCACGGGCGAGTTGAGACGTCAGACTACGCGAGTCGCCCACCCTGCCGCGTGGCCCACCTCACGGTGAGACGCTCATCGCAGCGCCCGACGTTCCCTCGGTATTTCCGCTTCCGCCGCCGACGGTCGTTCTTCGGCCACCTGGATCATCGTCGATAATCGTCCGAATGAACGATCTTGCCTCCGCCGCAGTTCCCGGCCGGACCCGGGCGGCCGCCTTACAGGGCGCGCTGCGCCGCGCCGCGCCCGCGCTCGCGGCGTATGCCGCGATCCGGCTGCTGGGCGTGGCCGTGCTCGCGGTGTGGTCGGCGGCGAACGGCAAGGACTGGCACACGCTGCTGACCGCCCGTTGGGACTCGCTGTGGTACACCCGCGTCGCCGAGCAGGGCTACGGCTACACCGTCCACCTGGCCAACGGCGATGTGCACTCCAACCTGGCGTTCTTCCCGCTGCTGCCCTGGCTCGAGCAAGGCCTCGCGGCCGTCTCCCCGCTGTCGGCCGCCGACGCGGGACTGGCGGTGGCCTGGTCGGCGTCGCTGGCCGCGGCCTGGGCGCTGTACGCGACCGGCGAGCGGCTGCACGGCCCGCGGGCCGGCGTGGCGCTGGCCGCGCTGTGGGCCGCGCTGCCGGTCGGCATCGTGCAGTCGATGGCGTACTCGGAGTCGCTGTTCACGGCGCTGGCCGCCTGGGGCGTGTACGCCGCGGTGACCGGCCGCTGGGTGTGGGCGGGCGCGCTGGCCTCGCTGGCCGGGCTGACCCGGCCGGTGGGCGCCGCGGTCGTCGCGGCCGTGTGGGTCGCGGCCGCGGTGACGGTGTGGAACGAGCGGGCCGCCGGGGTCCGGCTGCGCACCGCGCTGCGTACCCACCCGGGCATGCTGACGGGCGTGCTGCTCGCGCCGCTGGGCTGGTGCGGCTACTTCCTGTGGGTGGGCGCGCGGCAGGGCAGCCTCACCGGCTATCTGGACGTCCAGGGCGGCTGGGGCAACGGCTTCGACGGCGGGGTGGCGTTCGTCCGCTTCCTGTGGCAGCTGCCGCCGCTCGCCGGGCTCGGTCTCGCGGCCGGCGTCGCGCTGGTGATCTGGCTGTATGTGCGCGGTGTCCGGCGGGGCCAGCCGGTTCCGCTGGCCGTCTACGGCGGGGTCGTCCTGCTGCTGGCGCTGACCGCCAAGGGCTACTTCGGCTCCAAGCCGCGGCTGATGATGCCCGCCTACCCGCTGCTGCTGCCGCTGGCCGTGGGGCTGGCGAAGTGGCGGCCGGTGCGGTCCTGGCTGGTCATCGGCCTGGTCGCGGCGGGATCGGCGGTCTACGGGGCGTTCTGGCTGAACGGGTCCGGCCCCCCGTGAGCGCAGCGGAGACCGGAGATGCGAGCGGAAGATCTTCCTCCGCGAAGTCCGCGGAAGGGAAACTTCGCGCGACGTCCGGGGAAATCGACGATAAACTCCTCCGGAGAAAAACAGATAAGCACGCGCAGTGACGACACGCGGGCGTCCGGCGGGGAATCGGAAACGCGCCGAATTCCCTTCCTAATCCCGGCGGCGACGCTCGGCTTGAGACGCATTCCACATCACATCGTTATTACAAAGCGCACAGTTTGACCAAGCGCCTACATCACACGCGGTAACGTCGATTGAGTGCGTACCGATGACAAGCTCGACCAGATGGAGGAGCGCCCGACCGACCGCGTTCAACCACCCCAGATGACCCGGACCCGCCTGTGGCTGTTCGGCGGCACGCTGGCGGTGTACGTCGCGATCGTGGTCGGAGTGCTGGTCTCTTCATGGCTGGTCACCTTCGACTGGCAGGTCATGTTCTTCCGGCCTTACAAGCAATGGCCGGAGATCCATGCCTTCCTCGACTACTTCGTGGTCCTGGGCCAGCGCGGCCCGACCGCGGTGGCGGTCGCGGCCTGGCTGGGCTGGCGCTGCTGGCGTCAGCGCAACCTCCACCCGCTGCTGGTGCTGGGCGCCTCGCTGCTGCTGCTGAACGTCACGGTGGGCGCCGCCAAGATCGGTATGGGCCGGCTCGGCCCGCACTACGCGACGACCGTCGGCGCCAATGAGATGTACCTGGGCGGCGATATATTCCCGTCGGGCCACACCGCGAACGCCGTCGTCACCTGGGGCGTCCTGGCCTATCTGGCGACCACCCCGCTGCGCCGCCGCACCCTGTCGGTGATCGCCGCGCTGGGCGCGCTGGGCGTCGGCATGACCACCGTCTACCTCGGTACGCACTGGGTCAGCGATGTGCTGCTCGGCTGGGCCGCGGGCCTGCTGGTGCTGCTGGCGATGCCCTGGCTGGAGCCCGGCGTCACGTGGATCGAGGACCGCCTCATGGGCATCATCCTGCGGCTGTGGCTGCGACTGCGCCCCGATTCGCTGCGCGGCCCGCTGCCGGTCGGCGCGCTGGCCCCCGGCGTCTCCCGTCAGCGCGTGGCCCCCGAGGGCGAGGTGCTCGTCCGCGAGACCATCGGCGCCGGTGCGGGCGGCCGTTCGGCCACCCGTCCCCAGGACGGCTGGCCGCACCACCCCGCGCGCCCGTACACCATCCGTTCCGAGCGCTCCCCGGTCACGCCCGCGGGCAGCCGGCGGCCGCCGCACGCCGACCGCGTCCCGCGCACCGCGCCGCTGAGCCCGACCTCCGGGCGCGGCCGCAACGGCACCGGCTGAGCACACCACGGGCCGCGGGGCCGGTACGCACACCCGCTGCCCCGCGACGAAGGCCCCGGCCGCTCCTCCCGAGCGGCCGGGGCCTTCGTCGCGGACGCTCCGTCAGCCCTGCCAGCTGCGATGCACCTGGCCGTCCTCGACCTCGAAATTGAGCCGGCCGACGAGGTACTCCATGGTGATCATCGCGCCCGGCGCCAGGGACCGTACGGTGGTCCAGCCGCGCGCTCGGGCCCGCTCCTCGGCGTCCTGCTGGGCGAGGCCGACGTAGGCCTCGATGTCGTCCTGGGGTGTGTTCGGAAGATCCGGTACGGGTGCCATGACAGCCACCGTAGGCGTCCGCGCCTGCGGGCGGAAGGCCGGTCCGACGCACGGTCCGGTGTCCGCCCGGCACTTCATTGGTCACACTTGTGTCACAGCGAAGGCCGCCGCGTTTGCAGTAACTTCCGTCACCCGTACGTGCCGTGCGTTGGGGCAACCGGGTGGAAATCAAAGCCGCCGGAATTCCGCCTCGATCGCCGGTAAATCGGGGTGTGATCAGCCCGCCCCGGGGACCGGACGGTGTCCGGAATTCACGCCGCACCGGACGGGGATTCCGTATACCCGAGGCCTTTTGCCGGCCGCCGGGGAATTGCTCAACCGAGACACATCCCACACACATTTCCCGCACATCGCCCCGCCGCGGGGCCGTCCCGCGGCGGGGGCGGGGCGGTACGTCGTTCCGGCGCCCGGCGCTCCCGGCACCGGGGACGGCCGGTCCCTGCTCCCGGGGCCCGCCGCCGCGCCGGCCCGTACCCGCCCGCCCGGATCAGCCCGCCGCGCCCAGGGCGCCGACCAGCCAGGCGTGCGCGGTGCCCATCGTCGGGTACCCGCCGCCGGTCACCTCGTCGACATGGCGCCAGTACGCCGCCATCCGCGGGTCCTCGCCCGCCCGTACGGTCTCGCGCAGCCCGGCACGGAAGGCGTCGTCGTCCCGCTCTCCGTAGGCCTGGGCGTGCGCCCCGACGAAGGCGTCCAGCTCGGCGCCGGGTGCGGGCGGGCGGCCGGCGGCGGCCGCCGCGGCGGCGAGCGGATAGGCCTCGCCCAGGCCCCGGTAGAGGGCGACGGGGTCCGCGCGGCCCGCGAGCCCGGTCGCTGGCGGGGGCCGGTCGCAGCGCCCGGCCGCGCTCATCCGGGACCGGGACGTGAAGGCGTGCAGCCGGGCACAGCCGACCGCCTGGGCCGGGTCCGGGTCGGCGGGCGGGGCGGGCACCGCCTCGTCGAGGATGGCGGCCAGCAGGGGCGGCGGCAGCTCGCGGGGCAGCAGGCGGCGCCAGAAGCGGACCGGCGCCTCGCTGGTCGGCGGCTGCGGGACGGCACCCAGCAGGCGCAGCAGCGCCGGGCGTTCGGCCGGCGGCGCCTCGGTGACCGCGCGCAGGGCGGCCTGCCGCCAGCGCAGCGCGGCCAGCCGGCCGCCCAGATCCCGGAGCCGTTCGGCCAGGGCGGCCTCCAGGGAGCCGCCCCCGAGGGCGTCGGCGACGGCGGGCAGCGACAGCCCGAAGGCCCGCAGATCGCGGATGCGGTGCAGGCGCTCCAGCGCCTCGGGGGCGTAGCGGCGATGGCCGCCGCCGCTGCGCCCGGCGTCCGGCAGCAGCCCCTCGTCCGAGTAGTGACGCACGGTCTTGACCGTCACCCCGGCGCGGCGCGCCAGCTCCCCGATGGTCAGCAACTGCGACCGCCCGGCGGCCCGTTCCCCCTCGCTCCGCTCCATCCCCGGTACGTTAGCCGCCGTGCGTCAGGCGTCCTCTTCCGGGCCCGCGACCCGTATCGCCAGGTCGTTGTCGAGGGTGTAGTACGGGCCGACCCGGACCTGTGCGGCGGCGGCCTGCACCGGGAGCGCGGGATAGCTGAAGACCTGCTTCTTGTCCGGTACGTCGTCCAGAAGGCGGGCGATCCGCACCGGCGGGGCGCCCGCGGCCGGCCGCAGCCACAGGTCCCACGGTTCGCTGCCGCTCCGCCAGCTCCCGGCCAGCTCCTCGTAGGGCAGCGTGAAAGTGAAGTCCGGGCCCTCGACGGCGAGCGGGACGGTGACGGCGGCGGGGGCGGCGCCCGGGGACCGCGGGGTGCGCCGGGCGCGGGCCTCGGCCTGGGCGCCGGCCGCCGGGGCGGCGCCGTAGAGGCGGCCGGAGACCGTCATGCCGTCGGGCGTGACCACGATGTCGCCGGCCTCGGCGTGCGGGCCGCGCAGCCAGCTGCGCAGCGCGAGGTTGCCGAACTTGGTGGCGTAGGGGATGCGCACGCCGAGCCGGCCGATTCCCGCCAGCGGGCGGCGGTCCACCAGGGAGCGCAGGTCGTTGACGCCCGGCAGCAGGCGGCGCGGGTCCCGGCCGTCGCCCAGGTCCGCGTAGGCGTTCCAGCGGCCCTCGGCGAGCGCGACGGTGCTGGGCAGCACCGCGCGCAGCCGCCCGGCGCCGTTCGGCCCGAGCGGCAGGCGTACCTCGTCGTCCGCGCCGTCGCCGCCGCGCAGCCGCAGTACCAGGGCGGCGTTCCAGGAGGTGTGGGTGTCCTCCGGGGCGTTCAGGTCGAAGGTGAGGCCGCCCGCGGAGTCGGCGATGCAGTCGGCCCGCAGCTCCACCGGGGCGGGCCGACTGCCGCGGTCCGGGGCGGCTGCCGGAACCTTGGGTTCCTGATCGATGGCCGAGCGCTCCTTCGTCGTCGTTTTCGTCGTCGTTTTCGTCGTCGTTCTCGTCGTGGCCTTCGCCGTGGCCCCGGTCGGGTCCGTCGTCGACCCGGTCGCGGGCGGCTGCGTCGAGGCGTTCATGCCGTCCGTACCCCTCCCATCACGGCACGGGCCGCGTCCTTGGTGGCGTACGCGCCGCTGAGCAGCGCCCCCCGGGCGCGGTGCCAGGTGCCGCGCAGGCGGTTGCCGCGGCGGCTCGCGAGCAGGTCGCCGAAGAGCGCTTCGTAGCGCCCGGCGACCGTGGCGGGGTCGAAGCGGCCGGACGCGGTGAGCGCGGCGCGGCCCATCCGCCTGCGGGCGTCGTCGTCGTTGATCAGGTCCAGCAGCGAGGCGGCCAGCGCCTGCGGATCGCCGACCGGCACCAGCTTGCCGTCCACCCCGTCGTCGATGATCTCGCCGGGGCCGTGCGGGCAGTCGGTGGCGACCACCGGCAGCCCGCAGCGCATCGCCTCCACGATCGTCATCCCGAAGGATTCGAGGCTGGAGGAGACCGCGGCGATGGAGCCCTTGGCCCACTCGGGCTCCAGGGGGTTGGCCGGCCCCATCAGGAAGACGTGGTTGTACAGGCCGAGTTCCTCGATCAGGGCGCGCAGCGCGGCCTTCTCGGCGCCGCCGCCGTAGATCCGCAGCCGCCAGTCGGGGCGCCGGGCGGCGACCTCGGCGAAGGCGCGGATGAGGACGTCATAGCGCTTGACGCGGGCGAGCCGGCCGGCCGCGACGACCCACTTGCCGCTGCCGTCGGCGGGCTGCAGGCCCGGCGCGGGCACACTGTTGGGCACCGCCTCGACGCGGACGCCGGGCAGCCGCAGCGCCCGGCGGTAGGCGCGGGCGTCGGCCTCGGTGACGGTGGTGACCGCGTCCAGCCGCGGATAGGCGCCGCGCAGCGCCAGCTTGAGGTCCCGGGAGTGGGTGTCCAGGGTCAGATGCTCCTGCCCGATGCGCACCGGGCCGCGGCGGGCCTGCCGGGCGATGTGGACGTTCAGTCCGGGCCGGGTGCCGACCACCACGTCCGCCTCGATACGGCGCAGATGCTGGGCGATACGGCGGTCGGTGAGCTCGCTGTACTGGGCGTAGCGGCCCTCGGCGGCGGGGAAGACCTTGGCGGGGCGTCGGTGCGCGGGGTCGGCGGCGTCGTGGCCGGGGCCGGATTCCCTGATGTCGACGAGATGCCGCAGGGCGACGCCGGGGCCGAGGTCGAAGACCGGGGTGTCGCGGTGACGCAGTACGGAGACGATCTCGACGTCGTGCCGTTCGGCGAGCGTGCGGGCCAGGTTGAACGTCGTGCGGATCGTCCCCCCGATCCCGTACGCGTTGTGAATCAGGAATGAGATGTGCATCCGTCCCCGTGTCCCCTGGTCTGCCGGTCGTGCCTGGTTCTCCCCTCGGATGCAGGCCGCGCGCCCCCCGGCGGCGTCGTGCATCCGACTGCCGAACGGTAGGACGCGGAAGAAGGGTTCCGGGTTGGGGGCTTTCGCCAAGTTGTTCCGAAAAGGTTAGGTCATCGGTAGCAACGTGGGGGAACCTGAAGGCCCCGGATTGCATCGCGCGACCGGTGGTCGGGGCCGGCGGACGGCGAAGCGGGCGGTCCGTCCGTCACATCCCGGTCAGGTCGGCCTGATCGGCCGGATCGGCCGGGTCGAGCGGCTCGAGCGGGTCGGGGCGCGGGACGTACGTCTTCCCGGTGAGCCCGTAGTGCCTGGAGCAGGCGGGCCAGGCGCGCCAGCCCTGGGCGGCGAGGACCTTCTCGGCGATCGCGATCTGCTCGTCGCGGGTGGCGAGGTCGGCGCGCGGCGCGTAGTCGAGGCCGCCGTAGCCCTTCCAGGTCCGCTGCCCGAACTGCAGACCGCCGTAGTAGCCGTTGCCGGTGTTGGCCCGCCAGTTGCCGCCGCTCTCGCACTTGGCGACGCAGCCCCAGGGCCATTGGTCTCCGGCACAGGCGTAATCGGCCGTGTCCCAGCCGTCCCAGTCCCCGGAGCGCGGCGCGGCGGAGGCGCCACCGGGCAGGCTCAGGGCCAGGAGGGCGGCCGCCGCGGCGAGCACACAGGCGGCGCCGCGGCGCCGCGCCGAGAAGTGGTCGGACATAGCCGGTCACGTTAGGCAGCCGCCGGCCCGGGAGCCGCGCGCCGCGCCCGTGGCGCCGGCCGGCTCCACCCGCTCCGGCGCAGGAAGAGCGGCCATTCGCGGCATGCTCCGGGCGGAGATCGACCGCCTGCGGGCACGTCGGGAACGCTGCCCGCCGTTCACCCGTGTGCGTCGATGGGTTCGATTCTGTTCCCGTGCGCGCGTGACTCCGGCCGCGGGTCACCCGTTGTCCTTGTACGAGCCGGAAGACCCCCCGGCAACCGCTCAGAGATCGAGGAGCCACCCGTGCCGCGCATGCTCGACGTCAGCGACGACGTTCGCGCCGAGATCGGCGACGAAGAAGCCGACCGCCTGCTGGCCGGTGGCGACGCCCCCGGCAGCTACGACTGCACCTCTTGCCGCACCCCCGGCGACAGCGAGCAGGAGCACACCAGCACCGTCCTGTTCGTGGGCGAGGAGACCGCGGTGCTCGCATTCGCGCACGCGACATGCATCCCCTCGCAGGTCGTCCCGGTCTCGGAGGAACAGCTCCAGGGAGCCGTACGCTCCATCACCGGCGAGGACGCCGCCGCCCGCACGCCCGGACCGGACGCCGCGCCGGGCGCCCCGGCCGCCGCCGGCGAGCGCCAGGCGACCCTGGGGATCACCTGCGGTCTGGTGCTGGTCGAGGGCGAACTGCGCCCGGCCCTGGTCGTGGAGCCCAACGGCCCGATCGCCCGCCCCGGCTCGACGGGCCAGGGCGACGACTTCCTTCCGCTGCTGCGGGAGCAGGGCTTCACCGACGTGCGGGACATGAACCAGCTCCCCGCCCCGAACCCGGGCTGGTCCGCGCTGCTCGCCATGGGCAGGCTGCACGCCGTCCTCCAGCCGGGCGCCGCCGGCAGCCAGTCCGCGTGGTGGCAGGCCCATCAGCCGCTGGCCGTCTCCGAGGGCTGGCGGGCGGCCGCCAACAAGGCGCAGGCCGTGCTGATGTACGCCGCACCCGTGGGCACCATCGGCCACCAGCCGCGGGAGGACCTGATGCGCCAGGCGCTGGAGCAGGCCGCCGCGCGGGGCGTCCTGGTGGCCGCGGCGATGCCGCTGGCCGGCACCTGAGGCGCGCGGCTGTACCGATCGCGGGAGCGGCACCGCCCGATGGGCGGTATTGCCCCCGCGATCAGCCATTTCCGGGCGAAAGCCGCATCCCACGAGCATCGGGGTCGTTGGCACATACGTGC
Organism: Streptomyces sp. NPDC053427; assembly: GCF_044544985.1. Lineage (NCBI taxonomy): Bacteria > Bacillati > Actinomycetota > Actinomycetes > Kitasatosporales > Streptomycetaceae > Streptomyces > Streptomyces sp. NPDC053427. The sequence goes on along the minus strand of NZ_JBITYA010000020.1, from coordinate 6,064 downwards.
ACGCATACGACCCGTCCTCCCGCGCCCAGTACCCCCACCCGATCCCCGGCATGCGCCCGTCGCACGAGCCCGGGGCGACGCGTACCAGTGACCGCGCCTCGGCCACGCCGATCTATGACGCGCTGTACGCCGAGTACCGCCGCTCCTTCAGAGCTCTGCCCGGGGACCGTACGGACGAGCCGGAGATCCCGGAATCGCTGCGCGGAAACGGGAGCTGGAGCCGGACGACGGCGTCGACGGGCCACTGGGAGGTCGTGGGGCGGCAGCCGTACCACCCTCGGGGGCACGTCCCGGCGGCGCTGCCACCGGGACAGCGGGACGCCCGGTCGCAGGGGCGCTGAGCACCCCCGGCCGGCCGCCGCCGCCCCGTTCCCTCGGCGCCGCTACTTCTTCTTGGCGCCGCGCTTCTCGCGCACCCGCACCGAGATGTGGATCGGCGTCCCGTCGAAGCCGAACTCCTCGCGCAGCCGTCGCTCGACGAAGCGGCGGTAGCCCGCCTCCAGGAAGCCGGAGGCGAACAGGACGAAGCGCGGCGGCTTCGTGCCGGCCTGGGTGCCGAAGAGGATGCGGGGCTGCTTGCCGCCGCGGATCGGGTGCGGGTGGGAGGCCACGATCTCGCCGAGGAAGGCGTTCAGCCGCCCCGTGGGGATCCGGGTCTCCCAGCCGGCCAGCGCGGTCTCGATCGCGGGGACCAGCTTCTCCATGTGGCGGCCGGTGCGCGCGGAGACGTTGACCCGCATCGCCCACGGGATCTGGACGAGGTCCCGCTCGATCTCCCGCTCCAGGTAGAAGCGGCGCTCTTCGTCGAGGGTGTCCCACTTGTTGTACGCGATGACCAGGGCGCGCCCGGCCTCCACGGCCATCGTGATGATCCGCTGGTCCTGGACGCTGATGGACTCGCTGGCGTCGATCAGGACGACCGCGACCTCGGCCTTCTCCACGGCGGCTGCGGTGCGCAGCGAGGCGTAGTAGTCGGCGCCTTCCTGGAGGTGCACCCGGCGGCGGATGCCGGCGGTGTCCACGAACTTCCAGGTCTTGCCGCCGAGTTCGATCATCTCGTCGACCGGGTCGCGGGTGGTGCCGGCGATCTCGTTGACGACCACCCGCTCCTCGCCGGCGACCTTGTTCAGCAGCGAGGACTTGCCGACGTTCGGGCGGCCGATCAGCGCGATCCGGCGGGGGCCGCCGACGGCCGCGCCGAAGGTCTGCGCGGGCGCCTCGGGCAGCGCCTCCAGGGCGGCGTCCAGCATGTCGCCGGTGCCGCGGCCGTGCAGCGCGGAGATGGGGTGCGGCTCGCCCAGGCCCAGCGACCACAGCATGGCCGCGTCGGCCTCGCCGGAGGCGCCGTCGACCTTGTTGGCGACCAGCACGACGGGCTTGCCGGAGCGGCGCAGCAGCTTGACGACGGCCTCGTCGGTGTCGGTCGCGCCGACCTTGGAGTCGACGACGAAGACGACCGCGTCGGCTGCATCGATGGCGAACTCGGCCTGCATCGCGACGGAGGCGTCGATGCCGAGGACGTCCTGCTCCCAGCCGCCGGTGTCGACGACCTTGAAGCGGCGGCCGTTCCAGTCGGCCTCGTAGGTGACGCGGTCGCGGGTGACGCCCGGCTTGTCCTCGACGACCGCCTCGCGGCGGCCGATGATGCGGTTCACCAGGGTCGACTTGCCGACATTGGGGCGGCCGATGACGGCGAGGACGGGCAGCGGGCCGTGACCCGCCGCCGCGATGTCGCCCCCGACCTCCTGGAGGTCGAAGCCCTCTTCCGCGGCGAGCTCCATGAACTCCGCGTACTCGGCGTCGCCAAGCGCACCGTGCTCGTCGCCGGTGTGGATCTGGTCGTTCATGAAGTCCGTTCCTCGTTCATCATCGGTGGGCCGTTCGTACACGGCCCACTACTCAAGTTTGGGTCAGCGCCCGGTCAGGCGCCTGGCCTGTGCCAGGTGGGCGGTCAGCCGCTCCTGGATCCGTACGGTCGCCTCGTCCAGCGCCTTACGGGTGCGCCGCCCGCTGCCGTCGCCCGCTTCGAAGGCGTCACCGAAGACGACGTCGACGCGGCCGCGCAGCGGCGGTACGGCCGGGGTCAGCCGGCTCCTGCGGTCGGTGCTGCCGAGCACCGCGACGGGCACGACCGGGGCGCCGGAGCGCACCGCGAAGTACGCCAGCCCGGCCCGCAGCGACGCGAAGTCCCCCTCGCCGCGGGTGCCTTCGGGGAAGATCCCCAGCACCCCGCCGCGCTCCAGCACCCCGAGCGCGTCGGTGATCGCCTTGCGGTCGGCGGTGCTGCGGTCCACCTTCAGCTGGCCGATACCCCGCAGGAAGGGGTCCAGCGGGCCGACGAAAGCTTCCTTCTTGATCAGGAAGTGCACCGGCCGCGGCGCGGTGCCCATCAGCATCGGCCCGTCGAGGCCGTGCGAGTGGTTGACGGCGAGGATCACCGGACCGGCGGACGGAACCCGCCAGGCGCCCAGCACCCGCGGCCGCCACAGCCCGTACATCAGGCCGATGCCGATCCGCCGGCCGACCGCGGCACCGGCCGGGCTCGGGGCCTTGCCGCTGTCGGTCACGGGGCGAGCCCCGCCTTTGCGGCGCTCGCGCCCTCGATGAGGGTGACCACGCACTCGATGACCTGCTCCAGGGTCAGCTCGGTGGTGTCCACCTCGACCGCGTCGTCGGCCTTGGCCAGCGGGGAGGTCTTGCGGGAGGAGTCGGCGGCGTCCCGCTTGATCAGCGCCTCGCGGGTGGCGGCCAGGTCGGTGGCCTCCTTGCCCTTGAGCTCGCCGCTGCGGCGTGCCGCGCGGGCCTCGGCGGAGGCGGTGAGGAAGACCTTGAGGTCGGCGTCCGGCAGGACCGTTATGCCGATGTCGCGGCCCTCGACCACGATGCCGCTGGGGGCCTCGGCGGCGATGGTGCGCTGGAGGTCGGTGATCCGGGCGCGCACCTCGGGGACCGCGCTGACGGCGCTGACCGCGGCGGTGACCTCCTGGGTACGGATCGGGCCCGCGGCATCCAGGCCGTCGACCGCGATGGTCGGGGCGGCCGGGTCCGTACCGGAGACGATGTGGGGCTTGGCGGCGGCGTCGGCGACGGCGGTGGCGTCGTTCACATCGATGCCGTTGGTCAGCATCCACCACGTGATCGCGCGGTACTGGGCGCCGGTGTCGAGGTAGCCGAGCCCCAGCTTGGCGGCGACGGCCTTGGACGTGCTGGACTTGCCCGTGCCTGCGGGGCCGTCGATGGCGACAATCACTGCTGCCGGGGCGGTCCGGGTGGCGGTTTCCACGGTGACGAACACCTTTCCTGTGCACGGGGCGGAGGTCCAAGGCCCACGAAGGCCTCGGACAAGGTTACTGGCTCACCCGCACCGCCCCGTCCACGGTCTCACTGCCGGATCGACCAGCCCCGCTCCCGCAGCTCGGCGGTCAGCCCCGGCACCGCGGCCGGCTCGACCGTGAGCTGGATGAAACCGGCCTGCTGACCGGTGGCGTGCTCGATGCGGACGTCCTCGATGTTGACCCCGGCCCGGCCGGCGTCGGCGAAGATCCGGGCCAGCTCGCCCGGCTGGTCACCGATGTACACGGCGACGGTCTCGTACGCGGCGGGGGCGGCGCCGTGCTTGCCCGGCACCCGCTCGCGCCCGGCGTTGCCGCGGCGCAGCACGTCCTCGATGCCCCCGGCGCCCACGCCGCGCTTGTCCTCGTCGGCGGATTCCAGGGCGCGCAGCGACCGTACGGTCTCGTCCAGGTCGGCGGCGACCTCGGCCAGCACATCGGCGACCGGGCCCGGATTGGCGGACAGGATGTCGATCCACATCGCCGGGTCCGAGGCCGCGATCCGCGTCACATCCCGGATGCCCTGGCCGCACAGCCGCACCGCGGTCTCGTCGGCGCCCTTGAGGCGGGCGGCGACCAGGCTGGAGAGCAGCTGCGGGGTGTGGGAGACCAGGGCGACGGCGCGGTCGTGGGCGTCGGCGTCCATGACCACCGGGACGGCCCGGCACAGCGCCACCAGCTCCAGGGCGAGGTTGAGGACCTCGGTGTCGCCGTCGCGGGTCGGGGTGAGCACCCAGGGCCGGCCCTCGAAGAGGTCGGCGGTGGCGGCCAGCGGGCCGGAGCGCTCCTTGCCCGCCATCGGGTGGGTGCCGAGGTAGCCGGTCAGGTCGCAGCCCAGCGCCTGCAGCTCGCGGCGCGGGCCGCCCTTGACGCTGGCGACGTCGATGTACGCGCGGGCCGCGCCGCGCTCGATGGCGCCGGCCAGCGCCGCCGCGACATGGGCGGGCGGCACCGCCACCACGGCCAGATCGACCGGGCCGGGCGGCGCCTCCGCAGTGCCCGCGCCCAGGGCGGCGGCCGTCAGGGCCTGCGCCTGGTCGTGGTCCTCGAGGTAGACCTGGACGCCGCGGGCGTTCAGCGCGAGCGCGGCCGACGTGCCGATCAGGCCCGTTCCGATGACGAGTGCGGTCCTCACTGGGCAATGTCCTTCCGCAGCGCCCCGGCCGCGCCGAGGTAGACATGGGCGATCCCGGCCTTGGACAGCCCGGTCTCGACATGGGCGAGCACCCGCACCACCCGCTCCATGGCGCCGGTCACGTCCAGCTCCTGGGCGCAGATCAGCGGCACATCGGTGATCCCGATGCTGCGTGCGGCGGCCGCCGGGAAGTCGCTGTGCAGATCGGGGGTGGCGGTGAACCACACGCTGATGAGGTCGTCCAGCTCCAGGTCGTTGCGCTCCAGGACGGCGAGGAGCAGCTCGGCGACCTGCTCCCGCATGTGCTGCGCGTCGTCCCGTTCCAGCTGGACGGCCCCCCGGACCGCTCGTACCGCCACGTCACCGCTCCCTGCGTCCTGTGCCGCGTACGCCGCTGCGTATGCGCCTGCGTACGCGATTGCGTACGCACTGCTCAGCGTAACCAGCGGCACCGACAGCCGTGCGCCCAGCGCCTCAAATCCGGTGACAGCCGCCGCCCCGGCCAGCGACAATCGCCCGCATGCCGACCGATCCCACGGGCCATGAGCTGGTTGCCGAACACACCGTGTACGCCTGCGTGATGGGCTCGCGCGCCTTCGGGCTGGCGACGGAGGACAGCGACACCGACCGGCGGGGTGTCTATCTCGCCCCCACCCCTCTCTTCTGGCGCTTCGAGAAGCCGCCGACGCATGTGGAGGGGCCGCGCGAGGAGGAGTTCTCCTGGGAGCTGGAGCGGTTCTGCGAGCTGGGCCTGCGCGCGAACCCGAACATCCTGGAGTGCCTGCACTCCCCGTTCGTGGAGCGCGTCGACGCCACCGGCCGGGAGCTGCTCGCGCTGCGCGGCGCGTTTCTCTCCCGGCAGGCGCATCGCACCTTCGCCGGTTACGCCGCCGGCCAGCTCAAGCAGTTGCAGGCCGACGTACGGCAGCGCGGGGCGCCCCGGTGGAAGCACGCCATGCATCTGCTGCGCCTGCTGGCGAGCTCGCGCGATCTGCTGCGTACGGGCGTCCTCACACCGGACGTCGGCGAAGCCCGCGAGGAGCTGCTGGCGGTCAGGCGGGGCGAGGTCCCCTGGCCCGTTGTCGAGCGGCGGATGGCCACACTGTCGGAGGAGGCCGCGGCGGCGGTGTCCGGCTCACCCCTGCCGGCCGACCCGGACCGGGCCCGGGTGGCGGATTTCCTCTTCCGGGCCCGGCGGGGTGCGGCGCGCTGAGTCTTCTCCCCACGTTGTCGGCCGTCCCGCCGTGGGGCTTCGCCTGGGCCCCACGTTGTCGGCCGTCCCGCCGTGGGGCTTTCTCTCCGTAGCGCCTGCGGCGGGCTGGTGCCGCTGCGCGGGGCCGTTCGGCAGCGGCACCAGGCCTACACGGCTCCGCCGCTACGACCCGGCACCTCCCCGTTGAGGGTGGAGAGAAGACGGTGGGGGTGTACGTACGTGGTCAGGTGTCTCTTGTGGACCGGTCATGGTGAACGGACAACTCCACGCCCGCCCCCATCGACCCCTCCCACCCACCCACGGGAGGGGACGGACCGTAGCGGCGGAGCCGTGTAGGGCCGGCACCGCTCCCGACAAACCCACGCCCGCCGCAGGCGCAACGGC
>NZ_JBITYA010000019.1:0-133955 GCF_044544985.1 Streptomyces sp. NPDC053427 | reverse complement strand
TAATCGAGTCCCGGTCCGAATTCCGGCATGCCGAAATCGTTCCCGGTGAGGGGCCGTGCAGTAGTGGTGTGCCGCGAAGCGGCGGGATGGCTGCCGCAGAACCGTTACGGCTGTGTGGCAACTCGGAGAACACTACGGATGGGGCAGGGGCGTGTCAACTTGGGTCAGCCGAGGTCGTTCAGGCGGCCTTCGGCGTCCGGTTGGGCGTCCTCCACGCGGCGCAGGAGCCGTGTCAGGACCTCGCCGAGGCGGTGGCGGTCGTCGTTCGAGAGGTCCTGGAGGAGGTCCTCCTCGAAGACCGTTGCCAGGCGCATGGCCTCCAGCCACTTCTCTCGGCCTTCGTCGGTCAGCTCGACGATCACGCGGACCCGGTTGTTCTCGTCGCGCTCTCGCGTGACCAGGCCTTCGCTCGCCATGCGGTCGATGCGGTGCGTCATGGCGGCCGGCGTGAGGCCGAGGCGTTTGGCGAGTTCGCCGGGGCCCAATCGGTAGGGAGCCCCGGAGACCACGAGGGCCTTGAGGACCTCCCATTCGGCGTTGCTCAGGCCGAGGGTCGCCGTCTGGCGTCCGTACGCGACGTTCATCCGCCGGTTGAGGCGCTGAAGTGCGGAAACGACCTGCTCGACCTGGGGGTCGAGGGCCTGGAACTCGCGCTGGTAGGCCGCGATCTGTTCCTCGAGGCTCGGCTCGGTCGCGTCGGGCGCCGCATCTGAGGGCTCAGGCATGCGGCGCAGTATGACACGAAAGTCATTGGCGTCGAAGTCCTTCCTTGTGTAGTCTTTAGCTTCGAACTTTAGAGTTGAAGTCTTCAAGGCGTGACTGTCCGGTCCTGCCGTGGTCGGCCTCGGCTCCTGGGTTCGTACCTCTTGTTCGTCTTTTGACCTGACCTAGGTAGGTGAGTGTGACCACCGCGATGGGCGCCGCGTTGCGCCGGATCCAGCTGGGGAACGCGCTGAGTGCGTTCGGTAACGGCTTCACGGTTCCGTATCTGTACGTCTATGTGGCGAAGGTGCGGGACCTCGGTGCGAATACGGCCGGTGTGGTGCTGGCCGTGCTGGCCGTGGCCGCGCTGGTCGTGCTGCCGTTGACCGGTCGGGTGATCGACCGGCGGGGTCCGCTGCCGGTGGCCATCGTCGGCACGGTCTCGGCCGCCATCGGGGCGCTGGGGCTGGGGCTGTCGGCGACGGTGCCGTTGGTCATCGCCTCGGCCGTGGCGCTCGGTGCGGGAATCGCGGTGATACAGCCGGCGCTCGCGACGATGATCGTGTGGTGCTCGACGACGCTGACCCGGTCGCGGGCGTTCGCGACCCAGTTCTTTCTGAACAACCTGGGGCTGGGTGTCGGCGGGCTGGTCGGCGGGTTGTTGGTCGACGCCGCGCACCCGTCGAGCTTTGTGCGGCTGTTCGCCATCGAGGCCGTGATGTTCCTGGTGCTGGGTGCCGCCATTGCTTCCGTACGGCTGCCGCAGGCGCCGAAGGTCGAGGATGCGGTGCCGACCGAGGAGCGGCCCAAGGGGGCGTGGCGCGCGCTGTTCGGGGACCGTCGGATGGTGTGGCTGTGCGTGCTGGGGTTCGTGCTGTTCTTTGCCTGCTACGGGCAGTTCGAGTCGGGGCTGGCGGCGTACGCCACCGAAGTCACCCGGATCGCGCCGGCCACGCTCGGTATTGCGCTGGCGGCCAATACGGCGGCGATCGTGGTGGCGCAGTTCGTGGTGCTGAAGCTGGTCGAGCGGCGGCGGCGCAGTCGGGTGATGGCGCTTGTCGGGATGATCTGGACCGTGGCGTGGATAGCCGCCGGGGTGTCCGGGCTGGTGCACGGTGCGCCGGTCGTGGCGACGACGCTGCTGATCTCGACCTATGCGTTGTTCGGGATAGGTGAGTCGATGTTGTCGCCGACGGTGGCTCCGTTGGTGGCCGATCTGGCGCCGACCTCGCTGATAGGTCAGTACAACTCGGCGTTTGCGCTGGTCAAGCAGCTGGCGTTGGCCATTGGGCCGGCGGTGGGTGCGTTGATGGTGGGGCATGGGATGTACATGGCGTACATCGGAATGCTGGTGGTGTGTGCGCTGGGGATCACGGTGTTGTCGTTGCGGCTGGGGCGGATGTTGCGGCCGGTGCAGGACAATCCGCATCGGCTCGTGGCGGCGGTTCCCGCGCCGCGGTCGGAGCCGGTGGCCGCGGCCGCGTGAACCGGCTCCGGCGTTAGCCGCGAGGCAGCGCGAATTCGCACCAGACGGCCTTTCCGCCGCCGGGAGTGCGGCGGGAGCCCCAGGACGAGGCGATGGTCGCGACGATGGAGATGCCGCGGCCGGCCTCGTCGGCCGGTTCTGCGCGGCGGCGGCGGGGGAGGTGGTCGTCGCCGTCGGTGACCTCGATGATCAGTCGGCGGTCGGTGCGGCGGAGGCGGAGGCGCATGGGGGGTGTGCCGTGCTGGAGGGAGTTGGCGACGAGTTCGCTGGCCGCCAGGACGCCGAGGTCGTGGAGTTCCGGCGAGAAGCGCCAGGAGGCCAGGACTCCGGAGGCGAAGGCGCGGGCGCGGGGCGCCGCTTCGGTGCCGCCATGGAGTTCGAGGGCGGCGTTGTGGAACAGCTCGGCGTCGTGGCCGGTGCGCTCGGGGTGCTGGAGGACGAGGATCGCGACGTCGTCGTCGTGGGTGGCGGTGATGCCGAGGGCGCGCAGGAGGCGGTCGCAGACGATGTCGGGGGCGCCGGTCGCGCCCGCGAAGGCGGCCTCCAGGGCTTCCACGCCGTGATCGATGTCCTTGTCGCGGCGTTCGACGAGCCCGTCGGTGTAGAGGACGGCGCTGCAGCCGGGGCCGAGGGGGACGGAGCCGGAGGTGTGCAGCCAGCCGCCGGTGCCGAGCGGGGGCCCGGTGGGCTCGGCGGCGCGGCGGACGGAGCCGTCGGCGTCGCGGACCAGGATGGGCAGATGGCCGGCCGAGGCGTAGACCAGGCGGCCCTCGTTGGGGTCGTGGACGGCGTAGACGCAGGTGGCGATCTGGCTGGCGTCGATCTCGGCGGCCAGACCGTCCAGCAGCTGGAGCACCTCGTGCGGCGGAAGGTCCAGGCGCGCGTAAGCCCGTACGGCGGTGCGCAGCTGGCCCATGACGGCGGCGGCGCGCACCCCCCGGCCCATCACGTCCCCGATGACCAGGGCCGTGCGGCCGGCACCGAGCGTGATCACGTCGTACCAGTCACCGCCGACCGCCGCATCCGTACCGCCCGGCTGGTACGTGGCGGCCACCCGCAGATCGTCCGGCTGCTCCAGCTCCTGCGGCAGCAGCGAACGCTGGAGCGTGACCGCGGCCTCCCGCTGACGGGCCTCACTGACGCGCAGACGCTCGGCGGACTCGATCTGATCCGTGACATCCGCGCCGAAGACCAGCACGCCTTTGTGGGGGGCGATGCAGGCGACCTCGGGGTCGGGGGCCGGGCCGCTGGCGGCGACCTCGATCGGGGTGCAGGTGAAGGTGTAGTAGCCGTCGCGGGTACGGTCCGGGCCGGCGCCGCCGGGGACCCGGCGCGATTTGACCGTGCGGGGCTTGCCGCTGCGCAGCACCTGGTCCATGAGCGGGAGCAGGCCCAGTTCGGTGAGCTCGGGGAGGGCCTCGCGGGCGGTGTGGCCGGCGGGGCGGGGGCCGAAGACGGCGGCGTAGGCGCCGTTGACGTAGGCGATGCGGTGCTCGGGGCCGTAGACGACGGCGACCAGGGCGGGGATGGTGCCGAGGATGTCGTGCACGGACAGCGCGTCGACGGTGGGGGGCGCGGCCGCCGGGGCCGGTCCCTCGGGGGAGGCCGATTCGGCGCGGGCGGCGGGGACGGAGCCCGTACCGGAGGTGGCCGGCGGGTCGCCCTCTCCTGGGGGCGTGGCGGACGGCGTCGGCGCGGCGGGTCCGGCTGGTGGCGCGGCGCGGTTGGATCGCGCGGCGGTGCGCCGCTGTGTGCCGGGGAGCTTGGCGCTCCAGCGCGTGAAGATCACGGAGGGGTACCTCTTACTTCGCGTCGTCGCGCGGGATCGGGCCGTCGGCATGAGGGGACTCCCCTAGGCTCCGCCCGGCCGGGGGCCGGTGGAGTGTCGGCTGGGGGCACCCTCGGCGCCCTCTCGCGGAATGCAGCAAACGTCCAGAATCCTCGTGATTGTCACTCTTTGCAGATACGAGCCCACCCATGGTCACACGTCCAGTGTGGCCGACCGGACTGACATCCGTCAGACGTCGGGGGCTCGGCGTGGAGATCCGGGTTGCGGTGCATCCGGGCGCCCCTTGACTGATGCGATGTCAACTCCCTTGGTGGAGGGGGTCGATCAACTGGCTTCGTTGTGCCGGCCGGTGCCCGCGGCGAGTTCGAACTCGCCGCGCGGGTTCTCCAGCGAGCCGAGCGAGACGATCTCCCGTTTGAACAGGCCGGCGAGGATCCATTCGGCGAGCACCCGCGCCTTGCGGTTGAAGGTGGGCATCCGGCTGAGGTGGTAGGCGCGGTGCATGAACCACGCCGGGTAGCCCTTCAGCTTGCGCCCGTAGACATACGCGACGCCCTTGTGCAGGCCGAGCGAGGCCACCGACCCGGAGTATTTGTGCGCGTAGTTCTCGATCGGGCCGCCGCGCAGGGTCGCCACGATGTTCTCGGCGAGCACCCGGGATTGGCGGACGGCGTGCTGTGCGTTGGGCGCGCAGGTCACGCGGGGCTCGTCGGGCTCGGCGGGCGGGTCGGCCGTCAGATCGGGCACGGCGGCCGCGTCACCGGCGGACCAGGCGTGTGCGACGCCGTCCACCTGGAGTGCGGCGGTGCACTTGAGGCGGCCGTGGCCGTTCAGCGGCATTTTGGCCGCGGCCAGGATGGGGTGCGGTTTGACGCCGGCGGTCCACACCAGGGTCCGGTTGGGGAAGCGGGCGCCGTCGCTGAGGACGGCGACGCGGTTCTCGCAGGATTCCAGCCGGGTCTCCAGCCGGACGTCGATATTGCGGGAGCGCAGCTCACGTACGGCGTACCGGCCCAGTTCGGGGCCCACCTCGGGCAGGATGTGGTCGGTCGCCTCCACCAGGATCCACTTCATGTCCTCGGGCTGGACGTTGTGGTAGTAGCGAACGGCGTAGCGGGCCATGTCCTCCAGTTCGGCCAGCGCCTCCACGCCCGCGTAGCCCCCGCCGACGAAGACGAAGGTCAGCGCCGCGTCGCGGATCTCGGGGTTGCGGGTGGAGGAGGCGATGTCGAGCTGTTCGAGGACGTGGTTGCGCAGGCCGATGGCCTCTTCGACGGTCTTGAAGCCGATGCCGACGTCGGCGAGTCCCGGGATGGGGAGGGTGCGGGAGATCGAGCCGGGCGCGAGGATCAGTTCGTCGTACGCCACTTGGATCGCGCCCTCGCCGGTTTCCTCGGCGGCCAGGGTCGTGATGACGGCCTTACGCTCGTCGTGGTCGATGGCCGTGACCTCGCCGATGACGACATGGCAGTGGGGCAGCACCCGGCGCAGCGGTACGACGACATGGCGCGGGGAGATGGAACCGGCCGCGGCCTCGGGCAGAAATGGCTGGTATGTCATGTACGGCTCGGGATCGACCACAACGATCTCGACGGTGCCCTGCCGCAGTTCCTGCTTCAGCTTCTGCTGGAGCCGCAGGGCGGTGTACATCCCGACGTAACCGCCACCGACCACGAGAATGCGCGCCACTTCGTTGGAAGACACTGCCGTCACAGAGGTTCTCCTCGCGAGGTCGAGCCGACACCACTGTTCCATGACGCACCCCAGGAACGGCTTTGTCCACAGGCTCGTCGAAATGTATGACCGGGGGCGGATGACGCGGCGGACGGTCATCTTCCGCGGACGCTCGGCAAGGTGCGCAGGTCAGAGGGCGCGTGGCGGGTTGAGGACGGGTACGCAATCGGGGCGGATCCGGCCCCTTGGGCCGATCGGGGGGCGCAGTGTGCGGAACACCCCCTTCATTCTTGACCCGGGCTCAACTATGTTCGTATCTCGTTGGGGTGCACCCTCTCGTCGGTACGCCCCGACCAACAGGGCGGGGAGTCTCCGGGGGGAGACGTCATTACCGGGGGAATCACTATGCATATTGAGGGCTCTCATTGGCCGACAGCCGTCGCCACCGCGGACAGCGCGTCCGACAGCGGCGGGACCAACGGCCACAGCAATGGGAACGGCATCGCGAGCAGTAACGGCAACGGCAACGGGGGGCACGGCACCAAGGCCGGTGTCGGCCTGGGCGCCGCCGGCCGGAGCACGCCGCTGCGGGTGGATGCACAGCGCAATCTGGAACACGTCCTGCGCGCCGCGCGCGAGGTGTTCGGGGAGCTGGGATACGGCGCGCCGATGGAGGACGTGGCGCGGCGGGCCCGGGTCGGCGTCGGCACCGTCTACCGGCGGTTCCCGAGCAAGGACGTCCTGGTCAGGCGGATAGCCGAGGAGGAGACCTCGCGGCTGACGGACCAGGCGCGGACGGCGCTCGGCCAGGAGGACGACGCGTGGTCGGCGCTCTCGAGGTTCCTGCGGACCTCGGTCGCTTCGGGTGCCGGGCGGCTGCTGCCGCCGAGCATTCTGCGGGTGAGCGCGGACGCCGAGCGGCCGGCCGGTGAGCTTGCCGAGGCGCGGGTGCCGCAGCAGCGGGTGGCCGCGGACGCGGACGGCACGGACGGAGCTCTGCGGGTGGTCGCCCAGCGCGGCGCTCCGGAGGGCGAGCGGGGCGAGCCGGCCGCCGCCGCGGAGGTCCCGGAGGGCGGGGCGGACGCCGTCGAGGAGACGGCCGGTGCCCAGGCGCTGCTGGAGGTCGTCGGGCGGCTGGTGGAGCGCGCGAAGACGGCCGGTGAGCTGCGGGCCGATGTGACGGTCGCCGACATCCTGCTGGTGATCGCCACGGGCGCGCCGTCGCTGCCCGATCCCGGCCAGCAGCAGGCCGCGGCCGCGCGGCTGCTGGAGATCCTGCTGGAGGGGCTGCGCTCGCGCCCCGTCGGCTGAGTGCCCGCGACCGGATCCGTCCGGGCGCCCTCGTCGGACGGGGGCGCCGGGTGGGTCCGGCGGCCGGTGCGGTGTCGTCCGTACGTTCCGATGGCGGCCGCCCCGTACGGGTGAACGCTAGTGCGGTCGTACAAGAACGATCCTCGGATGAGTGGTTGCCCGCCGGGACCCTGAAGTGCGGGGGCCCGGTGTGGCACGCTTGCGCGGTGTTCCGGTGTGACGGCGTGTTCGGGGGCCTCGGCGATGGGTGTTGACGGGCGGGACGAGCGGCGCGGCGGCGAGGCGGGGCGCGGATCGGCTCCGCCGCAGGTCCCCGGGCAGAGCGGGCCCTTGGGTGCGACTCCCCCGGTGGACCGTGGCGATGAGCGCTACGACCGTGCCGAGAGCGCCGAACGCGGGGTTCCGGCGCAGCGCGACCGCTCCGGTGGGCGCGGGCCGGCCGGAGGGTTCGCAAGCGATCCGGACAGCGGAGAGGCCGCCGGGCTCCCGCCTTCCGACGGTCAGTTGATCGCCGATATGCGGGCCGGCGACGACAGCGCGTACGAGGAGATGTACCGCCGGCATGCCGAGGCGGTGCGGCGCTATGCGCGCAGCTGCTGCCGGGACACCCACACCGCGGAGGATCTGACCGGCGAGGTCTTCGCGCGCACGCTGCAGGCGGTGCGCGGTGGCGCGGGACCGGATTCCGCGGTGCGCGCCTATCTCCTGACGACGGTCCGGCGGGTCGCCGCGGCCTGGGCGAAGACCCAGAGACGGGAGCAACTGGTCGAGGACTTCGCGGTGTTCGCGGTGTCCGCGGCCGGGTCGTCGATGGATGACGACACGCTGGACCTGGGCGCCGATGTCCAGGCCATGCATGAGGCCGAGCAGTCGATGGCGATGCAGGCGTTCCGCAGTCTGCCGGAGCGCTATCAGACGGTGCTGTGGCACACCACGATCGAGGACGAGTCGCCGAGCGAGGTCGCGCCGCTGCTCGGGCTGACCGCGAACGCCACCGCCGTCCTTGCGCACCGCGCCCGCGAGGGCCTCAGGCAGGCGTATCTGCAGGCGCATGTCAGCCAGTCGCTGACCGCGGGCGGCGACTGCGCCCGGTACGCCGACCGGCTCGGCGCGTACGCCCGGGGCGGGCTGCGGATGCGGGCCGAGCGGGGGCTGCGCAAGCATCTGGACGCGTGCGCGCGGTGCCGTACGGCCGCGTTGGAGGTTGCGGACGTCAATGAGCGCATCGGGGCGCTGCTGCCGGTCGCGGTCATCGGCTGGTTCGCCGCGGGGTACGCCGTCAAGGCGGCGGCCGCGGTGGCGGGGGCCGCGGGTGCGGGTGCGGCGGTGGGGGCCGGTGCGGCCGCGGCCGCCTCGGGGGCCGGATCCGGTGCGGCCTCCGGTGCCTCTTCCGGCGCGGCGGGCTCGGCCGCGCTGAGCGAGGGGCTGGGCGCACCGGTCAAGGTCGGCATCGGGGTCGGGGTGGCGGTGGTGGCGGGCGCGGCGCTCGCGCTGGCGCTGACCGGCTCCCCGCAGCTGTCGCCGAAGCCGCAGGCCAAGCCGCACCGCCCGGCGCCCGCCGCGCCGCGGACGCCGTCCCCCAAGCCACCGGAGCCCTCGTCGAAGCCGCTCCCGCCCGCCGCCGGGCACGCACCGTCGCCGCAGCCCACTCCCACACCCACGCCGACACCGACGCCTGCTCCGAAGCCTCCGGAGCCGGCCCCCACGCCCCCTTCGACTCCGACGCCGGCCCCGCCGAAGCCCACCCCGACACCGCCGCCCCCGGAGCCGTCCCCGTCGGCTCCGTACCGCCTCAACTCGCTGTCGTACGACGCCGTCGGCGATGGCACCGAGCCGGAGGTGCGGATGTTCGGGAGCAGCTGGCTGTGGCAGCGGCAGAGCCCCAGGATCGACGGCACGACGTACGAGCACGGCGTGAGTGTGCACGGACCGTCCTCGGTGCTGATCGACCTCAACCGGCAGTGCAGCGCGTACGACGCGGTCGCGGGTGTCGACGATCTGAGCCTGGGGCTGGGTGCGCTGCGGTTCTCCGTGTACGCGGACGGAACGCTGCTGTGGCGGTCCGGTGTGGTGCACGGCGGGGAGCCTGCGGTGCCGGTGCATGTCCCGCTGACGGGCCGTAGGACGCTGCGGCTGGTCGTCGAGCCGACGTCGCCCGGCGATGTGGTGGCGCTGGGGGACTGGGCGCGGTCGGTCATCAGTTGCCGGTGACGGGGGAGCTGGGCGCCGGGGCGCCGATCCGGCGCCGAGGGCCGTGTTTCACGTGAAACCACGATCGGCGGCGTCCGTGCGGTAGCTGCGCGGCGGCCCGCTCACAGCCTCGCGCGGGGCACCACGCCCCCCGCGAGTGCCCGCTGCCGCGCCGCCGCGCCCGTCCAGCACGTGCCCCGTCGTGCCAGCAGCCGCCGCAGCCACAGCTCCGTGGAGACCAGCTCGGCGAGCCCGTCCAACGGGAGCGGCTCGCCTTCGACCGCCGCTCGCAGCGCCTTGCGCACCACCCGCGCCTCCACCAGCCCCGCGTCGGCGAGCAGCGGTGTGTCGAAGAGCCCGACCAGTTCGCCGACGGCGTTGCGCAACCCGGCCCGTACCGCGGCCGCATGGGTGAGGTGCGAGGTGGCGCCCCACCCGGGCGGCAGGTCCCGCACACCGGCGCCGGAGAGCACCGAACGCAGCACCGCCGCCCGCGCCCCCGGCTGCACCCGCAGGGTGTCCGGCAGGGCGCGGCAGGCGAGCACGACCTGGTTGTCGAGAAAGGGCGCGTGCAGCCGCTGATTGCGGACCTCGGCGGCCTGCTCGAAGACGCGGTGGTCGGCGGCCTGGCGGATCAGTGCCGCACGGGCGCGCCGCTCGCCGGGCCGGCCGATGGCGGGCGAGCGGGTCGCCGCGTCCCCGAGGCGTACCGACACCTGGGCCAGCGCCTCCCCGGTGAGCCAGCGCGCGGCCGGCCCGGGGCGGCACCAGGCGAGGGCGGCGAGGGAGGCGTCGACCGCGCCGCCGGCCACCGGTTCGTCGGCGAACTGCCGCTCCAGGAGGCGGCGCGCCGTATCGGCGATGCCCTCGCCGTAGGGCGTACGGGCGAGCTTGCGGGCGGCGCGGTAGACGGTGAAGGGGACGAGGACGGACTGGGCTGAGGGGCCGTCGGCCTTGGCCAGCGCGGTGACCGGGCGCAGCAGATGACGGCGCCGGCGGTCCATGAGGAGGTCGGCGAGGCGCGCCGGATGGGCATCGAGGACCTGGCGGGCACCATGCCCGACGAAGTGGTCCGCGCTGCCCGCGAGCAGCCGCCGGCGGTGCCGGGCGGCGTCGGTGAGGGAGGGGCCGGGCTCGTCGGTGAGCGGTCCGGATGCGAGGTCGGCGTACGGGAGGGCCTCTTCGCCCGCGGCGACGACGACATGACGCAGCCGCGGGTTGTCGGCGATGCTGCGGGCGCGTTCCAGCTCGGCCTCGCGGTGGTCCTGGCCGCCGTTGGTGGCACGGTCGTTGAACGTGACGGCGAGCAGGCGTTCGCCGTGGCCGTTGAGCGTGCCGGGCTGCCCGGGCAGGCCGGCGGCGAGCAGGGCGAGGGTTCCGGAGGCGCTGCCGCCGGAGAGGTCGGCGCCGATGCCGGGGGCCGGTGCGCCGCGCGCGGCCCGCCGCTCGGCCGGTCCCATGCCGGGCACCGGGCCGGGGTCGAGGCCGTCCGGACCGTCCGGATCGGGGGCGTGGCGCGGGCCGGAAAGCCGGGTGCGGACGGCCTCGATCAGCGCCTCTCGGACGCCGTCCACGGCCTGTTCCGGGGCGATCTGGGGCGCGGCGACGGCGAGCGAGGCGGTCGGCTCGTACGAGGCGATGTCGCGGGCACCGCCACGCAGCACCAGGGCGTGGCCGGGCGGGATGCGGCGGACGCCTTCGTACGGTGTGCCGGCGCCGAGCGCCTCGGGGGCGTCCGGGCAGGCCAGCAGCGCGGCGAGATGGCCGACGTCGAGGCTGGCCTCTATGAGGTCGGCGAGCGGGAGGGCGGCGGTGGCGTAGGCGGTGCCACCGGCCCAGGCGGTGTGGAAGACGGGGCGGGCGCCGGCCAGGTCGCCGGTGACGGTGATCCGCCGTCCTACCTGGACGACGGCGGTGTAGCTGCCGGGCCAGGCGGTGAGGTGGCGCAGCGCGCCGCCGCGGGCCGCGAACAGGCCGACGCGCAGCTGGTCGTTGGTGGCGCCGCAGATGCCGAAGACGGCGAGCCGGGTCTCGGGGTCGGCCTGTACGACGCGGACCTCGTCGGGCCGCCAGTCGCCGACGGCCCACAGCGGATCCGGGTCGCCCCACAGGAGTTGGGCGCCGACGGGGAGGACGGCCGGTCCCGCTCCGCCGGTGGCCGGTCCCGTGGCGGAACTGCTCCACCCCACCAACCAGCGCATCGCCGCCTCCACCCGATTCCCCGTCCGCCGAGGGGCCAACGGCCGCCCCGCACAACGGATTGCCAAGCTTTCGCCATGGTGTTGCGCGGACCATGCTGCCATGGCGGCGGCGCGCCGGAGGGGTCGAAGAGGGGCTCGTATGCGGGCGTTTCACTGTGCGGGCGGGCGGCGTGTCGGCCCCGGGTGGCCCCCCGTGTGGCCCCCGGGGCGGTCTTGAGTGGGCCGCGGCGTGAAAGCATCACCCATCGAATTTCGGCCAAACTCCGTACAGTACAGTCCAGTTGACGCGTTCGGGCGTCGCGTCAACCGGTGCCACGACCGGCCGGAAGCCGGCCTGCGCGACGGTCCGGGAAGCGGGCTTCGCCTCCCGGACCGGACCGCCACCCGCGGGGAATGAGGTGACGGTGTCCCCCAGCCCACTGGATCCAGTGCAGCGGGCCAACCCACGCAGGACCCATGAAAGCGCTCCCGTCACAGGGCGGCCAGCGCGCACGGACGGGCGCACGGGCACACGTACCCGGAGCACATGCCAATTCCCGCACCCCTGTTTGAACACGAATCTCGCCATCCGGCACACCGACTCTTAACGGTCGGGATCCGGCGAACTACTCTGGGTGGACGCATGCCCCGGGGTACCGGGGAGGCTGTCGCTGTGTCGAGGGGTGCGCATGTCCAGGGATATACGCGGGCCGAACGAAAAGCTCGGCACCGTACTCGCCCTCGCGGGTATCAGCAATGCCGGACTGGCGCGCCGGGTCAACGACCTCGGGGCGCAGCGCGGACTGACGCTTCGCTACGACAAGACGTCGGTGGCCCGGTGGGTGTCCAAGGGCATGGTGCCGCAGGGCGCCGCGCCCCATCTGATCGCCTCCGCGATCGGCAGCAAGCTCGGCCGGCCGGTGCCGCTGCACGAGATCGGACTGGCGGACGCGGACCCGGCGCCCGAGGTCGGCCTGGCATTTCCCCGCGATGTGGGCGCGGCGGTGCGGTCCGCGACCGAGCTCTACCGACTTGATCTGGCCGGGCGGCGGGCGGGCGGCGGCGGCATCTGGCAGAGCCTGGCCGGATCGTTCGCCGTCAGCGCCTATGCGACGCCGGCCTCGCGCTGGCTGATATCCCCGGCGGACAGCTCGGTGGCACGCGAGGCGGCCGAGGCCCGCGACAAGGACGCGGCGGCGGCCGGCGACGCCGGGATCCCGCAGCACGTCGGCCACAGCGACGTCAGCAAGCTGCGCGAGGCGGCCGAGGACGCGCGCCGCTGGGACTCCAAGTACGGCGGCGGGGACTGGCGTTCGTCGATGGTTCCGGAGTGCCTGCGGGTGGACGCGGCCCCGTTACTTCTCGCCTCGTACAGCGACGAGGTCGGCCGCGCGCTCTTCGGCGCGACCTCCGAACTCACCCGGCTCGCAGGGTGGATGGCCTTCGACACGGGCCAGCAGGAGGCCGCGCAGCGGTACTACATCCAGGCGCTGCGGCTGGCCCGCGCCGCCGCCGACGTCCCCCTGGGCGGCTATGTCCTGGCCTCGATGTCCCTCCAGGCGACGTACCGCGGCTTCGCCGACGAGGGCGTCGATCTCGCCCAGGCCGCCCTGGAGCGCAACCGCGGCCTGGCCACCGCGCGCACCATGAGCTTCTTCCGCCTGGTGGAGGCGCGGGCGCAGGCCAAGGCGGGCGAGGCGCGCGCCTGCGAGGTGGCGCTGAAGGCCTCCGAGGGCTGGCTGGAGCGCTCCCGCAGCGGCGACCCCGACCCCTCCTGGCTGGACTTCTACTCCTACGAGCGGTTCGCCGCCGACGCCGCCGAGTGCTACCGCGATCTGCGGCTGCCGCGCCAGGTCCGCCGCTTCACCGAGCAGGCGCTCTCCCGGCCCACGGAGGAATTCGTCCGCTCGCACGGGCTGCGCCTGGTGGTCTCCGCGGTCGCCGAACTGGAGTCGGGCAACCTGGACGCGGCGTGTGCCGCGGGCACCCGCGCGGTGGAGGTGGCCGGCCGGATCTCCTCGGCGCGCACCACGGAGTACGTGCGCGATCTGCTGCACCGCCTGGAGCCGTACGGCGACGAGCCGCGGGTGGTGGAGCTGCGCGAGCGGGCGCGGCCGCTGCTGGCGGCGCCGGCGTAGGGGTGGGGCGGGGCCTTCGGGTCCGGGCGGCCTTCGCGGCCGGGCCCCGGCCGGTCCCCGCCACGGGGCTCGTCCCCGCCGCATTGTCAGTGGCGACCGTCATGATGGAGTACGTCGTCGGTGATGACACGTGGGTCCCCGGCCAGGGGCGGACCTGCGGTGATCCGGTTGGGGAGGTGCAGTGGCGGCGTACGACTGCGACGTGCTGGTGATCGGTGCCGGCATCATCGGACTCTCTACGGCCTATGCGATCACGCGTGCCGCACCGCGCACGCGCGTCGTGGTGCTGGAGAAGGAGCCCGGGCCCGCCCGCCATCAGACCGGCCGCAACAGCGGCGTGATCCACAGCGGCATCTACTACCCTCCCGGCTCCCTCAAGGCCCGCTACGCCCTGCAGGGCTCGGCGGAGATGGTCAAGTTCTGCGCCGAGCACGACATCCCGCACGAGGTCACCGGCAAGCTGATCGTCGCCACCGACCGCAGCGAGCTGCCCCGGCTGCACGGCCTGATCCAGCGCGGCCGCGAACACGGCCTGCCGGTGCGCGAGCTGGGCCCCACCCAAATAGCGGAGTACGAACCCGAGGTGCGTGGCCTGGCCGCCATCCATGTCGGCACGACGGGCGTGTGCGACTTCGGCGCGGTCGCCCGCCGGTACGCCGCGCTCGCCATGGATGCGGGCGCCCGGATCGAGTACGGCGCCGAGGTGACGACGATCGGCCGCCGCCCCGGCCGGGTGGCGGTCCGTACGGCCTCCGGGACGGTCCACCGCGCCCGCGCCCTGGTCAACTGCGCCGGCCTGCACTGCGACCGGATCGCCCGGCTGGCCGGCGACGCCCCCGGCATGCGGATCGTCCCGTTCCGCGGCGAGTACTTCACCCTCGCCCCGGAGCGCGCCGCCCTGGTCCGCGGCCTGGTCTACCCCGTCCCCGACCCGGCCTTCCCCTTCCTCGGCGTCCATCTCACCCGCGGCATCGACGGCGGCGTCCACATCGGCCCGAACGCCGTCCCCGCGCTCGCCCGCGAAGGCTACGACTGGCGCACCATCCGCCCCACCGACCTCGCCGGCACCCTCGCCTACCCCGGCTCCTGGCGGATAGCCCGCCGCCACTGGCGCTACGGCGCCGGCGAGCTCCACCGCTCCCTCTCCCGTCATGCCTTCGCCGATGCGGTCCGCCGCCTGCTCCCGGCCGTCCAGGAGGAGGACCTCCTCCCCTCCCCGGCCGGCGTCCGCGCCCAGGCGGTCCTCCCCGACGGCACCCTCGTCGACGACTTCCTCTTCGCGGAAACGCCGGGCATGGTCCACGTACTGAACGCCCCGTCGCCCGCCGCCACGGCGTCGCTGCCGATCGGGCGGGAGGTGGCGCGGAGGGTTCTGGGAGCGGTGGAGGGCTGAGCGGCATGGGGGCCGAGGGGCGTGGGGCGCCGCGGCCGGATCCCGCCGCTCCTCACCATCCGTAGAATCAACACACTGTGTCCGAGAATCCCGCCACCCCCGCAACCGACGTCACCACGGCCCACGACGCCCCCGAGGCCGACGGCCCAGAGGCAGCTGCGCCGGCCGCCGCCACTCCGGCGGGCCCCGCGCCGCAGGAGCCGCCACGCCTCGGTGCCACCGCCGCCTCGGCTGCCGTGCCGCGCCGCGGCGAGCCGATGTTCCCCGATGGGACCGGCCCCGCGGCCGACCCCGCGGGCTCGCATCATGAACGCCGGATCCGCTCCTTCCAGCCCCGCCGCAGCCGCGTCTCGCCCTCGCAGGCCGATGCGCTGCGCCGCCTGTGGCCGAAGTGGGGCCGCGACATCGACGGGCTCGCCCGTATCGATCTGGACGAGTTCTTCGACGGCCGGCCGGTCGTCCTGGAGATCGGCTTCGGCATGGGCGAGGCGACAGCGCAGATGGCCGCCGCCGACCCGGACACCGGCATCCTCGGCTGTGACGTGCACACTCCCGGCCAGGGCAATCTGCTCGGTCTCGCGGAGCGGAACGGTCTGTCCAACATCCGGGTCGCGAACGGCGACGCGATCATCCTCCTGCGCGAGATGCTCGCCCCCGCCTCCCTCGCCGGCCTGCGCGTCTTCTTCCCCGACCCCTGGCCGAAAAAGCGCCACCACAAGCGCCGCCTGATCCAGCCGGAATTCGTCGCGCTGGCGTCCACCCGGCTCGCGCCCGGCGCCCTGGTGCACTGCGCCACCGACTGGGAGCCGTACGCCGAGCAGATGCTCGAGGTCCTCTCCGCCGATCCGACGCTCGAGAACCTCCACCCCGGGTACGCGCCCCGGCCCGACTTCCGCCCGCTCACCAAGTTCGAGGGGCAGGGGCTGGACAAGGGGCACGTCGTCCACGACCTGATGTTCCGGCGGCGCCCGTAGGGGCCGGAAAGGCCCTCACCCAGGCGCCGGAAAGGCCCCCGTCACCGTCGCCGGCCGGGCCCGTAAGGTCGATGGGTGTACCCGTCCCAGCCGCCCCCGCAACCGCCCCTCCCGGCGTACGCGCCCCACCCCCACCCGGACACCCACCAGCCGCACCCGCACGCCGACGCACCCCGGCTCCCCCTGCACCCGCACCCGCGCCGCCGGCCCGCCCCCTGGCGCAGCAGGACTGTGCGCGCAATCACCGTGGCCTCGCTGCTCGCGCTCTCCGGCGTGATCATCCTCGCCATCGTCCGCCACCAGACCGGCACCGAGGGCTTCCTGGTCGGCCTCGGACTGGCCGTCTTCCCCGTACCGCCGCTCATCGCGGCGTTCTGCTGGCTGGACCGGATAGAGCCGGAGCCATGGCGCAATCTCGCGTTCGCCTTCGCCTGGGGGGCGTGCGCGGCCACCCTCGTCGCGATCCTCGCCAACGGCTTCGCCACCGACTGGCTGGCCACGAACATCGTCGGCGCTTCCCCCTCCGACGCCCGGACCTGGGGCGCGACCGTCGTCGCCCCGGTGGTCGAGGAATCCGTCAAGGCCGCCGCCGTCCTGCTTCTCTACCGCTTCCGCCGGCGCGACTTCGACGGCATCACGGACGGCCTCGTCATCGCCGGCCTCAGCGCCACCGGCTTCGCCTTCACCGAGAACATCCTCTATCTCGGCAACGCCTTCGGCGAGGACCAGTCCATGGGCCACTCCGGCCTGCACTCCCTCACCGCCGGCACCTTCTTCATCCGCATCGTCGTCTCCCCCTTCGCCCACCCCCTCTTCACCATGCTCACCGGCCTCGCCTTCGGGATAGCCGCCACCCGCCACCACCACCGCCGCGCCACCCGCACCGCGCTCGCGCTCCTCGGCCTCCTCACCGCCGTCCTCCTCCACGCCATCTGGAACAGCGCCGCCTCCCTGGGCGACCTCGGCTTCCTCACCGTCTACGGCCTCTTCATGGTCCCCGTCTTCCTCACCCTCACCTGGCTGGCGATCTGGTCCCGCCACCAGGAACTGCTCTCCCTCCGCCACTACCTCGCCCCCTACACAGCCACCGGCTGGCTCGCCCCCGCCGAACCCACCGCCCTCTCCTCCCTCAAAACCCGCACCCTGGCCCGCGCCATAGCCCGCCGCACCCAAGGCCCCACCGCCGCCCGCGCGGTCTCCGAATACACCACCCTCGCCACGGCCCTCTCCTTCCACCGCCGACGTGCCCATCTGACGGGCCCCACGGCCGACTTCAGCACGCGGGAGCAGGAACTTCTGCTGCATCTTTGGCAGTACCAGCCGTGGGTGCAGGGGGCGTTGGCGGAGGCGTTGGCCATAACGCATCGGCCCTACGTGCCACACCAGCGCTGAGCGTGGCCACCACCCCCAACGCCGCTAACCCTGGCCCGGCTCACTCAGTCGATCGGCCCATCGGGCGCGGTGCTGACGTACGCAGTCCAGCTTGATCTGGTGCTCTCTCGTCGTATGCAAGGCGCGCAGGAATCTCTGCGTCAGCCCATCCAGCACATCGAGACCGTCGGTGAGCTGGAGAGCTCCCCTATCGAACAACACGTGGCAATTGGGACACAGGCAGAGAACGTTCTCCACCTTGTCCGGCCCGTTATGCGGTTTCCCGAGTGCTTGAATATGGGCCGCCTCGCTGTATGCCTCACCGCCGGGCGACACTTCGAGGCGAAGATTGCAGATCTGACAGGTGTTGTCGTACATCGCCTTCACTTGGCGAACGACAGCCGAGTCGCGTATTCGAAGCTCGCGCTCAACGGTCCGGCGCACTTGCTCTTCAAGTGGGGTGTCTTCACCATCGATCGGAGAGACGGGCTGCGGCTGCGGCTGCTGCCCGGGGGCGAGCCTCAAGAGCTTGAACTGGCAAACACGAAACCCTTCCTTCCCCACGGTCATCCAGTGGTCCGCAACACGAAAGAGACCGGAGTATTCGTAGCCGCCGGTCGCTCGACGCCGCTTCTTCCCCCTGATTTTCAGCCCCCGGACCACGCGAACCGGATGGCCGAGCGCTTCATTGAGCAGCAATCCGGCATTTCTCGGTGAAGCCATGCTCTGGTCGGCGTAGAGGCGCCCGGTATCCCTGTCTCGGCCGCCCTCGCCTGTGTAGGTGATCTCGTCCTCGCCGTACACGTCGTCGATGTACCCACCAGAGAGGACGATGGAGTCCACCCCTTCGCGGGCGGTGCCGGAGATGCCCTGGCCCAAGGCGCGATGCACACCCGCCCTGTGCAGCTCGGTGTGCCCCTTGAACCACTGACCTTCGTCGACGCCTGAAGGAGCACCAAAACGGACCGGATTCGATGACTGCGCATTCGTCATGGGCGAATCTTGCCCACCAGCCACCTCGTAAGCCTCCTACGGCGCACGACCACCCCCGCAGTGTGGCCGGCGCCACACCTCGTACGACCGCCGCCCTGAACCTTCATGCACGACGCGATCGAATGGCAGGGCGGTGCAGAACAGCGCGGACAGATCGCTTCCCTATTGCTCTCCACGGATTGAGTGAGCCGATGACAGCAATCGCAACGCGGCAAGAATCCGAGCGTGCAGACAGACCCGCGGAGTTCGACCGAACCGGCTTACAGCACTCTGCCGCAACAATGTCGCGCGGCTCTTCGGCTGCATCGGGGAAGCCGAGGTCGCGCACCTCCGGGCCGTAAAGTAAAAGAGAGTTGTCCCTGATAAGGAGGGTGTACCGATGGTCAAAGTTCCCACAGCAATAGTGGCCGCAGGCGGGATTGTCGGTGGTTACGGCGTGGCCCGTTGGACCAAGAAGCGGGCGTTGGGCGGGGTGGCATTGGCCGCGGCCGGCGCGGTGGCGGCCAAGGGGTGGCAGGAGAAGGCCGGGGGGAAGGCAGCGGCCGCCTTGAGTGGGGCCTATGTGGCGGCATTTGCCGGGTCGCATCCCCTCGCCAAGAAAGTCGGGGCCTGGCCTGCGGTGTTTGCGGTGGCGGGTGGGGTGGCGCTCGCGTCGTGGGTGGCGGTGGACCGGCGGGGATAGGGCGGCCGACGCGCATACGGGGGCGGCCGTCCGGGCCGGCCCCGTATGCGCGGTGCGTCGGTCAGGACGTCACGCCGAAGCCTCGTTCAGGAGGGCCAGTTCAGCCTCCGTGAGAGTCAGCTCGCCAACCGCCAGCAACGCCGGAAGCTGGGCCACCGTGCGGGCGCTGGCGATCGGGGCGGCGACCGTGGGCTGGGCGGCGAGCCAGGCGAGGGCGACGGTGGCGACTTCGGCTCGGTGGGCGGCGGCGACGGTGTCGAGGGCCGCCAGGACGCGCAGGCCGCGGTCGGTGGACAGGTGCTGCGCGGCGCCTTCGGAGCGGGCGCTGTCGACGGTGTTGCCCGGGCGGTACTTGCCGGTCAGGAAGCCGGAGGCGAGGGCGAAGTACGGGACCGCGGCCAGGCCGTGGCGGGCGGCCACGTCGGCGAGTTCGCCCTCGTAGGTGTCGCGGGAGACCAGGTTGTAGTGGGGCTGGAGGGCCACGTAACGGGCCACGCCCTCGCGGGCGGAGAAGGCCAGGGACTCCTCCAGCCGCTTCGCCGAGATGTTGGAGGCGGCGATCTCGCGGACCTTGCCGGCCCGGACGAGGTCGTCGAGGGTGGTGAGGAATTCCCCGACCTCGACGGACTCGTCGTCGAAGTGGGTGTAGTAGAGGTCGATGTAGTCGGTACGCAGGCGGGTGAGGGATGCGTCGACCGCGGCCTTGATGGTGGCGGCGGACAGCCCCTTGAGGTGAGGGTTCGAGGGCGCGCCCACCTTCGTGGCGATGATGACGTCGGAGCGATTGCCGCGGGAGGCCAGCCAGTTGCCGATGACGGTCTCCGACTCACCGCCGTTGTTCCCGGGGGCCCAGGCCGAGTAGACGTCGGCGGTGTCGATGAAGTTGCCCCCGCCGGCGACGTACGCGTCGAGTACGGCGAAGGACTCGGCCTCGTCCGCCGTCCAGCCGAAGACATTGCCGCCGAGGGACAGGGACGAGACGGAGAGCGAGCCGAGGGGTTTGCGTATCGCAGTCATGCGATTCTGCAACGTTGGGGAGCGGGGGGTTATTCCCGGGCGGGGGCTATTCCCGGGCGGCCGCTCCCCCTTCCAAGGGAGCCGGCCCCACCCAGGGACGCCGGCCCCTCCCCCCGGTACGTCAGACGTTCACCCCGTGGTCCCGCAGCCACGGCATCGGGTCGATCGGGTCGCCGGCTCCCGGGCGGACCTCCAGGTGGAGGTGCGGGCCGGTGACGTTGCCGGTGGCGCCGACGCGGGCGATGACATCGCCGGTGTTGACCTTGCCGGAGGTCTTCACCATGGAGGACAGGTGGCAGAACCAGAGCTCGGTGCCGTCGTCGAGGGTGAGGACGAGGCGGTAGCCGTACGAACCGGCCCAGCCCGCCTGGGTGATGGTGCCGGAGTGAACTGCCTTGACGGGAGTGCCGGTCGGTGCGGCGAAGTCCTGTCCGGTGTGGTCCGCGGCCCAGCGGTCGCCGGCCTGGCCGAAGCTGGCGGTGAGGGTGAAGGAGGTCACCGGGGTGATGAAGCTCTTGGCCAGTTCGGCGAGGCGTTCGGCCTCCGCCTTTCTGCGGGCCGCCTCCGCCGCCTCGCGCTTGGCCTTGAGCTCCGCCGCCTGCTTGGCGGCCGCGGCCTTCTCGGCCGCCTCGTGGTGCGCGGCGGCGGCCTTCGCGGCCTGATCGACGGCGGCCGATTCGGCGGCGTCGCGGGCCTCCTGCTCGGCGGCGCCCTGCTGCGCGTCGGCCTGCTGGAGGATGCGGTGGCGCAGCGCCTCGCCGGCGCCGGTGCCCTGGGCCGCCTCGTGCCGGGTCAGGCCCGCCTGGGTGAGAGGGCCGGCGGCGGGCGCGGAGTCGGCGTCCGCGGCGGAGTGCGACGGCCCGGAGTCGGATATGAGGCCGCCGATGCCGGGGAGGGACTCGGCGTCCGGCAGATTCTCGGCGATGTCGTGGGCCATGCCGCCGATGTCGGGCATCGAGATCGGGACCGGCGGGCGGCCCTCGGCCGTGGCCATGCCGCCCGCGCCGACCGCCGCGATGACGCCGACGCCCAGGACCGTACCGCTGCGCGCGAGTCCGCTGCCGCGCTGCTTGGCCACCCGGTGCTTGCCGCGGACGGAGCGGACGGACTCCTCGGTGGGGTTCCACTCCTCCCACGGTCCCTCGCCGTCACGCGCGCCGTCGCGTTCGCGGTCGCCGCCCTGGTAGACGACACCGGAGCCGTCGAAACGGCCTTCGTCGTCGAACGGATCCCGGTGATCGAGGTCGCCGGCGGACGGAGCCTCGGGGGCAGGCCTGTTGGACGCCACGGGGGCGCACTCCTTTCCTTCCTTCACGCCTACCGGGTTAGCTGACGGGTTCGGAGCAGGAAGGTCTCCTACGGGCGCCTCTGGTGGGAGGCGTCCGATTCACCCCAAGGTGGTGGTTCCCCGGTTCCCTCGGTGCAGTTCATGCATGCCGTGCGGATGGTGCAGACGGTGCACAGGTGCGAATCGCGCGGAGCCAGCGGTCATGTGGGGCGGTGCCGGTCGGCGCTGTTCAGTGCCCACTGGCGCCCGTCGTGCACATGCGCTCGGTCCGTACGGGTGGTCCTGCGTGCCGTGATGACGTGCGTGACGTGCATGGCGTGCGCTTGCGGGATTCGGCGTCGGCGCGCGGTGCCGCCTCTTGCGACGGCTGGGACGACCGCGCTCCGTTATCGGACAGTAATAGAGACCACGGTCGTTTTCCAAGCCTTCCGGGGAATCCGTATGCGCTCCGGATGAGCTTTGGCGTGGACTTTTTCGCCCACGGCGGGAACAAAGCGGGCGACTTGACCGGGATTCAGTAAACGATCTTCCGGTGATTGTGCGTCAGTTGTTATGCGGAGGGGTGCCCGCCCATTACGGAGCGTGAGAGCAGTAACGTCGGATCATGGTCGTCAACGTGGTCAACGTCGTGAACAGCGCGCAGACAGTGGCGGATCGGTACCGGGAGTTCTCCTGGAACCAGGCGCGGGGACGGTCCGACGCCCACGCGGAGTTGACCGCCCGGATCAGCCACGACGCGGAGTTCTGCGACCTGTTGTCGGGATCGCTGCCGGCCGGGAACGCCCAGCGGCCCACCCTCCTCCTGGCCGCCGTCCGCTACCTCGACGGGCCGCACGCCGAGCTGGGACCGCGCGACGAGACGGCGTACGGACGCTGGCGCGAGTGGACCGTCCGGCACTGGGACGAGGTCCGTGCCGTCATCATGGGGCGCGCCGAGCGGACCAGTGACCCGGCGCACTGCGCCACGCTGCTGCCGCTCCTCGCCCGCCTGCCGCAGCCGCTGGCGCTGCTGGAGGTCGGGGCGGGGGCGGGACTGTGCCTGCAGCCCGATCGGTACCGGTACCGCTACGAGGGGGACGGCGCGGGCCACGGGACGGAATGCGGGGCGCCCGGGAGCCCGGTGACGTTCGTGTGCCGGACGAGCGGCGCCGGTCACGGCTCCGTCCCCGCCGCGCCGCAGGCCCCCACCCGCCTCCCCGACATCGCCTGGCGCGCCGGCATCGACCCCGACCCGCTCGACCCGGTCGCCGACCGCGACGACCTCCGCTGGCTCCAGTCCCTGCTCTGGCCCGGGGACGGGTACGGGGGCCACAGCGCCCACGGCTTCCACGGCCGGAACCGCGCCGACCGGCTCGCGGCCGCCGTGGAAGCCGTACGCCCCGCGCCCCGCCCCCGGATCGTGCGCGGCGATCCCCTCGACGCGCTGCCCGCGCTGGCCGCCGAGGCCCCGCCCGAGGCGACGCTGGTCATCTTCCACACGGCCGCCCTGGCCTCCCTCCCGCTCGCCCGCCGCGAGGAGTTCGCCGCTCTCGTACGGTCGCTGCTCGCCGAGCGGGACGGCCCCGGCCACTGGGTCTCCCACGAGCACCACACCGTCCTGCCCTGGATCACCGCCCCGGCCCACCGGGCCCTGCGCCCCGAGGACGCCCGGCTGCTGACCCTCGCGCTGGACGAGCGCCCGGTCGCCCTCACCGGCCCGGACGGCGAGAGCCTGCACTGGCTCCCCGAGGTCGCGCCGGCCGGATGAACTACTCCCCCAGCGGCCGCTGCACCGCCAGCAGCGCCATGTCGTCCGCCTGCGCCCCGCCCGTATGCCGGGCGACGTCCGCGGCCAGGGTGTCCAGGAGGGCGTCCGGCCCGGGGAAGTGGCGGCCGCGCAGCCGGTCGGGCGCGTCGTAGAAGCAGCCGGTCCGGTCCCTGGCCTCGGTCACACCGTCCGTGAACAGCAGCAGCAGCGAACCGGCCGGGAAGAACGTCTCGTCCACCCGGTCCGGCCACCCGGCGACGTCGCTCATCCCCAGCGGCAGCGCGGGCGAGGCGGGGGGCAGTTCGCACAGCCCGCCGTCGGGGGAGAGCAGCAGCGGGGCCGGATGGCCGCGGTTGAGGAGGCGCAGGACGGAGCGGGTGCCGGACGGGATCTCCACCAGAACGGCCGTGGTGAACCCCTCGAACTGGTCCAGCCCCGCGCGCCGCCCGCCCTCCCGTTGCAGCGCCCGCTCCAGCCGGCCCGCCACCGCCTCCAAGGTGGCCTCCTGTTCGGCCGCCTCCCGGAAGGCTCCGATGACGATCACCGCGGCCTCCACCGCCTCCAGCCCCTTGCCCCGGACATCGCCGACGATCAGCCGTACGCCGTGCGGGGTCTCCTGCACCGCATAGAGATCGCCGCCGATGCGCGCGTCGGCCTGCGCGGCCACATAGCGCGCGGCGACCGCGAACCCGCCGATCCGGTCGGGCGGGGTGGGCAGCAGGGCCCGCTGGGCGGCCTCGGCGACATCGCGTACGGAGGCGAGGCGGGCGTCGCTGCGCCGGACGACCCGGTTGATGGCGAGCGCCAGGAAGGCGACGACCAGGACGGTCAGGGCCTCGGTGACGGACTGGGTGTTGTCCTGGGTGCTGTGGTACATGGCGATGAGGAACTCGCCCACGAGCGCCACCGCGACCGTGACGGCCGTACCGGCCAGGGAGTAGAGGGGCGCCGCGACCAGGGGAGCGGCGGAGAAGAACGGGGCGGCGGTGTACTGGGGCGGCGTGCCCACGTCGAAGGCCACGCCGCCGGCTATCAGGACGGCGGGCAGCCAGCGGGCCAGGCGGCGACCGCGCGACGACGTCCGGGCGCGGCGCTCCTCCCTCTCGCCCGCGCGGTTCCCGCCGCCTCGAAGCATCCGCACCGGCCTCTTCCCACTGCCCAGGCTCTCGCCACCGCCAAGGCCTCCGACGTCCCAAGGGTTTCGGGTACCGGCCCGGTCGGCGAATCGTCATGGGCCGTACGGGTCACGGGCACGGGCGGCGCCCCGGAGGCTATCCGCGAAGACGGATTCCCTTGACGGCGTTGTCGAAGACCGGCCGGTACGCGTGCCACTGTTCGTTCGGCGCGGAGAGGTAGACGACGTACTGCGTGCCGTCGGTGCCGGAGAACGCCAACTCCACCGCCCGGTACTCCCGCAGCGTGCCGTCGAACGTGAACTCCCAGTACCCCGCGGGCCGTCCCCGGAACGTCGTGGGAGCCATCCGCACCCGCTCGTAGTTCCGGTTGTCCCGACGCGTCTGGGCCTCTTCCGTGTCACGCCAGTGCCGGACGGGATCGGACCCGGCGAACTCGACGACGTTGACCCTCAGGCCCACCCGCCGGGTCGGGTCCAGATAGGCGATTTCACCGCCGGGCATGTCCTTGGGCTGCCAGCCGTCCGGTACGGGTACGGAGAAACCCTGGCCGGCCTTCACAAGGTGGTATCCGGCGGGAAGCGGTGGCGGCGGAGTAGGGCTGCCACTCGGCGCGTGACCGGTGGATCCCGCCGCGGCCGGGCGGGGGCTCTTCGGAGCGGCGCCGCCCTCGGGCCACAGCAGTACGCCGCCCGTCACGGTGGCGGCGACCACCACCACTGCGGCGGACCACAGCGCCGTACGGCGGCCGCGCGCGCCGCCGCCTGCCGGGGCCCGGGGGATCTCCACCCGCTCCGGTCGCGTGGGCGTCTCGACGGGAGCGGTCCGCGTTCCGGCCACCTGGCCGAGGAGGCGTTCGGCCTCGTGCGCGTCCATCCGCCGGTCGGGGTCCTTCACCAGCAGACCGTCGATCACCGGCGCCAGGTCCCCGGCCCTGCGCGGCGGTTCGTATGTGTCGGCGGCGATGGCGTACGCCGTCTCGATCGGTGTGTCGCGCTGGAACGGGTGGCGCCCTTCGACCGCCTGGTACAGCGTCGCTCCGAGGGACCACAGGTCGCAGGCGGGGCCGGGCTCGGCGATCCCGCTGCGGAGGCGTTCCGGCGCGAGGTACTGGATCGACCCGACCAGCTCGCCGGTCCTGGTCAGTGACGGCGTGCCGGACTCCACGGCGATCCCGAAGTCGGTGAGGACGATGCGCCCGTCGTCCCCGAGCAGCACGTTGGCGGGCTTGACGTCCCGGTGCAGCACTCCGGCGTCGTGCGCGGCGCGCAGCGCGGCGGCCATGCTGCGGCCGATCCGGGCCGCTTCGTCGGGCGGCAGCGCGCCCTTCCGCTTCACGAGGTCGCTCAGCGTGACCGAGGGTATGTACTCCATGACGATGCAGGGCAGGCCCTCGTCGTCGACGACGTCATGCACCACGATCACATGGGGATGGGTGATCCGGGCGGCGCTGCGCGCCTCGCGACGGGTGCGCTCGTAGAGCCGCTGGATCTCGTCGTCGTGCAGGTGCGGCGGTACATGCAGCTTCTTCACGGCGACATGCCGGCCGAGCAACTCGTCCTCGGCCCGCCACACGGTGCCCATGCCGCCGCGGCCCACGCGCTCCACCAGGCGGTAGCGGCCGGCTACAAGCCGCCCCGGATCGGACACTGTGAGACCTTCGCCTTCTTCGCGCGCCCGAGCGCGCCGGAACAAGTTGCGGGAGCACCATAGCTGCTGCGGATTGCATGGCCACGGCAGCGGTTTTCCCAGGTCCGGCACGGGCTTTCGGCCCGACGGGACAGGCCCCCGGGCACCCGGAACAACTGCCGTGGCGGTCCGCGGTGTTCGCGACGGGCGCGGGCCGGCCGGAAAGGAACAACGCTCCCCGGCCTCAGCCGAAGGGAGCGCTGTCTCGCAGGTCGGAGGGGGTTTCCCCGACCGATATCGGTGGGCCATCAGGGGCTCGAACCCTGAACCAATGGATTAAAAGTCCACTGCTCTGCCAATTGAGCTAATGGCCCGCACCGAGCAGCATAGCCCGAGGACGCGCCGGGTCCCGAAGGCATTACCCGATACCCCCTCGGCGGGGCGTCCGGACTCCTCGGCCGGGCGCCGGGAAAACCGGCGGTACCGCACGCCACGCACCGCACAACGCACCGGGCCCGTACGGCACTTGCGTGTCGTACGGGCCCGGGTGGATCAGTGGATCAGCGGCTCAGCAATCAGCCGTTGCGCTTCCAGCGCGGCTTGTCCTCGCGGCGGCCGAAGGAGCCGGTCGCGGTGCCGGAACCACGGTGGTCGTCGCGGCGGCCGTAGGGGCGGTCGCCACCGGAGCGGAAGCCGCCACCGGCCGGACGGCCACCGGAGCGGTCGTCACGGTTGAACGGGCGGTCGCCGCCACCGGAGCGGTAGCCACCGGTCGGACGGCCGGCGGAGCGGTCGTCGCGGTTGAACGGGCGGCTCGGGCGGTCGGTCCGGTCGCGGTTGAAACCGCCACCGGAGCGGTCGTCACGACGGTCGCGGTTGAAACCGCCCCGGTCGCCACCGCGGTCGTCACGACGGTCACGGTTGAAGCCACCGCCGGAACGGTCGTCACGACGCTCGAAGGAACGGCCACCCGACCGGTCGTCACGACGGTCGCGGTTGAAGCCACCGCCGGAGCGGTCGTCACGACGCTCGCGGTTGAAACCACCCCGGTCGCCACCGCGGTCGTCACGACGGTCACGGTTGAAGCCACCGCCGGAACGGTCGTCACGACGCTCGAAGGAACGGCCACCCGACCGGTCGTCACGACGGTCGCGGTTGAAACCGCCCCGGTCGCCACCGCGGTCGTCACGACGCTCCCGGCGGTCGAAGTTGCCCCGGTCGTCGCGGCGTTCGAACGAGCGGCGCGGCGCCTCGTCCGCCGTCGCCTGGGCCGGCACGGTGGCCTCGGCGGCGACCTCGGCCTCGGCGGTCTCGGCAGCGGCGGCGAGCGCCTCGGCCGGGTCCTCGCCCCGCTCGCGGGCGGCACGGGCGGTCAGCCGGTCGGCCTCCTCGCGCAGCTCGGTGGCGCGGCGCTGCAGGCGCTCCAGCTCGCGGGTGAGCTCGGCCACCTCACGCTCGGCCTGCTTGGCGGAGTTGTTGGCACCGTCGGCCTGGACCTCGGTGAGCGAACGCGCGCCGGTGATCTTGGCGACGTCCTCGTCGAACGCGCCGGAGCCGCCGACGATGTGGCGCGAGGCGTCCACGCCCGCGTCCTCCATCAGACGGAAGATCTGGCGGCGCTGGTGCGGCAGCGACAGGGAGACGACGGTGCCGGACTGGCCGGCGCGGGCGGTACGGCCCGAGCGGTGCAGGTAGTCCTTGTGGTCTCCGGCCGGGTCGACGTTCAGGACCAGGTCGATGCCGTCGACGTGGATGCCGCGGGCGGCGACGTCGGTGGCGACCAGCGCGTTGACGTAGCCGTCCTTGAAGTCGGCGAGGACGCGGGTACGCGCGCCCTGGGTCATGCCGCCGTGCAGCGCGTCCGCCTTCACGCCCGCGTCGACGAGCTGCTCGGCGATGCGGTCGGCGCCCAGCTGGGTGCGGACGAAGATGATGGTGCGGCCCTTGCGGGCGGCGATGGCGGCGGTGACCGGCGCCTTGTCCTTCGGCTTCACGACGAGGACGTGGTGGGTCATGGTGGTGACGTTGCCCTGGGCGCTGTCGACCTCGTGGCTGACCGGGTTGCTCAGGTAGCGCTTGACCAGCGTGCCGATCTCGTTCTCCATCGTGGCGGAGAAGAGCATCCGCTGGCCGCCGGCCGGAACCTGGTCGAGCAGCTCGGTGACCTCGGGCAGGAAGCCCAGGTCGGACATCTGGTCGGCCTCGTCGAGGACGGCGACCTGGACGGCGTCGAGCGAGCACGCGCCGCGGTTGATGATGTCGCGCAGCCGGCCGGGGGTGGCGACGAGGACGTCGACGCCGCGCTCCAGGGCGTAGATCTGGTTGCCCATGGACGTACCGCCGCAGACGACCTTCATCTTCAGGCCGAGGACGTCGCCGTAGGGCTGGAGGGCGTCCGCGACCTGCATCGCGAGCTCACGGGTCGGGGTGAGGATGACAGCGCGCGGCTTCTTCTTCTCGGTGTGGCCGCCGGCGAGCTGCGCCAGGGTCGGCAGACCGAAGGAGAGCGTCTTACCGGAGCCGGTGCGGCCGCGGCCGAGGATGTCCTTGCCGGCCAGGGCGTCCGGGATGGTCGCGGCCTGGATCGGGAAGGGGGTGGTGACGCCGTTCTGCGCGAGCTTGCGGACGACGCCCTCGGGCAGTCCGAGGTCGGCGAAGGTGATGGTGGGCTCGGCGGCCTCCACGGCCTCGACGGTGTCCGTCGTCTCGGCCGACTCGATCACCTCGGGAGCCGTCTGCTCATCGGCTGCGGGCATGACGGACTGCTCAGTGGAAATTGACATGCGAAATGCGAAACCTTCCGGAGTCTCGGCACGCGCCCAAACTCCGTGTGTTTCACACGACCGCCTCTATGCGGTCAGCCACGGCAAGGGAGAGAACGCGCCACGCGGCGCGCTTCTGTTCTGGCGCCGGGCAAATGGGATCAAACGATCTACCACCATACGCACCCTGCCCCCCGGAAGGCAAATGGCCTCCCGAACGACCGGGCCCCACCACCGTACGCGCCCCCGCGCACACGCCCTACGCCTCGGGCCATCCACCCGGCTCCACCTGCGAAAACATCGAACCGGGCGCAGATTCGGGCACCGAGGCGGAGGGCGACTGCCCGGAGGCCTGCGAGCTGGGCTGCGGCGGGCCGCTGGGCGGCTGGGTCGGCTGGGCGGTGGGCGTGGAGGGGGGCGGCGAGGCCGGCGGGGAGGACGCCCCGCCGGGGTGCGACGGCATCGGGTCCGCGGACCCGCCCCCGGGCGGGCGGCTGTGCCCGCCGTTGCCGCTCCCCTCGCTCGGCACCGGGCCGGACGGCTGCACCGACCGCGGCGGCGCGCTCCGCGCGGGCTTCTTCGGCGTCGCACCCGCCGACGGCTCCTCGTCGCCCGTACCGTCGTCCGCGGGCCGCCGCTTCCCGTCGCCGCGCACCGTCCGGTGCGCACCGTCGCCGCGCCCGTCCGTCGTCAGCCTCCCGGGCCGGGGCGGGCCGTCCTTGCCGTCACCGTGCCGCGCGGCGCTGCCCGGCAGCTTCGGGGGCTCCGCATCGCTGACGCTCATGCAGCCGGCCAGCGCCGCGGCCAGCGCCGAGACGGTCACCGCGGCGGCGGTGACGCGGGCCAGCGGACGCCCGGCCGACGACGGGGGCGCATCGTCCGGGCGGGGGTCGACTGAAGGGGTACGGGACGAATGACCTGACGCGATCGGGCGCACGGGTGGGACCTCCGGATCCGGAGCGCAGGGACGGCGGTACGGACTCCCTGCCCAACTCCCGCCCGCCGCCTGAGGACACGCGTGCGGGGCGTCCGATCCCGTCAGCCGTAGCCCAGCGCGTGCAGCCGCTCGTCGTCGATACCGAAGTGGTGGGCGATCTCGTGAACGACCGTCACCTCCGTCTCCGCGACGACGTCCTCGCGTGACGCGCACATCCGCAGCGTCGGCAAGCGGTAGATGGTGATCCGGTCCGGCAGCACGCCCGCGTACCACTCCCCGCGGTCGGTCAGCGGCGTCCCCTCGTACAGCCCGAGCAGGTCGGGGTCGTCGGCCGGGGGCTCGTCCTCGACGAAGACCGCCACGTTGTCCATCAGCCGGGTCAACTCCGGCGGAATCCGGTCCAGCGCCTCGGCGACCAGTTCCTCGAACTCCTCGCGCGTCATTTCCAGCACACCACCATTCTCCCCCGTAACGCGGCCCCCGTACGCCCCGTGGACACACTCCCGGCGCGGCCCGCCCCCTGCTTCACGGAGCCGCCCGCTCCCCGCTTAATGACCGCCACACAGGGGCATACGGGACCAATGGACCGCGCAGCGCGCTCCCGGCCGATGACCGCAGAACACCTCCTCGATGCCGTAAGGGCACATGCCCCAAGGGCGCGGAAGGCACCCCCGTCGCCCCTGATGGCCGACGTCGGTCGGCGGCAGCCGCACCCCTGCGCCCGCGCCCTCGGCCTGATAGCCGTCACCGTCCTGGGCGCCTGGCTGGGACTGCTCGTCCTCGGCACCGCGCACACCCCGGTCGGCCCGATGGACACGAGCATGACGCTGCGGCCGTCCCTGACCGGCGGCACCCGGATCGATGTCGCACCCCTGGGCGACCTGGAGCTGAACAGCCACTACGCACCACTACGGCTCGATGTCGACGTCGATCGGCTGGATCCGGTCCGCGCCCAGGCGCTGGTCGACCACCCCGAGCGGTTCGCCGGGCTGCAGGCCGAGGTCACCCACGACGTGACCCGCGGCGCCATCGGGCTGGCCCTCCGCTCCTGCGCCGCCGTGGCCTGCGGCGCCGCCGCGCTGAGCCTGGCCGTCCACCGCCGCCCGCGCCGCGCCCTGGCCGCCGGCGGCCTCGCCCTCACCCTGCTCGCCGCCTCCGCGGGCGCCGCGTACGCCACCTGGAACCCGCAGTCCGTCCTGGAGCCGAAGTTCTCCGGACTGCTCTCCTCGGCCCCGTCCGTGGTCGGCAACGCCCGCAACATCGTCAGCGAATTCGACGTCTACCAAAAGGAGTTGGCGCGCCTGGTCACCAACGTCACCAAGCTCTACGACGCCACCTCGACGCTCCCGGCCTACCAGCCGGACCCCAGCACCATCCGCGTCCTGCACGTCTCCGACATCCACCTCAACCCCGGCAGCTGGCGGATCATCGCCTCCCTGGTCGAGCAGTACCGGATCAACGTGATCATCGATACGGGCGACACCATGGACCACGGCTCGGCCGCCGAGAACCACTTCCTGGACCCGGTCTCCACCCTCGGCGCCCCTTACGTCTGGGTGCGCGGCAACCACGACTCGCGCACCACGCAGAAGTACCTGACCGGCCGCAAGCACGTCATCGTCCTCGACAACGGCAAGGTCACCCAGGTGGCCGGGGTGCGGATCGCCGGCGTGGGAGACCCCCAGTTCACGCCGGACCGCTCCGTGGTGGCGGCCGGCGAGCCCGCGGAGCGCACGGCCGGCGGCCGGCTCGCCGACTCGCTGCGCACCCAGCGGCTGGCGGACACGCCCGTCGACATCGCGCTGGCCCACAACCCCACCGCCGCCACCGAGGCCGACGGCCTGGCCCCGCTGGCCCTGGCCGGACACCTCCACCACCGCGTGAACACCACGCTCCCCCAGGGCACCCGGCTGATGGTCGAGGGCTCGACGGGCGGCGGCGGACTGCGCGCCGTACAGAACAAGAAGCCCGCGCCGGTCCAGGCGTCGGTGCTCTATCTGGACCGCACGACCAAACGGCTGCAGGCCTGGGACGAGATCACCCTCGGCGGCCTGGGCCTGTCCCGCGCCGAGGTCAGCCGCCACCTCCCCCGGGAGAACCAGCCCGGGGCCACCCCGTCCCCGAGCCCCTCGTCCGGACCTTCCGTGCCCTCGACCAGGAGCCCTTCCCACGGCCCCGGTAACCGCCCCCGGTAAACCGTTTTGGCGAACCGTCCTCCCATCCCATATGCTTCTCACGTCCCCGACGGCGCCGGTAACGACGCCAAGGTGGCCACCAGCCCTCATCGTCTAGTGGCCCAGGACGCCGCCCTTTCAAGGCGGTAGCACGGGTTCGAATCCCGTTGGGGGCACGTATTACCGTGTGCGAGAATGACTCACGTCGCTTTCGCACAATGCAAGGTCCTGTGGAGCAGTTTGGAGTGCTCGCCACCCTGTCAAGGTGGAGGCCGCGGGTTCAAATCCCGTCAGGACCGCTGCGGCTGGGTAGCTCAGTTGGTACGAGCGATCGCCTGAAAAGCGATAGGTCGCCGGTTCGACCCCGGCCCCAGCCACACCCTTTGGGCAAGGCCCCGGTTCTTGGAACCGGGGCCTTTGTCATGTCCGATCGCCGGCCGTTTCCCCAGAGGCATCTCCCTTCGACTGCCAGAAGGTCAGCCCGCCACCGGCGAAGACCGCACCCCATGCCACCAGGTGCGCCACCACCTTCCCCAGCCCCATACCCAGGTGTGGTGCGCCGATGACCAACCAGATGGCGAGCGCGATCCCGGCGGCGATCAGGACGAGTCCGGCTGAGCGCTGTAATCCCTTGTTCATGCGGGCATTGTCGGTCGCTCGTCCGAGTGAGCGCCCTCTTTTTTACGCGGGCGGCGACCTCAGGCATCCGCCGCGTGTTCGGGCGTCCCGATCTCCCGCCCACCCGGATGGCGGTGCCGCCACACCCAGAAGACGGTGCAGGAGACCACCGCCCAGCCGGCCAGCACCAGATACGGGAAGAGATGCTGGTGCCCGCCGAAGTAGACGGCGGTGTGCTGGGCGTTGACCGAGCCGCCGGGCGGCAGCCAGCGGCCGATGTGGCCGAGGGCGGAGGGCAGCAGGGGCCAGGAGACCGCACCGCCCGAGGAAGGATTGCCGAGCAGGACCATCAGGCCCCAGGTGGGGAGCATCGCCCAGCGGCCCATCAGGGTGTTGAACATCGAGAAGACCATCCCGGACGTGAACATCGTCAGCGCCAGGATCAGCCAGGACTGCACGAACGGCAGGCGCAGCGCGCCCAGCCACCAGTCGGCCACCGCGACGATGGCGAAGCCGCCCAGCAGGGCGTAGGCGATCGTGAAGGCGATGCGTTCGACCGGGTTGAGGCCGCGGGCGTGCACGCTGAGCTGGATGGCGCCGACGAAGCCGATGATCACGGCGGCCAGCGAGATGTAGAAGAGCGCGAGGCCGTGGGGGTCTCCCTTCTGGAGCGGCTTGATGTCCCGGATGCGGACGTCCAGGCCGGCCGCCTTGCCGACCTCGGCGCCCGTCTCGGCCAGCAGCTGCGCCACCGACGCGCCCGCGGCGCCGGCCACGTCCAGCTCCACCGCCCGCCCGCGGGACCGCAGGACGGCGAACTCCCGCTGCTCCTCGACGGCCGTCGCGGCGGCGGCGTAGCTGTCGTACCCGGTCAGCCGCAGCGTGCCGTGCAGCGCCTTCTCCATGCCCGCGGCGAACGCCCGCTCCGCGGGGGCGT
The DNA here is from genome assembly GCF_044544985.1 of Streptomyces sp. NPDC053427. NCBI lineage: Bacteria > Bacillati > Actinomycetota > Actinomycetes > Kitasatosporales > Streptomycetaceae > Streptomyces > Streptomyces sp. NPDC053427. The sequence continues at coordinate 100,830 of NZ_JBITYA010000019.1, read as the reverse complement.
CCCGGAGGCCGACCACGGCGGTCGGGATGTGCCGCGGCGTGGGGTTGGCCATGGCGTAGGTGTACGAGCCGGCGAAGAGGCCCGCGGCGGCGGCGAGGATGAAGACGAGGACGATCGCGGGAAGGAACGGCGACGCCTTGACCGCCGCCCATTTCCCCCCGCCGGTCGGCGGCCGTCCGTGCGCACCGTGGGGTGCGGAGGCGCCACGCTGATCGGACATGGGAAACACGCTAAAGGACGATTCCCGTACAGACCCGGGCGGATCACCCGACCGCGCGCAGTCTTACGGCGGCCGTCCGCAAATGGTTCGCCACGCGATTCGGCGAGGTGAGATCCTGGGGGACGTATGTCCAGTCAGCCTGCCTCCGCCCTGCCCGACGGCACTGCTCCCACTTCGCCCGGCGGCACCCCTCCCACCCTGCCAGCCCTGCTGGAGCGTCTCCCCGAGCTGATGCTGCGCGACCAGCAGCGGCTGGGGCGCCGGCTCGACGGCGCACGCCGGATCCGCAAGCCCGAAGCCCGCGCGGCCGTGCTGGCGGAGATCTCCGACGGCATCGACGAGGCGGAGCTGCGGGTCGCCCAGCGGCGCGCCGCCGTCCCGGAGATCACGTATCCGGAAGAGCTGCCGGTCAGCCAGAAGAAGGACGACATCCTCGCCGCGATCCGCGACCACCAGGTCGTGATCGTCGCCGGTGAGACCGGCTCCGGCAAGACGACGCAGATCCCCAAGATCTGCATGGAGCTGGGCCGGGGCGTCCGGGGCCTGATCGGGCACACCCAGCCGCGCCGGATCGCGGCCCGTACGGTCGCCGAGCGGGTGGCCGAGGAGCTGCGGACGCCGCTGGGCGAGGCGGTCGGCTGGAAGGTCCGGTTCACCGATCAGGTCGGCGGCGACACGCTCGTCAAGCTGATGACGGACGGCATTCTGCTCGCCGAGATCCAGACGGACCGCGAGCTGCGCCAGTACGACACGATCATCATCGACGAGGCGCACGAGCGCAGCCTCAACATCGACTTCATCCTGGGGTATCTGGCGCAGCTGCTGCCCAAGCGCCCGGATCTCAAGGTGGTCATCACCTCCGCGACCATCGACCCCGAGCGGTTCTCCCGGCACTTCGGGGAGGCGCCGATCGTCGAGGTCTCCGGCCGTACGTATCCCGTGGAGGTGCGCTACCGGCCGCTGCTCGAGGAGGGCGGCCAGGCCGCGGCCGATTTCAAGGACGCCGACCGCGACCAGATCACCGCGATCTGCGATGCGGTGGACGAGCTGCAGGCCGAGGGGCCGGGCGACATCCTGGTCTTCCTCTCCGGCGAGCGGGAGATCCGCGACACCGCGGACGCGCTGATAAAGAAGAACCTCCGGTCGACGGAGGTGCTGCCGCTCTACGCGCGGCTCTCGCACGCCGAGCAGCACCGCGTCTTCCAGCGGCATACGGGGCGGCGGATCGTGCTGGCCACGAACGTCGCCGAGACCTCGCTGACCGTCCCGGGCATCCGGTACGTCATCGACCCGGGCATGGCCCGTATCTCCCGCTACAGCTTCCGCACCAAGGTGCAGCGGCTGCCCATCGAGCCCGTCTCGCAGGCCAGCGCCAATCAGCGCAAGGGCCGCTGCGGCCGCACCAGCGACGGCATCTGCATCCGGCTGTACTCCGAGGACGATTTCCTCGCCCGGCCGGAATTCACCGACGCGGAGATCCTCCGGACGAATCTGGCCTCCGTCATCCTGCAGATGACCGCGGCCGGCCTCGGCGACATCGAGAAGTTCCCGTTCATCGATCCGCCGGACCGCCGCAACATCAAGGACGGCGTCGACCTGCTGGGCGAGCTCGGTGCGCTCGACGCCCAGCAGAAGGACCCCAAGAAGCGGCTCACCCCCATCGGCCGCAAGCTGTCCCAGCTGCCGGTGGACCCGCGGCTGGCGCGGATGGTGCTGGAGGCGGACCGCAACGGCTGTGTCCGCGAGGTCATGGTCATCGCGGCGGCGCTGTCGATCCAGGACCCGCGCGAGCGGCCCTCGGACAAGCAGCAGCAGGCCGATCAGCAGCACGCCCGCTTCAGGGACGAGACGTCCGATTTCCTGGCGTTCCTCAATCTCTGGCGTTATGTCCGCGAGCAGCAGAAGACGCTGTCCTCGTCCGCTTTCCGCCGGATGTGCCGGTCCGAGTTCCTGAACTATCTGCGGATACGCGAGTGGCAGGACATCTACTCGCAGCTGCGTACGGTCGCCAAGTCGATGGGCATTCACCTCAGCGAGGAGGATGCCGCACCGGACCACATTCACACCGCGCTGCTTTCCGGTTTGCTATCGCATATCGGACTGAAGGACACGGACGCCAAGAACGAATATCTGGGCGCCCGCAACGCCAAGTTCGCGGTGTTCCCCGGCTCCGCGCTCTTCAAGAAGGCCCCGCGCTGGGTGATGTCCGCGGAGCTGGTCGAGACGTCCCGGCTGTGGGCCCGGGTCAACGCCAAGATCGAGCCCGAATGGGTCGAGCCGCTCGCCCAGCACCTGGTCAAGCGCACGTACAGCGAGCCGCACTGGGAACAGAAGATGGCCGCGGTGATGGCCTACGAGCGGGTCACGCTCTACGGCGTCCCGCTCGTCGCGCAGCGCAAGATCACCTACGGCCGGATCGACCCGGAGACCTCGCGCGATCTGTTCATCCGCAATGCCCTGGTGGAGGGCGATTGGCGAACTCACCACCAGTTCTTCCATGACAACCGCAAACTGCTCGGCGAGGTCGAGGAGTTGGAGCACCGCGCCCGGCGCCGCGACATTCTCGTGGACGACGAGACGCTCTTCGACTTCTACGACCAGCGCATTCCGGAGGACATCGTCTCCGGCGCGCACTTCGACGCGTGGTGGAAGAAACAGCAGCGCGAAGAGCCGGAGCTGCTGAACTTCGAGCACTCGATGCTCATCAATGAGTCCGCCGAAGCCGTCACCAAGGATGACTATCCGGATTCCTGGCGGCAGGGAAAGCTGAAGTTCAAGGTCACGTATCAGTTCGAGCCGGGCGCGGACGCGGACGGCGTGACCGTCCACATCCCCCTCCAGGTCCTCAACCAGGTCTCGTCCGAGGGCTTCGACTGGCAGATCCCGGGCCTGCGCGAGCAGCTGGTGACGGAGCTGATCCGGTCGCTGCCCAAGCCGATCCGCCGCAACTACGTGCCGGCGCCGAACTTCGCGGCCCGCTTCCTGGACTCGACGGTGCCCCTGCAGGGCGCCCTCACCACCTCTCTGGCCGCCGGGCTGCAGCGGATGGTGGGCGTACCCGTCGAGGCCGGTGACTTCGACACCGCCAAGATCCCCGACCATCTGAAGATCACCTTCCGGGTGATCGACGAGCGGCGCCGCAAGCTCGCCGAGGCCAAGGACCTGGAGGCGCTGCGGCTGCAGCTCAAGCCGAAGACCCGGGCCGCCATCTCCAAGGCCTTCGAGCAGGCCGCCGAACGGCCCGCCAGGGACGGCAAGGGCGCGAAGGGCGACGGGGCGACGGCGCTGGCCGGTCTGGAGCAGCGCACGGGGCTCACGTCCTGGACGATCGGCGCGCTGCCGCGCACCTTCGAGACCCGGCGCGCGGGCCAGCCGCTGAAGGCGTACCCGGCGCTGGTGGACGAGGGCGGCAGCGTCGCCGTACGGCTCTTCGACACCGAGGCCGAGCAGTTGCAGGCGATGTGGGCGGGCACCCGCCGCCTCATCCTGCTCAACGTCCCCTCCAACCCCGCCAAGTTCGCCCAGGGCAAGCTGAGCAACCAGCAGAAGCTCGCGCTGTCGCGTAATCCGCACGGCTCCATCGGGGCGCTCTTCGAGGACTGTGTGACCGCCGCCGCCGACCGGCTGATCGCGGCGCGCGGCGGGCCGGCGTGGGACGAGGAGTCCTTCCGCAAGCTGTTCGACGCGGTGCGCGCGGACCTGGTGGACGCCACGCTGAAGACCGTCCAGCAGGTCCAGGAGGTGCTGGCCGCCTGGCAGGCGTGCGAGCGCCGGCTGAAGGACACGACGTTCCCCTCGCTGCTGCCGTCGCTGACGGACATCAAGGAGCAGCTGGCGGCACTGATCAGGCCGGGCTTCGTGACCGCGCACGGCGCCAAGCGGCTGCCGGACCTGATGCGCTATCTGGTGGCCGTCGACCGCCGGCTCCAGCAGCTGCCCACCAACGCCGAACGGGACCGCACCCGGATGGCGAAGGTCAAGGAGATGCAGGACGAATACGCCTGGCTGCTGGAGCAGTTCCCCCAGGGGCGGCCGGTGCCGGCCGCGGCCCGGGAGATCCGATGGATGATCGAGGAGCTGCGAGTGAGCTACTTCGCGCATGCGCTGGGGACCGCGTATCCGGTCTCCGACAAGCGCATCGTGAAGGCCGTGACCGCCGCCGCGCCCTGACCGGCGGGCGGCCCTCGGCATCGGGTTCGACCGCACCCCCTGACCTGCTGTAGAGTCTTGCTTCGCAGCCCGCCGCAAGCGGGAGGCAAACGCAAGGTCCTGTGGAGCAGTTTGGAGTGCTCGCCACCCTGTCAAGGTGGAGGCCGCGGGTTCAAATCCCGTCAGGACCGCTTTTTTTACGGCCCGCATCGTCACACGATGCGGGCCGTTTTGCTGCCCGTATGCGCCTATGGCGCCGCAGGCCGTCTTGACGGCGGCACGGGCCCCCGGTACTCACAGAGGAAGCGCGGGGGCCGGGGAGGTGCGTGCGGATGACGACTGCGGCGAAGCACGAGACGAGGGCGCTGCTGCGTGCCCATCTCTCAGCCGCCACGAGGTACCGGCATCTGACGCGGCACTGCCCCGTCTGCCACCGGCTGCTGCGGCTCGTCATGGAGCCGCGCAAGACCCGTCCGGGGGCCGCCGCGCCCGCGGAGCCCGCCGCCTCGTCGCCGGCCGTCTGCGGGAGACCTGCGGCGGAGGACGAAAGCCCGCCCGCGCAGTGACCATGACGCCCGCCTCACCGTGCCTGCGGTGGGAGGCTGTTGAGGCGGCGGGCGGGAAGTTCACTACCGCAGCCGCCACGCCCCCTTCAAGGACCGCGGCGTGTGACGGGTGTCACCGAACAAGTTTCACGGGATAGGGAACTTACCCCCGCCCTACAACGGGTCAATTTAATATGTGCAATTGCACTTCCCGCCGACGACTCCGAACCGGGGTCGCCAGGTCCGCACGGAGAGGCCCCGTCAGGCCCCCTGACGGCGCACTGACCGCCGTCGGAGGCGACACCGGCGCCGGGGCGACCCGGCCGCAGCGAGCGGCCGGAGAGCGGCCGTACACAAAAAGATCGCGCTGGACCCGGCGGAGTCCAGCGCGATCGGTGACGTACCCAGATGGTGCGGGTGTGGGGCCTGTTGGGGCAGGCACCGCGTCGTATGGAGCTGTAGTGCTTGGTGGAGCAGGTCGAGCTATGTGGTGCAAAGTCGGCATTTCCCGGGTTGGGGGCCCCGGAAAAAGCCTGGTTATGCGGTTATTCAGGCCTCGCTGCGCTGCTGCGGAATACCCGCGAGCAGTGCGCGGACCTCAGCCTCGCGGTAACGCCGGTGTCCTCCGAGCGTGCGGATGGACGTGAGCTTGCCTGCCTTGGCCCAACGGGTGACCGTCTTCGGGTCCACGCGGAACATCGTGGCAACCTCGGCAGGGGTCAGCAGCGGCTCGGCGTCAGGGGTGCGAGCGGTCATGAGCGGCCTCCTCGGGAGAACCGAACCATCACGGTTCTTTCCTCTAAATTCTGCACCTTGACCCGCGTTGCCCGAAATGGCGGACGCGGGCCGAGTCGGTTATAGGACGAACGGCTTGTCCTCGGCACTACAACTACACCATCTGTCCAGCCACGTCGGCCAAACCGATGGAATTGCCCTCTCAGGTGTTCAACCTCGGCGGAAGCCGATGGACCATGCCATAACGGACAGTCACGCGACCGTGACGATCAGTCACAACGTGATCAGGCGTCACGAGTCCCCTCAAGGAGCGCAATACCGATCTATCCGCCCTTAGTTGGACGGAAGGAGCCCCAGTAAGGCTCCTTGTCCTATTTTGGCACGAGGGTACGTCTTGGTGGCAAGGCCCGAAGTAAGTGCTTTAGGTCACGCTTATGCCAATCGCCCGGAAAAGGACCTACGTCCCGCGCCCGCGGCTCTCAGCTGGAGAACTGGCGCTCGCGTACCGCGCGCCACCGTTCCGAGAGCTTCTCGTAGGCGACGCCGGCCCGCTCGCCGTCCCCGTCGCGCAGCGCCGCCAGCCCCTCCGCCACTTCCGCGGCGGAACGGTCCTCGGCGAGCTGCCCTTCGGGCACCGCGTGCACCAGGCCTCCGTAATCCAGCTCCACGAGGGAACGCGGGTGGAATTCTTCGAGCCAGCGCCCCACATCTACCAGGCCGTCGATCAGCGGGCCCTCTTCCAGGGCGTCCCGCAGCGTCCGCAGTCCGCGCGCGACCCGCCGTCTGGCCTGCACCATCGGCGTGCGGTAACGCAGCAGGAGGCTGCCGTCACCCTTGGTGAATTCCCGCTCGGCGTCGTCGAAGAGGACGAACCAGCGGACCGGGACATGCCAGGTGGCGGCCCGGATCCAGGGCCTCGCGTCCGGGTTGCGCTCGCGCCACTGCTCGTAGTCGGTGGCGGCCTGCCGGCGCACCACCGGGGGCAGCGCCGCATCCAGCACCGACGCCGGAAGCAGCTCCTCCAGCCCCTCCAGCGCCTGCCAGCCGCGCAGCCGGGTGCGCCACGGGCAGACGCAGGTCACGTCGTCCACGACGGCGATGAACGCGTCGGCGCTTTCGTGGACCGGCACCGGTACCGGCGGCACCGGCAGCAGATCGGCCAGCGCCCGGCGCTGCTCGTCCTGCGCGGTGGGGGTGTCCTCGCGCTTGGCATAGCGCGCCCAGTGGGAGCGCTCCGGCTCGGGGAACGCTGCCAGCGGCTCGTAGACCCGCAGATATGCCATATACGGGACCATCACCGACGACGCCAAGGCCACGCCCGCTCCTTCAGGGGGAAGTCCGTTCAAATCCGTTCAACGTACGTTCACTGCCTTCAAAGGGAAGCCCGCCACCAGGAGTTGTCCGCCCCCACCGGGCCGGGGATACGGCAAATCGTCGCATGCCCGTCCCCCGCGAGGGGGTGATCCCCGGCACCCGGCGGATCAACCCGCCCCACAGGTCTTACGCTCTTCACAACCGGCCCTCCCCACCCGCAGGGGGGCGTCCTCCGCGACTTATGGGAGTCACCACAGTGACCGACGTACGTCCTGCCGCTGTCAGCGTCGACAGCGGCGTTCTGCAGAGCCTGTTCCGATCGGAGCAGGGCGGCCATGAGCAGGTCGTTCTCTGCCAGGACCGCGCCAGCGGCCTCAAGGCCGTGATCGCCGTCCACAGCACCGCCCTGGGCCCCGCCCTCGGCGGTACCCGCTTCCACCCGTACGCCTCCGAGGAGGAGGCCGTGCAGGACGCGCTGAACCTCTCGCGCGGCATGTCGTACAAGAACGCCCTGGCCGGGCTGGACCACGGCGGCGGCAAGGCCGTGATCATGGGCGACCCCGATGTGATCAAGTCCGAGGAACTCCTGCTCGCCTACGGCCGGTTCGTGGCGTCCCTCGGGGGCCGCTATGTCACCGCGTGCGACGTCGGTACGTACGTCGCCGATATGGACGTCGTCGCCCGTACGAACAAGTGGACCACCGGCCGCTCCCCCGAGAACGGCGGCGCCGGCGACTCCTCCGTCCTGACCGCCTACGGCGTCTTCCAGGGCATGCGCGCCTCGGCCCAGCACCAGTGGGGCGACCCGACGCTGCGCGACCGCAAGGTCGGCATCGCGGGCGTCGGCAAGGTGGGCCACCACCTGGTCGAGCATCTCCTCCAGGACGGCGCCGAGGTCGTGATCACGGACGTCCGCGCCGAGTCGGTGGACCGGATCCTCGCCCGGCACCCCCGGGTGACCGCCGTCGCGGACACCGAGGCGCTGATCCGTACCGAGGGCCTGGACGTGTATGCACCGTGCGCCCTGGGCGGCGCGCTGAGCGACGACTCCGTACCGGTGCTGACCGCCAAGGTGGTCTGCGGCGCGGCCAACAACCAGCTCGCGCACCCCGGCGTCGAAAAGGACCTGTCCGACCGCGGCATCCTCTACGCCCCCGACTACGTCGTGAACGCCGGCGGCGTCATCCAGGTGGCCGATGAGCTGCACGGATTCGACTTCGACCGGTGCAAGGCCAAGGCGGCGAAGATCTTCGACACCACGCTGGCGATATTCGCTCGCGCGAAGACGGACGGCATTCCGCCGGCGGCGGCGGCCGACCGGCTCGCCGAGGCGCGGATGGCGGAGGCCCGGCGCGCCTGACCGGCCCGAAGACATCGCACAACGATCTCTTGGCCGAAAACGTGCCCTTGTGCGGCCCGCCACGGGCGGTTGGGGAGACATCCCTCACCACCCGTCGGCGGGTCGCCGTATGGGACAGGTTAAAATCGCAGTTGACCAGCGGGGTAAGGGCGACCCGCAGGTCATGCCGAGCGGTGGGTGATGCGGGCGACGTACCGTATGGCCGCGGAAGCAGGTACCGTTAAAGCTCTACGGGCCGGTCTCTCTGTCGAGAGTCCGCTCTGAATCATGAACGCGTGTCAAGACTCTGGGGCCACTGAGCCCCGTCATTGAGGGGGTCGACCCATGGGGCGCGGCCGGGCCAAGGCCAAGCAGACAAAGGTCGCCCGCCAGCTGAAGTACAGCAGCGGTGGGACGGATCTCTCACGACTGGCCGACGAGCTGGGAGCATCGCCGTCGAGCCAGCAGCCTCCGAACGGGGAACCGTTCGAGGATGACGAGGACGACGACCCGTATGCCCAGTACGCGGATCGGTACAACGATGACGACGAGGACGAGGGAGACTCCTCCGACCAGCGTCGTCGCGCCTGACGTTCTGCACGCTCACGCGTACGCGGCATCGAGAACAGCATCATGGACCCGGTCCGGGCAATGCCCGGGGCCGGGTTCTGTGCTGCTGAGGTGAGCGCGCGGGCGGCCGCCGGGGCCGCCGCGCCGGCGGCCCCGTAGCCCGACGATTCAGCCGGCGTAGTCGCCGGTCAGGGTCACGGCCTCGGCGTGGTCGCCGCGCTCGACGATCTCGCCGCCGACCCAGGCGTCCACGCCGCGGTCCGCCAGCGTCGTCAGGGCGACGTCCACCGACTCCTGCGGCACGACGGCGATCATGCCGACGCCCATGTTCAGGGTCTTCTCCAGCTCCAGCCGCTCGACGGAGCCCGCCGAGCCGACCAGGTCGAAGACCGCGCCCGGCGTCCAGGTCGAACGGTCGACGGTGGCGTGCAGGCCGTCCGGGATGACGCGCGCGAGGTTGTTCGCGAGCCCGCCGCCGGTGATGTGCGAGAAGGCGTGCACCTGGGCCGTACGGGTCAGCGCCAGGCAGTCCAGCGAGTAGATCTTGGTGGGCTCCAGCAGCTCCTCGCCGAGCGTGCGGCCGAACTCCGGGACCTCCCGGTCCAGGGCCATGCCCGCCCGGTCGAAGAGCACATGGCGGACCAGGGAGTACCCGTTCGAGTGAAGTCCGGACGAGGCCATCGCGATCACCGCGTCGCCCGTCCGGATGCGATCCGCGCCCAGCACCCGGTCCGCCTCGACGACGCCCGTACCGGCGCCGGCCACGTCGAACTCGTCCACGCCCAGCAGACCCGGGTGCTCCGCGGTCTCGCCGCCGACCAGCGCGCAGCCGGCCAGGACGCAGCCCTCGGCGATGCCCTTGACGATCGCCGCGACCCGCTCGGGGTAGACCTTGCCGACGCAGATGTAGTCGGTCATGAACAGCGGCTCGGCGCCGCAGACGACCAGGTCGTCGACGACCATGCCGACGAGGTCATGGCCGATGGTGTCGTAGACGCCCATCTTGCGGGCGATGTCGACCTTGGTACCGACGCCGTCGGTGGCCGAGGCCAGCAGCGGGCGCTCGTACCGCTTGAGGGCGGACGCGTCGAAGAGGCCGGCGAAGCCGCCGAGCCCGCCGACGACCTCGGGGCGGGTGGCCTTCTTCACCCACTCCTTCATCAGGTCCACGGCGCGGTCGCCGGCTTCGATGTCGACGCCCGCACTCGCGTAGCTGGCACCGGCGGAGGATTCAGCGGACATGGCTGAGAACTTTCGTTTCGGGTGTGTACGAGCTCTACGGGCGACGCAGCGCGTCGCCGCCGCCGACCCCGGCCGTGAGCGTCTGGACGCCGTCCACATCGGACTTCGTCGGCGCCGCGGTCTCCGACTCCAGGAGGTGCTTGCCCAGCAGCTCCGGATCGGGCAGCTCCATCGGGTATTCGCCGTCGAAGCACGCGCGGCAAAGATTCGGCTTGGCGATCGTGGTCGCCTCGATCATGCCGTCGATGGAGATGTACGCCAGGGAGTCGGCGCCCAGCGACTTGCCGATCTCCTCCACGCTCAGGCCGTTGGCGATCAGCTCCGCGCGGGTGGCGAAGTCGATGCCGAAGAAGCACGGCCACTTGATCGGCGGGGACGAGATCCGGATGTGGACCTCGAGGGCGCCGGCCTCGCGGAGCATCCGCACCAGGGCGCGCTGGGTGTTGCCGCGGACGATCGAGTCGTCCACGACCACCAGGCGCTTGCCGCGGATGACTTCCTTGAGCGGGTTGAGCTTGAGACGGATACCGAGCTGGCGGATGGTCTGCGAGGGCTGGATGAAGGTCCGGCCGACGTAGGAGTTCTTGACCAGACCGGAGCCGTACGGAATGCCGCTGGCCTCGGCGTAACCGACCGCGGCGGGCGTGCCGGACTCCGGCGTCGCTATCACCAGGTCGGCGTCGGCCGGCGCCTCGGCGGCCAGCTTGCGGCCCATCTCCACGCGGGAGAGGTACACATTGCGGCCGGCGATGTCGGTGTCCGGGCGGGCGAGGTAGACGTACTCGAAGACACAGCCCTTGGGGCGGGCCTCGGCGAAGCGGCTGCTGCGCAGGCCGTTCTCATCGATGGCGACCATCTCGCCGGGCTCGATCTCCCGGATGAAGCTGGCGCCGCAGATGTCGAGGGCCGCGGTCTCGGAGGCCACCACCCAGCCGCGCTCCAGGCGGCCGAGGACCAGCGGGCGGATGCCCTGCGGGTCGCGGGCGGCGTAGAGCGTGTGCTCGTCCATGAAGCAGAGCGAGAAGGCGCCCTTGACCTTGGGGAGCACGCGGGGCGCGGCATCCTCCACGGTCAGCGGCTTGCCGTCCTCGTCGACCTGGCCGGCCAGCAGGGCCGTCACCAGGTCGGTGTCGTTGGTGGCCGCGACCTGGGTCGCACGGCCGCCTTCGCGGGGCAGCGCGGCGACCATCTCGGCGAGCTCGGCGGTGTTGACCAGGTTGCCGTTGTGGCCGAGCGCGATCGAGCCGTGCGCGGTGGCACGGAACGTCGGCTGGGCGTTCTCCCACACCGAGGCACCGGTGGTGGAGTAGCGGGCATGGCCCACGGCGATATGGCCCTGGAGGGAGCCGAGGGAAGTCTCGTCAAAGACCTGGGACACCAGGCCCATGTCCTTGAAAACGAGGATCTGGGAGCCGTTGCTCACCGCGATGCCCGCGGACTCCTGTCCACGGTGCTGCAGCGCATACAGCCCGAAATAGGTGAGCTTGGCGACCTCTTCGCCCGGAGCCCAGACACCGAAGACGCCGCAAGCGTCCTGGGGGCCCTTCTCGCCGGGGAGCAGGTCGTGGTTGAGTCGTCCGTCACCACGTGGCACGTCACTGAGTCTAGGGCAGGTCGCGGATTCATCCGAACCGGGGACGACCTCGAACCTGGATGAGTACATGAACGCAGCGTTAAGCGTGCTTGACGCGGTCGCGCGATCACGGCCAGGATTTCCGCTCATGCAGACCCCGCAGCCCTTGGCGCACCTGGTGTGCCGCCGGGTGACCCGCCCTGCGCGGCACCTGGCGCGGCGCCGCCACGTCGACCTCGGTCGCGTCGCCAGCGCCCTCTGTCGCTGCGCGTCCGTGCAGTAGCCATCGGTAGCGACGCCCCTTCTCGGGCGCTCCCGCTGCCCCTCTGAGCTGCACCTTCTCTCGCCTTTACCCACTCGCCCGATATGGCGCCTTCCCCTCGTATGCGGCTTCTGTCGCATACGTCCTCGCCATGTCCGTGTGAGATACGCGACGCCCTCCCGCCCGCCGCCGTCCCCGGGGGCCGACGCGCCGCATCACGGCCCGACACCACCTCTTCCGGAGAGCCGAAACGATGTCTTCCGTCGACCCTTCCTCGCCCGAGAACACCCGCACGCCCGATGCCCCCGCCCTGACGCGCCGCACCTTCGGCGGCCTGGCCGGAGGCCTGGGCGCCGCGGCCGCCGCGGGCGGGCTCGGCGCCGTGGCGGCCGCGCCACGCGCCGCCGCCGCCGAGCCGCCGCGGGCCCACGAGCGGGCATTCCGCGCCGCCCCCGACCGCCGCTCGCGCCGCCCCAACATCCTGTTCATCCTGGGCGACGACCTGGGCTGGGCGGATCTGTCCTCGTACGGCTCGCCGGACATCCGCACCCCCCACCTGGACCGGCTGGCCCGCCAGGGCGTCCGCTTCACCCAGGCCTACGCGGGCTCCGCGACCTGCTCCCCCACCCGCTTCTCCCTCTACACGGGCCGCTATCCGGGCCGTACCCAGGGCGGACTGGCCGAGCCCATCGCCGACCGGAGCGCGGGACTGGACCCGCGCCACCCCACCCTCGCCTCCCTGCTGCGCGGCGCGGGCTACGCGACGGCCCTGATCGGCAAATGGCACTGCGGCTATCTGCCCGACTACAGCCCCACCAAGTCGGGCTGGGACACCTTCTTCGGGAACTTCGGCGGGGCGCTGGAGTACTACTCGAAGCTGGGGCTGGCCGGGGAGTACGACCTGTACGAGGGCGACGCCACGTACAAGGACCTGCGCTACTACACACGGATCATCACCGAGCGGGCGGTCGACCACATCGGGCGCGACCACGACAGGCCCTGGCTGCTCAACCTGAACTTCACCACTCCGCACTGGCCGTGGATCGCGGACGGCGACACCGAGGAGAGCGCGCGGATCGTCCGCCGGATCAAGGCGGGCGAAGCGCGTGCGCTGTTCCATGACGACGGCGGCTCGCTGGCGAAGTACAAGGAGATGGTCGAGGACCTGGACCGCTCGATAGGCGAGGTGCTGACCGCCCTGGAGCGCTCCGGCCAGGAAGAGGACACCCTCGTCTTCTTCGCCAGCGACAACGGCGGCGAGCGCTGGTCGTACAACTGGCCGCTGTCCGGGAACAAGGCCTCCCTCCAGGAAGGCGGCATCCGCGTCCCGACGATCGTGCGCTGGCCGGCCCGGCTCGACGGCGGCCAGGTCAGCCATGAGCCGGTGTTCACGCCGGACTGGACGGCGACCCTGCTGGAGATCGCGGGAGCCCGGCCGGACCGCGGGTATCCGCTGGACGGGACGAGCCTGGCGGGATACCTGCTGCGCGGCGAGCGGCTTGCGGCGCGCGATCTGTTCTGGCGGGTGCGCGGCGAGCGGGCGCTGCGCCGCGGCGACTGGAAGTACTACCGGGGCAAGGACGGCACGGACCGGCTCTTCGACGTGGCGCACGACCCCCGCGAACAGGCCGACAAGGCGGCGGACGAGAAGCAGCTGCTGGGACGGCTGCGGGCCGCCTGGGAGGCGGTGGACAAGACGCTGCTGGCGTATCCGAAACCGTGACGGCGCCGGTCAGCCGAGGACGGGCAGATACCCGCCGATGTCGGCGCGCTCGCCGCTGGCGCTGACGGCCGCCGCGTCCAGCGCCGCGCCCCATGCCGTACGGCCGGTGGCGAGGCGCAGCCAGGTCAGCGGATCGGTCTCGACGACGTTCGGCGGGGTGCCGCGGGTGTGCTTGGGGCCCTCGATGCACTGCACCACCGCGAAGGGGGGTACCCGCACCTCGACCGACCCGCCGGGCGCCTTGGCGGCGAGCGCATCGGCCAGCAGCCGGGTCGCCGCGGCCAGGGCCTGGCGGTCGTACGGGATCTCCGCGGCGAGCGCCGCCGAGAGGTCGTCGGTGTGCACCACCAGCTCGACGCACCGGGTGACCAGATAGTCCGCCAGCCGCATCGCGCCGACGCGGGTGGTCATCACCCGGTCGTCGGCGGCCTGCGGAAGCACGTCGGCGAGCTCCTCGGCGGTGCGCGTGAGCAATGCGTACGGGTCGTGGGCGGCGGCCAGGGCGCGGGTGTCGGCATCGATCCCGGCGGCATGGGGAGCGGTGGCGAAGGGCCAGTCCAGCAGCTCGGTCTCCACCCGCGGCGGGGCCGGCTCCCGCAGATTCCGCGCCACGCTGCCGATCGCCATCGACAGATGCGCGACCAGCTCCCGCACCGTCCAGTCGCCGAGCCGGGTCGGCAGCGCGAGCTGCTCGGGCGTCAGGTCCGCCACGGCCTGACGGACGTGGGCGAACTGGGCCGTGACGGCGGCACGGGTCTTGTTCGCGTCGTACCGGCGAACGCGCTGCTTCCGGGCGGCGGATGACATGGGATCAGCGTAGGCGGCACCGCTGACAGCCGCCCCGGAATTCAGCGGCCGGGCGTCACCACCGGCGCCGCGGCGGCCACGAACGTCTCGCCGTTGTGCGGGACCCCGATGTCGTGCCAGGTGAAGGGCACGCCGTCGGCGGTGTCCGGGTCGGCGGCGTCCATGAGCTGGAAGTGGACGTGCGGTTCGGTGCTGTTGCCGGAGTTGCCGCACCGGCCGAGCGGCGCTCCGGCCCGTACCCGGTCGCCCGGGCGGACGGTGAGCGAGCCGCGCCGGACATGGGCGTAGAGCGCGTACGTGCCGTCGCCGAGGTCGAGGATCACATGGTTGCCGATCACGCGCCGGTATCCGCCCAGCGAGCGGACGATTGCCTCGACGACGAAGAAGTAGGCGAGCGCCGGCCAGGACGTACGGCTGAGGTGGTCGCGCTGGCGGTCCTCGGCGCGCACGACGGTGGCATCGGCGACGGCGAGCAGATCCGCATCGAACGCCGGGAAGGCCTCGCTGCGTCGCGCCAGGGGCCACCAGCCGAAGCCGGGGCGGGAGCCGTCCTCCGGCTCCGCCGCGATGTCGATGGCGTAGGCCTGCCCGTAGGCCCGCGTGCCGTGGCTGGGGACCTTGTCGGCGGGGCTGTTCAGCGCCTTCCAGCGGCCGGTGACCGGTGCGGCGACCGCCACCGCCTCGGCGGTGGGCCCGGTCACCGGGCGCTCCTCGGCCCGGCCGGCCCGGCGGTTCACCCCGAGCCCGATCAGCAGCCACAGGCCGAGCGGGATCCAGCCCCACCAGTAGAGGCCGTCGACGAAGAAGTTCGCGACGCATATCCCCAGGAAGGCCGCGAGGCAGACACGGGCGGCCCACTGGGCGATCTTCCGTAGGGACTGGGGCTGGGCGGACGGGTTCCGGGACGTCATCGGTGTTCCCCCTCGAGTCGGCCGGGCGGCGGTCAGCGCTCGGCGGCGGTCAACATCACCAGCAGCGGTACGACGCGGGCGACCGGCACCTCGTAGCGGCCGCGGGCGGCCGTGTGCAGCCAGCCGGCGGCGGTCAGCTGCCGCAGATGGTGGTAGATCTGGCCGGTCGTGCCGGTGCCGTCGAGCTCGGCGAGTTCGGCGGCGGTGGACCGGCCGCCGAGGATCTCGCGCAGCAGCCGCAGCCGTACGGGCTGGCCGAGCGCCGCGAAGGACTCCGCGGCCTCGCCCCAGTCGCGCTCCAGCACGGTGTCGGTGACCAGGCCGTACTGCCACTCGTAGCGCTTGCCGGAGGGCGTGCGTACGGCTCCGGTGAACAGCACCCCGCCGTTGTCCGCACCCAGCTCGGCTAGCTGCTCCTTGAAGCCGTGCAGGGCCCAGAGGTCGTCGCCCGGGACCCGCGCGGGCGAGGGCTCCGGGAGGCCGGGCGCCGGCTCGGCCGTCCGCTCGGCGGCCTGCTCCAGCGCGGCCAGGCGGCGCTCCAGATCGGCGACCCGTTGCTCGAGATCCATGGTCGGAGATTACGTAATTACGTAATCTCTGGCAAGCCGTTTCCCCGGAAAGCCGCAACGGCCCGCCGGGCGTACCGGCGGGCCGTTGCGTCAGACGTACGGAAGAGCGGCGCTCAGCCGATCAGCCCCGGGATCGTCGCCTCATGCGACGCCTTCAGCTCGCTCAGCGGAATGCTGAACTGCCCCTGGACGTCGATCTCCGCGCCGTCGATCACGCCGATACGGGTGGCCGGCAGCCCCCGCGCACCGCACATGTCCGTGAAGCGGAGCTCCTCGCTGCGCGGTACGGCGACGATCGCCCGGCCCGCCGACTCCGAGAAGAGAAGGACGAACGGGTCGATGCCGTCGGGGACGACCACGCGGGCGCCCTTGCCGCCGCGCAGGCACGACTCCACCAGCGCCTGGATCAGGCCACCGTCGGAGAGGTCGTGCGCCGCGTCGACCATGCCGTCGCGCGACGCCGAGATCAGGATCTCGGCCAGCAGCTGCTCACGGGCCAGATCGACCTTCGGGGGCAGACCGCCGAGGTGGTCGTGCACCACCTGCGACCAGGCCGAACCGCCCAGCTCCTCGCGGGTGTCGCCCAGGAGGTAGATCAGGTGGCCCTCGTCCGCGAACGCGATGGGCGTGCGGCGGTTCACGTCATCGATCACGCCCAGCACCGCGACCACGGGCGTCGGGTGGATCGCCACGTCGCCGGTCTGGTTGTAGAGCGAGACGTTGCCGCCGGTAACGGGCGTGCCCAGGGTCTGGCAGGCGTCGGCGAGACCGCGGGTGGCCTCGGCGAACTGCCACATCACCGCCGGGTCCTCGGGCGAGCCGAAGTTCAGGCAGTCGGAGACGGCGAGCGGCTTGGCACCGGAGGCGGCGACGTTGCGGTACGCCTCGGCCAGCGCCAGCTGCGCGCCGGTGTACGGGTCGAGCTTGGCGTACCGCCCGTTGCCGTCCGTGGCGAGCGCGACGCCGAGGTTGCTGTCCTCGTCGATGCGGACCATGCCGGCGTCCTCCGGCTGCGCGAGGACGGTGTTGCCCTGCACGAACCGGTCGTACTGGTCGGTGATCCACGCCTTGGAGGCCTGGTTGGGCGACGCCACCAGCTGCAGGACCTGCGCCCGCAGCTCGTCCGCGGTCGCCGGGCGGGCCAGCTTGGCGGCGTCGTCGGCCTGGAGGGCGTCCTGCCAGTCGGGACGCGCGTACGGGCGCTCGTAGACCGGGCCCTCGTGGGCGACGGTGCGCGGCGGCACGTCCACGATCTGCTCGCCGTGCCAGAAGATCTCCAGCTGCGAGCCGTCCGTCACCTCACCGATGACGGTCGCGATGACGTCCCACTTCTCGCAGATCTCCAGGAAGCGGTCGACCTTCCCGGGCTCGACGATCGCGCACATCCGCTCCTGGGACTCGCTCATGAGGATTTCCTCGGGCGAGAGGGAGGAATCGCGCAGCGGCACGGTGTCCAGCTCGACGCGCATACCGCCGGAACCGGCCGAGGCCAGCTCGCTGGTGGCGCAGGACAGCCCGGCGCCGCCGAGGTCCTGGATGCCGTCGACCAGGTCTTCCCTGAAGATCTCCAGGGTGCACTCGATGAGCAGCTTCTCCTGGAAGGGGTCGCCCACCTGGACGGCGGGACGCTTGGTGGGCTTGGAGTCGTCGAAGGTCTCCGAGGCCAGCACGGAGACGCCGCCGATGCCGTCGCCGCCGGTGCGGGCGCCGTAGAGGATGACCTTGTTGCCCGCGCCGGACGCCTTGGCGAGGTGGATGTCCTCGTGCTTCATGACGCCGATGCAGCCGGCGTTGACCAGCGGGTTGCCCTGGTAGCAGGCGTCGAAGACGACCTCGCCGCCGATGTTGGGCAGGCCCAGGCAGTTGCCGTAGCCACCGATGCCGGCCACCACGCCCGGCAGGACGCGCTTGGTGTCGGGGTGGTCGGCGGCGCCGAACCGCAGCGGGTCGACGACGGCGACGGGGCGGGCGCCCATGGCGAGGATGTCGCGGACGATGCCGCCGACTCCGGTGGCCGCGCCCTGGTAGGGCTCGATGTACGAGGGGTGGTTGTGCGACTCCACCTTGAAGGTGACCGCGTACCCCTGGCCGACGTCGACGACACCGGCGTTCTCACCGATGCCGACGAGCAGCGCGTCGTTCTCGGGGGCCTTCTCGCCGAACTGCTTCAGATGGACCTTGCTGCTCTTGTAGGAGCAGTGCTCGGACCACATGACCGAATACATGGCGAGCTCGGCGCCGGTGGGACGGCGGCCGAGGATCTCGCGGATGCGCGCGTACTCGTCCTGCTTCAGGCCCAGCTCGGCCCACGGCTGGTCGGTGTCCGGCGTCTGTGCTGCGTGCTTGACGGTGTCCAGAGTCATCAGGCGTTGACCAGCTTCTTCAGGATCGAGGTGAAGAATCCGAGGCCGTCGGTACGGCCCGTACCGATCAGCGGCTCGACGGCGTGCTCGGGGTGCGGCATCAGGCCGACGACATTGCCCGCCGCATTGGTGATGCCGGCGATGTCGCGGAGCGAGCCGTTCGGGTTGCCGTCCAGATAGCGGAAGGCGACCCGGCCCTCGGCCTCGAGCTCGTCGAGGACCCGCTCGTCGGCGACGTAGCGTCCGTCGATGTTCTTCAGCGGTACGGAGATCTCCTGGCCGGCCGTGTAATCGGTGGTCCAGGCGGTGTCCGCGTTCTCCACCCGCAGCTTCTGGTCGCGGCAGATGAAGTGCAGATGGTTGTTGCGCAGCATGGCGCCGGGCAACAGGTGGGTTTCGGTGAGCACCTGGAAGCCGTTGCAGATACCCAGTACCGGCATGCCGGCCTTGGCCTGCTCGATAACGGTCTCCATCACCGGCGAGAAACGGGAGATGGCCCCGGCCCGCAGGTAGTCGCCGTAGGAAAAGCCGCCGGGCAGCACCACGGCGTCGACCTGCTTGAGGTCCTTGTCGCGGTGCCACAGCGGCACCGCTTCGGCTCCGGCAACCCGGACCGCGCGCTGAGTGTCGCGGTCGTCGAGCGTGCCGGGGAAGGTAATGACTCCAATACGAGCGGTCATGACCCGGCCCCGGCGGGCTCATCGACATGAACGGTGAAGTCTTCGATAACGGTGTTTGCGAGGAAGGTCTCGGCCATCTCATGGATGCGAGCGAGGGCGGCGTCGTCGACCGGACCCTCCACCTCGAGTTCGAAACGCTTGCCCTGACGGACGTCGGCGATCCCCTCGAATCCCAGGCGTGGCAGTGCGCGCTGCACCGCCTGCCCCTGCGGGTCGAGGATCTCCGGCTTGAGCATGACGTCGACTACGACGCGTGCCACTGGCACTCCCGGTGGTGTGGTGCGTAAGGCGGTGACCTCACAGTACCCCGTTCGAAAATCTACGCGCATAGATATCCTGGCCGGCCATCACGGTCCGGTATCGGCCGGAGTACGCCCCGAGGAAAATCCTTGAAAAGATCTGGAGTCCGGATTGCGGAGGACACGCTGAGAAAATTAACTGGGCTTCACAATGCAATGCCCATCGCTGTACAAATGAAAAAGCATTGATCCCAATCAGCCGGATCCGCAGCATCGCCCCATGTCAACCCGGGGTTGCTGCACGAAAGGACCGATATCCGTGGCGCAGCGCGTAGTAGTAACGCTCTCCGATGACATCGACGGTGGAGAAGCCGCAGAGACGGTCGCCTTCGGATTGGACGGGAAGTCGTACGAGATCGACCTCAATCCCGCCAATGCGAAGAAACTGCGCGGCGCACTCGCCCCGTTCGTCGAGGCGGGCCGCAAGCGGTCGAAGTCCGGCAAGGCCTACCACCGGACGGCGGTGACCCCCGACCCCGCGGCGGTCCGGGCCTGGGCCCGCTCCCACCAGATGGACGTACCTCCGCGCGGCCGGATCCCCAAAAAGGTGTACGAGGCCTTCAACGCCGCCAACCACTAACCAACTTGCCGGCGCTCCGCGACCACGCGCAGCCGACTTGCACAGCACCCCTACTGATCAGCTAGAGTCTGGAGCACGCCGAGGGGCGAGGCCGAAAAGCCGGACCTCACGGAGTCGCGCGGGTGTAGCTCAGTAGTAGAGCGCCCCCTTTCCAAGGGGGAGGCGCAGTGTGCAATCCCTGTCACCCGCTCTGACCGCTCAACCGGTCTCTGGCCATAAGAAGCCAAAGGATCAGGTAGAGTGGCTGTCGCGCCGCTCGGTGAAAGCCGAGTGGATGCCTGCGGACGTAGCTCAGTTGGTAGAGCGCAACCTTGCCAAGGTTGAGGTCGCGAGTTCGAGCCTCGTCGTCCGCTCAAGAAGAGAAGGCCCCGGACCATCGGTCCGGGGCCTTCTGCATGTCCGGGTTTCCGTAATGACATTTGTCATCTGCGGCGATGACAAACCGCACTGCCGCGCGGCGTGACGCGGCCCGAGTCTTGAGACATGGACATCGGGGATTTCGGGGATTTCGTGATCGAGGTCACGGGGCTGCGACGAAGTTACGGGGGAACGCGCCGCGGAAGCGGCGCGGGCGGCGGGGCCGGCAAGGCCGCGCGGGGCGCGAAGGGCCGGGCGGCGTACGAGGCCGTGCGAGGTGTCGACTTCTCGGTCCGGCGCGGGGAGCTGTTCGCGCTGCTGGGGACGAACGGCGCGGGGAAGACCTCCACCGTCGAGCTGCTGGAGGGTCTGGCCGCACCGAGCGGCGGGCGGGTACGGGTGCTGGGCCACGACCCGTTCACCGAGCGGTCCGCGGTGCGGCCACGGATCGGGGTGATGCTCCAGGAGGGCGGCTTCCCCTCGGATCTGACGGCACGGGAGACCGTACGGATGTGGGCCGGGTGCACGAGCGGGGCGCGGTCCGTCGAAGAAGCGCTCGCGATGGTGGGCCTGGACCGGCGCGCGGACGTCCGCGTCAAACAGCTCTCCGGCGGTGAGCGGCGGCGGCTGGATCTGGCGCTGGCTCTGCTGGGACGGCCCGAGGTGCTGTTCCTGGACGAGCCGACCACCGGACTGGACACCGAAGCGCGGCACGAGACCTGGGAATTGGTGCGCGAGCTGCGCGACGGCGGCACGACCGTCCTGCTGACCACGCACTACCTGGAAGAGGCCGAGGAGCTGGCCGACCGCCTGGCGATCATGCACAAGGGCCGGATCGCGACGACCGGGACGGTCGCGGACGTGGTGGCGTCGAGCCCCTCGCAGATCTCCTTCGAGCTGCCCGGCGGATTCCATCTCGGGGACCTGCCGCCGCTGGCGGAGCTGGGGGTGCGCGCGCACGAGACGGCCGGGCGGACCGTACGGCTGCGGACGGACGAGCTGCAGCGGGCCGCGACCGGGCTGCTGGTCTGGGCCCGGGACAAGGCCGTCGACCTGCGCGGACTGGACATCCGTTCGGCGTCGCTGGAAGAGGCGTTTCTGGGGATCGCGAAGGAGCTGGGAGAGAAGTGAGCGGCGTGAAGGTGTCAGCGGCCGGTGCGGGTGCCCGTACGACGGCGGTCATGCGGTTGGGTGCCCTGGGGCGGTCGGAGTTGATGCTGCTGGGGCGGAACCGGACCGCGCTGTTCATGTCGCTGGTGATGCCGATCGGCATGGCCTTCGCGATGCGGCAGGCGGTCCGTCAGATGCCGCTGAAGGACTCCGGGCTGACGGTGGGGACGGTGCTGCTGCCGGGGGCGATCGGATTTGTGCTGCTCTTCGCCGTCTACTCCAATCTGACCAACGCCTTCGTGGTGCGGCGCGAGGAGCTCGTACTGAAGCGGCTGCGCAGCGGGGAGCTGTCGGATGCGGAGGTGCTGGCGGGGACGGCGCTGCCGACGGTGGTCATCGCGCTGGCGCAGTGCGTGCTGCTGGCGGCCTGCGGCGGGCTGATGATGGACGCCGAGCTGCCGCAGACGCCGTTGCTGGTGGTGGCGGGCGTGGTCATCGGTCTGGTGACGGTGGTGGCGCTGGCCGCGGCATCCGCGGGGATCACCAGGACCGCGGAGTCGGCGCAGCTGACGGTGATGCCGCTGATGTTCGTGTCGATGGCCGGGTCCGGGATGATCGTGCCGCTGGACGTGCTGCCCGAACGGCTCGCCGAGGTGCTGGAGTTGCTGCCGCTGTCCCCGGTGATGGGGCTGGTGCGCGACGGGTGGACCGGCGGGGCGGATCCCGGGGAGACGCTGAAGCGGCTGGTCATCGGCTTGGTGTGGATCGCGCTGGGGGTGTTGGCTGTGAAGCGGGGCTTCCGGTGGGAGCCGCGGCGGTAACCAGGCACAACCGGGGGGACGGATCACGTGATCGGACGAGTACGGAAGTGGCGGGGGCGCAGCCGGCTCGCGCAGGTCGATCTCTATACGCGGGCGACGCTGAGCGCCGTGCTGTGGATCTTCGCGGTGGGCTGGGTCGCCTGGCCGCTGACCGGCAGCCTGGAGCGGCGGCCGGTGACCCTGGCACTGGGCGGGGTGCTCATTGCGGTGTGCCTGGCGCAGGCCGCGGTGGGCGCCCCGGCGATCCGGCAGGCGCTGGACCACTATCTGGGCAGGGCCGACGTCCCACGGCGGCGGATGAGCGCCGGGGTCGCGCTGACCGTCGTCAACCTGGGCCTGATGACCGCCCTGGAGACACTGCACGGGATCCGGCACGGGATGGTGATCATGATTGCCGGGTATGCCCTGCTGCCGGTCGGCTGCGCGCTGGCCATGGTCGTACCCCTGCGGGTCTACGGCGCCGCGACCGTGGCGGCCGCCGCGGTGGGCGGCATCGTGGTCGCCGTGCCCGGTGCCGACTGGGTGAAGGGCGTGGTCGCGTTCGCGGCGCTGGCGCTGGGCGGCGTACTCGCCCTGATCACCTGCCGGCCCGGCGCCTGGTCGCTCAAGATCATGTGGGAGGCGGACGAGGCGCGGTCCGTTCAGGCGCGGCTGGCCGTCGCCGAGGAGCGGCTGCGTTTCTCGCGGGACATGCACGATGTCGTCGGGCGCAATCTGGCGGTGATCGCGCTCAAGAGCGAGCTGGCGGTGCGGCTGGCCCGGCGGGGGCGGCCGGAGGCGGCCGAGCAGATGGACGAGGTGCAGCGGATCGCCCGGGAATCCCAGCGCGAGATGCGCGATGTGGTGCGTGCCTACCGGCAGGCCGATCTGCAGGTGGAGTTGGCGGGGGCGCGGGCGGTGCTGGGGGCCGCGGGGGTGGAGTGCCTGATCGAGGGGGAAGGCGGCGGCCGGCTGCCCGAGGGGGTGCAGTCGACGCTCGGCTGGGTCATCCGGGAGGGCACGACGAATGTGCTGCGGCACGCGGACGCCCGTACGTGCCGGCTGGCGCTGCGGGTCGCGGCGGACGGTGGCGCGGCGGTGCTGACGATGGAGAACGACGGGGTGCCGCAGGCCGGGCCGGGCGGCGGCGCGGGTTCGGGGATCGCCGGGCTGCGGGAGCGGCTGGCGGCGCTCGGCGGGACGCTGGTGGCCGAGCCGCGGCCCGACGGGCGGTTCCGGCTGCGGGCTCAAGTACCCCTGGACGGCGTGCCGGCACCGGAGGAGGCGTCGCCGGGCGGCGGCTCCTCGGCGGCGGTCGCCGCGGAGACGCAAGGGGCCCGGCTGCGGCCCGCCGATACGGAGGGTGCTGCATGACCGGGAACGAACCCGCGCCGGTGCGGGTGCTGCTCGCCGATGACGAGCATCTGATCCGGGGGGCGCTGGCGGCCCTCCTGGCGCTGGAGGACGACCTGCTGGTGGTCGCCGAGGCCGCGTCCGGCCCCGAGGCGCTGGCGATGGCCGAGGCGCACCGACCCGATGTGGCCGTACTGGATCTGCAGATGCCGGGGGCGGACGGTGTGGCGGTGGCCACATCGCTGCGCGGACGGCTGCCCGGGTGCCGCAGCATGATCGTGACGAGTCATGGCAGGGCCGGGCATCTGAAGCGGGCGCTGGCGGCGGATGTGCGGGGGTTCGTTCCGAAGACCGTCTCGGCGCAGCGGCTCGCGGAGATCATCCGTACGGTGCACGCCGGAAACCGCTACATCGACCCGGAGTTGGCGGCCGATGCCATCAGCGCGGGTGACTCGCCGCTGACGGCGCGGGAGGCGGAAGTGCTGGAGTACGCCGAGAACGGGGCGCCCATCGCGGAGATCGCGACCCGCGCCGCGCTCTCGCCCGGGACGGTGCGCAACTACCTCTCCTCGGCCACCGCGAAGCTGTCCGCGGAGAACCGCCACACCGCGGCACGCATCGCCCGCGCCCGGGGTTGGCTATAGTGGACCCCGCACCGCACGCTTCGGCTGCGGGCAGGCGGACGTAGCTCAGTTGGTAGAGCGCAACCTTGCCAAGGTTGAGGTCGCGAGTTCGAGCCTCGTCGTCCGCTCAGAGGAAGAACGCAAAGGCCCCGGCCGGTAGTGATACCGGCCGGGGCCTTTCGCGTGCCCGCCGCGTTGTCCGGGCGGGCACGCGCCGGTCAGGACCAGGTCAGGCCCGTGAGGCGCTCGTAGGCCTCGATGTACTTGGCGCGGGTGCGGTCGACGATCTCCTGCGGGAGGGCGGGCGGCGGCTGCTCGCCCGTACGGTCCCAGGCGGCGGCCGGGGAGGTCAGCCAGTCGCGGACGAACTGCTTGTCGAAGGAGGGCTGGGCGCGGCCCGGCTGCCACTGGTCGGCCGGCCAGAAGCGGGAGGAGTCGGGGGTGAGGACCTCGTCGGCGAGGGTCAACACCTTCTCGCCCCCGGGGCGCTCGTCGTAGCCGAACTCGAACTTGGTGTCGGCCAGGATGAGGCCGCGCTCGCGGGCGATGTCGCGGGCCCGGCCGTAGATGGCGAGGGTGGTGCGGCGGAGTTCGGCGGCGACGTCCTCACCGACCTGGTGGGCGACCTCTTCGTAGGAGACGTTCTCGTCGTGGTCGCCGACGGCGGCCTTGGTGGCCGGCGTGAAGATCGGCTCGGGCAGCTCGGAGCCGTCGACCAGGCCCTCGGGGAGCTCCAGGCCGCAGACCGTACGGGACTGCCGGTATTCGACGAGGCCGGAGCCGGTGAGGTAGCCGCGGGCCACGCATTCGACCGGGGCCATGGCCAGGGACTTGCAGACCAGGGTGCGGCCGGCCCAGTCGGCGGGGGCGCCGGCCGGGATGTCGGTGGACAGGACGTGGTGGGGGGCCAGGTCGGCGAGCTGCTCGAACCACCACAGGGACAGCTGGGTCAGGACGCGGCCCTTGTCGGGGATGCCCGTGGGCAGCACCCAGTCGTACGCGGACTGGCGGTCGCTGGCGACCATGATCAGCTCGCCGTCGGCGTTCTGGTAGAGGTCGCGCACCTTGCCGGTGTGCAGGTGGGTGAGACCCGGGACCTGCACGGGCTCGGGCTTTTCTACGAAACCGGACACGCTGCCTCCGCGTAGGTTGATCCAGGAGTCGCTCCGATTCTCGCGTATCCGGAAGGGGATCTTCGCCGCAGGGTCGCCGGGCGGGCGGTCCAGGCGGCGCGGGCGGGCGCGATGCGGTGCCCGGCCGCGGGGCGCGGGCTCGGCGGCGCAGTCGTTCGCATCCTCAGTCCCGCTTGCAGATGCGGTCCAGGAGGTTGGCCGTGGCGCGTTGGACGCGGGGGTCGATATGGCCGGGGCGGTCCAGGGCCGGGGACCAGGCGAAGGTGCCGGAGGAGAAGACCAGGGCGCCGCTGGGGGCGCGGTAGAGGGACGTTTCCTGGTGGCGGGTGGTGCCGTCGCCGTCGCGGTACGGGGAGTGGGCGAGCAGGATGCGGCGGGTGTGCTCGGGGAGGCTGGTGCGCGGGAAGTAGCGGTCGGCCTCGCCGGCCACCAGGCCGGGGAGTTCGTCGCCTTCGTGGGCTCCGGTGGCCTCCCAGAGCCAGTGGTCGCCGTTGCGGACGACGAGCGGGGCCGGTTCGGGCACCCGGCCCGCGTACTGGATGCCCATCAGGCGCTGTTCGGGGTCGCCGTTCTCGCGCCAGAGGGCGGGGCGGCCGGGGCCCTGGCGTTTGCGGCAGTTGAGGAGGGAGTCCGGTCCCGAGGGGGACGGGGAGAGCTCGACCTGCCAGTACATGGTGTTGGCGGAGAGGAAGACCAGGGACGTGCCCGTGTCGCGGGCGTGCTCGACCGTGCGGCGCATGGGCACCGACCAGTATTCGTCGTGGCCGGGGAAGACCAGGCCGCGGTAGCGGGAGGGGTCGACGCGGCCGGCGTGCAGATCGCGGGCGTCGGCGTAGGCGAGGTCGTAGCCGTAGCGCTCGGCCCAGCGGATGAAGTCGTAGGCGTGGCCGACGTGGAGGGGCAGTCCGGCGCCGGCGTAGGGGCGGTCGAAGGAGACGGTGGTGGCGGCGTCCTGCTCGCCGAGGAGGGCGCCCTTTTCGTCCCAGGCGTGGTAGAGGCTGGCGCCGGTGCGGCCGTCCTCCGGGTAGAGGTTGTAGGCCTGCCACGTGATGTCGGGCAGCAGCAGGAGCAGGTCGGCGGGGTGGTCGTCGCGGACCGTGAAGGGGATGTGGGAGCGGTAGCCGTCGGCGGTGGTCAGGACGGCGACGTAGGCGCCGAGCTGCCAGTAGGCGGGCACCTGGAGGCGCCAGGAGAGCCACCAGTGGTGGCAGGAGATGGTGCGGTCGACCGTGAGCGGGGCCGGCTGGACGATGCCGGCCAGCCGCGGGCTGGTGGTGATCTTGGAGGCACCGGCCCCCGCGTAATGGCCGATGCGGTAGACGTCGATGCTGAACGGCTGCGGCGGATCGACCGAGACGCGGAAGTCGATGGCCTCGCCGGGGGCCACCGCGCCGGTGCTGGCGAAGCCCTTGATCTGCCGGCGCACGTCATCGGCGGTGCGCGGGCCGTTGTGCTTGCGCGGCGCCGGGACCCGCAGATCGCCCTGGGCCACGGCGGGATCGACGTACCAGGGCACGACCCGGCCCGAGTCGAAGTAGTTCTCGCTGCCGCGCAGCCAGGGCAGCGGGCCCTGCCCGAACGGGTCCGTGACCGCGTGGGCGAGCGCGCCCGACTCCCAGCGCCTGATCTGTTCCGTGCCCACCTTCCGCTCCCCTCCCGCGTCCCCCATTGGCCGCGGCCGACACTGGCCGATTCGGTACGACGGGTTGCGTTATGTCCCCGCCGCACGAATGCGGCCCCATGTCCCAGCACATCACATTACGCACCCGCTCCGTCACCCTTCGTCGTGAATTTAGGGCTCCTTGGCCCGAAACACGAGCTGGAGGGGAACATTCAGCCGGTGCGGCCGGGGTCGGGGCCCCGGCTCACACCAGCCGGACCGGCTTCTCCGGGCGGACGCCGACCGTCGTCAGCCAGCCGCGGAGCGGTTCGGCGTCGCCGTCGTCCACCAGGCTGAGCACCGGGAGGCCGAGGTCGGCGCGGCGGGCGCCGTCCACCAGCAGGGCCGGGCCGTCCAGCCAGTCCAGGCCCGGGGCGGCCCCCGCGGTGTCGACGGCCGCGCAGCACACCATGGCGGTGACGTGGTCGGCGAGCAGTTCACGGCCCGTACGGGGCGGTTGCAGCGGGAAGAGCGGGAGGCCGCCCTCGGCCAGGCCGTCGCCCCAGGCCACGCCCGCGGCGGCGTCCTGCGCACAGGCACCGCGCGCGCTCTGGCGGGCGGCTTCCTCGCGCTCCTCGCGCGCGATCTCCGCGCCGAGCCGGGCGGCGACCAGGTCACCCGCGCGGGCGTCCCGGGCCAGCCGGTCGATGACCCGGGCGAGCGTGGGGCCCGCCGAGGCGGCCGTCAGGCCGTCGGGGGCGGTCAGGCCGGGCGGCGCGGGATCGGCGGCCTGGCGGGACGGGAGCCGGTGGCCGGCGGCCGTACCGGCGGGAGTGCGGGCGTACGAGCGGGGCGCGCCCGCCGCGGCCGCCGTACCGGCCGGCGCCGCCGCCGGGCCCGTCTTCCGGCCCGCGGCCGGGAGGTCCGTGGCCGGAAGGTCGTCGAGGACGCGGTGGAGGCGGGCGGCCTCCAGGCGCCACTTACGGTCCACGACCTCTTCCGGGTACTGGTTCCAGCCCACCGGGGACCAGTCGGGGCCCGGCTCGGCCGGGCCGCCGTGGAAGAGCCGGGCGGCCAACAGGGAGGCGGCGCGGTCGATGGCGCCGGGCTCTTCCAGGAGGTCGCAGGCGGGCCGCTCGCCGAGGCGGGAGGCGAAGCCCTCGGCCAGGCGGTCGCGGCGGGAGAGCTCGGTGAGCGCGGAGACCACCCCGGCGTCCAGCCTCGAGGGCCAGCGGCCCATGCGCCAGGCGGGCAGCGCGACCCGGGTCAGCAGCCGGTCCCAGCCGGCGTAGGCCAGCCCGACCTGCTCCTGGGCGACGATCCGCAGGCCGTAGTCGACGCCCTGGGCCCGCTCGGAGGCGGCCGCGGCGACCCCGCGCTCCATGATCGTGGCGTGGTCGCGGCAGGCGCGCAGCAGCAGCCGCGCCACCTTGCCGACGAACCGGAGCGGCAGACCGCGCAGCGGGCCCGTGGCGCGGGCCGAGACGGCGATGGCGGCGTCCAGGCCGCGGATGAAGCGGCGGGCGGCCGCTATGTCGGGATGCGCGGAGGGGCCCGTGCCGGCCACGACCGGGGCGAGCAGGGCGCGCAGCTCGGCGACCCGCATCCACCACAGGAACGGCGAACCGATGACCAGGACCGGCGCCTGGGGCGCCCGGCGGCCGTCGGCCCGGCGCGGCGGGCCGTGACCGTGGCTGTGGCCGTGGGCGCGGTGCGTACGGTCCTCCAGCCAGCTGTCGCAGTCGGGGGTGAGCGCTATCGCGGACGGCGCCGGGACCTCGAGGCGCTCGGCGAGGTCGCGTACCAGGCGGTAGAGATCGGGGGCCGACTTCTCGGAGATCGGCACGGAGGGGCTGAGCGCGGGTCTGGCGCGGGCGATGACGGCGGCGACCAGCGCCGCCAGCAGCAGCGCCAGCACCGCGACACCGCTCACCGCCCAGCCGGCGGTGTCCCAGCCGCCACCCGCGCCGAGATGGCCGGTCGCGCGGCCTGCGAACAGCACCACCGCAACCGCCACGGGCAACAGCGCCACAGCCGTCGCCGTGCTGCGGATCCGCAGCACGGCGAGGGCGCGGGCGCGCGCCGCCAGGACGCCTGTTTCCGGACTTGCCACGAGCCTGTACACCCCCTGCTGTCCTGATGGAACCGGACGGAGAGAACACGGGACGGACGGACGAAAATTGCGCGTTGTACGGGCGGGCGAGCTCATTCCACCGAGCCCGCTCCACCACCACTGTGGCACCCGCCACTGACATCGCAATGCCGGTGAGCCACTTGCCGGACGCCACCGCGGCAGCCGCGCCGATTTCCGGCGCGGCCCTCGCAGGACGCTTGCGCGGCACCCTAGTTGGGGGTGGGGGTTCCGTCAGCGGATAACGGGCGTCGTCACTCGATGGAATGGCTTTGGGTAAAGCCGGGAACCAGGCCCCCGGGCCTACGAAACGGCGTCTCCGGCCACCTTGGCGGCGATGTCCGTACGGTGCTGGGAGCCGTCCAGGGCGATCCGGCCGACCGCGCGGTAGGCGCGCTGCCGGGCGGTGGTGAGGTCCGAGCCGGTGGCCGTGACGGACAGCACCCGGCCGCCCGCGCTGAGTACCGCACCGGAGTCGTCGCGCCGGGTGCCCGCGTGCAGCACGTACGCCGTGGGGGCGTCCTGCTCGGCGACGTCGGCCAGGCCCGAGATCGGGTCGCCGGTGCGCGGGGTGTCGGGGTAGTTGTGCGAGGCGATGACGACGGTGACCGCCGCGCCGTCGCTCCAGCGCAGCGACGGGAAGGTGGCGAGGGTGCCGGTGGCGGCGGCGTGCAGCAGACCGGCGAGCGGGGTCTTGAGGCGGGCGAGGACGACCTGGGTCTCCGGGTCGCCGAAGCGCGCGTTGAACTCGATCACCCGGACGCCACGGGACGTGATCGCCAGGCCCGCGTAGAGCAGTCCGGAGAACGGGGTGCCGCGGCGGCGCAGCTCGTCCACCGTGGGCTGCAGAACGGTGGCCATGACCTCGTCGACCAGCTTCGGGTCGGCCCAGGGCAGCGGGCTGTACGCGCCCATGCCTCCGGTGTTCGGGCCCTGGTCGCCGTCGTAGGCGCGCTTGAAGTCCTGGGCGGGCTGGAGCGGGACGACGGTCTCGCCGTCGGTGACCGCGAAGAGGGAGACCTCGGGCCCGTCCAGGAACTCCTCGATCACGACGCGGTCGCAGGCCAGGGCGTGCGTGCGGGCCGTTTCGACGTCCTCGGTGACGACGACGCCCTTGCCCGCCGCCAGGCCGTCGTCCTTGACGACGTACGGCGCCCCGAAGGCGTCCAGGGCCGCGTCGATCTCCTCCGCGGTGGTGCAGACGTAGCTGCGCGCGGTGGGGACGGCCGCGGCGGCCATCACGTCCTTGGCGAAGGCCTTGGAGCCCTCGAGCTGGGCGGCCTGGGCCGAGGGGCCGAAGACCGGGATGCCGCGGTCGCGTACGGCGTCCGCGACGCCCGCCACCAGGGGGGCCTCGGGGCCGACGACCACCAGGTCGGCCTCCAGGCCGGCGGCGAGTTCGGCGACGGCCGCGCCGTCGAGGGCGTTGACCCCGTGCAATTCGGCCACCTCGGCGATACCGGCGTTGCCGGGAGCGCAGTGCAGCGCGGTGACGTCGGGATCGAGGGACAGAGAGCGGCACAGGGCGTGTTCGCGGGCGCCGCCGCCGATGACGAGGACCTTCACGGAGGCAGCCTAGACGAACGCACCAGAAGGCCGGACGTCGGCCGTACCCCGATCGCACAAGCACCACGCACCGGCCGGAAACCGCCCGCCGTCACCGGGGCAACTCTCGGAGGCAACTCTTTCGAGTGAGGTACCGGGTCGCCTTATACCGGATCCACCACCACTTCTGGGCGGAAATCAGGCGATCTTGCGAGGGACGCCAACCGTTCGGCGGTAGGAATGGGGGCTGCGCGTACGGCCGTCTCGTACTCCCCCACAGCCCGAAAGGCATGGGAGGGACCCCATCGCGCGCACCGCACGGAGCCGTATAGAGGGAGCACGGGTGAGTCAGCCGGAGATGCAGCCCGAGGGGCTTCCCCGGAGGGAGGGCGGGCAGAGGAGGGGACTGGGCCGCGAGTGGCGCTGGGACCGGCATCGCGACCGGGACCGGAACCGCAGTCGTTTCCGGGACCGGGACCGGGAACGCACCCGGGACGACCGGCAGACCGGTTACGGCCACGAGCACGACGGCCGGATCCGGGGCCGCGAGGACCTTGCCGGGCGGCTGTTCCCCCTGGGCGACTGGGGAGAGCCGGCCGACCGCCTGGACGCGCTCTACCTGTGGACCGAGGAGGGCGCGCTGCGCGCCGCCGACTGGTATCTGCACGACCGGCAGGCCAAGCGCCGCGGCGCGCGGGCCCTTCGGCTGGGGGCCGCGGCCGGGGTGTCGGTGGGCGGGCTGCTGCCGCTGCTGGACTTCACCGGGACCTGTGACGGCGGGGCGCCCTGGGGCTATCTGTCGCTGCTGTTCGCGGCGGTGTGTGTGGGCTGCGACCGGTACTTCGGGGTGACGGCCGGCTGGATGCGGGACCTTGCCACCGCCCAGGCGATCCACCGCCGCCTGGAGGCGCTGCAGTTCGACTGGGCGTCGGAGAGCGTGCGCGAGGTGCTCGGGCCGACGGAGGGCACGGCGAGCGAGGCGGCGGAGCGCTGTCTGGGGGTGCTGCGGCGGTTCAACGAGGACCTCGGGGAGCTCGTACGGGCCGAAACGGCGGACTGGATGGCGGAGTTCCGGGCCGGGCCGGTGCCGTCGGCGACGCAGGCGCTGGTGCCGTGGGCGGCGCCGCGGCCGGAAGCCGTGGAGCCGCCCACGCGGTTCATGCTGCCGCCGGGCACCCGGCCGAACATGCCGCGGCAGCGGCCGCCGGAGCCGGGGCGCTGACGGCTGGGTGCCGGGGGCGGCCTCGGCACCCCCGGCACCCCCGGTGCAGCCGGGGAGCCGTCAGCTGAAGACGATCATCGAGCCCTGCCCCAGGCTCCTGGTGGCGGCCGCGTGCAGCCCGAGCCACACATGCCGTTCCCTGGCGAACGGCCCGTCGTCCAGGGGGACGGCCGCCCGCTCTTCCAGCGTGGTGGGCCCGGCCGGAGGGTCCGGCGCGGCCGGCGGATTGGCCGGATCGATGCCCAAGGACGGCGCCACCACTTCGAGCTCGCGCAGCAGCCCGTGCGAGGAACCCAGCGGGCCGCCGCCCTCCAGCAGTGCGTCGTTGGCGAGCGGATGCGGGAAATCGACCGGGACATAGGCGCCCGCGTGGTCGTAGTGCCAGACCAGGTGGGACTCCTGCGCCGTTGCCTCGAACATCTCCAGCAACTGCTCGTAGTCGCCGCCCAGTTCGTCCACCGGCGTCAGCTCCAGGCCGCACAGGCGCAGGAGATAGGCGCGGCGCAGGAAGTGCAGCGCGTCGTAGTCGAAGCCGGCGACCGGTGCGACATCACCGGAGAGGCCCGGCATGTAGCTGAAGACCGGGACCGGGGGCAGGCCCGCGTCCGTCAGGGCCGCGTCGTAGGCGGCGATCTCTTCGGAGAACGGGTTGTCGGGGCTGTGGCACAGCACGTCTACGAGGGGCACCAGCCACAGGTCACATGCCACGAGTGAGGGCTCGCTTCCGGTCGGGGACGGGGCACCGGCGCGCACGGGAAGCCACGGATACGGCTACGGGTATGGGTACGACCCCTTACGGCCGATGGTCGGGACAGCGTAGTCCCAGCGGCGCTTTCCCAGTAGTACTAGCCGAAGGGCCGCCCGGCCCTATCCACGCTTCCCCACGAGCGAGAGCGCATGCTCGTTGTACTCGGCGATCAGCCGCTGCGCCTCGGCGAGGTCGTACTGGACGAGGGCCTTGGCCAACTGGCTGTGGCCGTGCCAGAGCCGGCTGCCGATGTCGTCCGCGCGGCGCAGCAGCGGCACCGCGAACATCCAGGTCTGGACGCGGAGGCGGTCGAGGAAGTCGCTGATGTACGGGTTGCCGACGATGCTGCCGAGTTCGCGCCAGAACCGCAGGTCGTAGCCGATCAGGACGTCGAGGTCGCCGGCCCGCGCGGCCCGCTCGGCCTCGTCGGCGCGGCGGCGGACGGAGATCAACACCTCGGCAGAGGTGGCGCGCAGCGCGCGTTCGGCGCCGCTGCGGAAGATGCCCTCGATGATCAGAGTGCGGGCCTCGACCATCGCGACGAAGTCGTCGGTGGTGAAGGCGTGCACCTTGAAGCCGCGGTGCTGTTCGACGTCGAGCAGGCCCTGGGCGCACAGGTCGAGCAGCGCCTCGCGGACCGGGGTGGCGGAGACGCCGTACTGTTCGGCGATCTCCTTGACGGTGAAGGGGTGGCCGGACGGCAGCCGGCCGGCCAGGACCTCGTCCCGCAGCGCGTCGGCGATCTGCTGGCGCAGGGTGCTGCGCCGTATGACTGAGCTGTCTCCGCCGGCGGCCATCGTGAGCGTCTCCTTCGACGACTTCATGACCGCGCGGATGGGAAGCGGCCCTGGCCAACGATAGGTGAGGGGGACGGCGGCCACGCGTCGTACCTGGGACGATACGTCCCGGCAGGGCGCGTGGCCGCCGCTTCACGGGTCCGGTACGGGACGGGTACCGGACCCCGCGGCTGCCGGCTCAGGCCGCGTCGGTGTGCGCGTCCGCCGCCGTCAGGGCCTCGTCGAGGGCGGTCAGGCCCTCCTTGGCCTCGGCCTCGGTGATCGTGCAGGCCGGGACGACATGCGTGCGGTTCATGTTCACGAACGGCCACAGCCCGCCGCGCTTGCAGGCCGCCGCGAATTCGGCCATCGGGGCGTTGGCGGCGCCGGCGGCGTTGTACGGCACCAGGGGCTCGCGGGTCTCCTTGTTCTTGACCAGGTCGAGGGCCCAGAAGACGCCGAGGCCGCGGACCTCGCCCACCGAGGGGTGCCGCTCGGCGATCTCACGGAGCGCGGGGCCGATGACCGTCTCACCGATCTCCGCGGCGTTCTCCACGATCCGCTCCTCGGCCATGGCGTTGAGGGTGGCG
Organism: Streptomyces sp. NPDC053427; assembly: GCF_044544985.1. Taxonomy (NCBI): domain Bacteria; kingdom Bacillati; phylum Actinomycetota; class Actinomycetes; order Kitasatosporales; family Streptomycetaceae; genus Streptomyces; species Streptomyces sp. NPDC053427. The sequence continues at coordinate 66,961 of NZ_JBITYA010000019.1, read as the reverse complement.
ACGGCGGAGGCGCAGGCCAGCGGGTGCCCGGAGTACGTCAGACCGCCCGGGTAGGGCCGCTGGTCGAAGGTGGCGGCGATCTCGGCGCTGATCGCGACACCGCCCAGCGGGACATAGCCGGAGTTGACGCCCTTGGCGAAGGTCAGCAGGTCAGGGGTGACGCCGAAGTGGTCGGCGGCGAACCAGTTGCCCGTACGGCCGAAGCCGGCCATGACCTCGTCGAGGATGAAGACGATGCCGTAGCGGTCGCAGATCTCGCGGACGCCGGCCAGGTAGCCGGGCGGCGGGACCATGATCCCGGCGGTACCGGGGACGGTCTCCAGGATGATCGCTGCGATGGACTGCGGGCCCTCGAAGGCGATGGTCTGCTCGAGGTGTGCCAGGGCGCGCTCGCACTCCTGCGCCTCGTTCTCCGCGTGGAAGGGCGAGCGGTAGAGGAACGGTCCCCAGAAGTGGACGACGCCCGCCGAGGCGGTGTCGGAGGGCCAGCGGCGCGGGTCGCCGGTCAGGTTGATCGCGGCGGCGGTGGCGCCGTGGTACGAGCGGTAGGTGGAGAGCACCTTGGCGCGGCCGGTGTGCAGCCGGGCCATCCGGACCGCGTTCTCCACGGCCTCCGCGCCGCCGTTGGTGAAGAAGATCTTGTCGAGGTCGCCGGGGGTGCGCTCGGCGATCAGCCGGGCGGCCTCGGACCGTACGTCGACGGCGAAGCCGGGCGCGATGGTGCACAGCTTCGCGGCCTGCTCCTGGATCGCGGCGACGACCTTGGGGTGCTGGTGACCGATGTTGGTGTTGACCAGCTGGGAGGAGAAGTCGAGGTAGCGGTTGCCGTCGTAGTCCCAGAAGTACGAGCCCTCGGCGCCCGCGACCGGCATCGGGTCGATGAGACCCTGCGCGGACCAGGAGTGGAAGACGTGCGCGCGGTCGGCGGCCTTGACCGCGGCGCCGGCGGCGGGGTCGGCGGCAGAGGAGGCGGAGGGCGTCGTGGTCACGGTCAGTACCTCGGATCGGGTCGCTCGGGCCGCCGGTGGACAGGCCCGGCGAACGCCCTCAGCCTAAGGATCACGGCCCGGGGGCCGGTACCGACACTGTGTATGGCGCTCACCACGCGCGCGGACAGAATGTCTACGGGACGGGCGGAATGTCTGGGGGTCTGGAGGAAGCTCCAGGTTCCGCAGGCCGGAAGGCGGCTCGCTCGGGCCGCCCCGTCAGGGTGCGCGGCCGGGGCGGCGGGCGGCGGGGCGCGCATGCGGCGGCGTCCGGCGGATGGAGCGGCTGGTTTCACGTGAAACCAGCCGCTCCTCGGCCGTCAGACGGCGGTGGGAAATGCCGTGCGCACCGTCCGCCGCCAGTGGTGGGCGGTGAGGTCCGGGCGCAGCGCCGCCAACCCGCCGCAGTACTTGGTGAATTCGGCGGCGGACACGCCGTAGCCGCGCAGCAGCCGGTCCGCCTCGGTCAGCTGGCCGGTGGTCTTGGTCTCGACGAAGACCAGACCGGCGTCGGCCCGTACCGTACGGCCGGTCTCCAGGTCCCGGCAGAGCAGGGCGGCATCGCAGGTGATGCGCTGGCCGTTGGCGACGAGGGTGGCCCGGGTGTAGTCGGTCTCCAGGGAACGGCCCAGTTCGGTGGGGGCCGCGATGCCGTACGAGCGGTCCAGAACGGAGGCGAGGAAGCCGCGCGGGGCCGGGCCGAGGGCCGCGTCACCCGGCATCAGCGGCTGGCGGTGTTTGACCGTCTCGCCCCGGTGCCCTTTGAGCTTGATCTCGAACTGCCGCTCCCCGGTGTCCGCGTACAACCGCTCGCGGATCTTGTAGCGCAGCCGGCGGCCCTGCCGGTGGTCGTGGAAGGACCGCAGGTCGGGGGTGTCGTAGTAGACGGAGTGGTAGCGGAACCAGCGGCGGCCGTTGATGCACAGCGAGGCGAACGGGCCGCCGGGCCGTCGCCGGTCGGTGAGTTCCGCGGCGAAGGCGGCGAAGACCTCGACCGGGACGAGATAGCTGTTGCCGAAGCGGGCGAGAAGTTCGGCCCGTGCCTGGACGTCGGCGAGCGGGACCGGGCGCGCGGCCATGGCGGCGCGGGCGATGGCTCGTACGGCGGGATTCACACGGTCTCCTTGATGGGGAGGGGACGGGGGATCGTGCGGGACGGGCGGGTACGGGCGGTGTTCGACGGTGTGCTCTGCGGCGGGCCGGCGCCGCGTCGCGGGCCGGGGTCTGCGCGGTGGGATACGGAGCGGTATGCGTTCTACGTTCCGTACCCGCGGAAAGTTCCGGGACGCGGAATCCGGTATCCGCGACCATCAAGTCCCGGCCACATTCGGCCCGTTGCGCGGCCCACGTCAGCGGCGCACCGAACGGTCGGGCCAGGTGGGCACGGAGGGAACCGTGGCCGGAGTGCACCACGTCCGGTGTCACGGTGGTGACGGCGCGGAAGGTATGGACAACGGCCTTGGACGGCCGACGACATGGATGACGCGCGGCAGCGCCGTGAAGCGTGAAGAGGCCGGGAGCCGCGGGGGCGGGCGCGCGCCCGCCGGGTTGCGGAAACAGGGCGCTCCGCCGCTCCCGGCCCGTGGGCCCCTAGATATCCTCACCGCGGACGCGGGCCGCGGGCAGGGCGGATGCGGGGGAAGGGGCGACGGATCGTGGAAGAGCCGGGACGTGCTGGACAGCAGCAGGGGCAGGCCGGGCGGATGGGGCGGCCCGGCGGGCTGGCGCCCCTCAGGGCCGGGGACCCGCACCGCATCGGGGACTACCGTCTGATCGCGCGGCTCGGCGAGGGCGGGATGGGCAAGGTGTTCCTGGCCCGCTCCGATCGCGGGCGTACGGTCGCCGTCAAGCTCGTCCGCGGGGAACTGGCCGACCAGGAGGAGTTCCGGGCCCGCTTCCGGCGGGAGGTGCGCGCCGCGCAGCAGGTCGGCGGGGAGTGGACCGCCCCCGTCCTGGACGCGGACACCGAGGCCGAAACGCCCTGGCTCGCCACGGGCTATATCGCCGGGCCCTCCCTGCAGCAGGTGATCGCGGGCTCCCCCGCCCGGACGGGCGGTGCCCCCAGCCCGCTGCCCGAGCGGACCGTATGGATCCTGGCGGCCGGGCTGGCCCGGGCGCTCCAGGCGATCCACGCCGCCGGCATCGTCCATCGCGACCTCAAGCCGTCCAATGTGCTGCTCACCATCGACGGCCCCCGGGTCATCGACTTCGGCATCGCGCGCGCCCTGGAGGCGGTGACCGACAACGGCGTGACCCGTACCGGCGCGGCGGTGGGCTCGCCCGGCTTCATGGCCCCCGAGCAGGTACGCGGCAAGCCGATCGGCCCGGCCTGCGACGTCTTCTGCCTCGGGTCGGTCCTGACGTACGCGGCCACCGGGCGGCAGCCGTTCGGCACGACCGAGAGCGGGGTGCACGCGGTGATGTACCGCATCGCCCAGGAGGAGCCCGATCTCTCCGCGCTGCCCCAGGGGCTGCACGCCCTGGTCTCCGCCTGCCTGGCCAAGGACCCGGCCCAACGCCCCACTCCCGCACAGCTGTTGGCGATGGTGGAGGGCTCCGTGGCGCAGCACGCGGACGAGGACGAGCCCTGGCTGCCGGGGGCGCTGATCGCGCGGCTGGGGCGGCACGCCGTGGAGCTGCTGGAGGCGGAGAACCCCGAGGGCGAGCCGGACCCGCGCGCCGCGGACACGCCCGGTGCCTCGTTCGCCCCGTACGCCGGTGGCGGTCCCGGTCCGTACGCCATGCCGACCAGCGTCTCGCCCGCGGCCACACCGCTCGCCTCGCCGCCGTCGCCCCTTGCCCAGGGCCCGGCCCCGTACGCGTCCCAGGCGGGCGCGTACGGGTACCCGCCCGCCGCGCCGGCCGCCCCGGGGACGCACCGGCCGCCGCGCCGCCGGCGCCTGGGATCCGCCCTGATCACCGCCGTCGCGCTGGTCGTGGCCGGTGGGGTCACCGCGTATGTGCTGCTGAACGGGGACGACGACGGCGTCCGGCCGGCCGACGCGAAGGGCGGGACGAGGCGCATTCCCCCGGGCTATCTGGGCACCTGGCAGACCACGGTCGGCGGCGACGCGAGCAACGTCCGCCGCTTCACGCTCAAGCAGGGCGGGCCCGGCGACACCGTGCTGACGATGACCGCGACCGGGGCCGCGTTCCGCTGCGAGTTCAAGGCCACCCTGCAGAAGGCGGGGCCACCGGTCCGCCTCGGGCCGTCCAAGATGGTGAAGGTGTCGGGACAGGCCGGCAGCTGCAGCCCCGGCTCCCCCAGCACCCTGGAGATGGTGGGCGGCAAGCTGCGGCGCACCATGGACGACGGCCAGCCGCCGATGACCTACGACAAGACGGGCTGACCTCCGAAGAACCGTTCGTCCTCGGACCCGGTCGTCCCCGGCCCGTCGATCGTTTTCCGCTCGTGACGCTCCGTCGGCCGTGGTGCGATCCGGCGGCGCCTACGCTCGTACGGATGGACGCCTGCCGCCGGAATGCGCCACAGGCACGCAACGACACGGGGGAGGGGCGCCCGGATGGAAAGCCTGCGCGGGCTGACCGCCGACGATCCGCACTGGATCGGGGACTACCGGCTGCTCAGCCGCCTCGGCAGCGGCGGGATGGGCCGGGTCTACCTCGCCCGTTCCGAGGGCGGCCGGACCGTCGCCGTGAAGCTGGTGAAGGCCGAACTGGCGGCCGAGGAGGAGTTCCGCGGCCGCTTCCGCGCCGAGGTCGCGGCCGCGCGGAAGGTCGGCGGACGCTGGACCGCGCCGGTGCTCGACGCCGACACCGAGGCCGAGATCCCGTGGGTGGCCACCGGCTACATCGCGGGCCCGGCCCTGAGCCAGGTCGTCGGCAACCCTCACGACGAGTACGGCCGCCCGGGAACGTACGGCCCGCTGCCCGAGCACTCCCTCCGCCACCTGGCCTACGGCCTCGCCTCCGCCCTCCTCGACATCCACGGCGTCGGCATCGTCCACCGCGACCTCAAACCGTCCAATGTGCTGCTCACCATCGACGGCCCCCGGGTCATCGACTTCGGCATCGCGCGCGCCCTGGACGCGGTCGGCGACCAGACCCAGACCCGGGCGGGCACGGTCGTCGGCTCGCCCAGCTACATGTCGCCCGAGCAGGTGCAGGGGCACCGCCTCGGCCCGGCCAGCGATGTCTTCTGCGTCGGGTCGGTGCTCGCGTACGCGGCGACCGGGCGGCAGCCGTTCGGCAGCGCCGCGTCCGGCGTGCACGCGGTGATGTTCAGGATCGCGCAGGAGGCGCCGGACCTGACCGGCACGCCGGACGCGCTCCGCGGCCTGATCGGCGCCTGCCTGGCCAAGGACCCGGCCGCGCGCCCCGCCCCCGAGGAGATCGCCGCCCAGCTCGGTCCGGAATCCGGCGGCCGCCCGGCCTCCCCCTGGCTGCCCGCCGAACTGATCGCGAGCCTGGGCCAACACGCCGTACGCCTCCTGGACACCGACACCCCGCCGGGCGGGCAGCCGCCGACGCTGACGACCACCAGGATCGCCCCCCGGCCGACGCCCGGGCCCGAGGGCGCCGCCGCCTCCTCCGGGCGCCGCCGCTGGCTGCCCCTCGCCGCCACCGCCGTCGTCGCGGCGGCCGTCACGGCCGTGGCCGTCCCGCTGCTGACCGGTGGCGCGGACGGCTCCCCCTCCGACATCCCCTCCCGCTACCTCGGCACCTGGTCCGGCGAGGTTCTGCGCGACGGCGAACCCACGGGCCAGCAGCGCCGCTTCGTGATCACCAACGGCAAGGTCGGCGAGGTGGTCGCCAACAGCACCAGCCTCGGCGCGACCTACGAGTGCCGCAGCGACGGCAAGCTGGTGTCCCTCACGGCACACGGCGGCCGCCCCGCCCTCCGCCTGGACACCAAGGTCGTACGGTCCGTCCCCGCGGGCCGCTGCGCCGCGCTCGGCGAACACACCCTGGAAGCGGGCGGCGCGGGCACGCTGCGGTGGGCGGCGGCGGGCCGCACCGCCACCCTCCGCCACACCGGCCCCGCCACCGAGACCGTCCCGGCCGGCCTCCTCGGCACCTGGCAGCGCCCGGCCGCCGACGGTTCCGGGACCCAGCGCCTGACCATCAAGCGGGCCCCGGCGGGCAGTACGGTCCTGACCACGGTCGTCGACGGCCCGGCCGGCCGCTGCACGGCACACGCCGACCTGTACGCGGCGGAGCACGGCCGCCTCACCGTCGGCCCCTCGGTCATCGACCACCCCGCCCCCGGCTGCAGTCCGAGCAGCACCTCCGTCCTCCACCTCGACGGGGACGGGGCGCTGCGGCGCGATTTCCTGGGACGGGACAAGGATCCGCGGACGTACTCCAGGGCACCGGAGGACACCCGGGCCGCGCCCGCGACGCCGGATCCGAACTCCCCTTCCGGCACGCCGCGTTGAGAGCCCGACCTGCCTCAAGGGTCCAAAGGCGCCGCGGCGGGTCCACGCCGCCCGGCAGCCGTACGCACAGGGGCCCGCGCCCCGTCCTTGCGGACGCGTGCGCGGGCCCCTGCCTCGTTCGGCCTTACGACAGGAACGAGTTGATCTCGATCGTCTCGTCACGGCCGGGGCCGACGCCGATCGCCGAGATCGGCGCGCCCGACATCTCCTCCAGCGCCTTCACATAGGCCTGCGCGTTCTTCGGCAGGTCGGAGAAGGTCTTCGCCTTGGTGATGTCCTCGGACCAGCCCGGCAGCATCTCGTACACCGGCTTCGCGTGGTGGAAGTCGGTCTGGGAGTACGGGAGCTCCTCGACGCGCTTGCCGTCGATCTCGTACGCGACGCAGACCGGGATCTGCTCCCAGCCGGTGAGGACGTCGAGCTTGGTGAGGAAGAAGTCCGTCAGGCCGTTCACGCGGGTCGCGTAGCGCGCGATGACCGCGTCGAACCAGCCGCAGCGGCGGTCGCGGCCGGTCGTCACGCCCCGCTCGCCGCCGATGCGGCGCAGCGCCTCGCCGTCCTCGTCGAACAGCTCCGTCGGGAACGGGCCGGCGCCGACGCGGGTGGTGTACGCCTTCAGGATGCCGATGACCCGGCTGATCTTCGTCGGGCCGACGCCGGCGCCGGTGCAGGCGCCGCCGGCGGTCGGGTTCGAGGAGGTGACGAAGGGGTACGTGCCGTGGTCGATGTCGAGCAGGGTGCCCTGGCCGCCTTCGAAGAGGACGACCTTGTCCTCGTCGAGGGCGTCGTTCAGCAGCAGGGTCGTGTCGGCGACGTAGCCCTTGATCTGGTCCGCGTAGGTCAGCAGCTCCTCGACGACCTGGCCGGCCTCGATGGCGCGGCGGTTGTAGAGCTTGGTGAGCAGCTGGTTCTTGACGTCGAGGGCCGCCTCGACCTTCTGGTGCAGGATCGACTCGTCGTAGAGGTCCTGGACCCGGATGCCGACGCGGTTGATCTTGTCGGCGTAGGTCGGGCCGATGCCGCGGCCGGTGGTGCCGATCTTCCGCTTTCCGAGGAAGCGTTCCGTCACCTTGTCGACGGTGATGTTGTACGGCGTGATCAGATGCGCGTTACCGCTGATCAGCAGCTTGGACGTGTCGACACCGCGCTCGTTGAGTCCGCTCAGCTCGGAGAGCAGGACCGCAGGGTCGACGACGACGCCGTTGCCGATGACCGGGGTGCACCCCGGCGAGAGGATTCCGGAAGGGAGAAGATGCAGCGCGTACTTCTGGTCGCCAACGACGACGGTGTGGCCGGCGTTGTTGCCGCCCTGGTAGCGCACCACATAATCGACGGATCCACCGAGCAGGTCGGTGGCCTTTCCCTTGCCCTCATCACCCCACTGAGCACCGAGCAGCACAAGTGCGGGCACAGGCGTACACCCCTTCCGGGCGGGGCATGTCCAACGTGCATGGATGGCGTTAGCGTGCGTGTTCACGCCTACGTCATCGCGCGTGCCGTCGGACCGGTGCCCCGGAATAGACGAAGCCCCTGGCGCAATAGCGCAAGGGGCTCTTGCACCGAGATGCTACCTGAGGAAGGACCGAGGTGTCGGCGCAGCCTTCTGGGGACTCTCCCGTGGACTCCGTTCGGGGGTACCCCCTGCTCGTGGTCATCGACCCGGTCGCGCGCAGTACGGACGGCGAGTCCGTGCGGATTGCGCGGGATGTGCTGAGTGCGGGGGCGGGGGCCGCGGGGGCGAAGATCTGCCTTCCGCAGGGGCCGGAGGAGTTCGCCAGGGCGCTGGCCCGGCGCGGTCAGCGGCGGCCGGTGGTGATCGGGGACGACCGGGCGCTGCTGCGGGTGGTGGGGCTGCTGCACAAGGAGCGGGAGCTGGGGCGGGTGCCGGTGGGCATGGTCCCGGTGGGCGCCTCGGCGTCGGTCGCGCTGAGCCGGGCGCTGGGCGTGCCCACGGACACGGTCGCCGCGGCGCGGACCGTCCTGGACGGCGGGGAGCGGGCCATGGACCTGCTGACCGACGACAGCGACGGGATCGTGCTCGGCGAGCTGCGGATCCCCTGCGGGGACATGCAGGAGCCGGACGGGTGCGGGCCGGGGGCGGTGGCCTGCCCGGTGCCGCAGGCGGGTCCGGGCGACGGCCATCGGCCCTGGTGGGCGCCGGCGGCGCGGACGGCCCGCACGGCGCTGGCGCTGCTGGCTCCGGCGGCGGGGCTGGGGCTCGGCGGGCGCCGCGAGGGGGTCTCCCCCGCTCGAACGCTGTTGAGAGCCTGGGGAAAGGTGCCGACGCACCGGCTGCGGATCGAGGCGGACGGGGTCGTACTGGCGGATCTGGACCGGCCGGTGCGGGCGGTTTCGGTGGTGCCCGGGGCGGCAGGGGGAGCGGGGACGGCCGGGGCGGCGGGGCTCGCCGGGGGCGGATACGACTTCGGCCCCGGTCCCGGTTCCGTCGACGGGTCGGGGGCCGGAACCCATGGGCTGGCCCAGATCGAGGTGCGTTGGCCGGGCGAGGCGCGGTCCGTACGGACGCGGGCGCGGACCGTGACGGTGTCCGGGGCGGACTTCCACTACCGGGCGGACGCGGTCGTGGGCGGGCCCGTCAGGACCCGCACGTGGACGGTGCAGGCGGGGGCCTGGCGGCTGACGGTGCCCCGGTGAGCGAGCCGTGCCGGTTCGACCGGGAGGCGCGGGGAGGTTCCGGGCCGGTCCGGTAGGCGTCGGCCCGGTGGTTCCCGGCGTCCTCGCGGTCAGCTCTCCTTGGTGTCGGCCCGCAGCTGATCGCGGTGGTTGCGCCAGCGCTCCATCATCCCGGTGAGCTCGCCCTGGATGAACTCGAAGAAGGCGAGGGTCTCGCCGATCCGGTGGCCCGCCGGGGAGGTTTCGCCGAGGCTTTCGATGCCGTCGCGCAGGGTGACCTCCCAGCGGGTGATGATGCTGTCCCGGCGGGTCAGGGCCTCGTACCACTGATCGCTGTGGACGCGGTAGCGGTCGCGGCGGGAGCCGGGCTCGCGTTCGCGGCTGACCATGTTGACCTGCGCGAGGTAGCGGACCGCGCCGGAGACGGCGGCGGGGCTGACCTGGAGGCGTTCGCCGAGCTCGGCCGAGGTCAGCACTCCGGAGTCGGAGGCCAGCAGGCAGGCGAAGACGCGGGCGGGCATCCGCGGCATTCCGGCGTCGACGAGCTGTGAGGCGAACCGTTCGACGAACGCGGAGATCGCCTCGGCGTCGCGGCTGCCCGCGTCCTGCCCCGTCTGCCGTGACTCCTGCGCTTTCTGCTGCTCCTGCTGGGCCATGTCCACATCCTCTCCCCTGATCACCACCGCGGCTCCAACTTTATACGCTTTCTTAACTTCACAAATTTGTGAATCTCCCGTACCTTCAAAATCATGACGCAGGAAATTTCTCCCTCTGCCGCGATCCGGGTGGCCGGGCTCCACAAGTCGTTCGGCCGGACCCGCGCGCTGGACGGCCTCGACCTCAGCGTCGAGGCCGGCGAGGTACACGGCTTCCTCGGGCCCAACGGCGCCGGGAAGTCCACCACGATCCGTGTCCTGCTGGGCCTGCTGCGCGCCGACGGCGGCACGGCCCGGCTGCTGGGCAAGGACCCCTGGCACGACGCGGTCGCGCTCCACCGCCGCATCGCCTACGTCCCCGGGGACGTCACCTTGTGGCGCAATCTCTCCGGCGGCGAAGTCATCGATCTGTACGGGAAGCTGCGCGGCGGGCTGGACACCGCGCGGCGGGCCGAGCTGCTGGAGCGGTTCGAGCTGGACCCGACCAAGAAGGGGCGTACGTACTCCAAGGGCAACCGGCAGAAGGTCGCTCTGGTCGCCGCCTTCGCCTCCGATGTGGACCTGCTGATCCTGGACGAGCCGACATCCGGGCTGGACCCGCTGATGGAGGAGGTCTTCCAGAGCTGCGTCGCGGAGGAACGCGACCGCGGGCGCACGGTCCTGCTCTCCAGCCACGTCCTGTCCGAGGTCGAGGCGCTGTGCGACCGCGTCAGCATCATCCGCAAGGGCCGGACGGTCGAGACCGGCTCGCTCGGACAGCTGCGGCATCTCGCCCGCACCTCCGTCGTCGCCGACCTGGCGGGCCCGCCCAACGGCCTCGCCCACCTGCCCGGCGTCCATGACATGGCCGGTCAGCCGATCGACGGCGGCCGGGGCCATCGCGTCAAGCTCCAGGTGGACACCGACCAGCTCGACGCCGTGCTGCGCTCGCTCAGCGCCTCCGGCCTGCGCAGCCTGACCAGTTCCCCGCCCACCCTGGAAGAACTCTTCCTGCGCCACTACCAGGACGAGCACCCGGCCGAGGTCTCCGGCGCGGGCGTACGCGGCGAGGAGGCGAGCGCGCGATGACCGCCGTCGCCGCCGCGGCCGACCTCGCCCCGGCCCGCGGCTCCCGCCATCTGGCCGGCACCGGCGCCCTGTTGCGCCTCGCGCTGCGCCGGGACCGGGTGATGATCCCGGCCTGGGTGCTGACCCTCGGACTGACCGTCGCCGGCATGGGCTCGTCCTACGAGGCGCTGTACGGCACCGCCGCCCGGCGCGCCGAACTGGCCACGTCGATGAACGCCAATGCCTCGCTGCGCGCCCTGTACGGCCCGGTCTTCAGCGACTCCATCGGCGGTCTGATCGCCTGGCGCATGGCCGGCTTCGGCGCGGTCCTCGCCGGGGTGATGAGCCTGCTGATCGTCGTCCGGCACACCCGCGAGGAGGAGGAGACGGGGCGTCAGGAGCTGCTGTCCGCGGCGATGGTGGGGCGCCGTGCGCCGCTGACGGCGGCCCTGCTCACCGCCCTGATGGCGAACGCCGCGCTCGCCGCCCTGATCGCGGGCGGGATGGCCGCGTCGGGCCGGCCGACCGGTGCGCCGGCTCTCGGGCTCGCCATCGGCGGCGCGGGCATGGTCTTCGCGGGTCTGGCCGCCATCGCCGCCCAGCTCACCGAGAGCGCCCGGCTGGCCAAGGGCCTGACCGGCGCGGTCCTCGGCCTCGCCTTTGCGCTGCGCGCCGCGGGCGACGCCGCCACCACCGGGGCGTCCTCACCGCTCATCTGGAGCTCGCCGGTCGGCTGGGCGGAGAACGTCCGCGCCTACGCCGACGAACGCTGGTGGGTCGTCCTCCTCTTCGCCGGCGCGACGGCCCTGACCGTCGCCGTCGCCTACGCCCTGACCGCCCGTCGCGACATCGGGATGAGCTTTCTGCCGGCCCGCCCCGGCCCGGCCCGCGCGCCCCGCTCGCTGAGCGGCCCGTTCGGCCTGGCCTGGCGCCTTCAACGCACCACCCTGCTGGGCTGGACGCTCGGCTTCGTGTGCGCCGGCGCCCTCTTCGGCGGTATCGCCAAGGGCGCCTCCGACCTGGTCGGGGACAATCAGCAGACGCTGGAGATCTTCAAGAGGATGGGCGGCCAACAGGGCCTGACCGACGCCTTCCTGGCCACGATGGTCGGCATGCTGGGCATGGTCGCCTCGGTCCACGCGGCCGGTTCGGTGCTCCGGCTGCGCAGCGAGGAGACCGGCGACCGCGCCGAACCGGTCCTGGCCGGCGCCGTCGGGCGGCTGCGCTGGGCCTGCGGCCATCTGGCCATCGCCTACCTCGGCACCGTCGTGATCCTCTCCGCCGGCGGGCTGGCCCTGGGCATCGGCTACGGCCTCACCGCCCATGACGTCGCCGGACGGCTCGGCCCGGTGCTCGGCGCCGCGCTCGCCCAGGTCCCCGCCGTCTGGACGCTCACCGGCGTGGCCGTCCTCGTCCACGGCCTGCTCCCGAAGGCCTCCACCGCCGTCTGGGCCGTGGTGGGCGGCTGTCTCGCGATCGGCTGGATCGGCCCGGCCCTGAACATCCCGCAGTGGGCGATGGACCTGTCCCCCTTCAGCCACCTGCCCAAGCTCCCGGGCGGCGAGGCCGTGGCGGCCCCGTTCGTCTGGCTGACGGCGCTCTCGGTCCTCTTGACGGCCGGGGGTCTGGCGGGCCTCCGCCGGCGGGACATCGGCTGACCTCGGGCCACCCCCAAGGCGCGCGCCGCCGGAGCCGTAGCGGACTCCGGCGGCGCACTGCGCTCTCGCGCTCCACAGCCTGTGGACAAAGATGCGTATCGCCCCGGCCGGACTCGTCCCCCGGGCCGGGCGCCGCCCCGAGCAGCCGTCAGCCCCCCGGCGTGACCAGCCGGGCCTCGTACGCGAACACCGCCGCCTGCGTCCGGTCGCGCAGCCCCAGCTTCACCAGGATCCGGCTCACGTGCGTTTTCACCGTGGATTCCGCGACGACCAGACGCTCGGCGATCTCGCCGTTCGACAGCCCCTGGGCGACCAGTACCAGGACCTCCGTCTCGCGTTCCGTCAGATCGCCGATGCGGTCCTGGGTGGGCGCGCGCGGCGTGCCCAGGCGGGAGAACTCGGAGATCAGGCGCTTGGTGACGGTGGGGGCGAGCAGCGCCTCGCCGGAGGCGACGATGCGGACGCCCTCGGCGAGCTGGCCGGCCGAGGCGTCCTTGAGGAGGAAGCCGCTGGCTCCGGAGCGCAGCGCTTGGTAGACGTATTCGTCCAGGTCGAAGGTGGTCAGCACCAGGACCTTGGCGTCCGCGTCGGCGGCCACGATCTCGCGGGTCGCCTCCAGGCCGTTCATCTCCGGCATCCGGATGTCCATCAGGACGACGTCCGGTGTGAGCTCGGCGACCTTCGCCACCGCCTGGCGCCCGTCGACGGCCTCGCCGACGACCTCGATGTCCGGCATGGCGTTGAGCAGGACGGAGAAACCCTCGCGGACCATCACCTGGTCGTCGACGATCAGTACGCGGATCATGCCGTGGTCTCCCCCGCCGTGTTCGTCGCCGTGTGCGCCACGGGAATGAACGCCGCGACCTCGAAGCCGCCGTCCTCGGTGCGGTCGGCCGTCATCTCGCCGCCCAGCATCTGCACCCGCTCGCGCATCCCCAGCACACCATGCCCGGCGCCCGGGGACGGCTTGGCCAGCCGGCTCGGGGCACCGTTGACGATCCGCAGGCCGATCCCGCCCAGGACGTAGGAGATCTCCACCCGGGCGTCGGCGCCCGGCGAGTGCCGCAGGGCGTTGCTCAGCGCCTCCTGCACGATCCGGTAGGCGGACAGCTCGACGCCCTGCGGCAGCGGCCTGGGCGCGCCGGTGATCACGGCCTCGACGGTCAGCCCGGCGCCGCGGACGCTGTCCAGCAGCGAGTCGAGGCTGGCCAGGGTCGGCTGCGGGGCCTCCGGGGCATTCTCGGCGAACGCGTCCGGGTCCTCGGAGCGGACCACGCCCAGGATGCGGCGCAGCTCGGTGAGCGCCGCCACGGCGTTCTCGCGGATCGTGGCGAAGGAGGTGGCCAGCTCGGGCGGGGTGTTCTCGACGCGGTACGGAGCGGCCTCGGCCTGGATGGCGATGACGGACATATGGTGCGCGACAACATCGTGCAGCTCGCGGGCGATGGTGGCGCGCTCCTCCAGGAGCGTGCGCCGGGAACGTTCCTCGGCCGTGGCGGTCTGTGTCTCGACGACCTGCCGGCGCTCCTCGCGCCAGGCCCGCACCGCGGCCGCGGCGGTCAGCACCAGCCCGGAGAAGACCGCCACCGGCGGCAGATCGCCCGCATTGGCGCTGACGACGGACGTCAGCACGGCCGCCACCGCGAAGGTGACCAGCCACATCTCCAGCGCCAGCCGTGCCCGGGTGCGCAGCACCACCAAAGTCATCACGGCGAGGTGGGTGAGATAGGCGATGGGCGAGGAGAGGCCGGACCCGCCCATCGCCAGGACGAACCCGATCATCGACAGCCAGAAGGCGCCCACCGGGCGGAAGAGGGTGACCACCGCCGGGACCGCCAGCAGCACGCAGACGACCACGCTGAACATGCCGTGCAACGGGCCCATCGTGTAACGCTCGGAGAAGGTCCCCAGGAAGACGCAGACGGCGAAGAACCCGACGATGGAGTGCGGCAGCCAGCGCGCCCAGCGCCGTAGCCGCTCCGGCATCCAGGGCACCCATCGGGCCACCTTGGCGTCCTCCAGCGGCGGCATCGGGTGGAAGGCAAAGGCATCGACGAACAGGTCCTGGCGCAGTCGATGCAGCGCGCCATGGGCTATCCGGGCCTCTGAGCCCAGAGTGTTCTGCGTCCGGGACCCCTGGGTCCGCTGGTTCGTCTGGTTCACACACACAACGGTAAGCAAAGCCCGCCTGCCGGGCGTCCGCTCCGGCGCGTATCTTCCCCGTCCCCCGCAGGTACTACGTCGATGCGGACGACGAGCGTGGGTCCACAAGGGCAAGGAGGTCCCGGCAGGCCGCGGCGCCCGGGGTGACCGGGGCGTAGTGGCCGATGCCGGGCAGTTCACGCAGGTCGGTCGCGGTCCGGGAGGCGGCGTAGCGGCGGGAGATCTCCAGCGGGACGTCCGGGTCGGCGGTGCCGTGCAGGATGGTGACGGGGATGTCGGCGGGCGGCTGACGGAGCGGGTCGGCGGCGGCGAGCCGTTGTGTGAAGCCGGGCCCTTCACCGCCGAGGAGCTCGGCGACCGCACCGCCGCTGAGGCCCAGCTCATGGGCGCGGGCGAGATCGGCGACCGGCGAGACCGCGAGGACGCGGGTGACCGGGGTGCCGGGGCGGGCGGCGGCGAGCAGGGCGAGATGGCCGCCCGCGGAGTGCCCGATCAGGACGAGGCCGCGGCCGGCATCGCCGGATGCGGCCGCACCGGCCCGCGAGCCGCCCACGCCCGCCTCGTGCGCCACCGCCTCGACCGCCGCCGCCACGTCCTCGAAGGTCTGCGGCGCGCCCCCGCCCGCCCCCACCCTGCGGTACTCCGCCAGCGCGACCGGCAGCCCCCGCCCGGCCAGCTCGGCGGCGAGCGGCGAAAGATGACGGCGGTCGTACGCGGCGCGCCAGAAGCCGCCGTGCAGCAGCACGACCGGCGGGCCGGAGCCCGCGCCCCACGGCCCGTACAGGTCCACCACCTGGTCCGGATGCGGCCCGTAGGCCACCGTCCGGTCCGGCGCCACCGGGGCGAGCCCCAGCAGCGCCGACTCCTCGTCCGGAGTGCTCACCTGCCGGCCCCGGCCACCGCCGGCTCCTCGGGCAGCGCCCGCAGCACCTCGCCCAGCACCCACGCCGCCCGCTCCGCATCCGCGAAGGAGGTGTAGAGCGGGGTGAATCCGAAGCGCAGCACATCGGGGTGACGGAAGTCGCCGACCACTCCGCGCCGTATCAGTTCGGCCATCACCTCGGCGGCGATGGGGGTACCGCCCCGCTCGACGGAGCCCGCGCGCATCGGGGAGCACGCCAGCGACACCTGGCTGCCGCGCCGGCCGTGGTCCTGCGGCGTGACGGACCGGACCCGGCCCGGCGGCACGTAGGCGGCGACGCAGTCGAGGAAGAAGTCGGTCAGGGCGAGGCTCTTGGTGCGGACGTCCTCGATCGAGACGCCGTCCCAGACGTCCAGCGCCGCCTCCAGGGCGAGCAGCGACAGGATGTCGGGGGTGCCGACCCGGCCGCGGACGATGCCGTCGGCGGGGGCGTAGTCGGGGGTCATCCCGAACGGCTCGGCGTGCGAGTTCCAGCCGGGCAGCGGCGAGTCGAAGCGCTCCTGGAGGCTCTCGCGCACATAGAGGTACGAGGGCGAACCGGGCCCGCCGTTGAGGTACTTGTAGGTGCAGCCGACGGCGAGATCGACGTGGTGCGCGTCCACCCCGACCGGCAGCGCACCGGCGCTGTGGCACAGGTCCCAGACGGCGAGCGCGCCGGCGGAGTGCAGCGCCGTCGTGATGCCGGGCAGGTCGTTGAGCTGCCCGGTGCGGTAGTCGACGTGGTTGACCAGCGCGAGCGCGGTCCGCTCGGTGACCTCGTCGGCGATCCGCGCGGGCTCGACCGGGCGCACCGCGAGACCGGTCATCCGGGCCGCTGACCTGGCGATATAGCCGTCGGTCGGGAAGGTCGTGGCGTCGACGAGGATCTCCGTGCAGCCCTTCCCGGCCATCCGGATGCCGCCGACCACGGCCTTGAAGACGTTGATGCTGGTGGAGTCGCCGACCACGACCCGGCCCGGCGCCGCCCCGATGAGCGGTGCGATCTTGTCGCCGATCCGCTCGGGCGCGGTCCACCAGCCGGATTCGTCCCAGGAGCGGATGCGCAGCTCGCCCCATTCGCGGGTGATGACATCCGCTATCCGGTCGGGCACCGCGCGGGGCAGCGCGCCGAGCGAGTTGCCGTCGAGGTAGACCGTGTCGTCGAGGACGAAGCGGTCACGGACCGTCGCGCCGAGCGGATCGGCGGCGTCCAGCTGACCGGCCCGTGCGGCGTGTTCGCGGGCCTGGGGGGCGGTGTTCTCGGGGGTCTCAGACATGGCTGCGCGCCGTCCACAGCTCGGGGAAGACGTTCTTACGGGCCCGCTTCTCCAGCCAGGCCACCCCCGCGGAGCCGCCGGTGCCCATCTTCGAGCCCATCGCCCGCCGGGTCGCGACCAGATGGTCGTTGCGCCATCGCCAGACCAGCTCGCCGACATCGGTCAACGCCTCGCCGAGACGGACCAGTTCGTCCTCCTGCGAGCCGGCGTAGATCTCGGCCCACACGGCCTCGACGGCCGGGTCGGGCTCGTAGCGCAGTTCCGGATCCCGCCGGAGTACGGCCTCGGGGACGGCGTGGCCGCGGCGCGCGAGCAGCCGCAGCACCTCGTCCCACAGGCTGGGCTCCTGGAGCGCCTTCTCCAGCTCGGCGTACTCGCGCGGCGCGCCGCGGTGCGGCACCAGCATCGATGCGGACTTCTCGCCCAGCAGGAACTCCATCCGCCGGTACATCGCGGACTGGAATCCGGAGCCCTCGCCGAGCGCGGCGCGGTAGCCGTTGAACTGCTCCGGGGTCAGCCGGGCGAGCGGCTTCCAGGCGGCGTTCAGCGCCTCCAGCTCGTAGGTGGAGCGGCGCAGCGCGTCCATCACGACCGGCAGGTCGTCGCGGCGCAGCGCCTCGGCGGCGGTGCCCCACTCGTGGACGATGACCGTGAACCACAGCTCCATGACCTGGGTGGTGACCAGGAAGGCCATCTCGCCGGGGTCGTCGGAGAGCGGGTGCTGCAGATGCGTGAGGACGCCCGCCTGGACGTAGTCCTCGTACGGGGTCGTGGTCGTGCTGCCGATGCTCAGATCGGGGGCGAACGTCGTCTGCGCCGTGGTTTCACGTGAAACAGTGCCGCCGCACAGGACGGGCGGGCCGGACGCTGCCGGAGAAATCGGAGAAGGCTGCGACATGAGGGACTCCTCAGGTGCGAACTACCGGGTAGCGGTCCGCTCCTTCCTTGTCGGCTCGGGAGCCCCGGTCCCCTCGGGCGCGGTACGAACCCCGCCCACCTGAAATCATCGGTGCTGTTCTCCGGCCGCGCAAGGGCCGACCGCGATCATGCGGCCGGCCCCTGGAGATCTCCGTCGGCCGTCGTCAGGACAGCGTGTCGGCCGCGGTCGGCGAAGAGTCGCGCAGGAACGCCGTGCAGCGCTCGTACTCCTCCTGCTCGCCGATCGTCTGCGCGGCGCGGGCGAGGGCGTGCAGCGCGCGCAGGAAGCCGCGGTTGGGCTCGTGCTCGAACGGCACCGGGCCGTGCCCCTTCCAACCGGCCCGGCGCAGCGCGTCCAGGCCGCGGTGGTAGCCGGTGCGGGCGTAGGCGTACGACTCGACGACGCGGCCTCCCTCGAACGCGTCGTCGGCGAGCTGCGCCCAGGCCAGCGAGGAGGTCGGGTACTTCGCGGCGACTTCGGAGGGCGCCGTGCCCGCGGCGAGCAGCTCACGGGGCTCGGGGTCGTCGGGCAGATGGGTCGGGGGCGGTCCCCCGAGGAGGTTCTCGTGAATGGCCATGTCTCAAGTCTGCCTGGTCCCCGGTCCGGCCCGCCCGACGGCTACCGTTCGCCCGGTCCCAGGGGCCGGGTCTCGCCCGGGTCCAGCGGCGGGGCGCTCATTCCGCAGTGGTACTGGCACTCCGGGTGACACCGCTCGGGAGCCTCGGGTTCGGCGCCGCGCAGCACATCGGTCCGTACGGTCAGCCAGGCGATCAGCGCCCCGACCAGCAGGATTCCCGCGCACAGCGGCATGGCGCGCCGGAAGGTGGCCGCGAACTCGTCCGCCGAGCGGTAGGCCTCCGGGGTCACGCCCGCGAGCAGCGGCAGCGCGGCGACCGCCAGCAGTCCCGCGGCCCGTGCCGCCGCGTTGTTGATGCCGCTGGCCAGGCCCGCCCGGTCCACATCCACCGCCGCCAGCACGGTCGAGGTCAGCGGCGCGACCAGCGTCACCATGCCGATGCCCAGCACCACCAGCGCGGGCAGCACATCGGCCGGGTACGACGCATGCTCGCCGACCCGCAGCATCAGCAGCATCCCGGCGGCGCACAGCACCGGCCCGACGGTGAGCGGGATCCGCGGCCCGATGCGCTGGCCGAGCTCCCCGGAGCGGGCCGACAGCAGCAGCATCAGCACGGTCGTGGGCAGCAGCGCCGTACCGGCCTGCAGCGCCGAGTAGCCCGCCACGACCTGGAGCTGGAGCACGGCGAGGAAGAAGAAGCCGCCGAATGCGGCGTAGACGCAGACCGTCACGGCGTTGACGGCGGTGAACTGCCGGATGGCGAAGATCTCCGGTGGCAGCATCGGGTCGGGGCGCCGCCGCTCGACGCGTACGAACACCGCCCCGAGCAGCAGACCGAGCACCCCCGGGATGATCACGCCGGGCGCGGCGCCCTGGCCCGGCGCCGCGATCAGCGCATACGTCACCCCGGCCAGCGCCAGCGCCCCCAGCACCGCGCCCGGGACATCGAACCCGTGCCGCTCGCGGGCATCCCGCTCCCGGGTCTCGGGGACGTGCCGCAGCGCCACCGGCACACAGACCGCGGCCAGCGGCACATTCAGGAAGAACACCCAGCGCCAGCCCGGCCCGTCCACCAGCCAGCCGCCGATGAACGGCCCGACCGCCGCGGCCACCCCGCCCAGCCCCGACCAGGCGCCGACCGCCCGCGCCCGGTCGTCCGGATGGAAGACGGCCTGCATCAGCGCCAGCGAACCCGGCGTGAGCAGCGCCCCGCCCACGCCCTGCAGCGCACGGGCCGCGATCAGCACCCCGGCGTTGGGCGCCAGCCCGCACAGCAGCGAGGCCGCCGCGAACCACACCACGCCGATGACGAAGACCCGCCGCCGCCCGTACAGGTCGCCCAGGGAGCCCCCCAGCAGGATCAGCGAGGCGAGGGTGAGCATGTACGCGGAGACCGTCCACTGCAGGACGCCCAGGTCGGCGTTGAGGTCGCGGCCGATGGTGGGCAGCGCGACATTGACGACCGTGCTGTCGAGCATCGCCATGCCGGATCCCAGCACGGCCGTCGTCAGCACCCATCGGCCCTGCGCCGAGGTCAGCCGGATCCCGCCGGGCACGCTCGGTTCGCTCATACCGTGAGCATGCCCGCCTCGATGCCCGCTTGCCCGGCGGAACGCAGCAGGGCCCCGCATCCGGGAGGATGCGGGGCCCTCGGACCTCGGCGGACAGCGGCCGCCGCGGCCTTACTTGATCTTGGTGCCCGTGGAGCGCAGGTTGGCGCAGGCCTCGGTCACGCGCTTGGCCATACCGGCCTCGGCCAGCTTGCCCCAGCTGCGCGGGTCGTAGGTCTTCTTGTTGCCGACCTCGCCGTCGACCTTCAGCACACCGTCGTAGTTACGGAACATGTGGTCCGCGACCGGACGCGTGAAGGCGTACTGGGTGTCGGTGTCCAGGTTCATCTTGACCACGCCGTTCTCCAGCGCGGTGGCGATCTCCTGCTCGGTGGAGCCGGAGCCGCCGTGGAAGACGAAGTCGAACGGGGCGGTCTTGCCGTACTTGGCGCCGACGCCCTGCTGGAGGTCCTTGAGCAGCTCGGGGCGGAGGACGACATTGCCCGGCTTGTACACGCCGTGGACGTTGCCGAAGGAGGCGGCGAGCAGGTAGCGGCCCTTCTCGCCCAGGCCCAGCGCCTCGGCGGTGCGCAGCGCGTCGTCGACCGTGGTGTAGAGCTCGTCGTTGATCTCGTGGGTGACGCCGTCCTCCTCGCCGCCGGTCGGGGTGATCTCGACCTCGAGGATGATCTTGGCGGCGGTGGCCTTGGCGAGCAGCTCCTGGCCGATGGCCAGGTTGTCCGCGAGGGTCTCGGCCGAGCCGTCCCACATGTGGGACTGGAAGAGCGGGTTCAGGCCCTTGGCGACGCGCTCCGCGGAGACGTCCAGGAGCGGGCGGACATAGCCGTCGAGCTTGTCCTTGGGGCAGTGGTCGGTGTGCAGCGCGACGGTGATGTCGTACTTGGCCGCCACGACGTGCGCGAACTCGGCGAGCGCCACGGCGCCCGTCACCATGTCCTTGTTGTACTGGCCGCCCAGGAACTCCGCACCACCGGTGGAGATCTGGATGATGCCGTCGCTCTCGGCCTCGGCGAAACCACGCAGCGCTGCGTGCAGAGTCTGCGTCGAGGTCACGTTGATGGCCGGGTAGGCGAACTTGCCTGCCTTCGCCCGGTCGAGCATCTCGTTGTAGACCTCAGGAGTTGCGATGGGCATCTGTCCGCTCCTTGTGTATGCGGGTGTGCGTTCTTGGCCCTGACCAGGGGGCGAGGACTTCGCCGGGGCCATCTTCCCAGACTCGGTGGGTAGCTCCACATCGCCCATCCGGCCTTCACGCGAAAGGGCGGCCGGTTTCACGTGAAACCAACCGCCCTCTATGAAAGTCGCAGATCAGAGCCCTTGGAGGGCCGTCTGGACCGCGCTCAGCCGAGGCCGAGGTCGCCGAGCTGGTACCCGGTGATGTACGGCAGGCCCGCCTCGGCGATGGCCGATGCCGCACCCCGGTCCACGATCGTTGCCACCGCAACGACCTCCGCGCCCGCCTCGCGCGCCGCCTCGACGGCGGTCAGCGGCGAGCCGCCGGTGGTGGAGGTGTCCTCGACGACCAGCACCCGGCGGCCCGTGATGTCCGGCCCCTCGATACGGCGCTGCATACCGTGCGCCTTCTGCGCCTTGCGGACGACGAAGGAGTCCAGCCGGCGGCCGCGCGCGGCGGACGCGTGCAGCATCGAGGTCGCGACCGGGTCGGCGCCCAGGGTCAGCCCGCCGACCGCGTCGTAGTCCAGGTCCGCGGTGATGTCCAGCATCAGCTGCCCGACCAGCGGCGCGGCCTCGCCGTCCAGGGTGATCCGGCGCAGGTCGATGTAGTAGTCGGCTTCCTTGCCGGAGGAAAGCGTCACCTTGCCGTGCACCACGGCCTTGTCCTTGATCTGCTGCAGCAGCTCGCCGCGCACGTCGTCACTCATGGCCATGAGCTTAGGACAGCACCCGCCAGCTCCATGTCGTGGAGATCTCCAGCGGATCGATCGGCGTGACCAGGCGGGGCAGCGTATTGAGGCCGTTCGGCGGGCCCGACTGCGGCTCCACGCAGACCGCCGCCTCCTGCTCGTCGTAGATCACGACCCACTCGGCGCGGCTGGTCACCGTCAGCCGGAGCCGCCCCAGCCAGGTCAGCGTGACGTCCACGCCCTGCGGCATCCCGAAGCAGTCGTCCCAGGGCCCCGGCTTCGGCGGGATCCGGCGCCCGGTCGGGAGGTGGTCCGCGCCCCGCTCCTCCTGCCACCCGGCCGCGAAGTCGACGGTGACGTCCTCGCCCCCGTCCCCCAGATTCCGCAGGAACCACGGGTGCCAGCCGGCCTGCGCCGGGAAGGAGTCGCCGATCGTCTCGACGCCCATGGTCAGGGTGAGCGAGGAGCCGTCCTCGGCAAGCTCGACCAGCTGGGTCACCGTTCCCGGGTACGGCCAGGGGGCGGCCGGATCGGCGAGGTCGTAGGTGAAGGCGGCCTCCGTCGCGCTCGCGCGCGCGGTCCGCCAGCGGAGGTTGCGGCCGGTGCCGTGGATGGCGTGCGGCGCGGCGTTGACCGGCATCTGATGCAGCTCACCGCCGTTGCGGAAGCGGCCGTGGTCGATCCGGCCGCACCACGGAACCATCGGGAAACTGCCGTAGTGGTCGCCCTGCCGCAGCAGTTCCAGGCCGCCGACGCGGAGACTGCCGACGCGGCAGCCGTTGTCCGGATGGACGGTCACTTCGGCGTCCCCGGCTACCAGCCGTACGCCGTCCGACCGCGTTCGCGAGGCACTCTGCGTGGTGTTGTCGGTACTCACGGCACGACCCTAGCGGTGGGCCGGTGCGCGCTGGCGATGCCCTCGCCGAGCGGCCCCGCCCCGGCCCCGCGCTCAGCGACGACGGCGCAGCACCCGGCCGACGACCACGGCCGAGGCCAGCACCACCGCCGCGGCGGGCGCCGCCCAGCGCAGCGTCGCCGAGGCCGTGTTCACCTCGGGCGGCGGCACCGGCGCATACCGCCCGCGCGGCGGTGCGTGGTCGACCTCCTCGGCGCTGCGCCCGATCATCGTCCGGCGCGCATGGGCGGCCTCGGCGGGGGTGTCGTCCTCGGCGTCGCCGGCGTAGGCATGGTCGGCGTCGAGCGCGGCATCCACGTCGTCGAGGTCATGGACGTCATCGGGTTCGCGCACCTCCCCCTGGCCCTTTGCCGCACCCCTGTCGTGGGTGCCGTCGACGTCGCTGCCGGGATCGAGCGACGGCGGCGGCACCTCGGTCCCGAAGATCCCCGGCCCGGACGGCTCGCCGGACGGCTCCTCGCGCGGGGCCTCGACCGGCCGCTGCTCCAGATCCGCCGCCAGGTTCTCCGCGAAGCGGTCGAGGAGGCGGCGACCGGCGGTCTCGGCGGACCGGTCGGTGGCCTCGGCGAGCCGGCCGTCGCTGCGCAGCGCGCCCGAGCAGACCAGGGTCGTACCGGGACCGGGCTCGGTCGCCGGGGTCAGCCGCACGGTCAGGGTCAGCGCGACCGCGCCGTCGCCGCGCGACTCCGTGCCCTTCGCCTCGAAGACCAGCGCGTCGTCGTCCGAGGCGGATCTGCCGCCCTCGTCGGCGATCGTCAGCGTGCCGCGATAGGTGATGGTGGAGCTGCCGATACGCAGCCGGAGACGGCCCTCGGGGATACGCGGGGCCGCTTCGGCGTCCAGCTGAACTCCTGGGACGCAGCGCGCCACGCGCTCCGGCTCGGTGAGCGCCTGCCGCACGGTACCGACGGGAAACGGAACGTACATCTCATGCTCCATGGCATGGGAGCCTACCCAGCGCCCCCCGGCCCCGTGCCCGCTGCCGCACAACTTTCTGCGCACCCGCGCCGGGACGGCCCGCGGCCCCGCTCTCGGGGCGTACCCTGCCCCGCCCCCGCTCCTCGTACCGCGGAGGTCCGTCAGAAGCGCCCTACGGCGTGTCCGACAGATGCTGGAGCTGGAGGTGGCGCGAGCATGGCGGTCATGGATGAACTGCTGCGCGACGAGGAAGGCGAGCCGGCGGCGGGAGCCGTGGATACGGCCGGAACCGTCGAGCCCGGGACGATGCTGAACGTGGCCGGCACCGGCGAGGAAGCCCCCGAGAAGCAGGGCGGTGGAGGCGAGGGCGACGGGGGAAAGGCCACCACCGTGCGACTCGGAAGACCTACGGGCGCGGCGGCGGACGGGGCGGGCACCTTCTTCTTCTGCGACAACAACCGGGTACGCAAGGTCACCCCGGACGGGACGATCACCACCCTCGCCGGCCTGGGCACCGGCGAACAGATGGTCCCCCGGGGCCAGGAAGCGAAGAAGTTCAACCTCGTATGCCCGGCCGCGGTGGCGCAGGGCCCGGACGGAAGCCTCTACGTTGCCGACTGGAAGGACGACCGCGTGAACAAGATCGCCGCGGACGGGACCGTCTGGCCGGTCGCCGGCAACGGGCAAAGAGCGAAGGAACAGCGCGGCAAAGCCGAGGGCGACGGCCGCAAGGCCACCGAGGCCCCCCTGCGCTGGCCCACCGACCTGGCCATGGACCGGGCGGGCAACCTGTTCATCGCGGAGGACGTACGAGTCCGCCGGGTCGCACCGGACGGCACGATCGACACAGTGGCCGGCAACGGCACCGAGACCCCCGCGAAAGACGGCTCCAGGGCCACCTTGTCGGGCTTCACCGGCATCCAGGGAATCGCTGTCAACGCGGCCGGGGACCTGTACATCGCGGAGACCAAGACGCACCGGGTGCTCAAGGTCAGCCGAGGTGTTCTCACCATCGTGGCCGGTACGGGGAAGGGCGGGTTCAACGGGGACGGCGGCAAGGCCGTCGAAGCCACGCTGTGGCGCCCGCTCGTCCTGGCCTTCGACCAGTACGGCAACCTGTACATCGGCGAGGTCCAGAACCAGCGGGTGCGCAGGGTCACCCCCGACGGCCGTATCAGCACGGTGGCGGGAAACGGCACCGAAGGCGGCAAGGGGGACGGCGGCCCGGCCACCGGAGCCCAGCTCGGCATCGTCACCGGGCTGACGGTCGACCACAACGGCAACCTGTTCATCGTCGACAGCCTGACGCATCGCGTCCGCATGGTCGTCCAGGCCGCCCGGCCTCCCCGCAAGATCCGCACCGTCAGGACCCTCTCGGGCTTCGACCGCCTCAACAACCAGCACGCCAAGCCAGGGGAGCCCTTCGGGCAGCCACTGCAGGTGGAAGCCCGCGACACCAACGGCGAGTTCGTGCCCGGTGCCCGGATCCGGTTCGAGGTGGACGCCGGCACCGGATCGACGTTCGCCGCCCAGAAGCCCGGCCGCACCGCCGAGGCGGACACCAACGACGACGGCCTCGCCACCGCGCCTGAGCTCCTCGCGGGCCCCACCCCCGGCCAGGCCACCGTCACGATCACCGCTCCCGGTCACAAAGGCCACGCCCCCACCCGCTACACCGCCCACGTCGACCCGCTGGACTGACCGGCCACCCGACCAGGACCGGCCATGACTCCGACGGAACCGCTCAGGCGGCTCCCTCGTCACATGACCCGTCGGACACTGCCTAGTACCGCGGATGCATCAGGGTCGAGGGCAGCACGGAGCGGATCCGGTCGGCGGCCGCCCCGCGCTCGTCGGCCCGCAGCCCCGCGCGGGTGACGGAGGCCAGCGGGGGCGCGTCCGGTGCCAGGTCCAGCCGGGGCGGACGCCGCGCGGCCAGCACAAAGCCCCAGAACCTGGTCCGTCCCGCCGTCGGCCCCTCGGCCTCGTCCCCCGGCCCGAGGGCCGCCGGGGGACCGCCCGGCCCGGCCAGGTCGACGGCGCGGTCCGGGTCACCGGAGAAGTCGACGCGCCGCCCCGGGACGCGGTACGGGACGGTTGCCAGGCCCACCGAGCGCATCGTCGCCTCCACCGTCCAGTACGACCGCGGCCGCTGTGACGGCGCCCCGGCGTGCACCGCCAGCCGTCCGCGGGGGGCCAGCACCCGCGCGGCCAGCCCGTAGAACTCCTGCGAATAGAGCTTGGTGCTGGCGGTGATCCCGGGATCGGGCAGGTCGGCGAGCACGACGTCGTACGGCCTCTTCCGCTCCCGGCTTCTCCCGCACTCCCGGCCCCGGCCGCACCCCCGGCTCCTCCCCTGCGCCCGCAGCCAGTCGAAGGCGTCCGCCGCCACCGTGTGCACCCGGGGATCGCTCAGCGAGTGGTGGTTGAGGTTCGAGAGACCGGGGTCCGTGCGGGCCAGCTGCAGGACGCCGGGGTCGAGTTCGACGACGGTGACCGAGCGGACCGCGCGGTAGCGCAGGATCTCGCGGACCGCCAGGCCGTCGCCGCCGCCGAGGACCAGCACCCGGCCGTGCGGGCCGCCCGCCATCGCCGGGTGCACCAGCGCCTCGTGGTAGCGGAACTCGTTGTCCGCGCTGACCCTCAGGCGGCCGTCCAGATACAGCTCGAGCGGCCGGCCGGAACCTTTCCTCCCCCGCCCCGCACGGGCTCCGTCCCCCGTCCCGCCGGTCATGACCACTTCCTGGATGCCTGTCTGCACCGCGACCCGCACCGTCGCGCCGTACACCGCGCGCCGGGCGGCCCGTTCGAAGGACGAGGCCAGCACCGCGCCCGTGGCCAGCAGCGCGAGCACCAGCACATTGGCCAGCAGCAGCAGCCAGCGCGAGCGCGTGCTCAGGTCGCGGCGGAACAGCCACAGCACCAGCGCGCCGCCCGCCGCCGCATTGACCCCGCCGGTGACCAGCGCGCCGGTCAGCTGGCCCAGCCGGGGCAGCAGCAGAAACGGAAAGGCCAGCCCGCCGACCAGCGCGCCCACATAGTCCGCGGCGAAGAGATCGGCGACCGCGCAGCCCGCGTCCTGGCGGCGCACCCGCTGGATCAGCGTCATCAGCAGCGGCACCTCGGCGCCGATCAGGACCCCGATGGCCAGGGAGAAGCCGACGAGCGCGGAGCGGGACTGGCCGAACCAGGCGAAGCAGGCGTAGAGCGCCATCGCGGAGCCGCCGCCGACCAGAGCCAGGAGCGTCTCGACCGCGCCGAAGCCGGCCGCCGCCCGGCAGCGCAGCCGCTTGGCGAGCAGCGCGCCGATACCCATCGCGAAGACCATGACGGACAGCACGACCGATGCCTGGGTGACGGAATCGCCGACCAAGTACGTGGCCAGCGCGACCAGTTCGAGCTCGTAGACCAGACCGCAGGCGGCGCAGACGAAGACGACGGCGAGGACGAGCAGACGGCCGAGCCCGGACGGCACGGGCAGCAGCGCCGGTTCCGTGGCCCCCGACGGCCCGAGGGCGCTGGGGAGGGCGGGTTCTGGCGGGTCGATCATGAAACGAACGCTACGTGACGGTTCCGTGCCTCTTTGTCACCCACACGAGTGCACTCTCCGTTCCACACGCGATCGCGCCATCCGTCTTGTTGCGCACGGGGGCATGCCGCCGACGTCGCCATGCGCAGGGCATATGTAGGCGTCGCATCCCGGACTCCGGGGCATCGCGCCCACGCCGACGGCACGCGACGAAGAGCGGCACGCCCCCTGTCGGACCCGCGTCTAGACGGCCGCGACCGCCGCCCGTACGCCCACCCGTGTGCGGGTGGCCACCAGCCGGCCCTCCTGCGGGTACGCGTGCCACGTCCGCCAGCGCACCTGGCCGTGCTGGCGCTGCGCCAGCATCGCGGTGAACGCATGCGGCGAGCCCGGGAACGTCCCCGCCAGGCCGTGCGGATGCTCGGCGACCAGTGCGAGCAACTCCTGTGCGCGCCCCGCGAAGGAGCCGCGCGACAGCGTCTCCACATGTGCGGCGAATTCGTACTCCCAGTCGCCCAGCCGTTTGGCGACGCCGAGCGGCAGCGGCGTACTGCTGCCCGGCATACAGGCGACGGTCTCGGAGCATGTGCCGCGCTCCTCCTCCAGAAGCACCTGGTGAGAAGCCCCTAGCAGCCTCAACTGCACCTGAGCGTCGTCGAGTTGGAGATCCAGGACCGCCAGGGCCGGCAGGGGTTCCCTGCCCAGGGCCCAGGCCAGGTCGGAGGCACGGGTATCGGTGTATGCCGTTTTCAGGGTGGTGAGCATGGGTCGGCTCCGCAAGCACGCAGTGGATGGTGGGCCGGCCCGCCCGAGAAGGATCAGGGATGTACGACTGCCTGCCGGCTCGTGCCCACGTGGGATGCGAGAACTGGGGGATTCTCTAGGGAGAGGGAATCATGGATGGCAGGTCGACCACAGCCGTTTTACCCATCTTCGATGGCTTTCCATCCCCTAGAGGGCTCCTCAGTTCAGTTGTTCAACACGCAGGAACCCGGCGGATGTTGACCGTCAGGTCGCGGTCCGCCGGGTGCATATGCGGTCAAGCATGAGCCGTATGCATGTGTGCAGTTCGGGACGGTCCTGCGGCCGTGGAACGGGCCGCCGCACGGACCCGGGGGAACCCCCGCAGGGGCTCCGGTACGGCCGTCGGTCGGCGCCGCACGAAGAGCAGCCGACCGACCGGCCTTCCGCCCCGCCCGGACTCAGGAACCCCCGCCGCCGCAGCCGCCACCGCCACCACCGCCGCCACCGCAGCCGCCGCCACCGCCCCCGCAGGAGGAGCCGCCACCGCAGCCGCCGTGGTGGCCACCGTGATGGCCGCCGCTCGATCCGCAGCTGCTGCCGCCACCGCCACCGGCGGCCCACCAACTGCCGCCGCTCGACCGCGAATAGCCGCCGCGCTTCCGGCCGCCACCGCCCCGCGACGCCAGGGACACCAGCCCGAAGACCACCACCACGATCGCCAGGAAGATCACAAAACCCATCACTGCCTCACACTCCTTTCGTTCCCCCGAAGCAAGGCATCGCTCCGTCCGGCGCCCCGTGCGCCGCTGACCGCCCTCGTCGGCGGTCGCCCTTGTCTGTTGTGCGGGTCTGATGCCCGGGGCCGTTCGACCCCAAAGCACAGTTGAGGAAGTCCAGAGGTTCGGCGGAGGATGGCGCGCATGGACCGACCGCTGCTCAATCGCCGCCTCGCCGAATTCGGCACCACGATCTTCGCCGAGATGTCCGCACTCGCCGTACGGACCGGCTCCATCAACCTGGGCCAGGGCTTTCCCGACACCGACGGCCCGGAGGAGGTCAGAGAGGCGGCGGTCCGCGCGCTGCGCGACGGCCGCGGCAACCAGTACCCGCCCGGCCCCGGCATCCCCGAACTGCGCACCGCCGTCGCCGCGCACCAGCAGCGCTTCTACGGCCACCTCGGCCTGTCCTACGACCCCGACACCGAGGTCCTGGTCACCGCGGGCGCGACGGAGGCCATCGCCGCCTCGCTCCTCGCACTCCTCGAACCCGGCGACGAGGTCATCGCCCTGGAGCCGTACTACGACTCCTACGCCGCCTGCATCGCCATGGCCGGCGGCCGCCGCGTCCCCGTCACCCTGCGCCCGGACCCGTCGACCGCCTCCTACCACCTGGACCTCGACGAACTGCGCGACGCCGTCACCGACGACACCCGCCTGATCCTCCTCAACACCCCCCACAACCCCACCGGCACCGTCCTCACCCACGACGAACTCGCCGCCGTCGCCGCACTGGCCGTCGAGCGCAACCTCCTCGTCATCACCGACGAGGTCTACGAGCACCTGGTCTTCGAGGGCGAGCACACGCCCCTCGCCTCGTTCCCCGGCATGCGCGACCGCACGGTCACCATCTCCTCCGCCGGCAAGACCTTCTCCTTCACCGGCTGGAAGGTCGGCTGGGTGACGGCCGCCCCCGAACTGACCGCCGCGGTCCGCTCGGCGAAGCAGTTCCTCACCTACGTCTCCGCCGGCCCCTTCCAGTACGCCGTCGCCGAGGCCCTCGCCCTCCCCGACAGCTACTACACCGGCCTCCGCGAGGGCCTCCGCGCCAAACGCGACATCCTCGCCACCGGCCTCACCGACGCCGGCTTCCAGGTCTTCCGCCCCTCCGGCACATACTTCATCACCACCGACATCCGCCCCCTCGGCACTGCGCTGTCCGAAGAGGGCGACGGCTTCGCCTTCTGCCGCGCCCTCCCCGAGCGCGCCGGCGTCGTCGCCATCCCCAACGCCGTCTTCTACGACCACAAGGACGAGGGGGCGCCGTACGTACGCTTCGCGTTCTGCAAGCGGGAGGAGATCCTGCGGGAGGCGGTCGGGCGGCTGCAGAAGCTCTGAGGTTTTCTCGGGAGGGCCGCCGGGACGTGACGTTCGGCCGCTACGTGCAGTAGCTCTCGGGCGGGGGCGCTTCCGGGCCCGGGGCCACCGGCGGCTCTTTCCGGTCACCGTAGAAAGGGTCGTAGAGGTTCTGGAGACAGGCGTGGAGGCGGCCTTCCTTCCAGAAGACGCTGGCCTTGGCGGCCCTCACACCCCAGAAGACGGGCCGCTACTGGGGGGCGACCGGCATAGCGTCGAAGTCCTCGAAGAGGTAGGCGTAGACCTGCGCGAGGTACGCCCTCAGCTCCCGCTGATCGGGGAACGGTACGTGGGTCAGGGCGAACCACTGGTCCACCGTCAGCGGCTCGTTCGCCACAAGGTGCATCAGCCCCGCGCGAATCGTGTCCCGGTAGTCGGGCCAGGCCAGGTCGAAGGTCTCCCGCAGCATGCCGAGATCGTCGACGGCCTCCACCCCGAGAATTCCGGCGCAGAAATGCACGAAACGACGGTCAACGTCGGGTACATCCAGGCCCAGGTCGGCCAGCGGGACGGTGACCGGGTCGAATTCCTCGTAGCCGCCCGGGTACGGGTACAGCGTGGTGTTCCACAGGTCGGTTTCGTTCTTCGAATCCTCCTCGCCCCCTGCCTCCGCGGCGGGACGGTATACCCCTTACAGCAGGCCGAGCGTGGAGAAATCTGCGTAGACGTAATTCACTTCGCCGCTCGGGGTGTACGGCTTCCGCGGATGGATCCCGACCGCCGTCGCCTTGCCCAGGCAGTCCTCCCCCTCCCCGTATACGGCCTCGAACGGCAGGATCGGCGCGAGATCGTGATGCTTCAGCGCCGCGGCACGAAGGGCGTCCTCGGCCTGGACCAACGCTTCCTCGGAGTCGAAGCGAGTGGCCCACGGGCCGGTGCGGGGCGGCAGCTCGTCTCGGGTCGGCATGGGGTGAGGACTCCGTCCATAACCGGATGTGGTGGGGCGAGGGATCATCTTCCGGCCGGCCCGACGGCAGCGGCCATGCTGTCCAGCATTTCTCCGCCGCAGGCGCCGCCGGATCCGGGGTCACCGGCGAGCTGGCCGCGGCGGGCAGGAGCGCGTCAGGGGCCGGGGGTGTACGGCTCTTCTTCGCGGCCTCCGTAGAAGTACTCGTAGACCTGGAGCAGGAAGCCGTACAGCTCCCCCTCCGATGAGAAGTAATAGTTGGTGATGTTCGCCCACGTGTCGACGTCGGCCGGCTGTTGTTCCAGGAGGTATTCGAGGCTGGCGCGCAGCCGCTGCGCGTACTCACTGCCGGTTATCGCATCGGGCTTCCATCCGGCGATGCCGTCGATCAGCTCGGGGTGAAAGGCGTTCTTGTAAAACTCCCGAAGCCACGCGTCATCGCGCCACCCAGGAATCCGCCAAGCCGTCCACCGCATCGAAGCCACCGTAACTCTCATCGCGGAATACCTTGCCCCGGAGAGCGATTGCTCTTGAAGGACAGCTCCGGGAACATGGTATGGAGTTTGTGTCCACCATTTCCGTCCGGGCGGAATACGGCTTTGATGTTGGCATCCCTGAAGTCGGATTCCTTGTAATTTATCTCGCCCCCCTTCAAACGACTCGTGGTCGTTGAACGCGGTGGAGTGCGCATCGCACTTGTGCCTGTTCGGCGCGCCTTTGTCCGCGTCGTAGTACAAGTCGGGGGGATTCAGCCGATTCCGCGCATCCGGACCGCGCAGAGGATCGATCTTGCCTTCCGATTGCGCATAGCCATGCCTGGCCCGCACCAGCTCCTCTACCTCTACCTTGTCGCCGTTCTTGTCCCGTACCCAGTTGCCGTCGGCACCCTTCAGCTTCTTCTTCTGGATGGTCGGGGTCCCGAGCCGGTCCTTGAGCTGCTCGTCCGTCACATTCAGATGCCGACCCACGGCGTGACCTTGCTTGTCGATCTCATCGACCCGCTCCTCGACACGGCGGCGGTAGAGATCCCGTAGCGACTTCTTGTCCGGCACGGACTGGCCGGGCCTGAGGTCGATGCCCTCTTCCTTGAGAGATCTGTGGTGCGTCTTGAAGCTGTCCTCGACTGCCTTCTCGGCATCAACCACACGAACGCGGGCCCCGGAGCCAAAAGCTCCGGGGCCCGCGCAGCCGGGAAATCGAGGGGTGAGGCTCAGGCCTCGTCGTCGCCCGGCTTCTCGTTCTGGTCGCCTTCGATCTCGGCTTCGAGGCCGAGCTGCTCGACGAGCCACTTGTCGAATTCGATCGATGCACGCACCCAGCTGACCGTGCTCGACACAAAGTGCTCGAGCGAGACGCCGGTGCCGATCAGCATCGATGCCTCACCGATCAGACGGACCGTGCCGTCGTCATGGGTGTGGGTGTAGGCCTTGGGCCACAGGGTCCGGCGGTTCCAGTCGTCGATCGCCTCCAGCAGCTTCGACTTGTCGTCGATGCCGTGGGCGCGGTCGTAGAACGTGCGGACGGAGAAGATCTCCTGCTCTTCCTCGCCGCGGAACATGAAGTACGTGCGGAACTGCTCCCACGGGGCGGCGAGGTCACCCTCCTCGTCGACTACGTACTTCAGCTCCATCTGGTCGAGAAGCTGCTTGACCAGGTCCTGGTCTGGCACGACGGGACCATCAGGCCCCGACGGCTCGGGTTCGGGCTGGCCCCCGAAATTCGGAATCGAGGACGGGTCGATGCTCACCGTGGAATTCCCTTCGTATGGTCTCTGCCATCCTCCCCCACACCCGCCCCGTCCTGGCAAGTGCAAGCCGGACGGGGCGGGCACCTGGCGGCGGCCGGCGCCCTGACCAGGGGCTCAGCCGGCGGTCCTGGCGGGGGCGACGGAGAGGCCCTCCCCGTCCTCGTCCACATCCACCCGCACCGTGTCCCCGTCCAGCACCTCACCCGCCAGGATGGCGCGCGCGAGCTGGTCGCCGATGGCGGTCTGGACCAGGCGGCGCAGCGGACGGGCGCCGTAGGACAGGTCCGGGACCGGGGCGTCGAGGACCGGCTCCTGGCCCAGCCAGGCGAGCCAGGCCAGGGCGCGGTCGGTGACGTCCAGCGTGAGGCGGCGGCCGGCCAGGCGGCGCTGGAGGTGGTCGATCTGGATCCGGGCGATGCGCTGGAGCTGGTCGGTGCCCAGGGGATGGAAGACCACCAGGTCGTCGAGGCGGTTGAGGAATTCGGGCCGGAAGGAGGTGCGGACCGTGTCCAGGACCATTTCCTTCTTCTGGTCCTCCTTGAGGAGGGGGTCCATCAGGAAGGCCGAGCCGAGGTTGGAGGTCAGGATGAGCAGGGTGTTGCGGAAGTCGACCGTGCGGCCCTGGCCGTCGGTGAGGCGGCCGTCGTCGAGCACCTGGAGGAGGACGTCGAAGACCTCGGTGTGGGCCTTTTCGACCTCGTCCAGCAGGATGACGCTGTACGGGCGGCGGCGGACGGCCTCCGTGAGCTGGCCGCCTTCCTCGTAGCCGACATAGCCGGGCGGGGCGCCGACCAGGCGGGCGACGGAGTGCTTCTCGCCGTACTCCGACATGTCGATCCGGACCATGGCCCGCTCGTCGTCGAAGAGGAAGTCCGCGAGCGCCTTGGCCAGCTCGGTCTTGCCGACACCGGTCGGGCCGAGGAAGAGGAAGGAGCCGGTGGGGCGGTCCGGGTCGGCGATGCCGGCGCGGCTGCGGCGGACCGCGTCGGAGACCGACCGTACGGCCTCGGCCTGGCCGATCAGCCGCTTGCCGATCTCGTCCTCCATGCGCAGCAGCTTCTGGGTCTCGCCCTCCAGAAGACGGCCGGCCGGAATGCCCGTCCAGGAGCCGACCACGTCCGCGATGTCGTCCGGGCCGACCTCCTCCTTGACCATGGGCTCCTTGTCGCCGGAGCCGTCCTTGGACGCCTCCTGCTCCGCCTCGGCCGCGGCGGCCTCCTCCAACTCCCGTTCCAGCGTGGGGATTTCGCCGTACAGCAGCTTGGAGGCGGTGTCGAAGTCGCCGTCCCGCTGGGCGCGCTCCGCCTGCCCGCGCAGCTCGTCCAGCTTCTCCTTCAGCTCACCGACGCGATTGAGTCCCTGCTTCTCCTTCTCCCAGCGGGCGGTCAGCCCCCGCAGCTCCTCCTCCTTGTCGGCGAGGTCCTTGCGGAGCTTCTCCAGGCGCTGGACGGAGCCGGCGTCGGTCTCGTTCTTGAGGGCGAGCTCCTCCATCTTGAGGCGGTCGACGGCGCGCTGGAGTTCGTCGATCTCCACGGGCGAGGAGTCGATCTCCATCCGGAGGCGCGAGGCGGCCTCGTCGACGAGGTCGATGGCCTTGTCGGGGAGGAAGCGGGAGGTGATGTAGCGGTCGGAGAGGGTGGCGGCGGCGACCAGCGCGGAGTCGGCGATCTGGACCTTGTGGTGGGCCTCGTAGCGGCCCTTGAGGCCGCGCAGGATGGCCACGGTGTCCTCGACCGTCGGCTCGGCGACCAGCACCTGCTGGAAGCGCCGCTCCAGCGCCGGGTCCTTCTCGATCCGCTCGCGGTACTCGTCGAGGGTGGTCGCCCCGACCATCCGCAGCTCGCCGCGGGCCAGCATCGGCTTGAGCATGTTGCCCGCGTCCATGGACGAGTCCCCGCCGGCGCCCGCGCCCACGACCGTGTGCAGCTCGTCGATGAAGGTGATGATCTGGCCGTCGCTGGACTTGATCTCGGCGAGGACGGTCTTGAGCCGCTCCTCGAATTCGCCCCGGTACTTGGCGCCGGCGACCATCGCGCCGAGGTCCAGCGCGACCAGCCGCTTGTTGCGCAGCGACTCGGGGACGTCGCCCTTGACGATGCGCTGGGCCAGGCCCTCGACGACGGCGGTCTTGCCGACGCCGGGCTCGCCGATCAGCACCGGGTTGTTCTTCGTACGGCGGGAGAGGACCTGGACGACGCGGCGGATCTCGTGGTCCCGGCCGATGACCGGGTCGAGCTTGCCCTCGCGGGCGGCCGCCGTGAAGTCCGTGCCGAACTTCTCCAGCGCCTTGTACGTGCCCTCCGGGTCGGCGTTGGTCACCCGCTGCCCGCCCCGGCTCGCCTCGAACGCGGCCAGCAGCTTCTTGGCGCCGGCGCCCTGCTGCTCCAGCAGCTCGCCGGTGCGGCCGCCCTTCGCCGCGATACCGATCAGCAGATGCTCGGTGGAGACATAGGCATCGCCGAGATCACGGGCGCGCTGCGTGGCGTCCGCGATGGCGGACAGCAGGTCGCGGTCCGGCTGCGGCGGTGCGACGGTCGAACCCTGCACGCTGGGCAGCCCGGACAGCTGGCGTTCGGCGCCGTTGCGCAGCGCCGCGGCGTCCGCCTCGACGCTCGCCAGCAGGTCCATGATGTTCTCGTTGTCCTGCCCGGCCAGCAGCGCGAGCAGCAGATGCGCGGACGTCATGTCCGCGTGCCCGGCGGTGACCGCCCGCTCATTGGCGGCGGCCAGCGCCTCCCGGCTCTTGTTGGTCAGCTCGGCGTCCACGGCCCGGTGCCCTCCTTGTGTGTCGTTCCGATGCGGTCCGATGGGTCTTGCAGGTACTAACGTGCGATAACTTGAGTCTATTCCACTCAAGGCTGCCTTTGCCGGTCCCCTGGGGGTGAACCCGGCCGCTCCGGCTTCCTCCGACCCCACGCCGTGGGCCACGGCCGTCCCTCTACCCTGACCCCCATGGCCCACGACCTCTCCGCCCTCACCCCCGAGTACCTCGCCTTCTGGGGCGAGTACCTGATGCCGACCCTCACCACGCTGCGTACGAACGGGACCCCGCACGTCGTTCCCGTAGGCGTCACCTACGACGCCGAGCAGCGGATCGCGCGGATCATCACGCGCAAGGACAGCACGAAGGTCAAGAACGTCCTCGCCGCCGGGGCCGAAGGGGCCACCGTCGCCGTCTGCCAGGTCGACCGCGGCCGCTGGGCGACGCTGGAGGGGATCGCCCGGGTGCGTACGGACGCGGAGTCGGTGGCCGACGCGGTCGCCCGGTACGCCGAGCGGTACCGCCGTACGCCGGAGCCCAATCCCGACCGCGTCATGATCGAGATCGCGGTGACCAGGGCGATGGGACGGGCCTGAGCCCCACGCGGCCTTCCCGACGACGCCCGGGCCCCGCGGCCCGGACGTGGCCGAATACGGACGCTCCGCATCCGCCGTTGCGCGCTCACCTGGTACTCAAGAAGCAGAAAACGGCGGGTTCCGAACAGTTCCGCACGCAGACGGACGTTCCCGGCCCTCCTTCGCGCACAAGACGGCAGTTGGAGGCCCGCATGGCACAGGCGTTGTGCACCGGGACGACCGATCCTCGCCCCGCGGCACCGGCCCGTCCGCATCCGCGCGCGGAGCTCTGTCCGCGGTGCGGCGGCCAGCTCGCGATCAACCAGGACGGCTGGAAGATCTGCCACGCCTGCGGCTATGCCTCGCCGCCCGGTACCGCCCCTCCACCCCGGGGCGTCTGCGGGGGTATCGTCGCCCCCACAGTCGCCACGCCCCGGAGGGCACGATGAACTCGGTCCGAGTGACGGCGATCGCCTGCCTGATGCCGCTGTCCGAGCTGGACGAGGATCCGTTTCTGGTCGACGACCGAAGCCAGCACGACATGTGCAAACAGTGGGCGGCAGCCCGTGACTACCACCTGACCTGCCGGCTCAGCCTGCACCAGCTGCGCGCCGACCACAGCGCCCTGTGGAGCGACGTCGAAGAGGGCCTGGTCGATGTGTTCGTGACGCCCAATCGCCGGGCGCTGGAGAACGCCATCGACGGGGCCGACGAATTCAGCGCACGGTGCGCGGCGGCGGGCGTACGCCTGGAGACCGCCGACCTCGACGAGCCGGTCTACACCCTGGCGATGAAGTCACATGTGCACCGCCGGCTGTCGATGCCGACGGCGGGATACAACGGCTGCTGAGCCACGGGGCGCGCACGGAAGACACGCAGGGCAGGGAAGGTACGGAAGGTACGGAAGAAGGGCCGGGGATGGCGTTCCCCGGCCCTTCTTCATGGCGTTACGGCCCTACTCCGACCGCTTCGGCCGCCACACCACCAGCGCGCTGGTCTGCTGCACATCCTGATACGGCACCAGATCGCGGCGGTAGGAGGCGTGCACCGCCGCCTCCCGCTGCTGCATCGCGCTGGCCGCGCCCTCCAGGGCGCCCTGGAGTTCGGCGACCCGCTGCTGGAGGGCCGCGACCTGGTTCTCCAGCTCGATGATGCGCTTGATGCCGGCGAGGTTGATGCCCTCGTCCTGGGACAACTGCTGCACCGTACGGAGCAGTTCGATGTCCCGGGCGGAATAGCGGCGGCCCCGCCCGGCCGTGCGGTCGGGCGAGACCAGGCCCAGCCGGTCGTACTGACGCAGGGTCTGCGGATGCAGGCCGGAGAGCTGAGCCGCGACGGAGATGACGTACACCGGCGACTCTTCGGTCAGTTCATACGGGTTACGACGCTGCCCGCCCCGGCTGTCCATCTCAAGCTCCCTTCGCGGCCTGGAACAGCTCCGCCCGCGGGTCGGATCCCGCGGTCGCCTCGCGATAGTTCTCCAGCGATTCCTTCGCCTTGTCGCTCAGGTCCCCGGGGACCTGCACCTCGATGGTGACCAGCAGGTCACCCCGGGTGCCGTCCTTACGGGCCGCGCCCTTGCCCCGGGCCCGCATGGTGCGTCCGTTGGGGGTGCCGGCCGGCAGCTTCAGCGTGACCGGCGGGCCGCCCAGCGTCGGCACCTTGATCTCACCGCCCAGCGCGGCCTCCGGGAAGGTGACCGGCACCGTGACGGTGAGGTTGTCGCCCTTGCGGCCGAAGACCGGGTGGGCGTCGACATGCACGACGACGTACAGATCGCCCGCCGGGCCGCCCTGCTCACCGGGGCCGCCCTTGCCGCGCAGCCGGATGCGCTGCCCGTCGGAGACGCCCGCGGGGATACGCACCTGCATGGTGCGGGCGCTCGTCGCGCGGCCGCTGCCCTTGCAGACGTCGCAGGCGTCCTGGGCGATCAGGCCCCGGCCCTTGCAGTCGGCGCACGGGTCGGTCAGCGAGAAGCCGCCGCCCGCGCCCCGGCTGACCTGGCCGGTGCCCACGCACGTGGGGCAGACCCGAGGCGTACCGTTTTTGTCGCCGGTGCCCGAACAGGCCTTGCACGGCGCCTGGCTGGACATCCGCAGCGGGACCGTGGCCCCGTCGACGGCCTCGGTGAAGCTCAGCGTCACCTCGGACTCGATGTCCTGACCGCGCCGCGGCTGCGTACGGGTGCCCGCGCCGCCCCGGTTGAACAGGCCGCCGAAGACGTCCCCGAGGCCGCCGCCGAAGCCGCCGCCGCCCTGACTGCCGCCCTGGGAACCCCCGAAGAGGTCGCCCAGGTCGAAGTTGAACGAACCGCCGCCGGCGCCGGGACCGGGCCGGAACCCGCCGTTGCCGAACAGCGCCCGCGCCTCGTCGTACTCCTTGCGGCGCTTGGGGTCACCCAGGACGTCATTGGCCTCGGAGATCTGCTTGAAGCGCTCTTCGGCCTTGTCGTCGCCCTTGTTGGCGTCCGGGTGGTTCTCGCGGGCGAGCTTGCGGTACGCCTTCTTGATCTCCGCTTCGGTGGCGTCCTTCGGGACGCCGAGGACCTTGTAGTAGTCCTTCTCGACGAAGT
Organism: Streptomyces sp. NPDC053427; assembly: GCF_044544985.1. Lineage (NCBI taxonomy): Bacteria > Bacillati > Actinomycetota > Actinomycetes > Kitasatosporales > Streptomycetaceae > Streptomyces > Streptomyces sp. NPDC053427. Next base: position 28,507 of record NZ_JBITYA010000019.1, on the reverse strand, counting down.
CCTTGGTACTCATCCCCGACGTCCCTCCTTCCGCGCGGTTTCCTTGTGTGTCCTCACGTCAGCCCTCTTCCGGGCCACCGCTCTCCTCGTCCGAGGCCTTGGCACCCTTGGCGTCGTCCTCGGATCCGGACTTGACGTTCTGCGCACCCGGCTGGGGCTCGGCGACGGCGACCCGCGCGGGGCGGATCGTTCGCTCACCGATGCGATACCCGGGCTGCAGGATCGCCACGCACGTGGTCTCTGTGACATCCGGTGCGTACGAATGCATCAGCGCCTCGTGGATCGTCGGGTCGAAGGGCTCGCCCTCCTTGCCGAACTGCGCGAGGCCCAGCTTGGCGACCACGGTCTCCAGCGATTCGGCCACCGACTTGAAGCCGCCGACCAGTTCGCCGTGCTCGCGGGCGCGACCGATGTCGTCGAGGGTGGGAAGGAGCTCGGTCAGGACGTTCGCCGCGGCGATCTCCTTGACCGTGACCCGGTCCCGTTCCACCCGACGGCGGTAGTTCTGGTACTCCGCCTGGAGCCGCTGGAGGTCCGCCGTACGCTCGTTGAGCGCCGAACGGGCCTGGTCCAGCTGCGCCGTCAGAGCCACGTCCTGGGTGCCTTCGGTGGCGTCCCCGGCCGGGGCCGAGCCCGCCTTGTCGGCGGACTCGGCCTCCTGCGCCGCGTCTTCGGAAGCGGCGTCAGAGGGGACGTCAGGCTTCTCGTCGAAGCCCGGGGTCTCCTCCGTCACGCGGCACCGTCCTTCTTGGGCTTCTCGTCGTCGACGATCTCGGCGTCCACCACGTCGTCGGCGGCGTCGGCCTGGCCCTGCTCGCCGGCCGGGGCACCCTCGGCGCCACCGGCGGCCTGCGCGGCCTGGGCGTCGGCGTACATGGCCTGGCCCAGCTTCTGCGAGACGGCCGCGACCTTCTCGGTGGCGGTGCGGATCTCGGCCGTGTCCTCGCCCTTGAGCTTCTCCTTCAGCTCATTGACGGCTTCCTCGACCTCGGTCTTCACCTCGGCGGGGACCTTGTCCTCGTTGTCCTTGAGGAACTTCTCCGTCTGGTAGACGAGCTGCTCGCCCTGGTTACGGGACTCGGCGGCCTCGCGGCGGCGGTGGTCCTCGTCCGCGTACTGCTCGGCCTCCTGGCGCATCCGGTCGACCTCGTCCTTCGGCAGCGAGGAGCCGCCGGTGACGGTCATCTTCTGCTCCTTGCCCGTGCCCAGGTCCTTCGCGGTCACGTGCATGATGCCGTTGGCGTCGATGTCGAAGGACACCTCGATCTGCGGGACGCCACGCGGGGCCGGCGGCAGACCGGTCAGCTCGAACATCCCGAGCTTCTTGTTGTACGCCGCGATCTCGCGCTCACCCTGGTAGACCTGGATCTGCACGGACGGCTGGTTGTCCTCGGCCGTCGTGAAGATCTCCGACCGCTTGGTCGGGATCGTGGTGTTGCGCTCGATGAGCTTGGTCATGATGCCGCCCTTGGTCTCGATACCGAGGGACAGCGGGGTGACGTCCAGCAGGAGGACGTCCTTGACGTCACCCTTGAGGACACCGGCCTGGAGGGTGGCGCCGCGGGCGACGACCTCGTCCGGGTTGACGCCCTTGTTGGCGTCCTTGCCGCCGGTCAGCTCCTTGACGAGCTCGGCGACGGCCGGCATACGGGTCGAGCCGCCGACCAGGACCACGTGGTCGATCTCGGACAGGTTGATACCCGCGTCCTTGATGACGTTGTGGAACGGGGTCTTGCAGCGCTCCAGGAGGTCCGCGGTCAGCTGCTGGAACTGGGCCCGGGTGAGCTTCTCGTCCAGGTGCAGCGGGCCCTCGGCGGAGGCGGTGATGTAGGGAAGGTTGATCGTCGTCTCGGTGGAGGACGACAGCTCGATCTTCGCCTTCTCAGCGGCCTCACGCAGACGCTGAAGGGCCATCTTGTCCTTGGACAGGTCGACGCCGTGGCCGTTGCTGAACTGCTTGACCAGGTAGTCGACGACGCGCTGGTCCCAGTCGTCACCACCGAGGTGGTTGTCACCGTTGGTGGCCTTCACCTCGACGACGCCGTCGCCGATCTCCAGCAGCGAGACGTCGAAGGTGCCGCCACCGAGGTCGAAGACCAGAATGGTCTGGTCTTCCTTCTCGAGGCCGTAGGCCAGGGCGGCCGCCGTCGGCTCGTTGACGATGCGCAGGACGTTCAGGCCCGCGATCTCGCCGGCCTCCTTGGTGGCCTGACGCTCGGAGTCGTTGAAGTACGCAGGAACGGTGATGACCGCGTCCACGACCTTCTCGCCCAGGTACGACTCGGCGTCGCGCTTGAGCTTCTGCAGGATGAAGGCGCTCATCTGCTGCGGGTTGAAGGCCTTGCCGTCGATGTCGATCTTCCAGTCGGTGCCCATGTGGCGCTTGACCGACCGGATGGTCCTGTCGACGTTGGTGACCGCCTGGCGCTTGGCCACCTCGCCGACCAGCACCTCGCCGTTCTTGGCGAAGGCGACAACGGACGGCGTGGTCCTGGCGCCCTCGGCGTTGGTGATGACGGTGGGCTCACCGCCTTCGAGAACACTGACGACGGAGTTCGTCGTGCCCAGGTCGATGCCGACCGCACGTGCCATTTCGATTCCTCCAGCTGACTTGAGTGGAACAGGCTCAAGAGTGCAACACCCGGGAAATCCTGTCAACAGAGCTGAGTCGAGGGCGCTCAAGTTTTATACGGCCCTTATTCTCACCAGGGCGTTTGTAAGGACGCGAGGACAATGGAGACGGTTGCCCGGGACGCCGGACGACGGCCCGGAGGTCCTGAGGGTTGCCTGCGCGACACAGATCACCGGCCGTGCGGCTTCATGGGGCCCCCGAACCTGGGTAACCTCAGGCCCAGACCCGAAAAGTTACCGCTTAGTAGTTCCGTAACCGTTCTCGCTCATCCGCTCAAGATTCCCGCTCTCGCAGGCCCGAGGAGCCACCCATGCAACTCGCCGCGATCATCGTGTCGCTGGTCCTAATCGCGGTCGGCGTCGCGCTGTTCGGCCGTGCCATCCTGCAGATCTTCCGCTTCATGCGGCTCGGCCAGTCCGTGCCCGCCGGCACCCGGACGCAAGACCCCACACAGCGCACCGTCACGGTGGTCAAGGAATTCCTCGGCCACACCCGCATGAACCGCTGGGGCATCGTCGGCGTGGCGCACTGGTTCGTGGCGGTGGGCTTCTTCTCGCTGCTGCTGACGATCGTCAACGCCATCGGGCAGCTCTTCAAGGCCGACTGGCTCCTGCCGATCATCGGTGAGTGGACGCCGTACAACGTCTTCGTCGAATTCGTCGGCACGATGACGGCGCTGGGCATCCTGACCCTCATCGTCATCCGGCAGCTGAACAGGCCGGACAAGCCGGGCCGCAAGTCCCGCTTCGCGGGCTCCAACATCGGCCAGGCGTACTTCGTCGAGGCCGTGATCCTCATCGTCGGCGTCTGCATCTTCATGCTGCACGCGCTCGAGGGCGCCCAGCACCACGTGGACGGCTACGAGGCCTCGTTCTTCGTCTCGTACCCGGTGGTCTCGTGGCTGGAGGGGATGGACGTCTCCACGCTCCAGAACCTCACGTACTTCTTCGCCGGCCTGAAGATCGCGACCTCCTTCATCTGGATGATCACGGTCGCCCTGAAGACGGACATGGGCGTCGCCTGGCACCGCTTCCTGGCCTTCCCCAACATCTGGTTCAAGCGCGAGGCGTCCGGTGACGTGGCCCTCGGCGCGCTGCAGCCGATGACCAGCGAGGGCAAGGCGATCGACTTCGAGGACCCGGGCGAGGACGACCAGTTCGGCGTCTCGCAGATCGAGCACTTCTCCTGGAAGGGCCTGCTCGACTTCTCCACCTGCACCGAGTGCGGCCGCTGCCAGTCGCAGTGCCCCGCCTGGAACACCGGCAAGCCGCTCTCCCCCAAGCTGCTGATCATGGCGCTGCGCGACCACGCGCACGCCAAGGCCCCCTACCTGCTGGCGGGCGGCGGCAAGGACGCGGAGGGCGAGGAGAAGGCGACGGCCGAGCAGCTCGCCGACGTCCCGGCGGCCGCCCTGGCCGAGGCCGAGCGCCCGCTGATCGGCACCCTCGAAGAGAACGGCGTCATCGACCCGGACGTGCTGTGGTCCTGCACCACCTGCGGCGCCTGCGTCGAGCAGTGCCCGGTGGACATCGAGCACGTCGACCACATCGTCGACATGCGCCGTTACCAGGTCATGATCGAGTCCAGCTTCCCCAGCGAGGCCGGCACGATGCTGAAGAACCTGGAGAAGAAGGGCAACCCCTGGGGCCTGGCCAAGAAGCAGCGCCTCGCCTGGACCAAGGAGGTCGACTTCGAGATCCCGGTCGTCGGCCAGGACGTCGAGGACCTCACCGAGGTCGAGTACCTGTACTGGGTCGGCTGCGCGGGCGCCCTGGAGGACCGGGCGAAGAAGACCACCAAGGCCTTCGCGGAGCTGCTGCACATCGCGGGCGTGAAGTTCGCGATCATGGGCGGCGACGAGAAGTGCACCGGTGACTCGCCCCGCCGCCTCGGCAACGAGTTCCTCTTCCAGCAGCTCGGCGCGGAGAACGTCGCGACGCTGAACGCGGCCTTCGGCGAGGACGACGAGGACGAGTCGACCAAGAAGCCGAAGTCGTCGAAGAAGATCGTCGCGACCTGCCCGCACTGCTTCAACACCATCGCGAACGAGTACCCCCAGCTGGGCGGCGAGTACGAGGTCATCCACCACACGCAGCTGCTCCAGCACCTCATCGACGAGGGCAAGCTCGTCCCCGTCACCCCGGTCGAGGGTCTGATCACGTACCACGACCCCTGCTACCTGGGCCGCCACAACAAGGTCTACACCCCGCCGCGCGAGATCATCGCCAAGGTGCCGGGCCTGCGGAACGAGGAGATGCACCGCCACAAGGAGCGCGGCTTCTGCTGCGGCGCCGGTGGTGCCCGGATGTGGATGGAAGAGCGCATCGGCAAGCGCATCAACAACGAGCGCGTCGACGAGGCCCTGTCGCTGAACCCCGACATCGTCTCGACGGCCTGCCCCTTCTGCCTCGTCATGCTCACCGACTCCGTCAACGGCAAGAAGAACGACGGCAAGGCGAAGGAATCCATCCAGGTCGTCGACGTCGCCCAGCTCCTGCTGGACTCCGTCAGGACCCCGGTCGACCCGTCGGGCGACACGGAGTCGGAGGACGCGCCGGAGCCCGAGCCGGTGAAGTAGCGCCGCTCGCTCTCCGCCCCACGGCCGGTCCCGCTCTCCGCGGGGCCGGCCGTGGGCGTTCCGGGGACGCCGTCCCCGCGGTAAAACCGGAACCCGCGGCGGGCCCCGGCCCTCTTGCCGTGCGTCATGCCTACGCACCACACCGCCCCGCTGCGCACCTGTCTCCTGGCCCTCCCCCTCCTGGCCACCCTCCTGACGGGCTGCGGCGCCCCGCCCCCGCCCGCCGCGGGCCGCCCCGCTCCCCTCCCCTTCGTCGGCGTCCTCACCAGCGACAACGACCACTGGTGCACGGCGAGCGTGGTCGACAGTCCCGGACGGAACCTGCTCGCCACCGCCGCCCACTGCGTCTACTTCCACAAGGAGGACGCGGCGGACGGCTACGAGCCCGGCCCGTTCAAGGGGGACCTCCGCTTCGCCCCGCAGTTCTCCGGGGCCGGGTCCGGCTCCGGGTCCGGCTCCCGGTCCGCCCGCTACCCGTACGGGACCTGGAAGGTCACCGCTCTCCACGTCAACACCCCGTGGAGGGACGACAACGACGACCAGGGCGACTACGCCTTCCTGACCGTCGCCCCCGACAAGCACGGCCGCCGTATCCAGGACGTCGTCGGCGCCGCCGCCCCCGACTGGTCCTCGTCCCCGCGGCGCCGCGTCACCGTCATCGGCTACCCCAACGAGGACCACAACCCCCGCAACCGCCCCGTCTCCTGCACCACCCGCACCCGCCGCGACCCCGACGAGCCGTACATGATCCGCATGGAATGCCCCGGCTTCTGGCCCGGCACCAGCGGCGGCCCCTGGCTCGCGGGCCACCGTGACGCGGCCCGGCCCGGCCGGCTCATCGGCGTCCTGAGCGGCGGCGACAGCGACCGCGAGTCGGTCGCGGTGCTCTTCGACCGACGGGCGCGGGCGCTGTACGAGCGGGCGGTACGGAGCTGAGGCGGGGGCAGGACGGGGCGGGGACGGGGCGGGGCGGGACGGGGGAGGCAACGTCGGGTCGCTTCCCCCGTCCGTTCCTCAGGCGTCCCCCTGCACCCGGGCGTGCTGATGCATGTCGTGCCAGCCGTCCGCGTGCAGATGCGCGCTGCGCCGCATGCCCTCCGCGGCGAAGCCGACCTTGGTGGCCACCCGGCAGGACGCCTCGTTACGGTCCGAGTGCACGAGTTCGAGCCGGTGGAACCCGACCTCGTCCAGCGCCCAGTCGGCCACGGTGGTGAGGGCGCGCGGCGCGACGCCTCTGCCGCGGGCGCTCGCCAGGACCCAGTACGCGCACTCGGCGCGCCCCTGCTGAAGATCCATCCAGCGCAGGGCCATCCGGCCGAGCACCTCGCCGCCGGCGGCCTGCGTGATCACCCAATGGGCCGCGCGCTTTTGCTCCCAGCCCCGGCGGTAGGCCGCGATCCGCTCCCGGGCCTCCGCCGGCGAGGCCACTCGCTGCATGTGCCAGCGCCGGATCAGCGGATCCTCGTATGCGCGCTGCAACACGGGGACGTCGTCATCGGCCCAGGGCCGTAACAGCAACTCACCGTCCTGCGAAGGGATCGAGGGCTGAACGGAAGCGGAGAGGCTCCCGGCGGGGACGACGGGTGTGGTGGTGAAGGTCATGGAGGGCATCATCGCCGTGCCGGTCGTGCGCTGCCGCACCCGGACGACGTCCTGACGGGGGTCCGCACCCCGGCGCGGTTTCGCCCGCCCGGCGCCCACCTGACATCATCGCGCGCATGGCTGAACGCGTGATCGCCGCATGTGACGGTGCCTCGAAGGGAAACCCCGGACCCGCGGGCTGGGCCTGGGTCGTCGGCGATGACGCGGGCACCGCGACCCGCTGGGCGGCCGGCCCGCTGGGGACCGCGACGAACAATGTCGCGGAACTCACGGCGCTGGAACGGCTGTTGACGGACCTCGATCCGGCCGTACCGGTGGAGATCCGGATGGATTCCCAGTATGCGATGAAGGCGGTCACCACGTGGCTGCCCGGCTGGAAGCGCAACGGGTGGAAGACCTCGGCGGGCAAGCCGGTCGCCAACCAGGGCCTCGTGATGCGTATCGACGAGCTGCTCGCCGGGCGCACGGTGGAATTCCGGTACGTGCCCGCCCACCAGGTGGACGGCGACCCGCTCAACGACTTCGCCGACCGCGCCGCCAGCCAGGCCGCCACCGTCCAGGAGCCCGCCGGGAGCGAGCTGGGCTCCCCGGAGCCGCCGCCCTCGCCCGACACCCCCCGCACCGGCGGCACCCGCCGTCGCACCAACGGCTCTTCCGCGAAGGCCGGAGCGTCCGCGGCACGGCGGCGCACCTCGGGGGCCTCGTCACGGACCCTGAAGGCCAAGTTCCCCGGCCGCTGCCGCTGCGGCCGCTCGTATGCGGTGGGCGAGCCCCTCGCGAAGAACGCCGACGGCTGGGGGCACCCGGCGTGCCGCGGCGCGGACGACGCGTAACCCGCCCCACCGGCCCGCCCCTTCCGGTCCCGGCCGTCCCGCCGCTCGTCCCGGTCGGCAGCCACCGCCGTAATCCGGTTGCCCCCGGCCCGCCCCGCCCCAACGATGACCGCATGGACGACGCCCCCACACCTTCCGCCCCACCCCTCCGCATCCGCCCCGCCACCCCCACCGACGCCCCGGTCATCGCCGCCGTCCATCAGGCGTCCCGCCGCGCCGCCATGCCGTACCTCCCGCCCCAGCGGCACACCGACGCCGAAGTCACCCGCTGGATCCGCGAGATCGTGCTGCCCCAGTGCCACACCCTGGTCGCGGCCCGCGGCCCGGAGCTGCTCGGCTACGCCGCCGTGCAGGGCGACCTCCTCGACCACCTCTACCTCCGCCCGGACGTCCGCCGTACCGGCATCGGCAGCCTCCTCCTCGCCGCAGCCCAACGGCTGAGCCCCGGCGGACTGACCCTCCACGTCTTCCAGCTCAACACCGACGCCCGCGCCTTCTACGCCCACCACGGCTTCACGGTCGTCGCCACCGGCGACGGCAGCGACACCATGGAAAACCTCCCCGACCTGACCCTGCGATGGACGCCCGCCCCGCCCTCTCCTCCGGGTTCTCCCTGACGCTTCCCCTAAGGGATGTCACAGCTCAGCAGCAAACCCCACCCACTCTCCGTGCTCGGCCACCCGATCCCCGGGGACCAGGTACTTTCGAAGGCGTGGCTGGATTCAGGATGGGTCGCGGACGGGATCCCCGTTCCGCACAGGACGGGCAGCAGCAGGCGCAGCAGGGGCAGCAGGCTCCGTACGGGCAGCAAGGGCCGTACGGGCAGCAGCCCCCGCCTCCGCACGGGCAGTGGCAGGCCCCGCAGCAGTACGGCGGCGGCCCCCAGGGCGGACCCCAGGGCGGACACGGCGAGCCCGAGTACTTCGGCGACGGCGGCTACGACCCCCGGCAGGCGGCGCACGCGCCGTACTCCCAGGACAACAACCCCGGCAGCACCCGCCAGTTCAGCATCGGCGAGGCCCCGGACGCGCACGGCTCGGACGGCTACGGCCCTTACCCCGACCAGTACGACAACGGCCCCGGTCACGGCTCCGACGGCCAGTACGGGGACGGCGGCACCTACCGCGCCGGCCAGACGACGGCGCCGCCGGCCGGCCCCCGGCTGCACTGGAAGCAGCTGCTGTCCGGCATCGTGCTGCGTCCCGCGCCCACGTTCTGGCAGATGCGCGACCACACGGTGTGGGGCCCGGCGCTGACCGTCACGTTGATCTACGGTCTGCTCGCGGTCTTCGGCTTCGACAAGGCCCGCGAGGATGTGCTCAACGCCACCCTCTCCAACATCATCCCCTGGGTGGGGATCACCGCCGTGATGTTCGTCATCGGCAGCCTGATCCTGGGCACGGTCACGCACACCATGGCCCGCCAGCTCGGCGGCGACGGCGCCTGGGCGCCGACCATCGGCCTGACCATGCTGATCATGACGATTTCGGACGCTCCTCGGCTGCTTTTCGCCATGTTCCTCGGCGGCGACAGCCCCCTCGTCCAGGTCCTGGGCTGGCTGACCTGGCTCGCGACCGGCTTCCTGCTCACCTCCATGGTCAGCAAGTCGCACGACCTGCCCTGGCCCAAGGCGCTCGGCTCCGCCGCCATCCAGCTCGTCGCGCTGCTGGCGCTGGTGAAGCTCGGCACGCTGTAACCCGTTCCTCCCGGCCTTACGCACGCCGAAGGGCCCGCTACGACGATCCGTAGCGGGCCCTTCGCATGCCCGGACCGTCAGGCGAACCGCTGCCCGGCCGACCCGTCGCACGCCTGCAACCGCAGCGGCTCCTTCGCCCCGCCCAGCGTCAGGCACAGCGAGGCCGCCGCGGCGGGCCGGATCTCCCCGCCATCGGCCCGTACGAACTGCTGATGGGCCGCTCCCGAGCAGTTCCACAGCACCAGCGCCGCCCCCGCGTCGTACCGCCCGCCGGGGACGTCCAGGCACCGGTCCTGCGTCAGCCCCACATGCACCGACTTCTGGCCGGGGTCGTACCACCAGTTCTGGTTCCGCTGCCCGTTGCAGTCCCAGCCACCGACCGCCGTCCCGTTACGACTCGACGCGCCGGCGGCATCCACACAGCTCCCCGTACCGGCATTCTTCAGCGGCCGGTACGCGTCGTCCCAGGCCCCGGCGTACAGCTTCGGCTGCCCGGTGCTCGCCGGATCCGCGCAGGACGCCTCCCGCAGCCCCGACGCCGCGTACAGCTGCGTCAGACACGACGCGAACGCACCGTGCCCGCGCACATTGGGGTGGAACGACTGCCGCACCGAATTCGAGTCCGGCGGGAAGGGGTTGGAGATATTGATGTACAGCCCACGGGCCCAGGCGTCCTCCATGCACACCTCGTGCCCGTGGAAGAGCCGTGAGGCATCGAGATAGACCGCCCCGGTCTCCCGCGCGGCCTTCCTGGTCCCCGCCTCGAATGCGGGTACCGCGGCATTACGCCCCCACCCCGCATCCGACGTATATCCCGTACAGCCGCCCGGCAGCTTCCCGGGGAATTTCGGATTGTCCTCCACATCCGGGCCGATGGGACTCGGATACGACATCACCACGAGCTTGTAGTCGCCGTCCGCGTATCCCGCGTCCCGCATGACGGTCCGCAGATCGTTCACCGTCTGCTCGACCTTCGGCACCAACCCGTCGACCCGCGCCTGCCATCCCGGCTGGTATTTCGGTTCACAGGTCCCCTGCAGCAGGAACCAGCGCTCGACGCAATCCGTCATCACCGGCCCGAACTGCAGATCATCGTTGGCCCCGGCGACCAGCAGCACCATCTTCAGCCGCGTATTGCGCGCCTTGATCGCCAGGCTGTCGCTCTGCACCAGCTCGTCCGGATACTGCTTGCTCCCGCCGATCCGGATATTCCCGCTGTACGCCCCCGAACAGGCGACGTTGTAGGTCACATCCGCCGCGATGCCCGTCCGGTGAATCGCGGAATCCGGCGAGCGGTGACACCAATTGCCGGGCCCGTCGGTCCCCGGCTCGTACGTCCCGACGCCCTCGCCCGAGATCTCGCTGTCGCCCAGCGAGATCAACGAGGTCTTCCGCTCCCCGACCGGCCGTTCCGCCGGGTCGCCGTACAGCTTGGTGGCCTCCTCGGCCCGGATCTTCTCCAATTCGGGCGGCAACGGCTTCCCGGCCACGGTGGCCGAATGGACCACCGGACCGGCGGTGGCCGCCGTGGCCCCACCGGTACCGCCCACCACCAGGCCCACCGCGCCGACCGCCGCCCATAGGGCCAGCCACCTGGGCCTGCTCACCCATCGCGCCCGTCTCACCCGTCCCGGCGTGCTCGCCGACCCCGGCGAACCCGACCATCCCGCACGCACCATTGGGCCTCCCCACCGGTCTGCTGTTACCGCCGGTTTCTACTCGGAGGTAGTCACCGGTGGAACACCCGGAACGGTATTGGCCGAAAGCCGCGCAGCCGGACGCGGTGGCGGGCGACCCGCCTGTCAACTCCCTGACAAAGCAACGGAGTCGGCTATCACTCAGACGTCAAGAACCTGATTCTTCGGCCGCACCACCGCCGGCTCCGCACTCCACGCGCCATGGCCCCACGCCCCGCCCCCCACTCCCCGGAGCAAGTGAACGGGATGAGGTCGGGATGAGGTAGCACCGTCCGATCCGACCGACCTCAAGCCGATCACCGGCGCCTCCCCCTCCCCCGATAACCGCCCCGATAACCGCCCTGATTTCTGCCCGGGTTTCGAATAATCCGGCAGCACGTAAAATCCGACGTGGCGGGAGCGACGACATATCCCTCACCCGAAGAACGGGCGCGAACCGAACGTGGGCGCCATAGTGGAGATCGGACGGCTCGGATAGCGGACCTTTGGGCGAGGCAATTCTGCCTACATCGCCATCGGTCGATCTACCTCTTGTTTTCCCGAAGCCGAAGATTGACCCTTGACTTATGTTCTGCGTGGGGTCGCTGATATCCAATTGCGCTCATTATTCAGAGGTGCGGCTCCAGATCAGGGGGGCGGAACCAGTACGCCTCAGCTGCTGCCGGTCCCGCCCCCCTACATCAGTGTCATGCCCTGCTCACGGCCGGCTTCTCACGATCGCACGCGGGCGAAATCGCAAGCACTGCAGCGAAAGGGGAATGCCATGAGAGGGAAACTCGCGCTGAGCTCGGCCGCGATAGTTGCGCTGGCCGGAGGTATTTCAGCTATCGGTGCCATGCCGTCCTCCGCCGCCGCCCCGGAACAGAGTTGCCGGGTCTCCGGAAATACAGTGACGGGCCAGAATTTTGCACCCAATGCGTCCTTCAGTGTTTCTCCCGGTGGGGCGGCTGCGCGTTCATCTGCTGACGGACGCATCGGACCGACCGCTGTTTCGGGCGCAGGCCCGTTCTCCGTAGGCCCCGTGTCCTGCGCCGGGGGCACGGCATCGACAGGAAGCGGAGCCGCCACCGCCGTAGCTGCCGGAACGAGCGCCGCACAAGCGGCGAAGAGCCAAGGCGCCTCCGCGCAGGCGGCGAAGGCGCAGGGCGTAGCGGCAACACAAGCCAAGGCAACAAGCCTCGGCCTGTCGCCGACGGTGATCAACCAAACCACTAATCAAACGAACGCCACTCTGAACCAGACGACCGCCACTCTGAATCAGAATGTCAATTCGCCCGGTTCGAGCATCAACACCACGGGCAAGTCGACCGGTTCCACCCCTGACAAGACCCCCACCACCCCAGGCACCCCCGGGACGACCCCCACCACCCCAGGGACAACGCCCACCACCCCGGGCACGACACCAACCACCCCCGGCACCACACCCACCACCCCCGGGACGACCCCCACCACTCCCGGCACCACACCTACGACCCCCGGGACGACCTCCACCACTCCCGGCACCACACCCGCTGGTTCCACCACAGGCACATCCGCCGCCTCCACGACGGGCACCGCGGCTGCTACCACCACCGGCACACCGCCCGCCACCACAGACACATCGACGGGCAAGTAGTTCGCTCGTCCCGCCGGCCGCCGGCTGCGCGCGTCACTGGTGGAGACCTTCCGCAGGACCCGACGGCGTCCCGGACGGCCGGCACCCTCGCGGCGGCCGGAGACAAGGCGCTTGCCGCTCTCCGCGCGGCGACGGCACAACTCCCTGAGTGTGGCGGTCGCGCGGAGACCTGGTCAGCGGGGCGACGGCACCGTACCCATCGGTCCGCACCGGCGTCCGCAGGCAGCTGATCCCTCCATGGCCACGCGCCTCATCGACAGGAGGGCAGCGGCAGGGTTCTACAAAGCGTCGCGCGACGGCGTGATCGGTGTGCCGGACTTCCGGCAGGGAGGCAGCACGGACCACGGGAAGTTGATCCACTCGTCCGTGCGCTTCCACACGTACTCGCACTTCACCAGCGAGTGCGACTTCTCATAGATCACCGCGCTACGGACCTCCGCCACCGTCCCCTGGCAGAAGTCGTGCACCAGCTTCAGCGTCTTTCCGGTGTCCGCGACATCGTCGGCGATCAGCACCTTCTTCTGCGAGAAGTCGATCGCGTTCGGCACCGGCGCCAGCATGACCGGCATCTCCAGGGTGGTCCCCACCCCGGTGTAGAACTCCACATTCACCAGGTGGATGTTCTTGCAGTCCAGTGCGTACGCCAGACCGCCCGCGACAAACACCCCGCCGCGCGCGATGGAGAGCACGATGTCGGGCTCGTACCCGTCGTCCGCGATCGTCTGCGCCAGCTCCCGGATCGCCCCGCCGAACCGCTCGTAGGTCAGGTTCTCCCGCACGTCACTCATGTATCTCTCTCAGACCTTCTGTCGTCTCTCGCGGCCGCGGCTCAGACCTGCGTCCGGTGAAAGTTCATGAACGACCGGGACGGCGTCGGGCCGCGCTGCCCCTGGTAGCGCGAGCCGTACCGCTCGCTGCCGTACGGGTGCTCGGTCGGCGAGGTCAGCCGGAACATGCACAGCTGCCCGATCTTCATGCCCGGCCACAGCTTGATCGGCAGCGTCGCGACATTGCTCAGCTCGAGGGTCACATGCCCGCTGAACCCCGGGTCGATGAACCCGGCGGTCGAATGCGTCAGCAGCCCCAACCGGCCGAGGCTGGACTTCCCCTCCAGCCGCGACGCGAGATCGTCCGGCAGCGTGATGACCTCGTACGTCGAGGCCAGCACGAACTCGCCCGGGTGCAGGATGAACGCCTCGTCCCCCTCCGGAACGACCTCCCGGGTCAGGTCGGCCTGCTCGACGGCGGGGTCGATGTGCGGGTAGCGGTGGTTCTCGAACACCCGGAAGTAACGGTCGAGGCGCACATCGATACTGGACGGCTGCACCATCGACTCGTCATAGGGGTCGATGCGCACCCGACCAGCGTCGATCTCGGCCCGGATGTCCTTGTCTGAGAGAAGCACGCAGACGAGGATACGCGCCCGCACCGCCCCCGCCGCACGGCGAGGGCCCGGCCCCCCGAGGGGGCCGGGCCCTTCCCACTTCTCTCCCGTACTGCTCGCGCTGCGTCTGCTCCGCCCGCTACCGCTTGGCGTACTCCACGGGCACCGACTGACGCAGCCGAGCGCAGCGCGGGCAACGCAGCAACCGCCCGGGACCGAGCCGGTCGGTGGTCTGCATGGGGAACGAAGCGGTGCTGAACACGTGGCCCTCGGCACAACGTACGACGGTGCGCTCCATCAAGTCCCTCTCCCAACTGCGTGGACAACAAAAGCCACATTAGGGGATGAACTGGGCGGCCTCACACGCGGCACTCCGGGCTCCAACGGTACGCCCCAACTCCCGCGCCACACAGCCGCATCCCACCCCCGCGACCGTGTCCCACGCCACCCTCCGGCGAACCCACCGGCACCGTTCCCGCGCCCCGAAAACGCCAAATGCACCGACGGTCGGCGATGGGGTAGAGTGTGCGACGATGCTTCGCTCTTCATCCGAGCGAGTCACGCGGGTGTAGTTTAATGGTAGAACATGAGCTTCCCAAGCTCAGAGCGCGGGTTCGATTCCCGTCACCCGCTCCATAGTTGAGGCCCAGGTCAGCGACCTGGGCCTTTTTCGTTGACTGAATCCCTCAGAGCCGCGTGCCATCCGCGTGCCGCAAGTGCCGCAACGGCACGTCAGATTGGCCCCTCCCCAGCCGCCGACGTCTCGGGGGTCGCGAAAATCCGGTCCAGGTGGTGATGGAGTACCGCGACGGCCGACTCCGGACTCCGCTGGCCCACGAGGATGCTGGTGCCCATGGTCGCCGTCATTGCGAGCAGACTGATCGCCTCCGTGCGCGCGTCGGCGCCGGGATCGGCCAGGCGGGACGCCTGGGCCTCTTCGAGCAGTCCGGTCAGGACGTTCTCCGCGGCGTCGGGGTTGTCGATGAAGGGCTGGGCGGCCAGCGCGTCGTCGGTCACGGACAGGATCGAGTAGGAGCTGTAGAGGAGGTGGAAGGTGCGGCTCTCCTCGTCGGTCGGGAGAGAGGCCAGCAGCAGCGCCTCGATGGTCGCGCGCGGGCCCGGGTTCGGGCCGATGGCGCGGAGGCGGGCGCCCATCCGTGCGGTGAAGCGGCTGGTCAGGAGCTGGAGCCCGTAGAAGAGCAGCTTCGCCTTGGTCTCGAAGTAGTACTGCACGAGCCGGAGTGACACGCCGGCCTCTGCGGCCACATCGCGCATGCCGACGGCGTGCAGCCCTCGACGCCCCGCGACCTGGATGAGCGCCTCGGCGATCTGGGTGCGCCGTTCCTCGTGGTCCACGTGCTTTGGCATGTGCCGGTGTCTCCGCCCCTCGGTGTCGGGTTCGCGGTCCGGCTCAACCCGGACCTCCTTTATGGTACCGCCGTATCACCATCGTGATACGGTCGTATTACGAAGAACGGATCTCCCCGGAGGTGCCCCCGTGCCCGAGAACACGACCCGTGTGCGCCGCGATGTCGGCCGCTACGTGAACGACGAGCTGCGCGACCGCTACTTCGGCGCCTGCGACGCCGTCTACGCGATGGGTGCGCCCGCCCGCTCCGAGACGGACGTCGAGACCAGCTTCGGCACCACGCACGTCTACCGGTACGGCCCCACGGATCCGGCAGCCGAGTCCCGTACGCCTGTGGTCCTGATTCACGGCGCGGGCTACTGCTCGGCGATGTGGTACCCCAACACCCCCGCGCTCAGCGCCGAACGGCCCGTCTACGCGCTCGACACCCCCGGCGACGCCGGGCGCAGCATCCACCGCGAGCCCATGTGGCAGCCGGAGCGCGCAGCCCAGTGGCTCGACGAGACGCTCGACGCCCTCGGCCTCGACCGGGTCCACCTGGTCGGCTCCTCGTACGGCGGCTGGCTGGTGCTCAACATGACCCACCGCCGGCCCGGACGGCTCGCGTCGGTCACCGCCCTCGACCCCGGCGGCCTGGAGAAGGTGGGCCTGCGCTTCTTCGCCTGGGTCTTCGTCGGTCTCTTCGCCAGCTTCGCCCCCAAGGCGCTGCGCCCGCGCCTCGCCTCCTGGCTGGAGCAACCGGTCCTCGTCGTTCCCGAGTTGCGGAGGTGGATCCAGGCGGGCGCCCGCGCCTTCCGGATCCGCCGCCCCGCGCCGCTGCCGCTGACCGAGGACGCGCTGCGCTCCATCCGGACCCCGCTCTACCTCGTCATGGGCAAGCGCAGCCTGCTGGTACACCCGCAGCGGCAGTTGGAGAGGGTGCCGCGGCTGATCCCCGGAGCCCGCGCCGAGATCATCGCCGCGACGGGCCACGGCCCGCAGATCGACCACCCCGACGTGATCAACGCCCGGATGTTGAGCTTCATGGAGGACATCGACTCCCTCGACCCGGCCGCGGCCGACGGCGTGGTCGACGCGTAGGACCTGCGGCTGGGGACACCGGCACCGGCGTGGCGGCTGCAAAGCCATTGGCTCCTTGAAGGCCCCCCATTTTCACAGGTCAGATGCCATACGAATGCCCAACGCACCATGGCTTCCCAAGCTCAGAGCGCGGGTTCGATTCCCGTCACCCGCTCCATAGTGAAGGCCCAGGTCGGAGGCCTGGGCCTTGTTTGTTGTCCAGATCTCTTAGGGGGCAGCCGGCCCTATCTGACGACGGAGGCGCAGATTTCGCGAACAGTGAGACGCATCTTCTGCGACGCGGGTCACCTGCGCCTGAGGGGTCGTGAGATTGCGGATGCACAACTGGTCCTGGGTGACGGGATGCATGCCGGAAGCTGTCTCAGCTGGTCGGGTTCCGTCGTGTCGAACTGCGGCCACGCCTGGGTGGCGGTCCTGGCGGAGGCGGACCGGGGCAGGCCCCAGGGTTCCGGACCGGGTCGGCTCAGTCCGTGTCCGCCAGGACGGAACGCAGTGCTTGCGTGATCGCCGCGTCGTCCGCGCCGAGCGTCCGGGCCTCATCCCGGAATCGCCGGGCCAGCGAGGCGAGTTCCTCGGGAGAAGGGCGCTTGGCCGAGGGGGGTGGGGGCGCCACCCGGGTGCCCGCACCACGCCGGGTGCGGATCAGGCCGGCGGCCTCCAGCTCCCGGTAGGCACGGGCGACCGTGCCGGCAGCCAGTCCCAGATCGGATGCCAACTGCCGGATGGTCGGCAGCCGTTCGCCCTCCGGTAGTCGTCCCGAGGCGATCAGGGTCGCGAGCTGGGCACGGATCTGCTCGTAGGGAGGGACGGGAGTGGCGGTGTCCACCCGCACGGCCGGGCCGGTCACCACCGGGGCGCCTTCGGCACGACGAGGGTGTACAGGCACCAGATCGCGGTGCCCAGGGAGACCAGAGAGAGGGGAAGCAGGACCCAGGCGGCCATGCTCCCGAGTGTGCCGTCGCAGCTCAGCCCGCGCAGCGACCCGGCGGCACTCCACGCGGTGCCGGCCAGGGGAGCGGCGACCAGCAGGCCCCACGCTGCGGTGATGGCCTGCGCTCGGTCCCGGCGCGCCTGGTCATCTCCGGGGCGGCGGGTGAGGTGCCGCAGGGCATAGGTGCAGGCGCCGGTGCCGAGGGCCAGGGAGGCGAGGGCCGGACCTGCGTAGAAGGACCCGGGCCAGGGGCCATGGGACTCGGTCACGCCGGAGCAGGCCATCTTGAGCACGCGTCCCGCCCGGCCCATGTCGTCGGGGGAGCCGATCGCGGTCGCGGTGGCGAGGAGCGCGATGAGCAGGGCCGCCTCGATGAGCAGCAGCACCGTCAGCCGGGGCGGGACGTAGTCGCGGATCCGGCGCGGGGCGAGTGCGGCGGTGCGGACGGTGCCGTGAGGGCGGGCCGTGATGTATGCGCCGAGCAGTACACCAGCCGCGGCGCAGAGGCCGAACGCGGGTAGGGCGATCAGGGCTCCGGCCCCGAGCCCGCCGGACTTGTCGATCAGGTAGAGGGAGAGGAGGACGCCTGCAGTCAGGCCGCCGAAGTGTGCGTAGCGGTCGGCGCGGGATGCAGGCGGAACGGTGTCGAGCATGAGGGGACCCCCCGATGTGTGCACTTGTATCAAGCCATAGATACAAACTGTGGGTACAAGATGGCCCACCGGGGATCTTGTGTCAAATACTCAGTACAAGAAGGTCGGGCAGTGGGGCGATCCGCCCCGGACACGGAAGACGTCGTCCCTACGAGCGACAGCCCGCCTCCAACGCGCCGGCGAACCAGATCACTTGAGACGGGGACCAGACCGTCGGAGACGGGACGCCTGCGCTCCGGAGGGCGAACGCGCTCCGCTGTCCCTCGCAGAAACTTGGCTCCCCCCGTACCCGTCTTCTGCGCGACAGGCGATGAAAGGGGCAATGGGTACCTTCGACGGCAAGGGGCAGTGGGACCGCGGATGATGGGACCAACAGAGGTGACGACAGTGGTCTCGGGCGTGCTGTACCTGGCCACGGTGACAGCACGGGCCACACGAGCACGTGATCAACAACGAACGATCCGCGCGGTGACCGAGCTGCTCGTGCAAAGCGGCCGGAGCACGTCAGCGCACCAACGGACCGGTGCAGGGGAGTGGTCCGTGGACATCAGGGCGCACAGTCAGCGCACCTCGCGCTCGGACCTTGGCTCCACGAGTGGCATCACCGTCCGGTGAGCCACACGCAGCACAGCAGCGACGGCCAGGTAGCTCAAGAGGTGAACCAGCGAGACATGATGCGGGCGTTCTACCTCGCTCAGCATCCACGCCTCTGGCGATTCGTGGTACGCCGCGTACCCGATCACGGTGATGCAGAGGACGTCTGTCAGGAAATCTGGCGCATGTTCTTTGTGCGCTACGACCACTATGTCACTTTCTATGAGAAACCAGAGATTGCCCTCTACCGCAGCGCACGCTGTCGGATCGCGGACTACTGGCGCCGAAGAGGGACAGCAGAATTGACAGACCCGCACGATGTGGATGCACTCGCCGGTGCCGTGACATTGGATTCACTGGGGATTACCGAGAGGCGTATTGACCTCCAGCGGGCACTGTCGTGGTTACCCGCCAGGCAGCGTGAGGCGATGGGGCTGCACTACCTCGACCAGTTGTCGGTTGCGGAAACCGCTTCGCTCATGGGGGTCAGCGCCGACGGGGTGAAGAAGCTGGTTCAACGAGCGCTGGCCACCCTGCGCACAACGCGATCCCTGGAGACCTACCAGCCCCCCGTAGGAGGTGGAACGCGATGACCCACTACAACAACCACGGCCTCGGAGACATTGAGGCCGACTCGCCGGCCGGTGGCTTCGAGGAGGTCATGCATGGGCTCGATGCGATGACGCCGGAACAACGCGCAGCCTTGGAGCTCCAGGCAGAGCAGGCGGAGCTCGGTCATGATGCATACGCCCTGGGAATGGAGTATCGGGGGCAGGGGCGACTGCGCCAAGCGGAACGCTGGCTGCGCACAGCCGTGCGATACCAAGTAAGCGGCGCACAACTCATGCTCGACGAAATCTCCGATGCATTGCCCACTGCGGGCTCCGGCACAACGACGCTGGAGCGGCCGTGCCGATTGGCCGCCGCGATCTCGCCCACACCGGATGCCCCGGCCGTTCAGCGGCCTGCACCGGACGGACTTGATATCCAGCAATCCCACCTCAAGGCTGGGCCGACCGTGCAGCGCATTCTGCTTGGCGCCCAACTGCGTCGTCTGCGCGAGGCAGCCGAACTATCCTCCCAGCAGGCCACAAAGGCCATTTGCCGATCCGGTGCGTACCTGGCGCGGCTGGAATGCGGACGGCGTGCCCCGAATGAGGCGGATCTGCTTGCGCTTCTGAAGCTTTACGGCGTCACCGACCCGCACACCCTCAACCAGTTCGTCGAACTGGCCAGGGGCTGCAATGAGGTTGGATGGTGGCACAGCTACTCCGACGTGATGCCGGACTGGTTCCAAGCACACCTGGACCTGGAGCAGGCCGCCTCAACGATCCGTACCTTCGAGACGCAATTCATTCCCGGCCTACTGCAGACGCCGGCCTACGCCACAGCGGTCACTCGCCTGGGGGACCCGACTGCCTCGGCGAAAGAGGTCGAAAAGCGTGTGACCCTGCGCCTGCGCCGACAGCAGATCCTGCACGGACCCAATCCTCCGCATCTCTGGGCGGTCGTCGATGAGGGCGCACTCCAGCGACCCCCTTGTGGTGCTGAGGTGATGCGTGAGCAGCTCCGACACATCAGAACAATGGTGAAACGTCCGAACATTGCGATGCAGATCCTGCCCTTTGCTCAGAGCTCTGGGACCGGCCATCCCGTAACCATCTTCCGCTTCGAGGAATCGGACTGCCCAGATATCGCCCATTTCGAACAACTATCCGGCGGCGTCTTCGTGAACAGGCGAGAAGAAGTCGATTCCCAGCGCCGCCTCTTCAGCCAACTTTCGGTCCAAGCCACGTCCCCCTCCTCAACCGTCGACCTGCTCGACCGTCTCATCGAAGAACGCAGTGCGGCATGCACCCCCTGGGCAGCCACCGTCCCCAATGACGTTGGCCATACCATCGGCGGGCCGTCAGATTCCCTCGCCCGGACCCACTCGTCACATGAGCTTGAACTGAAGTCTGGAGCGAAGGCGGTGGAAGCCCTCGACGAACTCCTCGCCAAAGCCGGCTGACAAAGCCGGCTGACAAGTGCGGCTGCCGACGCATTCAGACCGGGAATGCGTGGACAGCCTTGTGTCCTTTCACATATCAGCCGAGAGGCCAGGGCAGGAACGACATCGCGTCATTCCTGCCCCTGGCAATCAGGCTTCCCGCACCACCCGTTGCCGGGCGGCCGCCTTGTCGCCGCGGCAGCCGCTCCGGCTGTGGCCCGGGGGCCCGGTCATCAGGCCAGTCGGCGCTTTCCGTAGGCCTTACCGAGCCGTACCACGACGACCAGCATCGCGACCAGCAGGGCGGAGCTGAGTACCGGGACCAGGTCGACCGGCAGGGTGTAGGCCATCACCACGCGTGCCGCGGAGTCCAGGAGGAACGCCGCGGACCACGCGCCGGTCATCACGCGCATGGTTCGTCGGAAGCCGGGTGACCCTTCCCACCTGGCTTCCCACTCGCGGGCGGTGGCATCGGGGAGCAGTTTGACGGTCGCCATGTACACGAACGGGCGCCGGGTGGGAACGGAGCCTGCCATCCACAGCCCCAGGATCGCGGTGAAGTAGCTCTCCCTGGCCAGGAGAAGCCGCGGATCACCGGTGAGCAGGGTTACCGCGGCGCTGCACGCCGTGAGGCTCAGCGTGAACAATGTCGTTCCGCTGACCCTGCGTTCAGTCGCCAGCCGCCGTATCAGCTGGACGACCGGCACCACACTGCTCACTACGAGCGCCAACCACTGGTTCACCCCCGCCAGGCGTAGGCCGTAGTAGAGGCCGAGCGGGACCGCCACATCCCCGAGGAACGTCCGGACCATTTCCCGGCTGGGAGTGCGTCGTCGGCCGACTGCCGATTCGCCCGCCCGCGAAGCCGCCTCTTCACCGGTCGGCACCGGGCTCTTCTCGGCGATGCTCACCGACGTCTGCATGTTCATGGTCTCGTTCCTCCTCAGGCGAAACCCATTCTTCGCGCGATGGCGAGGCGCCGGCAGGTCCGACTGTCACCGGTCCGGCAGTACAAATGTCATGCGTGCACGTCACTTGAGGAGGAACGCGCCGCGATCGGCCCTGTGCACACGCCCCCGATGACCGGGCCCGGCTTGCTCCTCCGGGTCCGCCTCCGTTGTCAGTGGTGCTGACCCCCAGGCCGCCCACGGCTCGGCTTCACCCGCTTGCGCGCGATGCGTTCGCGGGACGTGAGTGTGGCGTTTCCGGAACGTCAGTGGCCCCGGGAAAAGTGGTGTCCACACCGCGGGAACGGCCAAAGAAGACTCCCGCACGAAAGCAGGGGGAACCCGATCATGCGTACTTCCCGGATTCGTACCGCCGCCCTGGCCGCCGTCACCGCCGCGCTGGCGCTGGGCCTGACCGCCTGCGGCGGCGCCGACGGCGACTCGAAGGCGGCGGGCGGCGACAACGCCGCCGGTACCGCGCAGAGCCGGTCCGCGTCCAACGGCGGCGGCCAGGACGGTGCGGAGCAGGCCAACGGCGGCGGCGACGCCAAGGAGGGTGCGCGCTCGACGACCGCCTCGGGCGGGACGGAGGCGGCCGCGGGCAAGGGCACGACGGCCGGCGCCCAGCAGTGCCGCGGCGACGAGATGCTGCTCACCGCGGTGCACCGATTCGCCGGGCAGCAGGGCGACCATCTGCTGGTCACCGCGTCGAACAAGGGCACCAAGCCGTGCTGGGTCACCTCGTACCCGGCCGTGAAGCTCGGCGACGTCGACAGCGCCGCACTGCCGCACTCGAAGAAGGACAACCCCGGCGGCGACAAGCGCATCACGCTCCAGCCCGGCGGCAAGGCATACAGCGCGGTGAACCTCTTCGACTACGGCTCGAAGAACCACACGGCGCAGTCGTTCGCCCTCGCGCTGCGCGGCGCGGACGGTCACGACGGCCCCTCCTACTCCGTCGCCCTCCAAGGCGAGAAGCCGCAGTTCAGCTGGAACGAGGCCGACGTGCTGAACTGGAACACCCAGAAGCCGTACGACTTCTGACGGCCCATCGGCCCGCCGACCCGCAGGTCAACTGGCTGATGGAGCGGGAAGCCCAGGCCCGTCTCTCCGACGACGGCTGGCCGGTCCCGGCGCTAAGGGCTGTCCCTTAGGCGCTCGACGTGAGGAACGCGCCCGACAAGGCCGGGAACAGCAGATCCAGCGCCTCTCCCGTAGCGTGCGGCCCTGTCCCCCGTACAGGGCCGCACACCGTGTGAAGGCGCTTGCTCATCGGCCGGATAACCAGGCCGCTACCGGTGGATGCGCCACCGAGCCGCCCCCGTCCCCGTACCGGGGCAGGAGGGCGTGCGCACAGCCAGTGTTGTTCCGGGTCGGGGCGTTGGCCATAGCACCCGGTCCACATGTCAGTTAGCAATCCGTGGACTCGCCGAGGCTGCCTGCCTTCTGCCGGTACTCACTCGGCGGAAGCCCGTGAGCGTTCCGGAAGGCTCTGCTGAAGTCTCCTGCACGGGGGAAGCCCCAGCGTTCGGCAATGCAATGAACGGGAACGCATCGCATTGCCGGGTCGGCGAGTTCACGGCGCGCACCCTCCAGTCGACGCCGGCGGATCCAGGCGGCAACGGTGGCCTCCTCTTCTTCGAAGAGACGGTGCAGATAGCTGGTGGACAGGTGGTGTGCGGCCGCGACGGTAGTGGGGGTGAGCTGCGGATCGTGCAGCTGCTGCTCGATGTAGTTCTTGATGCGCAGCACAAGGGTGCGCTTACGGGTATCGGGCGGGACGAGGGATTCGTCCTCGGCGGCGTGCGCGAACAGTGCGGCGACCAGGTCGACGGCGACCTGGCCCAGCCTCGGACCGTCTTCGGGCCGGTACGAGGCGGCGTCCCTGGCCACTTGGAGGCAGAACTGGGACAGCAGCGCGCCGATGCCCGGCTGGGCCGGCACCCGTCGTGGCAGCGTGTGGCCGGCCATCTTCCGCGACAGCGGTATGGCTGCCTTGGGGAGCTCCAGGCCCACAATGCTCACGGGGTCTTTGCCGGTGCGGATCTCCCAGGGCATCGCGGAATCGTTGAAATGCAGGTCAGCGGGCCGGTAGATGGCCTCTTGATCGTCCCACGTGCCCACGCCGGTCCCGGTGATGACCAGGGAGACGTGGTACAGCTCCGGGTCGGACCGCCGGATCAGTTTCGGAGTGCGCTGAATGACCAATTGCTGGAAGGTCGCCGGCCACAGCGACACGCCTCCCAGACTCAGCACACGCTGCTGGGCGCGGAAGTCATCGGCGTACTCGCTTCTCATCCGCACCGGGGCATGCGTCTGGCCCACGCATTCTTCCCAGTAGGCCAACCGATCCGCCACCGGCACATCGTCACTCCGGACAACCGTCTCGTGCAGCACGCGCCCTTCTCTCCCCGGCCAACAGTCGCGCAGGATCCAGCAGGAACAATAGGCGGCCGCAGAAGGGCCGCCATGAGCGGCAACACAGCATGCCGCCCGCTCCGCCGGCACCGGGATCACGCGGGCGCCTGGCGGTCACCGGCTTCCAACGGCGGTGCCGTACCTGGCGAACCGAGCGGTCCGGTCTGCGTCCGGCTCGGACGGGATCGCGCGGCACCTCGGGGCGGAGCGAGCCACCGCGCTCGCCGCACCGGGCTTCCGTTCTGCGCGTGGCAGCGGATGGCGCTGACGCGCAGTCGGGTGCCCTCCCGGAGGTCCTCGCCGCGGGCCTGCCCGCGCGCTCGCGGTCGACGTCCGGCGGCACGGCGCACGGTCTGGTTCGCCACCGTGCTGAGCAAGCACGGTGCGGTGCCGATGGAGGCGGGCCACGTCGAGCAGCGCAAGGCCGTACGCGACACCCGCCAATGCGTCTGGCTACGCCTGACCCCGCACGGGCGCGCGGCGTACCGGGCAGACCTCGCCGCCTTGCGCGCCGTTGTCGGGCCCGTGACCGACTGACACAGCGCGGAGCGCCCCCGTGCGCCCGGCAAGCCGGTCGGACAACCAGGGGCGTTGGGGCGCCCCACGGGGCAGTCGGTGAAAAGTCGTGGGACCTGCAGGGGTGGCTTTTGCATTCGATCCCGATAACGAATTCAGGGGGTGGGCGTGGTGGGACGTGGCGCAGGCAGGGGACCGGCAGGTGCGCGTATGGGCCGATAGCCGGGGGGAGTCGTTCTTCGCTTGTGACGCATTGCGCCGGCTTCTGCACACGGCCGGCGCGGACGAGGTCTCAGGGCCTTTTCCGGCAGACGCGTCGGAGTGGGTGCGAGAAATCGCTGGGGAGTGAGGATGAGAGCAGCCGCCGACCGTGAGTGTCGGCGGCGCCACGGCCGCCGGGAAGCGGGGCGGTGCTGCCCGCTGGTGCGGCAGCGGCTGTTAGTGAGGCGTTATCGGTGCGCTAGTGATCCCCGTGAGAGTCATATGCATCAAAGGCGTCGGCTGAGGGATCGTTGCGGTCTTCGGCTTCCCGGCCCGCCCATTGAGCAGGGGGTGCACACGATGCAGGAGATGACGTCGGACGACGACGGTCGCGCCGGGACGGCCGCGACGTCAGGGCGATGTTGCAGATGAGCGCCGTCTGCGCTTTTGGGCACGCGGCGACCTCGGGGACGGGCAGGCTCGGCCGGGCCGGAGGGCGCGAAGGCCGCCGAGGGCTTCCAGGCCAGTTCCGCCGCTTCGGAGCGTAATTCGCCCGCGACCCTCCGTTGAAAATTCTTCTTTTTGGGGACGAAACGGAACCTCGACATCCGCCTTCCCCTCTCTCCAGGCGTCCCACTTCTCTGGGCGCCCCACTTACCAGAACTTCGAACGAATGCGACGGGGACCGTTATGCGTGAATTCAGCCGCCGGGGAATATTCGGACTTGGGATAGGCGCGGCGGCCGCGCTCTCCGTCGCCGGCTGCTCGTCCTCCGGGTCGTCGGCATCCGACAAGGTCGGAACCAGGCCCGGCCGGAAGACGCAGGCCAAGCCGATAGGCGACGGCTCGACCGCGTACACCGGAAAGCAGCCCAACCAGCCGCCCGCGCCGGAGAAGCTGAAGCCCGGCCAGAAGCCGCCGCAGTTCGTCGTCTTCTCCTGGGACGGGGCAGGCGAGGTGGGCAACGGCCTTTTCCCCCGGTTCCGCAAGCTCGCCAAGGACCACAACGCCTCGATGACCTTCTTCCTTTCCGGGCTGTATCTGCTGCCCGAGTCGAAGAAGCGCATGTACCGGCCGCCGAACAACCGCGTCGGCGCCTCCGACATCGGCTATCTCTCCGATGACCACGTCAAGGCGACGCTGAAGAACGTGCGCGAGGCGTGGCTGGAAGGCCACGAGATAGGCACCCACTTCAACGGCCACTTCTGCGGCACCGGCGCGGGCTCGGTCGCGCACTGGACCCCCGCCCAGTGGGACGACGAGATCGAGCAGGCCATGTCGTTCGTCACCAAGTGGCGGACCAACACCGGCTTCACCGACCTCGACCCGCTGCCCTTCGACTACAGCAAGGAGCTGGTCGGCGGCCGTACGCCGTGCCTGCTCGGCCAGGACAACCTGCTGCCCACCGCGCGGCGGCGCGGCTGGCGGTACGACGCCAGCTCGCCCGGCGGCCTCCAGGTCTGGCCCGACAAGAAGCAGGGCCTGTGGAACTTCCCGCTCCAGCAGATGCCGTTCCCCGGCCACTCCTTCGAGGTCCTCTCGATGGACTACAACATCATGGCCAACCAGTCGAAGAACTCCACCAAGGCGCCGCCGGCCAACTACCCGGGATGGCGGCAGCAGGCCACCGACGCCTATATCTCCGGATTCAAGCGGGCCTACGAGACCAACCGCGCGCCGTTCTTCATCGGCAACCACTTCGAGCAGTGGAACGGCGGCATCTACATGGACGCCGTCGAGGAGACGATCAAGCACATCGCCGACGACAAGCACAAGGACGTCCGGATGGTCTCCTTCCGCCAGCTCTGCGACTGGCTGGACGCCCAGGACCCGCAGGTCCTCGCCGACCTGCGCCGGCTCGGGGTGGGGCAGCAGTTCACCGGACGCGGCTGACGTCGCTCCCGGCGGCGAACGGGCGGTCCTGGGGCCGGTCGTCGGTCGCCGACCGTCAGGCCAGGTCCAGCAACTGCTCGTAGAAACCGCCGAATCCGTTCGCCTCGTCCACCAGGTGGACCTCCAGGATCCAGTGGCAGCGCCATCCCGCCCGGTCGGTGCGACGGATGGGGTGGCCGTTGTCCGGCACGATGTACGACTCCCGCTCGGCGCCGTCGATCGACTCGTGCGGGAACTCCCCGACGAGGTGGCCCGCGTGCCAACCGCCCAGGGTCCAGCCGGCCTCGGTCGCCAGCCGCTCCACCTCGGCGTACAGCTGCTTGCCCGTGATGTCGGGGTCGGCCTGGAAGGCCCGCCTGCCCCCGGCGAAGACGGTCGCCAAGTCCTCCCGCAGCCGGTGCTTTGCCGGGTCGTCGCCGAAGACGAAGGTGCGGCCGAAGTCCGCTTCGTACTCCTCGAAGATCGGGCCGAAGTCGACGAAGGCGATGTCGCTCTCCGCGATGACCCGGTCCGGCGGATTCTCCCGGTACGGGAACAGGGTGTGCGGACCCGAGCGGACGATCCGCTTGTGCCAGTGCTTCGTCGTCCCGAACATCTCGTTCGCCAGATCCCGGATCCGGTCGCTGACCTCCCGCTCACCGGCCCCGGGCGCCACCAGGCGGCGCGCTTCGACCTCGGCGAACAGGGCCGCTGCCTTGCGTTGCGCCTCCACCAGACCCAGGACGCGCAGCTCCTCGTCCATGCGATCAGGTACGCCCATGGTGGTGCTCCTCTTCCCCTTGCGGTGTCGCGCGCACGATGACGAGCGAGCCTTCGTAGAACGGCCGGCGGCGCAGATGGCCGAAGCGTGCGTCCCACCGGCCGGAATCCAGGTCGTCACGCAGGCGCGTGGTGAACCGCTCGCGCACGCGGTCGTCGACGAAACTCCAGGCCGAGCATGCCTGCCGCGCCGCCGGGTCCAACAGCATCTCGGGGCGCCCGTAGTACGCCTCGTTGAAGCCGTCCGTACAGTCCAACGGGATCGGCACGGACTGCACGCTGCCGACCGCGCCGAGCGAGGCGGCCATCTTCTCGATCGACGGGTACCGACGGGCCTCGGTGTCGAGGACCTCGGGCGCGTACTCGTACAGCCAGAAGTCCCGTACCAGCCCCGGATCACAGGTCAGCACCACCACCGGGCCCCGGGCCACCCGCCGCATCTCGCGCAGACCCGCCTCGACATCGCTCCACTGATGGACGCTGAACAGCGTCATCGCCCCGTCGAACTCCCCGTCCCCGAACGGCAGGCTCTCCGCCACCGCGTTCACCGCCCGGGGCAGGCTCGCCGCGCGCTGCGCACGCATCGCCTCGGACGGCTCCACGGCCGTCACGGCCGGAGCCGCCGACTCGTAGGACCCGGAGCCGGCACCGACGTTGAGCACCGTGCGGGCACCGCCCAGGGCGTCCGCGACGAACCGGGCGATGCGGGGATCGGGACGGCGGTGGCTCAAGTAGCGGGAGCCGATGCGTGCGTAGTCGACGTCACCTGCGCTGCCGTCCAGGCTGCGTACATCCATGGATCCGTACCTCGCCTTGTGAGCAGGAATCGGGAAGGTCGCCCCGCCTGTCGGCAACCACATCCCTCCCATACTGCAACTGCGATGCTGATTCGTACATCACCTGGCAAATGCTTGGGGCAATCCCCCAAATAGCTCCTACATGTGACCTGGAGGCCACTCCAAGGCCGGACCTCACGCGAGCACGGCAGCGAGACCGACTCGGGCCGGGATCCCCGTTCGGTACACGCCCTAAGGGCTGTCCCGTAATGCCTGGTGGATCAGCGCACGGCGTCAGATGCGGTGCATCGCAAGGCGGAGGGACGTCCGGATACTGGGCGTA
>NZ_JBITYA010000018.1:0-138204 GCF_044544985.1 Streptomyces sp. NPDC053427 | reverse complement strand
TTCAACTGCGAAGTGACCAACGCGATCCTCTGCGAAGACGCGGTGCTGGGACACCGCATCGGCGTCAACTCCGCGCTCATCGGGGCGGGCGCCCACCTGTCGGCAAACGTCACCCTGGCAGCGATCAGCCTGAGCCCTGACATGCGACGACCCGAACGGGAAATCGTGCTGCGGACCCCGGGCGGGCTCTACCGGTGCGGGACAGCAGCCTTCTCCGCGCTGATCGGAGACCGAGTACAGACCGGCAACTCCATCAGCCTGGGGCCCGGGGTTGTGGTCGGGCGCGGCACCAGCATCAGCAGCGGCGTCATGCTGGCCGCCCGGTGCCTGCCCGCAGAACACCACGTCGCGGCCCCCCACGCCACCGACGCGCACGTCCGGCCCCGGCCCCGGTCGGCCGCCCCGCAGGACGCGACCCCGTGAGCAGCCCCGACTACCCGGACCAGCGGCCGCGCGGCAGCCTGCGGATCGCGATCGGCAGCGACCGGGCCGGCTTCGCCTACAAGCGCGCCCTGGAGACGGAACTCAGGCGGAGCCCCCAGGTGGGCGCGGTGCTCGATGTGGGAGTTGACGAGCGGGCACGAACGGCCTACCCGCTCGTCGCCCTCGCAGCCGGTCAGCTGATCACCGAGGACAAGGCCGACCGCGCCCTGCTGGTGTGCCACACCGGCCTGGGCATGGCGATCGCCGCCAACAAGGTGGCCGGCGTGCGCGCGGTCACCGCCCACGACCCCTACTCCGTACGGCACGCAGTGCTCCACAACGATGCCCAGGTCCTCGCACTAGGGGCCGGCATCGTCGGCCTGGCGGTTGCCCGGCAACTGGTCGCCGCATGGCTGAACCTCCGGTTCGACCCCCGTAGTTCCGCCGCGGCCAAGGTCGCGCTCCTCGGACGCATCGCCCCTTCACAGCCCCTGGCAGCCCCGCACGGTGAACTGCCGCCTGCGGACGGACGAATCGAGGCCCCCTGATGCCCACGGACCCCACCACAGTGCCTGACCTGCGCCGCCCCCTGCACTGGCCCGTCGAACCGGCCCAAGGCGGCTGGTACACGCCCGCCGAGCACGCCGCACTCGCCGCGGCGGCCGATGACTCCGCCAACTGGCGCACCGGCTGGAAACCCACCGCGGCCACCGTGACATTCGAGGAAACCTTCGCCGGATTCTGCGGAGCCCGGCACGCGATCGCCTGCAACTCCGGCGGCTCCGCCCTGGACATGGTGCTCGACGCCCTCGCGCTGCGGCCGGGCGAAGAGGTGATCTCCTGCGCCATCAACTTCGTCGGTCCGCACCTTGCGGTCATACGCCACGGCGGGCAGTTGGTCCTGGCCGAGCCGGACGCCACGACGCTCAACCTGGATGCCCAAGACCTACCTCGCCTGTTCAGTGCCCGTACTCGGGCCATCCTGGTCACCCATTGGAACGGCGCCGTGGCCGACCTGGCGCCCTACCTGGAAGTGGCGGCCCGCCATCCGCACCCGGTGCACGGGCCCCCGGTCGTCATCGTGGACGCCGCCCGAGCCTGCGGCGGACGCGACAGCGCCGGTGTACGCGTCGGGGCCGGCGGCCAGGCGTGGGCCACGGTCTTCTCCTTCGAGTCCAAAAAGCTGATGACGACGCTCGGGCAGGGCGGCATGGTCACCACCTCCGACCCGGTCTTGGCCGACCGCTTGCGTCGGGCCCGCGGGTACGGCGGGCTGGAGGAGTGGGGCACCAACCGGCTCATGACCAAAGCCCAGGCCCAAGTCGGACTGATCCAGCTCGCCCGCCTCGACGCCATGAACGACGCCCGCGTCGAAGTCGCTTCCACCCGCACGGCCGCACTCGGCGACATAACCGAGCTGACCATGCCGCCGACTCTGTCAGGCCAGCGCCACCTCTACTACCGGCACAACCTGCTGGTGCCCCCGAGCTGGGGAGCCGCCGGCCGAAACGCCCTGATGGACGCCCTCGCCAACGAGTACCGCGTCGGCAGCATCATCAGCGATCCGCCCACCTACCGCAGCCACCGCCTGATCGACTTCCACACCCACGACCAGCGCTGCCCACGAGCCGACGCCCTCGCCGACCGCCTGCTGTGCCCCATCCTGCACCCCCAGCTCAGCGACGAGGAACAGACGACCATCAACGCCGCGATCCGCGACGCCACCGCCGACGTCGCCCGCACCCACCCCACCTCCTGACCCGCCCCCGGGGTGCCCGCTTCACCTGGAGCCGACGCCCCGGGGCGACTTCCACACGACCAAAGAAGGGTCACATTGTCATGCTCGCATCCGCGCTCGACACCGAGACCGCCCGCATCCGCGCCCGCGAAACCGTCATCGGCCCCCCGTACGACCGGCCCGACGATCCGGCCGCCGCGGGTCTGCTGCGCATGGTCTTCCTCATCCCCTACGGCCACGCCTACAGCCTCATGTGCGGAGGCCCGATGGGCCTGTACGACATGATCAACCGCAGGGACGACCTGCCCGCCGTCGCCGAACGCGCCCTCGCCTACGACAGCCTGGTGTCCGAGGCCAACCGCTTAACCGTCGCGGACGGCGCCCCGTACCGCACCATCGAGTCGCCCGTCCCCGTTGCCCAAGCCGACATCGTCGGTGTCTCCGCCATCTACTCCGGCGGACTGCACACCATCCTGCGCATGCTCGACCTGGCCGGCATCCCCCGCCGCACCGCGGACCGCACCCCGGGCATCCACCCCCTGGTCGTCGGCGGCAACAGCGGACTGGCCAATCCCGAACCCCTCGCCGACTACCTCGACGTCGTCGCCCTGGGCGACGCAGAGGAGTCCCTGGCCGAGCTGATCCGCATCCTCCACGCCCACCGCTCCAGCCCCCGCACGGACGGACCCTCCCTGCACGAACAGCTCGCGCAGGTTCCCGGCCTGTACGTCCCCTCCCTGTACGAGCCCAGCTTCCTTCCGGGAGGGGGCGTGTCCGCCATGGCCCCCCGCACACCCCACACCCCGGCCCGCGTCCACCCCCAGTACCTGCCAGCCCACGCCCTGCCCGCCGGGCACGTCACCTACCCCATCACCGACGGCACAGCAGCCGGCCTGCACCCCGTCCTCGGCTGCCGCCACAGCTGCCACTTCTGCAACCTGGGCACCCCACCCTTCCGGCAGACGCCGCTCAAACTTCTGACCGACTACATCGACCGCCTCGAACAACTCCGCGTCTCCACGGTCATCATCAGCGCACCCACAATCACCCAGTACCGCCACCGCCAAGAACTCCTGGAGTACCTGGCCGGCTACGTCCAGCGAGCCGCCGCGCAGGACCGCACCGTCACCACCATCATCGGCTCCATCCGAGCCGATGAAATCAACGCCGAATACCTCGATGCCGTCGCTGCCCTCGAAGGCGGCCACCTGTTCACCGAGCTGCAAAGCAGCCAGCACCAGGAGCGCGGCATCATCACCATCGCCCCCGAATGGGCCAGCCCCGACCTGGTTGCCCTCTACGGCAAGACCATGACCCGCCAGCGCGTCGACCACGCCCTCGACCTCTGCCGGGAAAACGGTGCCGTCCGCACCCTGATGCTGTACTTCATCATCGGCGCCCCCGGCGAACGCCCCGAAGACCGACTGGCCATCGCCGACTACGCACGCGACGCCTACGACCGACTGGGCCACCCCGACGCCCGGGTGATCGTCAAACTCCTCCAGTTCATGCCCACCCCCAACACCCCCACCCAACGGCTCGCCATGGCCGACCCCGACTGCGTACGAACCTACGGCGACACCGTCCGCGACCGCCTCCAACACCTCGTCGGCCGGGAGAAGTTCGCTCACTTTGATGTCGTCTACGGCGAGACCAGCCGAATGCACCTGGAAGTGGTCTGCTCCCGCGCAGACCGCCGCATGGGCCATGTTCTGGAAGACCTCTTCAACGCCGGCACCGATCTCGAAACCGTCACCAAAGACGCCCTCATCACCGCTCTCACCCGCCACGGCCTGGACTACGACCACCACCGGCGACACATGGACGACACCGTCCTGCCCTGGCACCCCACCAACCAAGTTGCCCGCGCTGTTGAGGATCGACTCGCCAACGCCCTGTCCCGCCGCGAGCACCAGAGCGAGCCGAACGCATGAACGAGCACCCCGTCCCCCTGCTGCCCGGCAAGCACACCCTGCCGTCCGTCACTGACCCCGCCGAGCACGCCGCCTACGTCCGCACCCGCCACCCCAGTGCCACCCTCACCCACACCGCGGGCACCGTTTTGATCTACCAGCGCGCGCTCCTCGAACACGCCCGCACCCAACCCCACACCCGCTCCAACACCGGCTGGGTGCGCGGCGACCTGCTCATCCACGAGCCCCCCGGCCACGACCCCGTCGCCATCTGCGGCGGCTTCGGCGTCGGCGGCCCGGCAGCCGCCCTCGCAGTCGAACAACTCACCGCCCTGGGCACACCCCGCATCATCACCGTCGGCACCGCCGCAAGCCTCCACAACAGCCTCCTCCCCGGAGACCTGATCGTCTGCGACCGCGCCCTCCGCGGCGACGGCACCTCCCACCACTACCTACCGCCCGGCCCCTACGCTCACCCCTGCCCCCACCTCACCCGCCACGTCGCACACACCCTGCACGCCGCCAACACCCGCTTCCAACACGCGGCGACCTGGAGCACCGACGCCCCATATCGCGAAACAGCGCAGGAAGTGACCTACTACGCCGGCCACGGAGTGATGCTCTGCGACATGGAAACCGCCGCGGTCTTCGCCACCAGCGGCTACCGGGGCCTGCCGGCTGCTGCCGCCTTCAGCACCGCCGACTCCCTGGTCAACCGTCAGCCGCGGCGCCACGAACCGGCCACCGACGCAGGACTGCTCCAGCTCTACGACGCTGCCCTGACCACCTTGCGAGACACCAGAACTGCGCAATTCGCACGCTAAGGTGACCGGAACGCAGCCAGTCAGCAAACACCGCACGACACCCCGTGCATTCGAACGCGGCAAAGGACATCCATCCCGTGCAAACCAACGATGCCGCCCCCCGCGTCGGGGCAGTCGTCTTAACGATGAACGACCGGCCGGAGGACTTCCCCCGCGCGATGGCCACGCTCCTCGACCAGGAGGGCATCGACCTCCGCATCGTCGTCGTAGGCAACGGCTGCACACCCGAGCAGGTCCCCCACGCGGACAACATCCGCTGCGTCGCGCTGCCCGACAACGTCGGTATCCCCGAAGGACGCAACATCGGTGCCCGCCACCCCTACCTCGCGGACAGCGACTGCCTCTTCTTCTTCGACAACGACGCCGTGCTACCCGAACGCAACATCCTCACCGCCTTGGCCGGCGAACTGCGCCACCGTCCCGAACTGGCCTACGTCCAGCCCCGCATCACCGACCCCGACACCAACGTGACCCTGCGCCGCTGGGTACCACGCCTGCGGGCCGGAGACCCCGAACGCGGCGGCACCGTGACGGTCATGGCCGAAGGCGTCGTCATGATCCGCCGCACCTCGTTCGACGCTGCCGGAGGCTGGCCCGGCAGCTTTTTCCTCTTCCACGAGGGCATCGACCTGTCATGGCGGCTGTGGGACCAAGGCGGCAGCGGCCTCTACACACCGCACATCGTCGTTCACCACCCCGCCACCGACCCGGCCCGCCACGCCACCTTCTACCGCCTCAACGCCCGCAACCGGGTCCTGCTCGCCCGCCGCAATCTCCCCGCTCTGCTGATCCCTCTCAACCTCGCCACCTGGGTCGTGCTCACCCTCTGCCGCGTACGTGACCGATCCGCGCTCAGCACCTCGTGGGCAGGCTTTACCGAAGGCGTGCGCAGCCGCGATCACGGACGCCAGCCCATAAGCTGGCGAACCGTCACGCGGCTCACTCTCGCCGGACGCCCCCCGATCTTCTGACAGCGGCTCGCGCCAGCGGGGGGGACTGCTGGTGCCCCCGCTGTGTACCGCCTGGCCGTCTCTGCGGTGAGCCGTGGCGTGCCGCATGCCGACAAGGCCATCTTCGCCCTCGACGCATCGCTCGCCGACGCCTGCGCACCCCCCTGAGTGGCGCCCGGGAGTTCCTTCGTCTCATGAGGACGGGACGCAGAACGGTCGAGAGTTGTAACGCCTGGCGCGGTGACTACGTCTACAAGGCAGGTCAGGCGCTGGCGCTCGGCCATGATTTGATGTATCGCCGCCGGGAGGACCCGCACTGTGCCGACCTCGACTTCAGTAGTCCGCGATCAACTGGAATTCGAACCCTTCGCTGATCTCTTCGCCCTGCCGCAAGAAACTGGCGAGCCGGCCGCCGTCGTCGAAGAGCCGGAAGAGTCCTTGGCGCACGTCTGGATCGTCGCCGCAGAGATCAAGGTTGAGGACAGGGTGGCGAAGCTCGCCGACTTCCGCGGCTCGTTTACGACCGTCCAGGGCACCCGCGTTGACGCCCTTGAGGTGTACTGCCGCTCATGCCGTCGGCCGTACGAAGATGTTGCCGATCAGGACTGCGAGGCCCTGCTCGACAACCGGCACCTGATCGGTGGTGACCAGACACAGCGGGCCAAGCGGAAGGTCCCTGAGCTGCCATCGAATGCAAAGGTCATTCCCGGCGGCGTGATCCAGCGGCGCGGAATCGGTGCTTACGTCTCCGGAGTCTCCCGTCCAGCCCGATAGGTCACCGTGCAGGTACGAGTGCAGCGTCAAGCTGCTCGACGGCCCAGGGCAGCACGACACAGGCCAGCAGAAACCAGGGGTCGAATCGCTTCAGGTCCCAGCTCTCCACGTCGAAATACAGCCCCTCGTAAGAGCATCCGTGCATCTCTTCAAATGCACGGATAGCCGCTCGCAGGCCACCCTCGGTGCTGAGATCGTTCACAAGGCGGCCGTCGAGAAGGTCGCTGTCGATGTCGTAGGGCAGACGGGGAAAGGTGTCGGCCATGTCGGCAACGGTCTGGCGGATGTGGGCGACCGCTCGTTCCGGTGAGTGCACGCGCGCCGTGCCGCTGCCCGGGGCGAGCTTCCCCTCCCAATACAGCGGGTTGACCCGCTCCGAGTGCGAGTTGGGCCGGAACAGCTTGGTCACGTCCTCAGTGTCGACGAACATCCAGCTACCCAGGCCGCCGCGCAGGACGAGCGCGCCGGGCCAGGTAACGACCTCGCACCAGGCCCACGACGCCCGGGGGAAGACGAAGCGCAGGTGCCGATAGGCCCCATCGTCTTTGAGTACGGTCATCGCCGCCCCCTCGACTTCTCCGTCGAAGCGTTCCTTGGCCTGGGCGAGGTGCTGCGCCAGCTCGTCGTAGAGGTCAATCGGGCTCATGAGCGGTTCCTCTCGCTTGGACCCGGGCGCCTGTCGCCGAGCCTCCACCAGTACAACGAACGGCTCGACTGCTGGGGTGCGATGAGATGACGCCGAGCACAGACGGCTGACCCACTCGCCAGGCCGAGACGCAAGCCGCACGGCTTCCTACGGTCCGCCGCGTGAATCCTCCAACGCAGTCTCCGACCCCCGACCACCGGGCGCCCCGGCGTCGCATCGCCCGCGACCTGATCGGCCTCCTACTGGTAGGCACCGGGCTGGTCGGTCTGCTCGGGGCCATCTCCCTCACCGCCCCGCTTGTTGCACTCTTCCTGACTGGGCTATGCCTGGCCGGCGGCGGGATGACCGTCCTCTACCTCAAGCCGCCGCTCCCTGGATGGGCCCGGCTCGTGGCCGGCTACTGCGCACTGTCGACCGGCCTGTGGGTCCTGACCGGGCTCGCGCTATACCTCACGCCGTGGTCCGTGCTCTTCGCCCTGGTGCTCGCGCTCGGCGTCTTCCTGAGCAGCGAGGGGGCCTGACGTGGCGAGACGTCGATGGCTTCCCGCCCTGCGTGCGCGCTTCGCTACGTCACGCCCGCGGGACACCGAAACGAAGACGGTCTCCTGGACCGGCGGCTACACCTCTACCAGCTACGCGGGCACCGCGAACATCTGGTCCACCGAGGGCCGAGCGGACGGATGGGACATCGGGCGCGTCGTCACCGAGGGGTATGAGCGCGTCGTCTGGGTGTACAAGGCCATCGACACCATGGGCAAGCACGCCTCCCGGCTGCCGCTGGAGATCGGCCGGGGCCTGACCGAGGACGGCGAGTTCGCGGAGGTCATCGAGGACCACCCCCTTCTCCGTGTCCTCAACGGCCGTGCCAATCCGGTCGAGACCGGCGCCCAGTTCCGCAAGCGCCTGTCCGCGCAGATCCTGCTCTCCAAGCGCGGCGCGTTCGTCGAGGTCACTCGCTCCAACCGCGGCACCATCACCAGGCTCGACCTCCTGCCACCCGACCGCGTCATGCCCGTGCCTGACCCGCGCGGCGAGTACATCCTCCACTACGAGTTCACGACCCTCCACGGCGAAGTGCGGGAGCTGGACCCCGAACGCGTCCGCTGGATTCGCGACCCCCACCCGACCGACCCCTTCTCCGGCACGACACCACTGGAGGCCGCGGGGATCAGCGTCGAACTGGACCATCTGTCGCGCCTCTACAACGTGGCCTTCATCAAGAACGATGCGCGCCCCGGCGGCATCGTGGCCGTCGACACGACCTCCCTGTCCGACCGGGAGATGGACCGCCTGGAAGCCCGTTTCCTCCCGGGGAGCGAGTTCGCCGGCCACGTGTCCGTGGTCGGCTCCGGCCCCGGCGGCATGAACTACGTCGACCTGGCGGCTCGCCCCAGAGAGATGGCGTACGAGCACGCCGCGCAGAACGCCAAGATCGAAATCCTGGCGGCTTTCGGCGTCCCCGAATCCGTCACCGGCAACGCCTCCGGACGCACCTTCGACAATGCCGAGCAAGAGGAGTTCGGGTTCTGGATTCACACGGAGCTGCCCCACCTGGAACTGATCTCTAACGCGTTCGCCGGTGACCTTGGCGGCCTGGACCGGGCTCTCCGCTTCGACACCAGCACCGTCGAGGCGCTGGAACTCCCCCGCCGCAAGCGGCGTGCTGAGGCCCGCGAGGAGTGGGAGGCCGGGCTGATCTCCGCCGACGAGTACCGGCGGCGCGCGGGGCTCCCCGCGTTCGACAACCCCCACACCCGTGCCCTGTGGATCTCCCCGCAGAAGGCCCCCGTTCCGGCCCGACCCGAGGACGCCGCGGCGCTCGGCATCGCAGGCCCCGGCGACGCCTCCGGCGGCAGCCCGCCGCAGCTCCCGCCCGGCGCCGGCCAGCCCAGTCCGAACGTTCCCCTCCCGCCGAACCCCGACGCGGCCGGCGGGGAGGCGGCGGACGTCGTCGCGCAGGCCCGAGCGGAGGCCGACCAAGCGGCCGTTCCCGGGGCCGCCGCCGCGGCGGTTGCCGGCGCCCGCAGTGACGAGGCTGCAAGCGGCGAACCGGGAGCAGCAGCTGCGGCCGTGGCCGAAGCGCGTCAGGAGCAAGACCGGATACCCGGTGACGCGGCGGCGGCCGTCGCGGAGGCCCGCGGCATCCAGGTCAAGGCGCTGCCCGACGGCACCCCTGGATTCGAAGTCACCGACGACGACTTCAACCAG
Source organism: Streptomyces sp. NPDC053427 (assembly GCF_044544985.1). Lineage (NCBI taxonomy): Bacteria > Bacillati > Actinomycetota > Actinomycetes > Kitasatosporales > Streptomycetaceae > Streptomyces > Streptomyces sp. NPDC053427. Next base: position 128,728 of record NZ_JBITYA010000018.1, on the reverse strand, counting down.
GCGCAGGAGGCCATCAGCTTCGCCCTGGCCCCGCTGTTCGCACGGCAGGAAGGCGTCATCACCGCCCGACTGCGTTCCCCGAAGGCCCGCAAGGGCACCCGCTTCTGGAAGGACGACGGGCCCACCGACACCCGCGGCGGAGGCCGGCTACTCGACATCGAGCGCATCGTCGGCACCGACCGATGGCTGGAAGAGATCGACAGCGCCCTGTCCCGGGCCCTGGCCGGGCTCGCTTCCGCAGTCGCCGAGCGCACCGCAGCCGCCTTCGGCGCACCCGTTCCGTCGTCGGTTCAGCCCCTGATCACCGTCAGGCTGCTCGACGCGGTGGCCGGCGCCGAGAAGGCGGCCCGGTCGTTCCTGACGAGCCTCGCGACGCTCCTCGCACAGGGCCAGACCGTCACCGACGACCTCGACGACCTGGTCGCGATCGTGCGGACCGCGTTCACCGACATGGCACCACACACGATCAACGGCGCCTCGGAGGCCGCGGCCGTCGCCACCGTCAACGGGACTGCTGAAGCGACCGCCGCGGCGATCGGCCCCGGCATCGTCCGCACCTGGGTCACCCGTCGCGACGACCGCGTACGCGCAGCGCATGAAGTGGTCGATGGCGTCACCCTCCCCGTCAACGCGCCGTTCGACGTGGACGGCTTCCCCATGCGCTTCCCCGGCGACCAGCTCGCCCCCCTCCACCTCACCATCAACTGCCGCTGCCGCCTGCGGTACCGAAATGAAGGAGACACCCTGTGAGTGCGATCGTCTGGGCCGTGTGGACGGCTCTGTTCGGCCTGTTCGAGACGTGGGCGCTGATCAACAAGAAGGACGGTGACACCCTCAGCGAGAACACCAGAAAGCTGTTCCGCACCCGCACTTCGAAGGCGGGCCGGGCCATCTTCGCCGTCGGCTGGATGGGGTTCTCGGGCTGGTTTCTCCTGCACATCCTCACCGAGACCATGTAGCCCGCCCGGCCGGAATTCGAGGACGCGACGTTAACCCCCTCGGGTGTGCATGGTCCGCCGCATGCAGATCACGAACGCCGCTGACCGTGTCGCCGCCACTCTCGAAGCCAAGCGCAGCCGCCGCTCCTGGAACCCTGATCTGCATCCCCGTGACTCGAAGGGGCGCTTCATTGAGACGGGCGGCATCGCCCGTATGTGGGGCGGCGGCATGGCCCGCGTCATCCGGGCGCTCGGTGGCCGGAACGTCCTGGTGGAGAACGTCACCACCCACCAGCGATCGACCGTCAATGCCTCCCGCCTCACGATGGTCGCCCGCCCCGACGGCACCGCCCCCACCCGCAGCAAGCGGAAGGTGCGCGACGAGGACGAACGCCGCACCGCCGACACCCGCCGCGGCAACGGCGTCGACACCGACGACCCGGGCGACAACGGCGACACCCCCGATGAGCCGCACCGCAAGGACGACGAGGGCGAGGACATCGGGGCTGACAAGGAAGGCGAGGACCACGGCGCCGGCCCCGAGCCCGCAGACGATGATCCGCTCGTCCACCGGGGTCGTGTCATGCCCAACGACAAGGACGACGAGGGCGACCCGCTCCCCTCCAACCTTGACGGCAACCGGCGCACCCGCCACCACCCGAACCTGCTGCCCATCGACGGCGGAGAGCGCGCCGGACACGTAGCCGGCCGGGGCGATGCCCTCCGAGCGCGCGGCCCCAAGGCCACCGCGAAGAACCCTGACCGTGAGCAGCAGTTCCAGGACACCGAGCACGCGCGCCGCGCGGTCGCCGAGCTGGCACACGACTACTTCGCCGACCTCGAAGCGGTCATGCCCCGCGACTGGGACAACGCCGAGGCACGCGCCGCATACGACGAGCTGTACGAGCTGTCGGGGGACGGCCTCGACCTCGACGAATTGATCGACGGCGACATCCCCCTGGAGACGAACAAGCCCCGGGGACAGTACGACTCCGAAGACCTCTCGACTATCCGAGACCTTGCGGAAGAAGCCGAACACCTCGCCGAACTCGCCGAGGCAGACGGTCGCGACGAAGTCGCCCGCTACGCCCAGAATCTTGCCGACGCCCTGAACCTGACCGTCGAGCGGTTCGAGGCCCACGACGGCAAGAAGATCCCCAAGGCCAAGAAGAACGGCAAGCCCACCCCGCAGGCCTGGGCGGACGAGCCCATACCGGCGCCGAAGGGCGCGCCGGCCCGACCGCGGCCCAAGAAGGCCGCGGCGCCGAACCGCCGCAAGGACCCCACCCGCCGCTTCAAGAGCCTCGACGACGTCCGCGCACACTGGGCCAGCGGCAACCTCACGCCGTACACCTCCGACAAGGACGCGCAGGACAAGCACACCGCCTCGACGGCCGAGCTGTTCGACAAGCTCAAGAACCCGCAGCTTTCCCGCAACGGGCACTTCGTCATCGGCGAGATGGGCGTCCAGCGTCGCAACGGGGAGATCCACCACGGGTGGGGCGTCATCCTCACCGACAGCGGCGTCCGGCTGGCCATGCCCACCCGCAAGGGCGAGGCCGCCGACTTCGTGAAGCGTCTGGAGGCCGCTCAGCTCAACGGCGAGCCGTTCGACTGGGACGCTCCCGACTACCAGTCCCGCCTGAACACCCCCGAGGGCCGGGCCATGGTCCAGGGCGCGGCGAGCGCCGCGCAGAAGGCCTTCGCCGATAAGGCGGCCAAAAAGCGCGCCGGAGCCGCCGCACGCACCACCCCCGCCCCGGCGAACCCCGAGCAGCATGCTGCCCAGGAGGTCGCGGCCCGCACCGGAGTGCCGGACACCAACGTTGGCGTCGGGCACGTTGGTCCCCAGCCGTTCGGCGACGAGCGCGGCCGTCCCCGCAACAGCGATGAGCTGCGCGAGTTCTGGAAGCGCGGCGGCAGCGACGACACCCCCGAGGCCCAGCGCGACGTCATGCGCCGGCTCGCCACCGACCCGAACATCACCTTGCACCTGGCCGACCACCGCGGCTTCGCCATCCTGGAGCACACCGACCGCGACGACGAGTACCGCTTCGAGGTGCGGGCCGTCGGTACCGCCCGCTCCCTGTCCGGGCTCGGAACCCGAGGCCTGCACACCTACGGCAACTTCGCAGACCGTGACACTGCCGACCGGTTCACGCTGTACCTTGGCAGCCGCCTGCGCGACCATGATGGCCGTACCGTCGACTGGGGCTCCCCGAAGCTGAACCAGGAGCTGAACGAGTTCCGCGACAAGGACGGCAACCGATCCGGCCGGGCGATCTGGGAGATCGCCGGAGAGTTCGACCGCGAGCGCAGCGTCGACAGCCATGCTGCCCGTACCGGCCGTCCCCGTACCCCGGACAACGACGAGCGCGACCCGAACCCCGACGCCCCGAACCCGAATGCGCCGGGTGAAGATGTCCCGACCCCGCAGCAGGCCGCCGGCCCGCAGCAGGAAGACCAGGAGGAGCAGCAGAGTGAGCGGCTACAAGGCGCTGGTGAAGGCGTACTGGGAGACGTACAGGCCGGAGGCGCTGGCCGCACTGGCGGAGACGACGCCGCCGGAGACGTTCTTCGCACAGATCAGCGCGGAGATCGAGGAGCAGATCGCGGAGAGGCGCGACGAGTTCAGGGAGGGGACGAAGCCGGGAGCGGACTTCAGGGACGCGCTGGCGGACGTCAACATGGCGACGATGCGGGCGAGGGAAGCGGTCCTGCACGAGATGCTGTACGACCTGCCGAAGGAGAGCGGGACGGAGGACAAGGAGATGCCGAGGGTGAGCCTGCCGAAGATCGCAGCTCAGTAACCTTCGGCTCCCCTGAGCAGGAGCAGACCGCACCGCAGTATCAGCCGCCGGAGGACGGGCGCAGTCTCGTCCCCACCGGTGTCCTCCCCCGCGTCAAGGCGAACATCGCCGCCATCGAGACGCTGCGCCGCCTGGAGGCCGAGAACCGGCCGGCCACCGCCGCCGAGCAGGAAACCCTGGCGCGGTGGTCCGGCTGGGGCGCCACTCCGCAGGTCTTCGTGGACGACCCGAAGCCGGAGTTTGCGGCCCTCCAGAAGAAGCTTCGTGGGCTGCTTTCCGACAAGGAGTGGGACGCGGCCAAGGAGAACACCCTCAACGCCCACTACACGGACCCGGCCATCGTCCAGGGCGTTTGGAACGCCGTCCGCGAACTCGGATTCGACGGCGGCAACGTCCTTGAGCCGGGTTCGGGCTCCGGCAACTTCATCGGCTACGCGCCGGACAACGCCGAGATGACCGGCGTCGAACTGGACCCGATCACCGCCGGAATCGCCAAGGCCCTCTACCCGCACGCGACCGTCCGCAACGAAGGGTTCGAGGAGACCCGGGCCGCGGACGGCACGTTCGACATGGCCATCGGCAACGTCCCGTTCGGTGACTACCAGGTCGTGGATCTCCGCCACAACAAGGGCGGCCACAACATCCACAACCACTTCATTCTGAAGAGCCTGGACCTGACCCGCCCCGGCGGCCTGGTCGCCGTCGTCACTTCCCGCTACACCATGGACGGCTCGACGCCCCGCGCCGAGGACGCCCGTATGGAGATGGCGCGCAAGGCGGACCTGGTGGGCGCGATCCGCCTTCCCACCGGCGCGCACCGTCGTACGGCCGGCACTGACGTCGTCACCGACCTGCTGATCTTCCGCCGCCGCGAGAAGGACAAGGACTTCACCTCGGGCCGCACTCGTACCGGCGCGGTCAAGACGCCGGACCAGCGGAAGAAGGACGACCCGCCGATGTGGGTCCACTCCGCGCGCGTCGAGGATCTGCCCGGCCAGGAGCTGGACGAGGACGAGAAGCCGGACGACGCGCCGAAGGTCTACGTCAACCCGTACTTCCTGACGAACCCGAGCCACGTCCTCGGCCACATGGCCGTGGGCCACGGCATGTACGGCCCCGGCGAGCTGCGCGTGGACGGCGACGGCGACCTCAACACGGCCTTCGACAAGGCCCTCAAGAAGATCGTCACCCGCGCGAAAGACGCAGGACTCAGCTACACCCCGGACACCGGGGAGCGCCGCAAGGTCGAGATGCTGCCCGAGGGCTCCGACCGGGTCGACGGACATGTGCAGGTCGCGCCGGACGGAACGTTCACTCAGGTCCGCGACGGCATGATCCATCCCTTCGAGGTGCCGAGCACTCAGGTGGAGGAGGCCCGACAGCTCCTCGACCTGCGCGACTCCATGAAGGCCCTGGTGCGCGAGGAGTCCCGCCCGGACACCGACGAGCAGCACGTCGAGGCCCTGCGTGCCGACCTCAAGGCCCGATACGACGCGTACCACGCCAAGTTCGGCTCCCTGAACCGCTTCGAGTGGGCCACCCGCAAGAGCACCGACCCCGAGACCGGCCAGCAGGTCGAGAAGGCGTTCCGCAAGCGGCCCCAGATGGGCGGGCTGATCACCAAGGACCCGACGATGGCCGTCGTCCTGTCCCTGGACTCCTACGACGACCACTCCCAGACCAGCACGCCGGCCGCCATCTTCACCAAGCGGCAGTCGCGGCACCGCACCATCGCCGACCGGGCCGACAGCCCCGAGGACGCCATGGCGATCGTCATGGAGCAGCGCGGCAGCCTCGACACCGAAACCCTCGCCAAGGTCATGGGCACCAGCCCGGACAAGGCCCGCGAGAGGCTGCTCGCTGCCCGCTCGACCGATCCCGACACCGGCACCGAATACCCGCTCGTCTTCGAGCCGCACAACGGCGGCGACCTCATCCCCGCGGCCGACTACCTCTCCGGCAACGTCCGCGAAAAGCTGGAGCAGGCGCAGGCCCTCGCCGCCGAGGACGCCCGCTTCGAGATCAACGTCAAGCAGCTCGAAGACGTCCTCCCGCCGGACCTCTCCCCGGGCGAGATCGACGCCCCCATGGGCGCGTCCTGGCTCGGCGCCGGCCCGGTGCAGGCCTTCCTGCGCGAGAAGCTGAACACGCGGAACGTCAAGGTCAGCTACCAGGGCGGATCGCTCTGGAAGGTCGACGCCCCCGACGGCGTGAAGAAGAGCCGCGCGGCCACCGAGGTCTGGGGCACCGGCGACTACAGCGCCATCAAGCTCGCCGAGACGATCCTCACCAACGGGCGCATCCGCGTCACGTACAAGGACGACTCAGGCAACACGTACGTCGACGAGGAAGCCACCGCAGCCGCGCAGACCAAGGCCGACGAGCTGCGCGAGGAATTCCAGGACTGGCTGTGGGCCACTCCGGAGCGCTCTGACCAGGTCAAGAAGCGCTACAACGACATCCACAACAACCTGGCGCTGCGCTCGTATGACGGCCAGCGCCGCACCATGCCCGGCCTCGCCGAGTGGTTCAAGCCGCACGCGCACCAGCACGCGGCCGTGGCCCGCATGGTCAATGAGCCGGCCGTGCTCCTGGCGCACGAGGTCGGCGCGGGCAAGACCGCCGAAATGACCATGGGCGTGATGGAGCTTCGGCGACTCGGGCTCATCAACAAGGCCGCCATGGTCGTCCCGAATCACATGCTTCAGCAGTTCCACGACGAGTTCGCGGAGCTGTACCCGGAGTCGGCGTCGAACGGCCGCATCCTGGCTGCGTCCAGCGAAGACCTCCAGGGCCGCAAGCGCCGTGAGTTCATCGCCCGGGTCGCGACCGGCGACTACGACGCGGTGATCCTCACCCAGAACGCCTTCGAGTCGATCCCCATGCGCCCCGAGGTGCAGCTCGAATACGTCAAGAGGGAGAAGGAACACCTCCAAACCGCTCTGCGCAGGCAGAAGGAGCAGGACGAGCTGGACAACCCGGGAGTCACCCGTGACTCCCGGATGGTCAAGGAGATCCAGAATCGGCTGAAGAAGCTGGAAGCCAAGATCAACGCGAAGATCAAGGCATCCAAGGACACGGCTGGCCTGTACTTCGAGGACACCGGCATCGACTACGTGGTGGTCGACGAGGCGCACCACTACAAGAACCTGTCGACGAACTCCGGCATCCCCGGCGCCGCGATCGAGGGATCGAACCGCGCGAGCGACCTCGACATGAAGCTGGAGTACCTGCGGGCGAACACCAAGTCCGGCCGCGTCGTCACCTTCGCCACGGCCACCCCGATCTCCAACAGCGTGACCGAGGCACACACCATGCTGCGCTACCTGCGGCCCGACCTCCTGGAGAAGGCCAAGGTCCGCAACTTCGACGAGTTCGCGTCCACCTACGGAAAGATCGTCAACGGCGTCGAGCTGGCCGCCGACGGCTCCGGGTTCAAGGAAGTCGCCCGCTTCGCCGCGTTCCGCAACATGCCCGAGCTGCTGCGCATCTGGCGCACCGTCGCCGACGTCAAGAACTCCGACGACCTCGCCGAGTACCTGGACACCCCGGACGTCGCAAGCGGCAAGGCCATCACCATCTCCGTCGAACCGACGGACGAAATGCTCGCGTACCAGAGGGAACTCGCCGCGCGAGCCAGGGACGTCAAGCAGGGGAACGTCGACCCCCGCGAAGACAACATGCTCAAGATCTCCAGCGACGGGCGCAAGGTCAGCCTCGACCCGCGCATGGTCGGCCTGGACGAGCAGGGCAACAAGCTGCCGAAGGCCGCAGAGAACATCGCGCGGATCTACGAGGAGACCAAGGACGCGGTCTACCCCACCTCGAAGAACAACCCCACGCCGCACGACACCCCCGGCGGCCTCCAGATCGTGTTCCTCGACATGGGCACGCCCCAGGACCCGGGCAAGGCCAAAAAGAAGGGGAAAAAGGACGACAGCCCGACCAGCGTCGAGGAACTGTCCCAGTCACGCTTCCCGGCCTACCAGGAGCTGAAGGATCTCCTGATCGAGCGCGGCGTGCCGGCCGAGAAGATTCGATTCATCCACGAGGCGAAGAACGACGCCGAAAAGGCCCGCCTCTTCAACGACGCCCGCACCGGCAAGATCGCCGTGCTCGTCGGCAGCACCACCAAGATGGGCACGGGCACCAACGTCCAGCTCCGGGCGACCGCCCTGCACCACCTCGACTGCCCGTGGCGGCCGGCCGACCTGGAACAGCGCAACGGCCGCATCATCCGGCAGGGCAACGCCAACCCCGAAGTCGCGATCTTCCAGTACGTCACCGAGCAGAGCTTCGACGGCTTCTCGTGGCAGACCGTGGCCCGGAAGGCGAAGTTCATTCGCCAGATCATGAAGGGCAACCTGACCGACCGCACCGTCGAGGACATCCCCGACGGCGTGTTCAACGCCGAGCAAGTCACCGCCATCAGCACGGGCAACCCGTACCTGCTGGAGCAGGCCAACGTGAAGGCCTCCCTCGCGATCCTCAAGCGCAAGCTCAAGGGCCACATGCGCACGATCGAGGGCTACAAGAGCACGATCCGCGGCGCCGAACTGCTGCGGGAGAGCACGGACACGCTCGTCGCCCAGCTCCAGGACGTCATCGCCCGCCGCAAGAGCACCCGCGGCGACAGCTTCAACGCCACCTTCGGGCACAACGACTACACCAAGCGAGATGAGGCGGCGAAGGCCTTCGCAACTGCCGCCCACGCCGTCCTCCGGCAAGGCAAGGCCGACCCATACCGCTCGGGCGGGCACCCCAAGATCCCGATAGGCAAGATCGGCAACATCGAGGTCACCGCCCAGTACCGCACCGCATGGGGCGACTTCGGCCGCGTCCACCTGGTCGACATCAGCTTCCCGGACATCCCGCAGAGCCGTCACTCCTACCAGGAAGACGACCTGAAGAAGGAGTCCACCCTCCCCATCACCCGCCTGGAAGACTCGCTCGCCGACGTCGACAAGCGGATCGTGCGGGCCGAGTCCCACCTCCGCCAGGAGGAGCGCGCGGCCGAGACCGCCCGCGAGCGGGTCAACCGCCCGTTCGAGCAGGCCGACGAACTGGACTCCGCCGAGCGCCGCTCCAAGCTCATCGGCGCACTCATCCGCGAGCAGTCCAAGGACACCACCAGCGAGGAAGCCGGACGCGAGAAGCGCGCCCGCCTCGATGCACTGGAACACCAGCTCCGTGAAGCCCGCCTGGCCGCCGGCGAGGAGTCCGGCGACGTGGACGACCCGGCCGCCGCGCAGGACACCGACCTCCTGCCGCGCACGCCGGCCGCCCCGTCCATCAGCACCGACGACAAGGGTCGGCCGCGCATCCTGTGGCCGGATGCCGAGGCGCGGAAGGCCGCCAAGGAGCGCGAGAAGAAGGCCAAGATCCAGCGGGCACGCGAGGAGCGCGGGGAGACCACCCTCGCCCCGGAGCAGGTCCGGTCGGACCTGGACTCTCTGCGCGAGGACGCCCCGGAGGAGTCCCCCGAGCAGCGCGACGAGAGCAACGCTCCGGAGGGTACGCCCGCAGCTCCGGATGCCTCGGAGGCCGAAGCGCCGCAGACCGACACTGCCGGGCAAGAGGACGACACGCGTGAGGAGACCACCACACTCGACCCGGCGGCCGTGCGCGCAGACCTGGACGCCATCAGCCCCGAGGGCCAGGACAGCGCCGACGCCGAGCCGGAGGACCGTACGGCCGACGTCACCTCCGTTCCCAGCACGGAGCCGGGGGAGCTGGTCGGCGCCGACCAGGAGGACACCGACGCCGCCGAGCGGGAAGAGACCGCCCCGACCGCGGGCACCGCAACGCAGGCCGACAACGACCAGGAGGAATCGGAGAGTGACGCCCCGGCCGCCGACCTCCCCACTGTCGGTGACCAGGTGAACAGCCCGGACGGGCTCGGCGAAGTCATGGCCGTTCACAACGGGTCGGTCCTGGTTCGTGCCGAGCGCGGCACCCGATCGCACGCGTTGAAGTACGTGACCCGCCCGGACGGCACCCCCTTCAACGGCGACCTCCCCGACAACACCAAGGAACAGCAGAACGCCGAGAAGATCGCCCAGGCCGCCACCCATGAAGGCACCGAGCTCTCCACCGGGCACCGACTGCGAGACCTCGACATGGACGCCGGGCACGGCACCATCGTGGACCGCGACGGCAACACGATCGGCTGGGTACGCGCACGAATCGGTGACGACGGCCGCCGTTACTGGTGGGGGCAGGACGCCGACGGCGGAGCCCCGGCCGAGATGCAGTGGCATGAGGAGATGGCCTCGCAAGCCGGGGCGGCACCGATCCGCGCCGCGTCGATCGTCCGCGACGGGCTCGACTCCATCCGCCTGAAGTACACCGGCAAGAACGACGAGAACGGCAAGCCGGAGCAGGAGAAGCGCAAGCCGATCACGCCGGACCGCGCTATCACCGAGATGACGCTCACCCCGGCTCAGGTGCGGGAGTTGAGCAAGCTCACCCTTTCCGGCGAGTACGCAGACGGCACCCCGATCGACACCTTGCCGTGGGACCCCGGGCACCGCCGTTACAGCCCCTACTCGGCACAGGCCGGAGCCATCGCCGCCGCCGCTCGCCAGGCCGCCGCGCAGCAGGACGAGGGCACCTTGGAGGGCCGACGCAACAAGAAGGTGCTACTCGGCGCCGCCCGCAAGATGGAGCGTCAGCAGTACGACTCCGCACGCAGCGCGGCGACCCTGCCCCCGATCGGCGAGCCGGACGCGTACGACAAGCCGTACGAGCCCCGTCCCGAGGAGCCGGAGACCGACACGCCGGACGTGACGCCCGAGCAGAGCGCTCCGGAAGCCGGCCGTGACGGCGCCGCTCCGGCCGGGCCTGACGAGCCTGATGAGACGGACGCGGCGCTGGACGATGACGCCGACGACTCCGAAGTCCTCGACCCTGGCACGGCGCAGATCGGTGACTACATCCGAGCGGAAACGCAGACCACCGCGGGCAACTCCGTCGTACGAGAGGGGTACCTCCTCGCCGCTCCCAAGAAGGTCACCGCGACCCGTGACCGGAAGTCCGTGAAGGCGTGGCGCCTCCACATCGGCCGGGAAGGCGAGAAGCCGTCCACCCGCAACGCCGTCACGATCCTGACGGACGAGAAGATCGAGCGTCTGCCGGCACCCGAGCCGATCACGGCTCCGGCACCGGACGACGATGTCGAGCACACCAATACCCTGGGCTGGAAGGGCCCGGAGGAGACGCGGGAGACGGTCGGAGAGCACGACGGTAAGCCCGTCGAGGTCGGCGGGCTGCACATCGACGGCCGGTCCGTCGGCCGCGCGGTCTACCTCGACGGCAAGCGCATCGGCCGCCTGCATGGTGAGAACGGCGGGTGGCGTGCCGAGAGCGACCGCCACGGCTCGGTCGGGAGCGGCTGGTTTGTCCGCGGCTTGGGGGACGACGACCCCACGGCCAGCGCCGCGCTCACCATTGCGCGCACTCACGAGGATGGGGAAGACGGTCCCCGAACCCGCTTTGAGCATGGTCGTGCCGTCTCACAGGACGAAGCGGAGCGGCGGATCGCAGAGCACATCGACCCGCGAAGGCCGGAGCTGGGCCCCCCGGCCGCTGCCGACACCCCCAGCGGGGGCGCGGCGACGGACGAGGACGCTTCGACCGAACGACCGCCGCTGAGCTTCCCCGACGGCGGAAGCCGGGCAGAGGAACCCCGACGTTGGGTCGGCGTGTGGGCCGAGCCCCAGCCCGCCGGTCTGCGCAACGTCTTCCTCGACCGGGTGATGGCTGCTCAGGGCGACCGCGGACTGCCGTCAGACCCCTGGGAGACGCGGTTCTGGATCAGCTCCGCCTTCGAGGCCGAACCGCTGGCACAGTTCGATGAGAACACCCGATACCACCTCGGCCAGATGCCGGAGAGCGCACGCCCGTTCCTTGCTGACCAGGCTGGTGAGCTGCGCTCCCTCGTGCAGCACCTCGGCGAGGAACTGCGGGCGGACATCCGGCCCGTCCTGATGGACAACATCGCCACCCGCAGCGGCCGGAAGAAGGCAAACGAACGGCTCAACCAGATAGTCCAGGATGCGTCGAAGAGGGCCCGAGAGGCAGTGCGCGAGCAGATCGCGCGAGCCCGTGAGGGCGCCGCGGAACACGGCCTCTCCGCGCAGCAGGCAGAGGACTTCATCGCCGACGTCGCTGGCGGAGACAACCCCGACCAGATGGCGTACGGGGTGCCCGGGGAATTCCCTGAAGCGATCCGACCGCTGGCAGCGGCTATCGCGGATGGCCGTGCCTACCGGGGCGCCTTCGCCGGCTGGGCTACGCAGGATGACACCTCGAACTGGGCCGGATGGCATCACATGAACGGCCGGCGGTCCGCGATGGGCTTGCCCATGACGCCCGCAGCCGATCCGCGGACCGGTACTGGAGAGCTGAAGATCGGTGAAGCCGCGCTGCCCAAGGGCATGAGGTGGGCGCGAGCCTCCGAGCTGCGGCAGGGAGACATCTTCCACCCCGTGCACCCCCGGATGGGAACGACCGACGCCTTCGACGGGATGCATTCGCCGCAGTACGTCATCCATACCCACCGCGACGGCCTTGAGGGAGCTATCCGCTCGGTGACGCTCGACTCCCACCGTGGTGGCCGCGACCCCGAGCCCGGCGACCACGTGGTGATTGTCGAGAACCCGGAGCCGGCCGTACGCAAGCGGGCCTCCCACCGGGCACGCACCGACGTGTACACCAAGGGGCAGCTGCCGAAGGATGAGGAGGCGTACGCCGCCCAGTCCCATCTGCCCAAGCACCCTGAAGGCGCGGCGGTTGCCCCGCAGTCCCTGGCGGAGGGCGACCTCGTGCGCGTCCGCGGCACGGAGCGCCACGGCGGAATCGGGCAGTTCGAGGGCTACCTGTACGAGACCCCGGAGCGCACCACGTTCTGGCGGCACGGCAAGGAGTCCGACGGCTGGAAGCTGCGCCTGGGGTCCAACCCCGAACAGCTCCAGAACCAGCACGCGACGGGCTGGAACTACTACATCGCAGCAGATGATGACGACAACTGGGTGGAGCGCATCGACTCGATGCAGACCCAGCATGCGTACAGGGCACTGGCAACGCGTCCCGACATGGACGGGCACCGAGCAGGCCAGGCCTCGGACGAAAGCGAGGCCCGCGAGGAGGACGAGCGCCAGGACGAGGACGCTGAGGACCGGGACTCGCGTCGGCGGGCGCCGGCCCGAGGCGAAGGGAACGAGCCGGACAGTGGCGATGGCGCCGATGTGCCGGGTGCCGGCGTACCCGCGCCGGACACTGCCGATGATGACCGCGCGGACGACGGCAACGGAGACAACGACGACCAGGCCGCCAGCGACGCCGAGCAGCCTGACGGCGAGGACCAGAAGGAGAACGACCGCGACGGGCGGAGGCGCCGCAACCGGCGTCGACGCCGTGACCGCGACGGCGGCGGGCGGAATGGGGGCGAGCCGAACGGCGGTCTCCCGCGCCTCCCCAACCTCCCGGATAACGGCAACGACCGCTCGGGCGGCGACGATGACGCCCGCGGCGCCGTGGGCGCAGGCCGCACGCGACGGCTGGCAGACCTGAAGGACCGGTACCGCTCCGGGCAGGCATCCACCCCGCGAGGCGCCAACCCGGAGGAGCACGCCGCCTACCTGCGGAACCTGGCCGACAACGACACACTTGCCCTGTCACCCGACGGCGGCCTGATCACCTGGTCCGACGACGACGGCCGCACCTGGCAGTTCGGCCACGCCGTGAGCGGCATGCACCTGGCCGGATGGGACGCCAACGGAGAGGAGATCGGTGGCGCCGCCGGTGCGCGCCGTCTCGCGGGCGAATACGAGCAGCTTCGGGACCCCAACGGCGACCGGATCGACTGGGCCAGTCCCGACCTCGACGAAGCGGCCCTGCGCGCCTGGCACAACGCTGAGGGGATGCCCCTGGGCAGTGCCGTCGCTCAGGCCCGGCAGTTCGCGGCCGAGCTCCACCGCGGCAACGCGGACCGGTCTGAGACACCGGACGCAGACATGCCCGGCCAGATGGGCGGCAGCCCGGATGGCGCGGACCAGCGGGACGACAGGGGGCAGAACCTTGCGAATGCCGTAGCCACTGCTACGGAAGGCTCGGATGGCCAGGACACGGCCACCGCAGGCGCCGAGCCGGCGTCTGCCGCCACGTCCCAGTACGCCGTCAACGCCGAACACCCGCAGGGAGAACGCCGCGCGGGCACTGTGAACGGGCGGCGCGTCCCCACGGCCGAGGAGATGAAGCAGTACGAGAGCGGGGGGAAAGACCGCGTCATCAGCGAAGAGGGTGAGCGTGCCCTCTTCGGATCGCCCGAGGGCATGCGGGAACTCGCGGCCCAAGGCTTCGTGCCCGCCCCTGTGATCCGTTCGGACCGCGACGGCGAGATCTGGCGCAACGGCCGGCTGATCGGCACTTTGCGTGAGCCGAACCGCTCCGGATACCACCTGTCTGAGCCCGATCCTGTGTGGTGGAGCGAGCCTTCCTTCGGACCGTCGCTTCATTTCTCCAGCCGGGAAGCTGCCATTGCCCATGTCGTGCTGCGCGACATGGAGCGCGGCGAACCGGACCTGAACATCGTCCACCCCGACATTGCGTGGGACATGCGGCACACCAACCGCAGCCTCGGGTTCCCGGACGAGAATCTGCGCGGCCTGGAGAGCTTGAACGACAGCCCGGCCGACATGGATCGCTACCGGGAACTGCGCCGGATAGTCGACAGGCTAGGCCGCGGGGAGACCGTCACCGGGAACGTGGCGGACGACCTCGACCACCTGCACGACGAGCTGCGGTGGCTCGACGCGGTCCACTACCAGCACCAGCCCGCCAACCTGAAGGACAAGTACATCCTCGGGCCCGGCTGGTTGGCCGACAAGATCCGCGAGTACCTGGACGTGCTGCGGCCCGAGGACCCTCGGGCGATGCACCATGACACCCGCAATGATCGCGCCGCCAAGCAGGTCCTCGACGCGCTGCGAGCCGACGGTGGCAGGGATCGCGCAGAGATTGCCCCTGTCGGCAACATCCGGCAGGGCGACGTCGTGTACCTCGATGGCCGGGTCACCGGCCGGTACGCGGGAGCCACCAGCCGCATGACCGGATACGTCATCGGGGAGCCCCGCAAGGCCACGCTCACCACCAATGGCAAGCGGCAAAAAGCCTGGCGCATCACGGTCGGCCTCAGCCCGCGAGACGGCAAGAACGCCGACTCCGAAACGTTCATCATCCCTGTCGGGGAGAACGTAGCCCGGCTCGCCTCCGTGGACGACATCGACCTGCCCCTCGATGAGCACACCTACGGCCGCCGAGTTGGCGAGGCCCCCCAGGTCGACGTCACCCCTGACCAGGCTGCGATGCCGGACGCACCGGAGGCCCGGACGACGCCGGACGGTACCGAGGAGCTGCGTCCGAACACGGCCCCTCGCGCCAACGCTCCCTCCGCAGCTGCCCAGTCAGGTAACGAGCCGGCCGCAGGCCCCTCCGGCGGCATCGACACCGAGCGTGCGGCCACCGACACACCCGAGCAGGGCAGCACTGCACCGGCCCCGGCCACGCCGCACGCCGAGACCCCCGGCAGCCGGAAGAAGAAGGAGGAGGAGATCCCGGCGCCCGACACCGATTCGGCCGAGGAGCCTCCGGCGCCCGAGCCGGTCGGCGGCCGGCCCGCGGAATGGGTCAAGGTCGGCGACCTCGGCCTCCGGGACCTGGTCCGAATCGAGGGCATCACCAAGGGCGGCACGCCGCGCACCCTCGCCGGATACGTCGTGGACGGCCCCAAGAAGGTACCCACGACCAAGGCCCGCCGCGTGCAGGACATGTACCGCGTCCTGATCTCCGACACCCCCGACGGCCGCGGCAAGCGGAACTCGATCTGGGTCATGCCGGACGCCACCGCGGCGCGCGCCACCCGCGACGACGCCGACCAGATCGACGGAGCCCCGCAGACCGGCGCCGACTCCGACGTCCTCACCGGCCGCATCGCCGACCACGTCCCGACCGACCGCAACGGCAACGGCCTGTTCCCCGGCTCCGTCGTCACCGACGATAACGGCCGCGAGGGAGTCGTCACCGGTGCAAGTGCCAGCACCACCCGCGTTCAGTTCGGCGACGACCGCACCGACGACACCCAGGCGCCAACCTCCCTCAACGTCACCGACGGCGGCGCGGGGCGGCCCACCGGCTGGACCACCGACGGGCACCTCGTTCGGCCCGGGAACGTCGTCGCCGACCACGACGGCAACATGCTCGGCACCGTCGAGGATGTGGACGGAGACACCGCCAATGTCGCCACCCCGCAGGGCATGACCGACCTGCCCATCACGGACTTGCGCGTCGTGGGCGGAGTAGCCGACGACAGCGACGCCGGCGGCAAGGTCGACCGCGTGGAGCCCACCACGGCCGGAGAGTTGGACGAAGGCGACGTGCTCGTACGGGACACCCCGGACGGGCCGCGCACCGCCCGCGTCACCCGCGCCGAGAAAGACGGCGAGACGTCGCTCCTGGACGTCGAGGACACCACTACCGGTGAAGCCGACCAGCTCAGCGTCCCCAGCGACTCCGAAGCCCTGCGCGCCCTCGGCGCGGACGGCCGCGCCCCCGAGCTTGGCCCGGACGACGCGGCTGACAACGACGGGGAGATCACCACCCACGAACCGGCTCCGGCCGTCGACCCGGTCACCGGGCCCACCGTGGACCCGCAGCTCTCCCCCGAGGAGCGCGACGCCATCGCGGACCGCGGCGACGCCCCGACTGGCGACCCCGCCGCCCAGCAGGCCGCCGCGCGCCTCGCCAACGACCTCCCAGTCACCCCGGACCAGGCCTCGGCGCTTGCCGACGATCTGCGGGACGGCGCGGACTCCTCTACCCCGGAGGGCCGGGCCGCGCAGCGCGCCGCGAACCACCTCGCCGCTGCCGCCGGCGAAGAGCCGGACGACACAGCGCGCCCCGAGCCGGGCACGATCGGAGCGGTCGGCGTCGGCGACACCATCGCCCTGCCGGGCGAGTTCGACCCCGACACCCTGGCCTCGTTCAAGATCGTCAAGATCGAGGACGCCCCCGGCGGCGCGCGAGTCCTCACGATCGAGGATGCGGACGGGATGCGCTTCAAGCGGTCCCTCGGCTCCGGACAGCCGCTGTACCAGCTCCCCGAGCCGCAGACCCCGGCCGGAGACGACGACGCCGACGCCAAGCCGCGGGACCCGAACCCCGCGCCCGACGCCGATCAACTCCGTTCCGACTACGCGGACTCCGTGGTGCGCGCCGTCGTCGACAACGCCATCCAGGGCACGGCGACCCCGGGCAGCATCCACCAGCTCCGGGAGCAGATCGCCGCGCAGCTCACCCCCGAGGCCCTGCGCCCGGCGATGCGGCGGGCCCGCAACGGTGCCCTCTCCGCGATCACCGACGCCGGTATCGACGGAGACGAGCGGGCGGAACTCGTGCGCTCCCTCCGCGAAGAGGCCGCGCGTGCCCGCACGGACGCCATCCGTGCTGCGGTCCGAACCCTCGACGACTTGGAGCCGCTGGATGGCGAGTCCGAAGAGGACACCGCCCGACGCGCGGCCGACCTGCTGCGCCTGATCCCAGACGCTCTGCGCAACCGGCCCGAGCCGGACATCGCCGACGGAGACTCCCGCGTCGATGACGCCGTGTCAGGGCACGTGGACGACGCGGTGGGCAATGCCCTCCAGGGCGCCGCTGCTGGCGGGCTTACCGAGGAGCGCCGCGCCGCGATCGTCCGTCGACTCGCCGCCCGGATGGCCGCCAACCGTGACGCCACAGCGCAGCGCATCGCCGCCACCCTGCCCGCCGGCCAGCGCGCCGGGCTCCTCACGCACATCGTGGCCGCCCTGGTCGTTCTCGCACGGAAGATCGTCGCAGTGATCGCCGCGTTCCTGAAGGGGCTGGCGCAGGCATGGAGGAAGAGCCGCGAAGGCCTGCGGCGCATGCGCGAGCGCATCGCCCGCTTCCGCCGCAATCTGGTCCAGCGCGTCAAGTCGTGGCCCGAAGCCCGCCGCCTGCGCCGCCTGGCCGCAGCGACGAATCTGCCCGGTCACGCCGACGGACTGTCCCTCGGTGACCGCATCGCCCACTGGGCGCGGCTTCTGCCCGCCCCGGGTCGCTTCGGGCAGGTCTCTGGCCGCTCCCGCTGGTACCGGCCCACCAGCCGGACGTCCCTCGCGGCCGGGCAGCTTCCGCCCGTGCAAGACGGTGTCCGCTGGGTGCCGGACCGCGCTGTCGATGGTGGCCCCGGACCGCAAGCTCTGCGGCATCTGGCCGCCGTACGGGCCGCTGGCCTCGACATGGACAGCGACATCGCCGCCCGTCTGACCGCCGCGGCGCCCGAACTGGGCAACGACCCGCACGGCACCGTCCGGCACGCCGCAGACCACGCGGACACGGCCGAGCGTCGCCTGCGTGACCTGCAAGCAGCGGAGGCCGGTGGCGCCCCGGACGCGGACATGGAGATCGATGCGGCACGCGCCGAAGCCCAGGCCGCCCGTCAGGAAGCGCAGCGCCTTCAGCGGGCGTACGCCGCCGCACTGCCGGACATCGTGCGGGACACCCTCGCCGAGATCCGCGACATGGGGCCGGCCGCCGGGTCCCACCTGATCACCACCCCGGACAGCGACCCGGAGGCCACCCGCGCGCTCGTGGACGTCTCCCGGTTCGTGCCCCGGGACTGGCTGACCCCCACCGAGGCGCGGTTCCTCGCAGCGCGGAACGGTGACGCGGGCAACTACGACGGGCAGACGGCCACGGTCGCGGACCTGGGTGACGCCGGGCGCCTCACGGCCGCGAACGCACTGCTCGCGCACCTCCAGCAGCACTATCCCGACCTCATGGCCGCCCAGGAAGCGTTCCACTTCTCCCGCACCCACCGCGGGCGGACCGGGGCGCGCCGCCGCACCTCACTGGACGTGCTGCTGGGCCGGCTGTTCCGCAACCGGGCCACACAGGGCACCCCGGACGACATCGTGCCGCTCGGCCTGGCGACGTTGTTCGACGGCCGGTGGTACGAGGACGACGACCTGCGGGCATTCCTTCTCGGACTGCTCGCCACCCGGTAGAAGGAGCACAGCATGTTGGTGACGGGAATGCTCGAAGACGGCGCGGCCTACCAGGTCGACGTCACCGGGCAGGAGGGGCAGCCGATCGTCGGCTCCCGCCGCGTTCGGGCGCTGGTTGAGCAGTACGCCGGGCAATCGGTACTGCTCGGCCCGCTCGGGCCGCAACGTGACCTGGAGGTGACGGACACCGCCGCGGTGATCGCGCTGCTGCGCCAGCACACGACGGTGGTCGAAGTCAGGTCGTGATTGCGAAGACCCACAGGTGAGGGTCCGGTCCTGGAAGGATCACGTAGTGGACGATCACGGTGCGCGTCGTGATGACGCGCACCGTTTCGTCCAGCTCATACTTGTCTGCCTGCGGCCACGACCAGGGGTCGCTGCACGCCTGGAGCACAGCGTTGTGCAGCTCCTCCTTGTCCGGGACGGGCATGTTCTTGATCGTCTCGCCGACGTTCGCGGCGAACCGTGCGGGGATTGCCGTCACGCGCCGAAGACCTCGCCCATGCTCATCGCTCCGTCCTCGGACTGTCCGTTGGCCTTCCACTTCTTATAGGCCGCCGCAGCGTGCATTTGTGCGCGAGCCTCGCGCAGTTCCGGACTGGATGCCGCGGCCTGGTCCGCTTCCAGCACCGAGGCGACGTAGTCACCGATGTTCATGCCGGCGCGAGACGCGGAGTCGCGCACCGCAGCGGCCAGCTCCTCGGGGACTCGCGCATTCAACTGTGTGGTAGCCATAGCAGAATCCTAGCGATTTGCTACGCGTCTCGACAGAGGCCGGGGCGAGACGTAAGCCGGGGCCGCCCTCCACTCTGCGCCCGTGGACTACGCATACGCCGTGAAGACGCTGCCCCAGCCCGACGACCCGGCTGCCGAGGAGGACCCGGCCGCCGCTGCACCGGAGGCCGAGCCCCCGCAGGAAGACGACGCGCGGCCGTGGGCCGGCGACGTATACGACGAAGGGGATGAAAGCGATCCCGCACAGGCGTACGCCGCCTTCTCCGGGCCGTCCGGAGAGCAGGCCTGGCTCGACAAAGCCGAGGACGGCACCCTGACCGGCTGGGTGCGCGACGAGACCGGTCAGGTGTGGCGCTATGCCGACCCTGAAGCGTGGGCAATCGACGTGGACGACGCGGGCATGTCCGAGACCGGCGGTACCCACGGTGCTGCGCCGGACGCCGAGCAGCCAGCGGATGGCGCTCCCGTAGACCCGGCGGCAGCCCCCGACCCGGCCGCGGCCGACCAGGCGCAGGCGGGCGGACTTCCCCTCGACTTCGGCACGGCCGACGAAGTCGTACCCGCCGACGGCGCAGCCCCCGAGGACCCCGCAACCGCCCCGGCGGACGAGGAGACCGACGAAGAGCCGGACGGGGATGAGCCGGCGGAGGACGACGAGGAAGAGGAGCCCACCGGCAAGGGGAAGCGCCCCAACCCCTTCAAGTGACCCAGGCGGCAGGCACGGCGGGACGCTAACCACCTCGCGGAGGCACGGTGCGCACCGCCGAGAAGCCCGCCCAGGAGGAACCCGCCGTGCCGAGAACACCGCCGCCGCCCAACGCGCCCTTGCGCCGCCCCACACAGGCCAAGGGAGTGGTACGTGCCATCTACGCCGTGACCGGCGTCGTGGACGAAGTCGCAGACCTGATCGTGCCCGGCGCGTTCACCCGCACCCTTACCAACCGTCGGGTCAAAGCGGCATGGCATCACGAGTGGAAGGACCCCGTCGGCACCGTCCTGGAAGTCGAGGAGTGGATGCCGGGCGATCCGCGGTTTTCCACGATCCCCGGCGGGATCGTCTGGCCGCGCGAGGCCGGCGCCCTGGTCGCCACCGTCCAGTACAACCTGCGCACCAGCCGGGGCCGCGACACCTACGAGCAGGTCAAAATGTGGCACGAGAACGGCGAGGCCCAGTTCTCCATCGGCTACAAGGTCACCGTCGGCGGCGCGTCCAAGCGGCACGACAACGTCCGCGTCATCCACGACCTGGACCTCTACGAGATCAGCCCCGTCCTGCACGGAGCGCACCCCATGACCCGGTCGTTGGAGGTGAAGACCGCCGCCCGCTCCGGCGGGCAGGAACTGGAGCGCAAGGCGACCTGGTCCGCCGTCGAGCTGAAGGCCGCCGAGACGCACACCGGCCGTGGCGTGATGGTCGCACTGAAGCTCCCCCCGGAGGTCGCCGCCCGCATCGCACACCCCGAAGGAACAGCGGCGGCAGACCTCCACGTCACGCTGGCCTACCTCGGCGACGCGGCAACACTCGGCGGCCACCCAGACGACCTGCGGGACATCGTCACCCCGGCCGTCGGCAGTCTCACCCCACTCAAGGGCAGCATCGGCGGCATCGGGAAGTTCCCGGACACCGGAGACGGCGAACCCACCTGGGTTCCCCTGGACGTGCCGGGCCTGGCCGAGCTACGGCAGCGTGTGGTGGACACCCTCAGCACCTCTGTCTACGCCGACAAGGTCAAGGGCAACCACGGCTTCACCCCGCACATCACTCTCGGCTACAACCTGCCCGACACCGAGCCCGTCCCGGCCACCCCCGTGACGTTCGAGCAGATCGCCGTGGTGCGCGGCCCCGATACCTCGTTCGTGCAACTCGGCGGCAATGCACAGGAGCAGCCTCATCAAGCTCCGGGCGCCCCCGCGCCGGATGCCACGTCCGCCCCGCCGTTGGAAGCGAAGTCCGCCTCGCAGATCGTCTTGGAGGCCAAGGCCGGCGGAGCGAACCGCAACCGCGGCGACGCCGAGCAGCTCCGTCGCTGGTACGCCGCCGGGGAAGGCGCGGCACAGATCGGCTGGGGCGCGGCAGGCGACTTCGACCGCTGCGTGGCCATCGCCTCGAAGCACATGACCGCCGATGACGCCAAGGGCTACTGCAACCTGCGGCATCACGACGCGCTCGGCATCTACCCAGCCACCCACGCAGCAGAGCACAAGTCCGCGACGCAGATCGTGCTCGAAGCCAAGGCCGCGTCCCTCGCTGTGCCCCTCACGGAGGTTCCGTTGACCACCCCCATGCCCTTCTCCTACGAACAGCTCCGCGCCCGGCTCACCGACGCAGCGCGCACCCTGCTGTCGCCCGAAGACGGCGACTGCTACGTGGCGATCGAGGCCACCTACCCCGACCGGGTCCTCGTCTCCCACCACTCCCGAGACGAGACCAACACCTACGCCATCCCGTACACCACGGCTGGCCGGGACGTCGACCTCGGCACTCCCACCCCGGTAGAGCTGACCACCGTGGCGCTGCCCGTCACCGGCGAGAGCCACGCGGTCGACGGAGACGAAGAGATCGACGCCCGGTTCATGCAGCCCACCGCCGCGGCGCTCCAGGACGCCACATCGCTGATCGAGGTCTCCGACGCCGGCCCTTCCCACCTCCAGCACCTCAAACCCGTCATCACCAACCTGCTGACCACGCTCGCGAAGAAGGGTCTCCCCATGGACGACAACAAGCGCCACGCCCCGGCCGGTTCCTCCCTCGACCTGTGGGATGCCGACTACGACGTCTCCGACGGCTGGGACGACGATGAGGGTGAGAGCGGCGAGACCACCGCCCCCGAGAACAGCGTCACAGAAGACGTTCCCGCGGCCGACGTGCCGGCCGACGACCCCCAGGACGAGGACGACGACGAGCAGGTCCGTCTCAACGCCGACGAAGTGAAGGCCGCACTCGCTTCACTCGCTTTCTGACCTGCACAAACAACGGGCTCCCGGCTTCGCGAACTTTCGCGTCCGGGAGCCCGAGACGTTAACCCCCGCACTGATCTTCCATGCGCCTCGCGTTGAGGCGTCCCGGTGCTGGCCGGGCGAGCGACGCACGCAATCGCCCATCCAGCACAGGAGAGTGCAACCGACATGGCAACCGCCACCACCGACAAGAGCCTCCTCCGCTCGCTCAAGGAACAGCTCGGAGAGAAGTCGGCCGAGGCCGAGCGCATCGCCTCGACCTTCAAGGAAGAGAACGGCGCGTTCGTGGTCAGCACGGAGCAGCGCAACGCGTACGTCAAGGCCGTGAAGGACGCCCAGGAGATCAAGGGCCTCCTCGACGCTGCCCAGGGCGCCGACGACCTCAGCGGCTACCTGGACGCCCCCGCCGGTTCGTCCGCGGCCGGACAGTTCTACGGCGGCGGCGCGGGCGGCACCGAGGTCAAGTCGCTCGGCGACATGTTCGTCGAGTCCGATGCGTACAAGGCTGCGGCCCGCGCCGACTTCAAGGACAGGCCGTTCATCCGCGCTGAGATCGAGGGGAAGTCCATCTTCTCCCTGTCGGCCGGCACGCACACCCACCAGGCGCTCGGCGGCGTCCAGGATCTCGGCATCACCGAGGCTCAGCGCCGCAAGTGGCACATCCGTGACCTGTTCCCGTCCGCCAAGACGAAGAACGCGGTCCTGCTCGGCATTCGCGAAACCGGGTGGGTCAACAACGCTGCGCAGGTCGCTGAGCGCCGGGCCGCCGATGGCGTCTCCGCGCCAACCGGGCTCGATACCGACGTGTTCGGCAAGGCCCCTCGCTCGAAGCTGAAGCTTGAGCCGGTCGCGTTCCCGATCGCCGAGATCGCCCACATGATCGACGGGCACAAGAACATCCTCTCGGACGAGCCGCGGCTGAAGCAGTTCATCAACTCGCGTCTCATCGAGGGCATCAAGTTTGCCGAAGACTACGACCTGCTCCACAGCGTCGGCGGCGACGGCACCTCGATCACCGGCCTGTTCAACACCCCCGGTGTCCAGCAGTACACGGGCGACGCCAAGGACAAGTTCTCGATCCAGATGCGCCGCGCGATGACGAAGTCGCTGCTGGCCGAGTACGAGCCGACCGGCATCGTCCTCTCCCCGACGATGTGGGAGCAAGTTGAGGTCGAGACCGACGACAACGGGGCGTTCCGCGTCGCGCTCCAGGTCGCCGTCGGTGCTCAGAAGCGCGTGTGGCGCATCAACGTCGTCGAGACCACGGCCATGCCCGACGGCCAGTACCTGCTCGGCTCGTTCGGCATGGGCGCCCAGCTCTACGACCGCGAGAACGTCTCGGTCACCGTCTCCAGCGAGAACAGCGACAACTTCGAGCGGGGTGTGCTGACGTTCCGGGCCGACGAGCGGCTGGCCCTTGAGGTCTCCCGCCCGGAGTCCTTCGTCATCGGCACCTGGACCACGCCGACAGTCTGATCCGCACGAGCCCGGTAGCCGGGCTCATCAGCGGAGACGCAAAGCGGGGCCGGACCGTACGGTCCGGCCCCGCTTCCTTGTACAGAGAGGACTGCCGTGGCAGACACGAACGGGCTGATCGCGGCCCTCACCCAGCTCGCCGAGGCGCCCCCGGCCTCCCGCGGTCCGCGGTGCACCGTCGGGGCCATCCTCGACGAACTCGACTCCAGCACAGCGCAGAAGGTCCGCGCCGTGCTCGACAGCCGGACCATCAGCTCGACGCAGATCGCCGACGCACTCACCGGCAGCGGCCACCAGGTCCAGGCTCCCGCCGTCGCCCGGCACCGCCGCCGCGGCGCCTCCAACGGATGCAGGTGCCCACAATGAGCCTTGACGCCCACCTTGACGCGCTGCTCGCCCCGGCCGCCGCCGAGCAGTCGACTCCGTCGGAGGTCACCCGGCCTGCGGCTATGGCTCCCAAGGGGTGGGAGCCCGGTGTCCGGTACGAGCAGGGCGGCTCGATGCTCGTCACCGCGCCGGCCGCCGACGTGCCGCCCCAGGACGAGACCGGATGGCGCGCCCGCGTCGAAGAACTCGGCCTGGTCGTCCCCAACGGCTACCGGGTGAGGCTTGTTGAAGCCCGCCATGACCCGGCCGCCTGGCATCGAGACGCCCAGGGCGAGGACGCCGTCACCCGCCCCGTGTGGCGCTGCCGGTACGTGGTCGAGCCGTCGGTGCCCGGCTGGGCGTCCGCCGAAGACCTCAACACCCTCGTACGCGACGCGATGCGGCGCCGCCGGAAGCCGCGCTTGGCGGCCGAACAGCCCGAGCGGGCGCTCGCCGTGGTGTACGCCGACCCGCAGGCCGGCAAGGTCGCTCGCGACGGCGGTACAAAGGAGTTGGTGGCCCGGGTCGCCGACCGGTTCGACCGGCTCCAAGACCACCTGCGTGATCTCGCCAGGGTCGGCCGGGCGCCCGACTCCGCGTACTGGCTCGATGCGGGCGACTGCATCGAGGGGTTCGAGAACGTCACCAGTCAGGCATTCACGAACGACCTGACGCTCACGCAGATGGTCAGGCTCCACCGGCGGCTGACGTTCGAAGGGCTGGACCGTCTCGCTGCGGCGTTCCCCCGAGTCGTCGCCGCGACCGTCGGCTCGAACCACGCGAGGGTCAGGCGCGGCAAGGATGCCGTCGGGCCGCCCGAGGACGACTGGGGTATCGAGGTCATGTCGCAGATCGCCGACGCCTACGGCCGCAATCCCGAGGCGTACGGCCACGTGTCCTTCGTGATGCCCGAGCCCTGGCGCGACACCGTCTCCCTCGACATGGCGGGAACAATCGTCGGCCTCAACCACGGCCACCAGTACGCCCGCCCGGAGAAGGCCCCAGACTGGTGGAAGGGCCAGTCCTTCGGCCGCCAGCCCATCGCCGACGCCAAGATCCTGGTCAGCGGGCACTTCCACCACTTCCGCGCGCAGCAGCTCGGCAATGGCCGCCTCTGGGTGCAGGCCCCCACCCTCGACAACGGCTCCGACTGGTGGGTGATGCGCTCCGGTGAGGTATCCCAGCCCGGCCTGCTCGTCTTCTCCGTCACCTCCGACGGCTGGGACGACCTGCGCATCCTGTAGCGCGCGACCCAAGGCTGCCCCTTCCGGCACCCTGCCCACCTCAGACCACCGAGAAGGGACAACCATGGGCCTGTACAACGCAGCTGGCGCCCGCATCACGAAGGCCGCCTTCCCCGCCACCGCGGTCACCGACCCCGAAAAGAAGACCACCGCGGACATCTACTCGACCCGCGCGCATGACGTCGGCACCCGCCCGAACGACACCCGCGACGGTGTGCCCGAGGGCTCGATCCGCACCCTGCTCTACAAGGCGGGCACTGTCCTGCGGCAGTCGCAGATCGACAAGCTCTTCCCCCCTGCGACGATCGCCACCGTCACCCCGAGCACCGGCCCGGCCGCCGGCGGAACCGTCGTCACCATCACCGGCACCAACCTCGACGGCGTCGCCGACGTGAAGTTCGGCAGCACCGCCGGGACCAACCTCACGATCCTGTCCGCCGGACGGCTCCAGGTCACCGCCCCTGCGGGCGCGGCCGGAGCCGTCAACGTTGTCGTCGGTGACGAAGCAGGTGCGGTCAGCAAGACGGGCGGGTTCACGTACGCGTGACCGCTGGGTTGTGGCCGGCCCCTAAGCCGTGGAGCCGTACGGGCGGCTGAACACCCGGGACGCCGTCACGCGGATTCGGCACACGAGCAGGCCCCCACAGTGCTAGCGTGAAAGCTGTTCGGCTACCTCGGAGCAATCCGAGGCCCGGCAGGCCCCGCATCTGCGGGGATGGACCTACAGATGGTGCCGTAGGACCACTTGGCCCCGCATCTGCGGGGATGGACCCGAATGTTTCTCGTTCGGCCCCTGTTCCCCGTACCAGCGGGGATGCTCCGCGGAAGCGGAGGTGAAGCACTTTTCGGCCCCTGAGAATTTCTCTCAGGGGCCGAAGTGCGTTCCGCGCAATGTCTGTTTCCGGTCCCAACAACGCGCCCGCGCGAGGGTTGGTGACGAAGCAGGTGCGGTCAGCAGGACGGGCGGGTTCACGTACGCGCGGGACATGTCGTGATGCCCGCGACGTAAGCCCCCCGCGGGGTTCAGGGTTCCTCCGCCAACGCCCGTACACCGGCAGGAGGACCCTGTGCCACCCCGCACTCGTAAGACCACCTTGGACGACACCGAGGTCGCGTCCTCGGAGGCTGCTGCCCCCGAGGACGCCACGTCCGACGCGACGACCGAACCGGAGATGCCGGAGATCGCCGAGGACAAGGCGGCCCCGGCCGACACCGAGACGAAGATCCCCGACGTCGCACCCCTCGAACCGCCGCGCACTCCAGAGCCGATCCCGGAGCGGGTGCCGCTCACGACCGCTCAGCAGCTTCTGCCAGCGAAGATGGGCGACCGCATCGTGGACGACGCCACCGGCGAGCCGCCGACCGACCCGGAAGGCGTGTTCATCCCCGTCATGCCTCACGGCGGCTCTCAGCGATGCACCGTCCGCCTGGTAGAGCACGTCGGCATGGGCGCGTACAACACCCCCACCGCCCGGCTGCTCGTCCCGATCGGCGCCGAGCTGCGCCGCGACCAGGCCGAGCGCGTCCTCGCCCGGCTTCGCGCGCAGCTCTCCACGTCCTCGGACAGCGAGTAAGGAGGCCTCGGTGGCGGTGTACGACTACCGACCCGTCTGGGCCGGCGCCTGGTGCGACCCGGAACCGGCCGGAGGACAGGTCAGCCGGATCGACCTGTACTCGACCCCCGAGCGCAGCGGCACCATCGTGGCGACCGCCGGGCCGGCCGTGCGGCTCCGCGCGACCGTGTACCGGTTCACGCTCCCCGACAACCTGCCCGACGGCCGGTACTGGTGCACCGTCACCGTCATTCCCTTCAAGGACCAGCCGCCCACCACAGACCGCACCGTTCGCGCTGACCTTCCGCTCGGCACAGGCCTGATCGCCTCCGCCGAGGACATAGCCAGCGAACTCGGCGTCCCGCTTCCGATCACCGCGGTGCAGCGCGAGAAGTACCGAGACGCCATCGGCAAGGCTCAGGCGGATGTGGAGGCGTACTTGGGCCGGCCGCTGATTCCGCAGCCCCGCACCCTGTTGGAGGTGACGCCGCTGTTTGGCTACGACCTCGACGACCCACAGGCATGGCCGATCCAGCACTACGACGACGTCGCCACCGTGGTCAGCCACATCGCCAATCTGGACGACCGGGACACGTACACCGTGCAGCTCCTCGTCGGCCTGGACGCCGCGGTCGAGGACCCGATCCGCGAGTACGTCGTGGCGCACGCCTCCGAACGCATCCGAAACAGCCCGTCCGCTGCCGAAGGGGAACGTCGCGTCACCTCTGTGTCCGCGGAGGGGCAGTCGATTAGCTACGACACCACGCCCGTCGCAGGCCAGCCGGGTGCTCTGCCCGCGTTGGACTCGCTCTCGGGCTACCGCAAGCGGCTCTACCGCCCCGTCGCCGTCACCTCAACCGCACCCTGGCCGTACGGACGCGGACGCCGCTACAGCCGCTGGTAACCCGGCTCACCAGACAGGACACCCATGGCAGACCTCTACAACTCGTACGCCGAACTCGCCGCCGGGGCGGGCTGACCATGGCCGTCCTCCTGCCCGACCGGCAATTGACCGCGTACGTCCTGGCCCACCCCTGGGGCCGGGACGCGCACGGCGTACCTGTACCGCCGCCGCCGGACGCCCGGCCTGAACCGCGCGGCACCTGGCCCGGCGCGGCGGCTGAGCAGAGCGACAAGTCGTGGACCCTGCGCGCCGACCCTGCCGCGTGGCCGCTCGAACCCGGCGACGTCCTCAGCGACGGCACCCTCACGTGGACGATCGTGACTGCCTTGCTGAAGAAGGTGCCTGGCTACGGGGCCGCCGACTACATCGCCGTCATCGCGACGCTGAACCCGCCGGAGGTGCCGTAATGGCGAAGTTCACCGCCAACCCGTTGCTGGAGCAGGAACTGGCCGCGATGATCGCGCCGAAGGTCCACGAGATCGGGCGGGAAGTCGAGCGGCAGGCCAAGGTGTTCGCCCCACCCACGAAGCAGTGGATCACCGTGGCCGACGACAGAGTGAGGCCCACCCACGTCGCCGCTCACGGCCAGGAGGTGCCCGGCAACCTCCGATTCAAGATCAATTCCATGAAGTGGGACCGCGACCACCGCGGCGTCGGTGCCCTCACGTACATGAAGGAGCCGCGGGACGAGTCCAGCCGCGCGGTCGCCAACTTGAAGAACTGCCGTTGCCACGCCCGGAGCATCCCCGACGGCATCTCCCGCAACATCCGAACGCTGCCACCGGTCGTCTCCGGCAGCACCGTCACCGTGAAGGTCGTCGCCGAAGGCCAGTGGGTCGTCCCCGCGGAGATCGGCACCGTCTACCCCGGCAACCTGGAAGCGAAGGGCGCCTACTACATGGCGCGCGCCGTCGCGGCCGTCGCCGCCCGCCACTGACTGTTCCCCTGGGGAACAGCCGAAAGGAGCGGGCGACACTAAGGCGCCGGGGGCTGCACTCTCCGCCCCATGACGAACACCACCACCAGGAAGACCGCAGCCGCCGCCGAGCCGGAGGCCGAGACCACCGCCACCGACAACACCACCGAGGCCGTCCTCGGCCCCGAGCTGCGCGCCGGCCAAAAGCCGCAGAGGGTCACCTTCGCCCACCACCTACGCATCCAGGGCCGGGACTTCAAGCCGGGTGACACCGCCAGCCTCTCGCCGGACTACGCTCGCCAGCTCCGCGCCAACGGCTACCTCGCCCGGGAGCGCGGCTGACCGTGGACGCCTACGCCGTCGCTGACGCCGATCCGGTGGCCGCCGTACTGGCCTGGCTCGCCGAGCACCCTAAGGTTCAGGCAGTGCTCGGCGGGCCAGGCCGCGTATCCGGCGCCCGGGAAGCTCCCTGGCCGCACCTGCGCGTCGCGCTCGGCCCCGGCGGCAGCCTCAACGACCTCACGTGGCTTACGCAGCCCGAAGTCTCGCTGGAGCTGTACGGCGACCCGGGCGGCTGGCCCGGCCCGGCCGCCATGTCCCGAATCCTCAAGGTCTGCGCGCTGGCCGCGATGGAACTCCCTGAGCACGCCCCGCCCGGCGGCCGGCCTGTCGTCAGCCATGTGCAGCCCTCCGGCCTCCTGCTCGAATCGCCTCTGGAGAACGGCCAACCCCGATGGGTCATCGGCCTTCTCGTCTCCCTCCACCCCAACCCGGAGAGCCCGTGAACCTCGCGAACGCCGGCGTGTCCATCGCCCCCGTCGGCACCAGCCCGACCGATCACGACGCGTGGACGCGGCGAGTGCTCGCACCGCTGTATCAGCCTCGCCAGTGCCGGGACACCTGCCGTCGGATCGAGCAGGCGGGCCGTAGGTGGCGCGTCTCCCGGCTCCTCGGCGCCGCGCTCGCGCAGCCCGTCGTTCTTCCGTGCCCACGCCCGTTCTAAGCCCGGGACGCTAACCCCCCGCTCTCTCCATCGTGACCCAGCCCCAACACCTGGTCACGAGGAGAGAACGCCATGGCTGGCGAAATCACCAACGCAACACAGATCGTCGTCCCCGCACGAACCCGGCTGTGGCTTGCCCCGGTCGGAACCGCGGCGCCGGCGGACGCCGCAATCGCGATGCCGGAGGGCTGGTACTCGGTCGGTCTGACCACCGAGGACTCCTTGAAGTTCAATGAGGAGCCCCAGTTCGAGCAGGTCAAGAGCGCGCAGACGGACTTCCCGTCCCGCACGTTCCAGACCAGCGACAGCGCGACCATCGAGGTCGACCTTCAGCAGTGGAACGCGAAGAACTTCAAGGCGGTGTTCGGTGGCGGCACGATCACGGAGATCACTCCGGCCGGCGGCACCGGTACGCCGCCGAAGCACTACAGGTTCACGCCTCCCAGGATCGGCGGGCGTTCAGAGGTCGCCGCCGTCATCGAGGTCATCGACGGCGCCAAGGGCTACCGCTACGTCATCCCACGCGCCATGCAGATGGAGGGCGTTCAGACCGACCTCCAGAAGGCGAAGGAAGCGATTCTGCCGCTGCGCCTGGCCGTGCAGGGGGGTGACGACGCCGACGCCTGGTATTTGATCACCAACGACCCAAGCTTCGCTGACGCGGCGTAACCTGGAGCGCGTACGACGAAAGGCCCGTGCCGGGGCGTGGGAGCTGCGGACTTCCACGACCGGTACGGGCCTTCGGCGTTTGCTGCTACTCGACTTCGAGGTCTGGGAAGCCGAGAGCCGTGGCTAGCTTGTTGTAGTCCTCCATCGGGTACGACGAGCCTGCGAATGCTGGGATCGTCTGCTGCAACCGGTGCTGCCGCGGGATGTAGCCGCTGTACCGGACCTTGTGGAGTTGGAAGTGCTCGCCGTACTTCTGCTCGATCGCCTCCACGGTCTCGTCGTACTCGACGCCCTTGTGCTGCGAGGTCGGAGTCCCACACATCACGATGTTCTTGATGGTCGGCGCTGGCCGCTGGCTACGAGTGGTCATCTCCTTGACCATCGTTTCCAGCTCCTCGAAGGTGTAGCCGAGGTCTTCCTCCTCCTTGTTCGTCACGAGAACCGGAGGCAGCACCTCATCGTCCTCGGTGAGCGGGAGCAGGGTCGACACAGTCAGCTTGCTGAGGCTGGCCGGAAGATCGAGCATCCAGATCTCGTCGTCGCCCTGGTACTCCCGGCACAGCTTTTGGAACCAGCCCATCAGCATGCCGGTGCCGGTAACGGCTTCGGCATCGAAACCCTTCACGTGTCGGGAGCCGCGCACAATCGTGAGATTTGGGATCTCGCTGAACGCGTCGTTCTCCCACCCGGTGCCGGTACGGAAGCGGGCGGGGAGGCTTGCCTCTTCCAAGCCGACCTTGTCGAGCATCAGGTCCCAGATGGTCGGGAACTGTTTGTCGTCCAGGTGCTTCACGCCGAAGATGTGGCTCAGGTTCCGCTGCTGGTCGAAGTCGAAGAGTCGAACCTTCCAGCCACGCAGGGCAAGGATCGTCGCCAGGATGCTGACGGTCGTTGTCTTCGCACTTCCACCGGAGATGATGAGCGCCGCGATGATGAGCGGCCAGTTGCGGCCACCGGGGCGCGTGTTGCGCCGAGGCAGGGTTTTCAGTGACACAAAGGCTCCAGTTCTCTGATCAAACGGCTGCTTCGTCCGCGGTCTTTTCCGCTACGAAGGTGACGTTGAACTTGGTGAGCTGCTCTCGCTCCCACGTGGATTCCGGCTGGTAATTCGCTGCCTGGATGAGGAACTCGACGTGTGCCGCGTCGGTGCGGTCCCACTGCCGACGGTTGTCCTTCGCGCGGATCTCGCTCGCCGCGAGAGCGGTCACGAAGGTGGCCAGCCGGATCAGCTCGTCGTTCCCAGAGGACAGTACGGCCTGGAAGTAGCTATCGGAATCGCTAACCCCGAGAACTTCCCTTCCCGCCTCACGAAGCCAGGCGTGTGCCTTCGTCTTCGCGGGGCCCTGCTGGATAGGCGAGAGCATCGTGCGGGCGAACAGGTCGGAGAGCTGCTTGTCGTCCGGCGTGAACTCGCTGCTGACCAGGTGCAGGCAGGCAGCAGTCCGGTCGGCCGCAGCGTTGTTGCGCTCGCGGGCGAAGCGATCCGCAGCAGGCACCACCCGGCCCTTCTGAGCGGGGGACTTCGGCTCGGGCTTCGCAACGACAGCCTTCTTCTCAGACTGCTCCGCGCCCTCCTCGTGCGTGGTCTCCTCCGGTTCGGCGTCGGCCCCAGCCTCTGCCTTGGTCTCCTCCGCCTCGGTGCGCTGCTCGGGGACGTCAAGCGCCCGTCCATCGGGCAAACGCCCCGAAATGACGGCCTTGATGGCGGCCTTGACCTTGACTTCCTCGTTCTGCACGAGGGCCCAGGCCCATTCCATCTGCTCGTGAGACTCCAGGCCCTCAACGAGGTCGCGCGCGGCGGTCACGCCCAGCTCTTGCTTGTCGACCGGCCCCTGAAGCGCAGGCGGGAGCTGCATAAGCTGGAGGCGCCGGGACACATGCGTCGAGCCGATCTTCACCTCCTTCGCGATCTCCCGGTAGGACAGCCCCTCTTCCTTGTGCAGGCGCCAGAAGTTGCGGGCTTCCTCCATGGGCGTGTATCCGACCCGCTGCAAGTTCTCGACCAGGAGAACGCGGCGGATCTTCGAGATCACCGCGTTCTTGAGAACAGCAGTGATCTTGGTCTTGCCTGCCTTCTCCGAAGCACGCCAGCGGCGCTCTCCAAAGGCAATGACGAACTTGGTCTCAATGCCCTCGGCCTGCTTAGGCCAAATCTTGGCGAACTCCGCCGCGTGCATCACGACGATGTCCTGAAGGAGACCGTCCTCCTTGATGCTCTCTGCCAGGGAGTCGAGATCGCCCATCGACCGGATGTCGTTGAACGGGTTGGGCGAGATGTCCGTCAAGTCGAGTTCGAGGCCGGCGCCCTCGGTTTCGACGCGCTGGTAGAAGTTCTGGGGGGCTTTCGGCTCCTCCGGGGCCGTTCCTTCACCACCGACTCCCGAACCCCTGCGGTTCGCAGCCCCTCCCTTGAGGCTCCTCATAGATAGGTCTCCGATTCTCGGACGATTGGTTCGGGATAGAGAGTAGCTGTCAGCACCCCCTGATCTGGTGCCACATGCCCGAGCTTCACCACACGAGCTGTTCCCCAAGGGAACAGCATGGAGCCGGCTGGCCTCTATCAAGGTTGATAGAGGCCAGCCGGCTCCACCCTTCCCAGGTCCGAGCCCGAGACGCAAGCGCGTCAGCGTCTCTACGTTCCCCGGGCTTCAACACCCACCCCGGGAGGACCGGCTCATGACCTTCGTTATCGACCTCGACGCTGAGCGCCGCGAGGTTCAGTACCCCCATGGCATCCCCGTGCTCCTGCGCGGCGAGCAGTTCATCTTCCCGGCGGAGATCCCGGCCGACTGCCTTGACCCGCTCTTCACGGAAGAGCTGGACCTCATGGGCGTTCTGCACGACATCGTGAACGCCGAGGACGGCACCACCACCACCGGGGAAGTGGTCGAGATGCTGTTCCGCCGGCCCCAGCTCCCCGCCCGGTTCTACGGCGCGGTCCTGGACATCTACAAGGCGCTCCTCGGCGAGGACACCTACCGCGAGTTCAAGAGGGTCCGCCCGTCCATCGGCGACTACGTCCGCCTGACCAAGGCCCTCATCGCCGTCTACGGGGTGGACCTGGGAAAGCTCTTCAGGTCGGCCGACTCCTCCGCGAGCGATGGGGAGATGTCGAGTCCGACCTCAGCCGATACCACCAGCTCGACGCCCGAAGGCTCTGGCTCCGCCCAGGGCAGCCCGGCTTCATCGGCGTCCGACGGCTGACCGTCCTCCTCGACGGCCTGCCCGAAGGGTCACGGACTGCCTCGTCGCCGATCGGCGGCTGGACGGTGCACACCGAACTCTTGGTGCAGCTCATCGAGGAAGTCTCACTGCTCGCCTCCGACAGGCGCCGTGAAGATCCTCGGACGATCAATCGCCCGTACGACACGGCCCCGGCTGTTCCCCAGGGGAACAGTTCGCCGGCGCAGCAGCCTGCCCCGCTGAACGGCCACCGCAAGATGCTCGCGGCTGCCGCCCGGAGAGGAATGGTGCGCCCCAGTGTCTGAGGGCTTGCAGGCCGGCCGCCTCGAAGTCACGGTCGTCTCGGTGCTCGACGGCTTCGCCCGTGAGCTACGGACGAAGGTTGAGACGGCCGCAGAAGGCTTGGCCGCCAAGGTCAAGATCGAGGTCAACGACAAGGGCCTGCGGAAACGCCTGAAGAACGCGGTGAAAGAGGCCTCCGCAGGCCTCACCGCGAAGGTCAACGTCCGCGTCGACAGGGACGGGCTCCGCGGCGAGCTGGAGGAAGTCGCCCGGCGGGCCGCGGACAGCGATGTCCGCGTGCCGATCCGGCCTGACGACGACGGTGCCCGCGGTGGCGGACTGCTCAGCCGCGTCCGGAGCCTGCTGGGCCGAGCACAGGGCGAGGCCGACCAGAACCCGGTCAACGTCCCCTTCGAGCTCGGCGGATCGGGTCGCGGTCGAAGCGGTCGCGGCCGACTGCGGTCGCTGGCCATGGGCGCGATCGTCTCGCTCGCGCAACCGGCCATCGCTGCCCTCACCCAGTACGGTGCCGGGCTCACCGCTCTGGTCTCCGCAGCGGCGCCGGCCGTCGGCGTCCTCGGCGCCATACCCGGGCTGATGGCCGCCGCCGGGACCGCGGCCATCGCGACCAAGGTCGCGTTTGGTGGTTTCGGTGAGGCCCTGAAGCAGACCCTCAAGGCGCAGGCTCAACTAGCCGAGGGCAGCAAGCTCACCAAGGCACAGCAGCAGGCGCTTGACCAGTCCCTCAAGGGCTTGTCGACGTCGGCTCGCGCCACCGTCAAGTCCGTCGCCAGCCTCAGCGGCGAATGGCGCGCGATGAAACGGTCCGTGCAGGAACGTTTCTTCTCGAAGATCGCTGACGAGGTGAAGCCTCTGTCCAACGCGGTCCTGCCGCTGCTGAAGTCGTCTCTCGGGGACGCCGCCGGGCAGATGGGCAATTTGGCCAAGCGCGGCGCGCAGGCCATGCAGAGCGGCCCGTTCGCCAAGGACTTCCAGACGGTCGCCAAGACCAACAGCAAGGTCATCGGCAACGTCACCGACGGCGTCGCCAACTTGGGCGCCGCGGCTGGGCACTTCCTCGTTGGCTCCGGCCCGTTCGTCGAGCGCGTCGCCGAGGCTGGGGAAAAGTTCACCCTCTGGCTGCGGGCATCCGCGCAGGCGGGCCGCGAGACCGGCTCGCTCGGCAAGTTCCTCGATCACGCCGCGGAGAAGGCCAAGCAGCTCGGTCGGACAACGCTCGACCTGGGCAAGGGCCTGGCCGGTGTCGGCCGGGCCGGGCAGGACGCCGGCAACGCGCTCCTCGATGGCCTCGAAGGGTCAATGGGCCGGTTCGCCCGCTGGGCGAACTCTGCCCAGGGGCAGGTGTCGATGAAGAAGGTGTTCGCCGACGCAGCTCCGACCTTCCACGAGCTGAACGCCTTGGTCGGCGACCTGGTTCGAGGCCTCGGCCGGATGGCCAAGGACAACGGCGTCACCGACCTGGTCCGCCAGATTCGCACGGAACTGATGCCCGCGGTCGGTGCCTTCCTCAACGCCATCGGCAGCTCGGTTGGGCCCGCGGTCATCGGCCTGATCTCCAACATCGCGAGCGCCTTTGCGTCCCTCTCATCTGCGGGCATCGGCCTCGGTACTCTCCTGTCCGCGCTGAACGGCCTGCTGAACATCTTCAACGGGCTGATGAACGTGGTCCCCGGAGCGGGGTTCGCCCTCGGAGCCTTCCTCGGAACGCTCCTGATGCTGAAGGTCGTCACCAGCATCTCGGGCAAGGTCCAGGGGCTCGTCTCGTCGATCCGCAACGTGGGCACCGTCTCGACCACCACGGCGGCCGGTGTGACCACACAGGCTTCGCTGTGGCAGCGCATGGGCACCGCGTACACCACGGCGGCGTCCAGCGGCGGTCGACTGTCCGGATCGATGCGAGCCGTCGGCGTCGCGGCCGGAGGCCTGCGCACCGCTGCGGGCGGCATCGTCACCGCCCTCGGTGGCCCCTTGGCCGCAGTCCTCGCCGGCGCCACCATCGCGGCCGGCCTTTGGGCCAGCAGCCAGGAGAGATCCGCCCGCGCCACGGAAGCACACAAGGAGCGCATCAGCTCTCTCGCACAAGCCCTGCGCGACTCCAACGGCGCGATCGACGCCAACGTCCGCGCCCAAGCCGCGCAGCTCCTCCAGGACACCAGCCTTGCGGACGGCAAGGGCAAGCTCGTCGAAAAGATGCGCAGCGCGAACGTCAGCTTGAAGCAACTGACTGACGCCTACCTCGACGAGGGCGATGGCCTCGAAAAGCTGGAGAAGCAGCTCCGTAAGGTCGCCGAGGCCAACAAGGTCTGGGAAGACTACGCCGGCGGCAAGGCGACCCGACAGGTCTACTCGGACAAGGGCCAGGTGTACAAGGACGCTGCTGACGGCCTGGCGTCCATGAGCGGTGAGCTGGAGAAGGGCAAACAGAAGTACAAGGACTTTGCTGACGCCACCAGCACCAGCGGCAACGCAGGAACCGATTCGTTCACCCGGCTGAAGACAGCCGTCGAGGGCATGTCCAGCTCGACTGCCACCGCAGACGACCGCGTGAACTCCCTGAAGCGTGCCCTGGATGAGTTGTCGGGCGGCACGCAGTCCTTCCACGACGCACAAACCCGTCTCAATGCTGCGGTCCTGTCGGTGAACGACGCCATCAAGGCCAACACCAGCGAACTCAAGAACGCCGGGAAGGAGCTGATCAACCAGGACGGCAGCCTGCGAACCGCCACCCGGGCCGGCCAGGACTACAACTCTCACTTGAGCGAGCTACGGGACTCCTCCCTCAACGCGGCGAACGCGGCCTTTGAGATGGCCAAAGCCAACGAGATCACTCTGCCCGAGGCCATGAAGAAGGCTGAGGGTGAAGTCCAGAAGGCCAGGGACGCGGCGATCAGGTACGGCACGGACCTAGGACTTACCAAGGACCAGGCCGCAGGCCTCGCCAACCAGATGGGTCTGATCCCGTCCTCCGTGTCCGTCCTGCTCCAGGCGAACGGCATAGAGAAGACCACGGCCGACATCCTCAGCCTGTCCACCAAGCTCCTCAACCTGCCCAAGAGCAAGACCATCACGGTGGCCACCCCGACAGCCGGCGCCATTGCCGCGTTGCAGAACCTCGGCTTTGAGGTCACCAAGCTGCCTGGCGGCAAGAAGGTCACCATCTCCGCGCCCACTGGCGCGGCGAGGTCGAACCTGGCTGCGCTCGTGGGCGACCTGTCCCGGGCGCCGGGCAGCAAGAAGATCACGGTGCAGACGCTGGTCAAGCAGGCGACCACCGACCTGACTGGCATTCGTAACCGGGTCGCGGGCCTGCCTGCCGGCAAGAAGCTGAAGATGGAGGCGCCGACCAAGCTTGCTCAGGAGGAGATCAAGAGCCTCGGCTACAAGGTCAAAGACCTCAAGGGCAAGAAGATCGAGATCACGGCACCAAACAGGACGCCAATCGCCCAGGTCCAGGCGATCCAGCAGCGCATCAACAACCTGACCGGCAGGACCGTCACCGTCACGGTCAAGTACAACTCCGAGGGCAAGCCCTCCGTCGTCTCCGGCCACGCCGACGGCGGGATCGTGAAGTACGCCGACGGTGGCATCCGCAGCATGACCGGCCGCGTGAGGGCGTTCGCGAACGGAGCCGAGCGGCACATCGCCCAGATCGCAAGGGCCGGCGAGATGCGCCTGTGGGCGGAGCCGGAGACCTACCCCGGCGAGGCGTACATCCCGCTGGCCCCGTCCAAGCGCAAGCGCTCGGAGGAAATCCTCGACACCGTTGCCCAGTTCTTCGGCGGGACCGTCGTGTACCCCCAGCGAGCACTGAAGCAGTACGCAAACGGGGCAGTTGCTCTCAACCGAGCCCAGTCCGTGCGCTCCCTGTCGGCCCCCCGCACCGCTGTTCCCGCGGGGAACACCGCGCTCGTCGGCGGGGACCTCAACCTGACCATGGCCGGCACCCCCATGTCCCCGAGCGAAGCCCTGGGCGATGCCCTGTTCGAGCTGCGCCGTATCCGCCGAGGAGGCGCACATGCCACTGGCTGAGGGCGAATGGAACCTCTCCTACAGCAGCAACGGCATCTATCCGGATGCCAACTTCACCTTCGGGACCTTCAGCAGCGGCTACTACCTGCTCGACCCGACCCCGTACGAGATCACCTATGAGGACGTGGACTCCGGCGATACCCCGAACCCACGGCGGGACGGCGTTCGGCTCGGGCAGGACTTCCGCGGCAAGGCCACCATCAGCTTCGAGATCGGTGTCGACACCGTGGACGCTTCGCCCACGCGCCTCGGCCGGCACGGTGCGAACCTCGACGCGCTCTCCGCCCTGGAACAGGCATGGGACGCCCAAGCCGTCCGCAGGCGCTTCGGCACCCCGGCCGTACTGCGAACCACGCAGGGTGGCCGAGCGCGCCGCTTCTACGGGCGCCCGCGAAAGGCCGCCCCCGCCCCCAGCCGCCTCACGCGGCAGGGCTACACCGCGGTCGTCGCGACCTTCGTCTCCGTGGATGGGATCGCGTACGACGACGTGGAGCAGGTCGCCACGGTCACGATGAACCCGGCGCCTCACCGCGGCCTCAAGGGGCCACTGACGACACCGCTCAAGATGACCGGCCAGGGGGCTACGAAGGTGCCGGGCGAGATCCTGGTCAAAGGCACTCGACCCACACCAGCCGTCATTACGATCTATGGCCCCGTCACGAAGCCGTCGTGCGAACTCGTCGGGAAGTGGACCGTGGGCCTCGACCTCACCCTCGCGGCAGGTGAGCGCGTGGTCATCGACTCCCGGTCATGGGCTCTGACCGTGCTCCGCAATGGTTCGGCCTCTGTGGCAGGCAACCTCACCCGCGCTTCGCCGAAGCTCCCCGAACTGCTGCTTCCGACCGGCCGGCAAGACCTGGTGCTCCGGGGCTCCGACGCCACCGGTAGGTCGTACATGACCGTCGCCTGGCGCGACGCTTACGCCTACCTCTGACGATCTGTTCCCCAGGGGAACAGCAGCCGCGGTCACCCCGCGACACAAGGTGTTCCCCTGGGGAACAGTCCCGCTGCCCATCACCGAGCAGCGGAGGACACCGAAAATGCCTTGGGATTCAGTGCCGTGGTTCACCGAGGGAGAAGCGGAGCACTCCAGCGAAGTCGCCCGCCTCCTCGCCTACGCCGCCTTCGCAGGGGCCGAGGGCATCATCGGGAACTCCGATCTCCAGGTGAAGGCCCTGGCCACTCCGGGCGCGGCCGTGCAGGTCATGACCGGAGCCTGCGCCGTTCTCAACCGGGCGGCCGGCGCGACGTACCAGGCGTACGCGG
Source organism: Streptomyces sp. NPDC053427 (assembly GCF_044544985.1). Taxonomy (NCBI): domain Bacteria; kingdom Bacillati; phylum Actinomycetota; class Actinomycetes; order Kitasatosporales; family Streptomycetaceae; genus Streptomyces; species Streptomyces sp. NPDC053427. Next base: position 89,292 of record NZ_JBITYA010000018.1, on the reverse strand, counting down.
CCCGGCTGCCGACGGCGGACCAAGTGAACGTTGCGGCCACCGGCGCAGCGGCCAGATCCGACCTGATCGTTGCGCGCATCGAGAATCCGTACAGCTACGGCGAGACGTGGCCCCATCCCTCCGACCCGGCGAACGGCCCGTACGTCTACACGCGGGTCATCTCGAACGTCCCGAAGACGACGACCCGGGTCAAGCAGGTCCGGCCAAACGACAGCGCCATCACCCTCGCCCGCATCGACATCCCCGCCAACACGAGCACCATCACGCAGGCGATGATCAAGGACATGCGGGAGATGGCGAACCCGCGCCGACGCCGCGTCGTGCGGGCCCTCCGCGGAACGTGGGATACCCCGGACGAAGTCGGAAACGTGAAGTACCCATCGTGGGAGGAGTTCCCCAACGGGGCCCGCTGGGACATCGAGATCCCCGAGTGGGCAACGTCCGCGACCCTCATGGGGACGTGGGCCCAGCTCGACCAGCGCAACCAGAAGGACTCCTACGGCCGGCTGACCGTGCAGCTCGGTTCGATCAAGACATCCGAAGTCCGCTTCCACTGCGACTACACCGGCAACACCCAGCGGCACACCTTCGTCGGCGGCGGCACCATATCGATCCCCACGGCTATGCGCGGCACGGTCGTGGAAGCCCTCCTGGTCGGCGCCGGGGAAAGCGGCTACACCGGCGTCCTGGAGGCCGACGGCGGCTCCGCGGTGTTCCTCGACATCGAGTTCGTGGAGGACCCGACGGAGGACGCAATCTGATGCCCGAGGGCTGGCGGTTCATCGCCCAACGCGCGCTCGACGAGACGATCCTCGACTGGGACGTGCCCTTCGCACTGTCCTCCAACCCAAAGCGAGACCTCTCCGGACCCGGGTCGATGAGCGGCACCATCGAGCCCGAGTACGCCCGCATGATCGGCCCGGACGGTGCCCCGCTCCTCCAGGAATGGGGCACCAAGCTGTACGCCGAGGTCGACGGCCACATTCGCTGGGGCGGCATCGTCACCAAGACGAACTACGACGAGGCGAAGTACACCATCGCGTGCGAGGGCTTCTCCTGCTACCCGCAGGGCATCCCGTACGAGAGCTACCTGATCTCGGGGAAGCTGATCACGCCCAAGGACCCGGCCGCCGGCAAGGACAAAAATCACGACGGATGGGTGGACGGCCGGAAAGGCAAGCAGAAGGTCCCCAAGCCGCCGAAGCCCTACGGCGGGCCCAGGGTCGACGTGTACGACGCCTTCCGCAACGTGTGGAACCACGTCCAGTCGCGTCCGCTCGGCAACATCGGCCTCAAGATCGACAGTCACGACTTGGGCGAGAAGCTGGGCGCCGCAGACGGCACTGACCCGTGGGAACTGGCCTGGTGGAACAATCCGGACTGCGGCCAGACGCTCGACTCCCTCGCTCGTGATCAGCCCTTCGACTGGATCGAGACACACGCCTGGGTGGACAGCACCAGCAACCAGATCGAGCACCGCATCCGGCTCGGCAAGCCCCGGCTCGGCCGGAAGCGGTCGGACTTGAGGTTCGCCGACGGCGAGAACGTCACCGCCATCGCCAAGCCGGAAGGCCTGGGCGACGAGTACGCCAACGAAGTCATCGTCCTCGGCAAAGGCGAAGGACAGAAGATGAAGCGGGCGCAGGTCACAGACCTCGATCGGCGGCGGGGCAGGCTGCGACGTGTCGCCACCGTCGTGGACAAGACTCTGTCCTCCGCTTCGGCGCTGCGTACGCGCGGCACCCGAGAGTTGGCGGGCCGCAGCCAGGCGTTGCAGATCCCCGCCGTGCAGATCCGTAACCATCCCAACGCCCCCTTCGGGTCCTGGTCCCTGGGCGACGACATCCTCGTCCAGGTCCACGTCCCGTGGGTGGGAGACGTCGCGATCTGGCATCGCATCATCAGCGACGAGCTGAGCCCGGATGACTTCTGCATCCTCACCCTGAAGCGCTCGGACCAGTTCGTGTACTGATCCCAGCCGCTGCTGTTCCCCAGGGGAACAGCAGCCCGAGACGCAAACCGATCGCGGCCCCCAGCATCCGCGGCCATGGCGACCTTCCTGGACAACCAGTCGGATGCGCAGCGCTTCGCGCAAATGCTGGCCGACTACGACCGTCGGCTCCAGGCGCTCGAACGCTCCACGCAGGCCGGCTTCACATCGATCGAGGGCGGTGGGTCTCTCGACATCTACGACGACGAAGGCACCCTCAAGGGCAGCGTGGGCGTCCAGCCCGACGGCGGCGTCGCTCTGGTCCCCGTCAACACCGTCCCGCCGCCCACTCCCACGCCTCCCGCCCTCGAAGCGGTCCTCGCCGGGCTCCTCGTGGGCTGGGACGGCGAATGGGACGACGCATACGAGTCACCGTCCGACTTCTCGCTCGTCCAGGTCCATGTCGGCCCGACCGCGGACTTCACACCGGACGTGAGCACACAGGTCGCCACCATCACCGCTCCGCTCGGCGGCACCGTGACCATCGCGATCGAGGGCTACGACGCCGTATGGGTCCGTCTCGTCGCCGCGAACACCGCAGCGCTCACCGGCCCCGCTTCCACCGCCGTGGAAGGCACCCCACGCCAGGCCGTGCCGAAGGACCTGATCGACGGGATCATCACCGAGACGAAGCTCGCCGAACAGGCCGTCTCGGCGGCCAAGGTGAAGCTCGGCGCGATCGGCGCCGACCAGCTCGCGCTCGGCGCCGGCAACCTCGCCCCGGACCCCAGCTTCGAGCGACCGCAGACCGCGCAGCTCATCGCCGACCACCCGGAGTGGACCCTCACCACGCCCGGCAACAACAGCCCGACCGCCCTGTCCGTCGACAGCACGAACGCCATCAAGGAGTGGCGCAGCCTCCAACTCGCCTACCTGAGGGTGTTGCCCGGCGAGCGGCACTTCCTCGCCTTCGACTCCAAGGCGTCCTCCGACTTCGACGGCTCGGCAGCGAAGCTGTTCCTGCGATACGACGACGCTGACGGCAGGGTCCTCGGGTACGGCGTCGCCACCGCCCCCCTGGTGCTCGGCGGCCCATGGGCGCGTGCCCAGGATCAGGTACAGGCCCCGGCCGGTACGGTCGGCGCCTCCCTGCGCGTCGAGGCGTCGGAAGCCTCCGTCGGGCGGGTGTGGTTCGACAACGTCGAGGCCCGCACGGTCGTCGCGGCCGGCATGGTCGTCGCCGGGTCGATCAGCGCCATGGAACTGGCCGTGAACTCGGTGACGGCCGAAAAGATCGTCGCGCTCGGCATCACTGCGGAGAAGATCGCAGCCTTGGCGATCACGGCGGACAAGCTGGCCGCGTTGTCCGTAACCGCCGACAAGTTGGCCGCGAACGCGGTGACCGCCACCAAGATCCTCGCAGGCACCATCGACGCCACCCACATCAAGGCTGGGTCACTCACCGCCGACCGGCTGTCCGTCGGCACCGACGGCAACATCATCGCCGACCCCAGCTTCGAGGGTGCCGTCTCCGACCAGAGGGTGGCCGGTAGCTCGTACTGGTCCATCGTCACGCCGGGCAACGGAACTGCGCGGGCCCTCCAGGTCTCGACCGTGAACGCCACGGTGGTCACCCGGTCCATGACTCTCGCGACCCTTCCCGCCGTGCCCGGACAGAAGCTGTGGCTCGGCATGGACTACCGGGCCTCGGCCGACTGGAACGGCGCCCGGATCAGCCTGTACGGCCAGTGGCTCGACACATCGGGCAACGTCCTCGGATACAGCACCATCACCACCGGGGACGGGATCGCGGTCAAGGGCGCGTGGACCCGCGTCACCGGTCTGCCCACGGATGCAGCACCAACCGGCACCACGCAGCTCCGCGTCGCCTGCTCGTCGATAGACGGCACCGCGGGCACCGTGCAGTACGACAACGCTTCGTGCCGGGTCGTCATGGCGTCCGGCGTCGCGGGGGCCCGCGCGGAGATCAGCCCGCAGGGTCTGCAACTTTTCGACGACGCCGGCGAAGAGGCCGTGGCGCTGATGACCGGTCGACCGAACTACCTGACCCTCAGCACCGACGGTCTGCCGGTGGCCACCATCGACCAGGACGGCGGTGCCGGCTTCCAGCGCCTGACGGTCGCCGAGGGCTTCACTGTCGGCGGTGCCGACTGGACGACGTACCTCGACCAGCTGCCGCGCGGCATCCTCGCCATCGACTACCAAGCCAGCACCGTCACGGCCTCCGGCAGTGAGCTGGGCTTCGTGGAGCTGAGCGTCGACATCGACCCGACGCGCATGTATCGGATCGTGTTCGAGGTCCGAGCCAACCCGTCGGCCGCGGGCGGCGAACTCCAGCTACGACTGCGCAACGGTGGGAGCGGCGCGCCCACCATCACCAGCTCACAACTGCACGTCGCCATCTGGCCCATGGCCGTGGGCAACTCCTTCACGGCCCGGCTGGAACACATCGTCCCCGGCAGCGACCTGGGCGCGGGTACGAAGCGAATGCTCATCACCTTCGTGAACGCCTTCGGACCGAGCGGTCAGACCATCGCCCTCTACGGAGCTTCCACATCGCTCGGCAAGTTCTACGTCGAGGACATCGGGCCGCACGTCCCGGAGACCGGTGGATACAACACTGGCGGCGGCTCCACCACCCCGCCGGTGCAGAAGTACACCAAGACGTACTCGGCGACCTGGAGCGGGTCGTACGCCAACCGCGGCGCCTACAACAGCTACTGGGGCAACTCCTGCTACCAGGGCTACTACAGCTCCACGAACGGCGTCCAAGCCTCCCTGATCGGCTTCCCGTCCGCGCTCGGCACTGACCTGTCCGGCGCCACGATCATCAAAGCCGAGGTCTACCTGTACTTCGATCACTGGTACTCGAACAGCGGGGGCAAAGCCGTAATCAAGGCCCACAAGCACACGTCACGGCCTTCCACTTTCTCCTCCGATTCGGAGTCCAAGACCATCTCCTGGGCCCGCAACGAAGGCAAATGGGTCGACATCACGGCCGTGTTCGACAGCACGTCGTGGCGCGGCATCGCCCTCGACCCCAACAGCACGTCCTCGACGTACTACGGCCGCGCCCGCGGCTACGGCCAAACCAACCCTCCCAAGCTCCGAGTGACCTTCACCAAGTAGAAAGGCGGCTCTGCCATGCCCACGCTCCCGCTCTCCCTCACCGCCATGTGCGCGCTGGCCTGTGAGGCATCTTTACTGCCACGCATCCGCATGGGCATCGCCGTGGTGGCCAGAGAGGTACTGATGGAGAGCTCGGACACCCCGGGCTACCCACTGCGGATAAGCCTCGCCCGTACTGCGCTCAGCCCCAGCGAGGCGATGGCTGCCTCCATGACACCGGGCCTGGTCGTGGCCCCGAGTCTCCTCATCGCCGCGGCTGCCGCAGGGTCACCCGACCCGGCTCAAATGGCGGCAGCCGTCACGGATGACCTGATCCTCGACGCGATCCGTAAAGGGTGGAACGCCGCGGCCGGCGTCGTCTCCTCGTCGCCCCTGACCGGGGCGCCCTGACGCTCGGTACGCGAGGACATAAGCGAATCCAGTAGTGCAACGTGCGGGCTGCGGGGGGCCGCGGGCTACGGTCCCGGCTCCCGCGCACCCAACCCATTCATCATGAGGAGGCGCCATGGACTGGCTGAACTCCGCGGCGCCCGTCTTCGCTCCCGCCTTCGGTGCCCTTGGCGTCATTACCGGCGCCTTCTTCAGCTACCGGCAGGTCAAGCGCAGAGGCGAGACCGACGAACGCGTGGAGACCGTGAAGGCCAAGCTGACCGCCGAGGCCACCGAGGGTCAGACGTACGTCGAAGCGATGAAGACCGTGACTGCGGGCTTCTCCTCGCTGCTCGACCAGCAGCGCGGCATGCTCGATCAACAGTCGGTGCTCCTCGACCAGGAACGCACCATGCACGCGCAGACCGTCGACCGGGTCACGATGCTGGAGGCCGGGCACCTGGAGCTGACGCGCGAGGTGCGCGAGCTCCAGGAGGAGCAGCGCAAGGACCGCCGCTGGAAGGCTGCGGCCCTGGAGTACATCCGTGATCTGCGCGGCCTGGTCGCCCGGTCCCTGGGCCGGCCCGCCCCCGAGCCGCCGGAGGAGATCGCCGCGGACCTCGACGAAGGCAGCCGATGAACGTGGCCGCGACGTAAGGCCCGGCCCGGGTGCAGGGTCCAGTCGTCCCTCCCACCGACAGACGGGAACTCACCATGTCGTCCACACTCAACTCGATCGCCACGGGCTCCGCCGTCGGCGCCCTCTTGCCGCTCCTCACCGCCGTAGTCCAGCAGCCGCGATGGTCTGCCCACGTGAAGAAGGTCGTTGCCGTGGCCTCCGCGCTGATCGCCGGCGTCGTCACGGTCATCGCGATCGGCGGCCCGCAGCAGTTCCAGCACGGCGTGCCGACCCTCGCCACGTTTGTCGGTCTCCTGGCCGCATCCCAGAGCGCCTACGACCTGATCTGGAAGCCGACCCGCGTCGCTCCGGCCATCGAGTCCGCCACTAGCCGGAAATCGCCTACAGCGGCCGGATAACGCCGCAGCGTGCGGCCCTGCGGGGACTGCACGGGTATCATCCGCATCGAGGTGGCCGCCGTGCCGCCGATCTCACCGCCGAAGGAAGCATCCACGCGGTTCCTGGTCCATCTTCTGGTGACCCGGAGCGTAGCCGCGAGGAAGAGCGCCAAGATGGCCGGGTACTGGCTGCTACCCGGGACGATCCGGCCCGCGGGGGGATCGGTCGCACGGCGGCCACCTCGCCCTGCACCCCATGTCGGCACCGGCCGGCCACGAGCAACTTCAGGAGGGCCAGCCGGTATGGCGGCAACGCAGCAGAGCGGCCAGGCCAAGCCCGAGCGAGATCAGTGGACGGAGCCGGACCCGGCCAAGGTGCGCGAGCAGATCGACGCCTACCGCGCGCTGACCAATCGGCAGTTCGGCCAGGCGCTCGCCGCCTTCATCTACGACCAGGTGCACGGGGACGTGGACCAGGTCGCCGCGTACGCCATCCGCTCCCCGGAGCTTGCCCGCAAGGCTCGGCGGCTGATCCCCGACCTGGTGAAGGCTCCGGAGAAATTCGTCCCGGCGCCGGAGGGCGAGAGCAACAATGCTCGCCGGGCGCGCCTCGACGCGTTCCGCGCTCGGGCGGACCACGAGAGCCAGCTCCTGCACAACGTCGCCGCGGCCCTGATCGCGCGCCGTGGCCACCTCCCCCCGGAGTCGAACCCGCGGGCCCGCGCTCGTCGGCGCCTCGCCGACGAATACCCCGAGCGCTTCCTGGAGCTGGTGCGCGAAGAGCAGCAGGCCGACCAGGACCGCGCCGCCGCGGCGGCGGCCGAGCGGAAGAGACAGCGCGAGGAGAGCGCCGGCGCGTAGCGCGGCTCGATCGCAGTGGAGGGCGTACCCCAGTGGGTACGCCCTCTCTCGTTTTCGCCCGTACCCCGTACCCCCGCCGCTGGGGGTACGGGGTACGCCGTGACGGCCGGGCGGGGTACGGGGCTCGGCCGGGCGGGGGTACGGAGTGCGGGGGTACGGCCCAGCGGACGCGTTCGGGTACGGGTACGGGTACGGGGAGCACCACGGGTACGGGTTCGGGTACGCGCAGGCCGCCTCTTCGGTACGGCCGCATACGTGCAGGTCAGAGGCGCGTACCCGTCCGCCGGGTCCCGGCCGCAGTGCCGCGGTCTACGTGGTGCCGACGGCCGGCTGGGGTGTTCCCCAGGGGAACACCTCGGAGCCGTACCCCCCGTGCGCGGCCTGCGGGTCCGCGTACCCGGGCCGTACCCCGTACCCCGTACCTTCGGGCGGCGTACCCGGGCACGTCGGCCGGACCCCGTACCCCGTACCTTGCCGCCGCCGTACCCCGTACCTTCGTTGGGTCGTACCTTTCCGCGGCTCGGGGTACGCGGACCCGAACTGACCCGCCAGCACCCGGGCGCGCACCCGTGATGCTCTCCGTGCGCCTCATGGCGTGACGTGACGTGACGTGAAACCGCGCCTGCGCCGGGGCGGCGGAGATCCGTTTCGGCCCCTCCGGGACCAGGCACGCCACGTCACCCGTCAACGCGGCTGGAGCACCTTCTTGATGAACTGGTGGATGCCCCGTGCGGGCACCCTCTCGCCGAACTTCGCGTACTCGTCCGCCGCCACCGTCATTCCCTGACTCCGCAGCGCCTCCAACACCTGGGGGCGGTGCGTCCGGACATGGTCGAGGAGCCGCGATCCTCCGCGGATCTGCTCGATGCTGGTCGCGTCCTCGGGCAGCAGCTCGTCGAGGAAGTCCATGCTGCTCACGCCGAGCATCTGCGCCTGGAACGCCGCCTCCGCGAGCGAGTTGGCGAACGCCCGCTCCTCAGCGGTCATGTGCGCGCGAGGCGGCCGGGGAGACACTGAAGCGGGTTCAGATGTCTGGGGCGGGGTCGGTTCGGCGGCCGGGGCGGACGGCTGCTCGGGGGCCGGCTTGAGTCGGGCATCGATGGCGAGGAGCGCCAACTTGATCGCCGAGTTCGCTTCCATCGTGCCCCACTCGGTCTTCACCACGGTCTGCCGCAGCGGGCCCGGACCACACTGCTCCTGAAGTCCGGTGAGCAGTGCGCGGCCCTTCTCCGGATCGCGCAGAGCGTCGGTCAGGTACTGCTCGATCTCCCTCGGGTTGAGCTGCTGCGGCTTCTCCGGCCGCGTCTGCTGCTGCTGCGGCTGACGCGAGTCATTCGGCTCCGCCGGTCCGGACGGTTGGGTCGGAGTGGACGGAGGGACGTGGGTGAGCGCCGTGCCGATCGCCGAGTTCGCGTCCGTTTGCCCCCACGGGGTGGTGACCTGGACCTGCGCCAGGATGCTCGCCCCGTAGTGGGATCGGACCTTGACCAGCTCCTTGCGCTTGTCGCCGTCGGACTCGAAGGCGGTCCGGATGGCGGCGGAGACCTCGTCGGCGTCGGGCAGTTGTCCCTGTGCCGCCTGCCGACGGGCGTCCCGCGAGCGGGACGCCCGTTCGGCGAGCCGCGCCACCTCGGCGGCGTGCTCCTCGATGTAGGCCTCGGGCCGCGGGGCCACGTAGGTGCGCTGAGCGGTGGGCAGCTCGTGCAGGCCGAGGTCTCGCATCAGCTTGTCGAGGGAGAACCCCGGGTACGGGACAGTCGCGTCCGGGTCGATGTTGAGGCGCAGGCTGCGCATCCCGGTCAGGAACGCCCGCCGGTATCCGCGGAGCTGGACTGTGCCGGTGACCTCGAAGGGAAGCTTCCGCTCTGCCTGGATCTTCCACGTGCGATCTTTGGTCGGCTGCCCGGCTGCGTCGAACAGGGTGACCTCATCCATGCGCGCGCAGATGATGACCGGTCCGTCGTGATGACGCAGAGCATCGATCACCATGCCCCATCGTCGCTTGGCCACGTTCCACTGGTCGCTGGTGATGGTGTAGTCGCTCGGCTCAGGAGCGGGCAGCTTCTGCCGCGCGGCTCGAACGGCGGCGCGCTGGCGGGCGATCACGGCCTGCTCGTCACCGACGAGATCCCACAGGATGCTCGCAGAGTCCAGGACGATTGCGTTCGGCTTGCCGTCCTCGCCGCGGGGCTGCCAGGCGGCCCAGCGGACGGCGTCGAGGAGGTCGAGGAAGCCGCCGTCGTGCGGTACCAGCTCGTAGCGGGCGCCCGGCACAGACCCGTAGTGGTGGCCCTCACCCTCGCCGATCTCGACCCAGAAGGTCCGGCCGATCAGGTCGCTGCCGGAGAACTTGGCGGCCTCGTAGGACTTGCCGGACTTCTCCGTCCCCGCAAGGAGGAGCATGGGCCACGACGGGTGCCCGTTGGGCGTGATGGTGGTTCTCTGGCGCTCGGGGGCGACGCGTCCGGCCACGGTGATGCCTTCCTGATTGTTCGGAGCGTTCATGCCCCGGCTCGCTCGTGCCGGGGCATGGTGCGCCTTCAGGAGGCCTTACATCTCCCTTTGGCGTGGTTTACAGTTTACCACCTTGGCTAGGCATTCGGGGGTGTGAAGAGACTGGAAACCGGTGCTTGGGTGGCCGGATCTAGCAGACCGTCAGCGTGCCGCTTGTACCAGGCATCAAGGGCCTCGGCCGCTGCGAGACTTTGCTCCGGTTGCTCCGGGTCGGCGTCGTGGTCCTTCGTCCACTGGAGCGTGCTGTCCTCGAATTCCTCGCGCAGCGCGTCTTCATCGCGGCCGAGCGAGGCGGCCAGCTCGGTCCATGACGTCCCGCTCAGCACCTCGGCGCGGACGGTCCAGTTCAGCACCTGGAGGCTCAACAGTCGGAGCCGCCGGGCCGCGCGGATGCGGTCGGCCGCGGCGACATCGCTGGAGGAGTCGCCGACGATGCCGCGGGCGAAGTCCGCGACCTCGCGCGCATGGCCGGCGGCGAGAAGCCGCGCTTCAGCAGCCTGGCGTGAGGGGTCCATGAGGTCAGTCCGTTCACTGGTGCCGATACGACGACGGCGAGCGCCCCGAGAATACGAGGCACCCGCCGTCACAGAAGCGGAAGGCACGGATCAGCTCACGCCGATCAATTCCTTCTCCTGCGCCTGCTCCTTGCTCTCCAGATACCAACGCTCGAACTTGGGCTTTACGTTCTTGCGGCCGGCAGCATCCGTACGGCCCAGGCGGCGGCCAAGGTTGCTGCCGCAGAACTCGCCGCCCGGCGCGAACAGCGGGTTGTCCCTCTCCCAGTCGGCGAAGGTGTTCGCATCCCGGGCAGCCCGGTACAGCGCGAAGAGGGCAAGCTCAGCGTCGGACTGCGTCATCCCGGAGAACTCGTTGGCCATGACCACCGCTTCGACGGCCCGCGCCTGGCGCGGGAGCTTCGCATTGACCGCCGGTGCGGCGGAAGAGGCCTTGACCGGGGAGACCCTGACAGGCTGCGGCGTCTGGGCAGCGAGGCGTTCCTTCTCCTCGCGCTCCTCCCGGCGGCGGCGCTCGTCCGCCTCCCGGATACGATCCCGCTCCTCGCGGTCCGCCTTCTCCTTGTCCACTCGGGCCTGACGCTCGGCCCGGTCGCTCTCCATACGCAGGTCGTACTCGCGCTGCGCACGAAGACGGGCTTCCTCCCGGTCGGCGGCGTCCTTGCGCTCGGCCGCCTCGCGCTCGCCGCGCTCCTTCTCCATGGCCAGCTCGTGCTCGTGCTCCTGACGCAGTCGCTCTTCCTCACGCTGGGCTGCCTCGCGGGCGACGCGCTCCTCATGTTCACGCTTCTTCTGTGCCGCGGCTTCCTGTTCGTTCCGCTCGCGCTGCTGCTCCTCGCGCAGGCGCTTCGCCGCGGCCTCTCGCTCCTGGCGCTGGCGCTCGACGGCCGCAACCTTCTCGTTCTCGATGCGTGCGAGCGCGGCGCTGATGGCGCGACGGTACGACAGACTCGCCTCCGCAGTGACGATCAGGAGCAATGGGGCTGTGGAGTGCACGGCGACGCCGACCCAGTCGTGATGCAGGGCCGAGTTCCCAACGTTGAGCAGCAGCGTCATGAATCCGGTCATCCAGCGCAGGAGCGCCGGCCACGCGCCGCCGTTGCCGCCGAGTCGTGAGATGACGGAGTCGAGCTGAATCACGATGACGACCGCCGCGTCCACGACGATCGGCAGGATCGGAGCAGTCCACTGCCAGCCGGGCGGTGTGACGGACTCGACGAGCGGGGTCACGGTCAGCACGCTGAACAGGACGGCGCCCGAGGTGATCGCCCAGGTGCCTGTCTTGAGGACCCGTTCGGCGGCACGGACTTCTGCCTCGGACTTGTCGGCAAGAAAAGGGGATGGGGCCACAGTGATGTCCTCCCGGAGCGTCGTTCCGGTGCGCCCTCGCTCGTGAGCGCCCGGTCGCCGACAGCCTAGATCACTGTGGCCCATGGAGCCGGAATGTTCTCCCTGCGTCCTCCCAAAAAGCCACCTATCCTACCAAGTCTTCGGCATGCGGCGGTCGGATCCCTGCATGCTCAGGACCTGAGCGCGGCTGCCGATGCGGGACACCAGGGCCTCCCCGAGGATCACGGTCAACTGCGCGGAGTTGCGGTTCGTCGTGAAGATGGTGGGCCGGTTCGAGTGCATGCGCGCACTGATCAGATCCGACGTGTGATCGCGTACGTGGTTGGTCGCGTACTCGTCCATCTGCTGGCACACGTCATCGAGCACCAGGACGTCGCACCGCTCGTAGAACTCACGCACCATGAGCTGCGTCATCCCGGGCGGAGCCCCGTCGGGCCGCATCCACTTCAGGTAGTGGGAGTGCACGAGGAACCGGGCCATGAGCCCGCGCTCGACCGCGTAGCTCCCGGCCGCGACAGCACTCACCGTCTTCCCGGCGCCCGTCGTACCCGGAACGATCATGTGCATGATCTTCGGGCGGCGTAGCTGCTGCTGCTCGGCGGGCAGAGTCCGCTGTGCCCGGTTGTGGCGCCGTGCCTCGGCGTGGTGGTCGATGTACCTGCGGAAGTGCTCGCGGTGCTGCTCGACCTCGTCCAGGTGAGCGAGCTTGTACCGCGCGTAGTCCGAGTGCCCTGCGCGTACCAGGGAGTTGACCCAGGCTTGCTGGTACACCTCCCGCTGGTACTCCTCGGTGCTGTCCGGCCGGTCATCGTCGGCCAGCGCACGGTTCGGCTCCAGGCCGCGCCGCTGCAAGATGCTCGCGATGTGAGCGATGGGGCCGCCCGCGCGCACGGGTTCACAGCCGCTGATCTCCGGCGCCGGGGCCGGAAGGGTGAGTGACATGTCGTCCCCCCTCTCGTTGGTCTGGCCGTCAGGCCACGTCATCGTCTTCGAACCCGTACTCGCTCAGGTCGGGCGTGGTCGGCGCGACCGAGGGTGCGGACGGGTCGTCGCCGCCCTGGGTCCACTGGGAGTTGGTGAAGATCGGAGCCCGGCCGCTGGGGCGCCGGCCGACGGGGATGCCGTTGAGGCTGGCGAGAGTGGTCTCCCACTCGCGCTTGGCCGGTGACCACTCACCAAGCTGTTCCAGCGCCCGCCAGATGACGCGGGAGTCGTACCCGGCATCAAGAGCGTCACGGATCTTCGTGCGCAGGTTGAGGAAGTACCCGCTCTGCTGCCGCTTGCTGCCCATGAGCGGCTTCATCTTCTTCTTGTCGGCCAGATCCTTGGCCGTCGTCCACCACTTATCGGCCCCGTCCTGCGCCTTCTTGTCGAGGGCCAGTTCCTCGGGCGTCTTCTCCTTGGTGGCTGTCTTCTTCGCCGCAGTCTTCTTGACGGGCTTCTCGTCCGCAGGCCTCGCAGCAGTGGTCTTCTTCGCGATGGCAGTCTTCGCCGCCTTCAGTTCGGTGGCGTCTTTGCGAGGGCGCCCCGGCTTCGGCGCCGGACCAGCCGCCGCCAGGGCCTCACGGCGGCGCTTGTACCACTCGGCCACCGTCGTGACGCCCGTGTAGCCGGCCGGTGGCGTCTGGTGCACGTAATACAGCTTGCCCCGGGCCCCGTTGGGGCGTGACCAGTCCTCGGTGTCGATGGCACCGGCGGCTTCAAGCTGCTGGAGGTACTTGTCCGGCGACTGCTCGCGGGTCCAGCCGAGCATCTCAGCCATGGTCAGACGCGTCGGCCACGCGGTGTCATCCTTCTTGGACACGTTCACGTGCATCGCGAGAACGGCGTACACGGCCTTTGCCTGCGGGTGGAGCTCGTCGTGCAGGGTGATCCAGTCCGGGACCATGGTGAAGGGGGCCTTGCGGCCCATTACGGCCTCGTACTGCTCGTCGAGGTCGTCGGCGACGTGCGTGCTCACTGGGAGGTCTCCTGCTTCTGCGGGAGGGCGAGGCGGTACTCGACGCGCTGCTTGTCTCCACGCCGGCGGCGGGGCACGACGCGGCGGTCGAGGAGGCCTGCGGTGACGAGCTGGTGCGCGGCGGCGCGTGCCTGGTGGTGCGTCAGGGCGCCCGACGTTGCAAGGTCGGCGCAGCGGTGCCAGTCACTGACGTCGAGGTCGCCGCGGCGGAGGTGCCGGACGAACAGGCAGAGGGTTGCCGGGTTGACGCTGCCGCCGAGCTGGTCGGTGGCCTGGTCGATCAGCCGCAGGCGGGTGACGCTGGGGATCACGAGATTTCCTTGCGAGAGGTGCCCGAGCCCCCCGCGGTGCGCGGGGGCGGGCAGGCCGAGCGAAGTGGTCAGGCGGCTGCGGCAAAGCGCTGCTTCTTGGGCGGAAGCGGGCCGTAGGGGATGCTCATTCGCCTGCCTCCAGCGCCGTGAGGAAGTCACCCGCGGTCAGCTCGGGCAGCTTCTCCAATGCCAGGGCGATGAAGCCGAGCCGGGCGTCCAAGGCCTCGGTCCCCGCCTTGTTCCACTTGGGGCTGACGCTCGTGGTCACGCCGCCCGGGTCGTAGCCGACGCCCGGGACGACCTCGCCGGTGGTGGAGTCGATGACGACGCCCGTCTTGGGGTCGTAGCGCAGTCGGCTCAGCAGGTTCTTGAGGAACGCGGGGCGGACGACATACTCCGTCTCCCCCTGCTCGTCCGCGTAGTCGAGCACCTTCTTGTCGTCCACGACGACGAACTTGGCCTTGGACAGGGAGCGAGTGAACGCGCCAACCGGCATGGTCCCGCCGCTGTCGAGCGGCATCTCGGCCTCTGTGCTGCGCAGGCCCTTCGTCGCCTTGATGTGCTCGGCGTTGGCCTCAATCAGCGGGTCGCAGATCTCAGCGACGCGCGACTTCACGCGGTATGCCACGGCTGCTCTCAGCGCCAGGTCGCCGACATCAACGGCGGGGGTGTCCTGCTCTTCCGACTGTGCGGACATCTCTGGTGACCCTTCTGGTTCGCCGGTTTGCTCATACCGGCTTTGGAGCGTTGAGGTCTGGTGCCGGTGGCCTTCGTCGCTATGGACGGAGTGAAGGCCGAATTCGTTACACCAGACCTGGCGTAGCTGCTTGCTCGTGCAGCCAACGACGCAGACTGTACACCAGGTCAAAGCCGTCTGCGAGTACCGCGCACGCGACACAACCCGTTCGGCTCAGACAACGTTCGCCCCGGCCCGAGACGAGCCCGGTGGAACGCGCACCCGCCGAAAGCCCAGCTCAGGCCCCGACGTTGCCCCGTCCGGACATGTGGGACGACGTCGGCCGAGGAGCGGCCGAACGGTCCGGCCATGACGGCATGCCCCGGTAGCGAGCCGGGACGCCGCGGTTGAAGTCCGCGGGCTCGCTGACCGCCGGCCGCTCCTCAACCCCGGCCCCGAGCTGCGCGACAGGAGCAGCCGTGAGCCCCCTGCAAGCCCCCCGCCACATCACGTACATCCCGCTCACCGACCTCCCACCGGACCCGGGCAACCCGAAGAAGCACGAGATCGAACGGGTCATCAAGTCCATCCAGGACCACGGGTTCATTGAGACGCCCGTCGTGGACGAACGGACGAGCTTGGTCATCTCCGGGCACGGCCGCCGCATAGCCCTGATCGAGATGCAGAGCCGCGGTGAACCGGTTCCGCACGGCCTCCTGGTGGACGACGACGGTGGGTGGCTCGTCCCCGTCACCCGCGGCTGGTCCTCGCAGAACGACCGCCAAGCCCACGCCGTCCTGATCCTCCTCAACCGCCTCGGTGCCGCGGGCGGATGGAACCCGGGCCCGCTCGCCGAAATCCTGGAAGACCTCGCGACGTCCGACACCGAGCTGTTCGACTCCCTGTGCATCTCCGACGACGAGATGGAGGAGCTGCTGCGCCAGGTCGACCCCGAGGGGCTGCCCCAGGGGCCGGACAACGGCGACCAGGACAAAGACCGGGGCAGCGACGACTTCGCCGACGACGGATTCGGCGACACGGGCGACAACGAGCGCGCGGCCGGCGTGTGCTGCCCCTCCTGCGGCCACCTGTTCAGCCCGGGACGGTAGTTGGCGAGCTGATCTACGGTCCCCGCCATGTCCCGCCGCAAAGTCCGTCGCTCCGCTACTCCGGCGCGCGCCCGGCTCCTAACGCCGGACGTTGAAGCGCGCCTGATCGAGGCCAGCCGCGCCGGGCTCGCCGTCGACCTGGCGGCGGTCAACGCGGGCATCTCGCGTGCGACGTTCCTGCGGTGGATGGCTTACGGCCGCACCGAAGCCGTCGACCGCTCGGCAGGCAATGACCCTGACCCCGACCTCGATCCCTTCGTGGAGTTCTTCGAGAAGATCGAGCGGGCCCGCTCTGCCGCCGCGCTATCGGCCGCGCTCGACATCCGCCGTGCCAGCCGCGGCGGCATCGTCACCACACACCGCAAGTTTGACCCGCACTCCGGCAAGGTGCTGGAAGAGACCATCACCACGCCCCCCGACTGGCGCGCCGCGGCCTGGTATCTGGAGCGGCAGCACCGCAAGCAGTACGGCAAGGAAGACCACCTGGAAGTCGAGCTGACGGGCGCGGCGGGCGGCCCCCTCGCGGTCGAGCACACCGGGCCGGCCGCCGACCTCGCAACCCGCCTCGCCGAGACACTGCACGCCCTCCAGTACCCCGACGACGAGCCCGACGACGAGCCCGACGACGGTCCCGGCCCGGACGGCGGCTGAGCCCGGGACACAAACACCCACGGGCCCGCACGGTGCTGCCTCCCTGCTCACCAGCACCGGAGGAACCGTGACCGTCAACTACTACCTGGGCGCCAGCCGCGCGTACGACTACTCGTCCCGCTACGAGGGCGACGTGATCAAGCCGAACGCCGGCGTCATCCACACCACCGAGGGCACCTCGCTGCCGTCGTACGGCAACGGCGCCGAAGCCCCGAACATCACCGCGAAGCCGAACTTCGTGGCCAAGCGCCTGGACTTCTACCAGCACTACAGCTTCACCCGCTCCGCCCGCGCTCTCGTGAACGCCTCCGGCGGCGTCGAGACGAATACGCTCAACTGCATCCAGATCGAGCTGGTGGGCACCTGCGATCCCAAGCACGCGAAGTCCTGGAACGGTGCTAAGGCGGGCAAGGACTACATCTACTGGCCGGCCGCGCCCGACTGGGCGCTGGATGGCCTGGCCTCGTTCATGGCCTGGCAGTACAAGAACAACGGCATCCCGCTCACCGGCCCCGATACGTGGCTGGCCTACCCGTCCTCGTACGGCAACACCAAGGCCCGGATGTCGTTCGCTGCCTGGAACGCCTTCAAGGGCTGGTGCGGCCACTCCCACGTCCCGGAGAACTTCCACGGCGACCCCGGGAACATCGCCTTCGCCAAGCTGCTCACCCTTGCCAAGGCCAAGGCGAAGGTCCCCGGCGGCTCCGGCAACGGCGGCGGCACCGCCCCGAAGCCGATGCCCCCGTTCCCCGGGGCCTCCTACTTCGGGCCGGGCAAGAACAACAGCCACATCACCCTGCTCGGCAAGCAGCTCATGAAGAAGGGCTTCGGCAAGCACTACACGAGCGGGCCGGGACCGAAGTGGTCGGAGGCGGACCGTCAGAACGTCGCTGACTTCCAGCGTTCCCGCGCCGAACTGCGCGGCGACCCGGACGGCATCCCTGGCCCGCTGACCTGGCGACTCCTCTTCTCCTGACCCTTCCGGTCGGCCCGCTGTCCGGCGGGCCGACCCCGACCCCCGAAAGGCCTTCTCCTGTGGCAGGCGAGACCGTCATCACCGTCGTCGGCAACCTGGTCGACGACCCCGAGCTGCGCTTCACGCCCTCCGGCTCTGCGGTCGCGAAGTTCCGCATCGCGTCCACCCCGCGCGCCTTCGACCGGCAGGCCAACGAGTGGAAGGACGGTGAGGCGTTGTTCCTGTCCTGCTCGGTCTGGCGGCAGGCCGCGGAGAACACCGCCGAATCCCTCCAGCGCGGCATGCGGGTCATCGCGCAGGGACGCCTGAAGCAGCGTTCCTACGAGGACCGAGAGGGGGTGAAGCGAACCGTCTACGAGCTGGACGTGGACGAGGTGGGGCCGTCGCTGACGCGCGCCACGGCGAAGGTGACCAAGGTGTCGGGACAGCGGTCCGGGGCACCCACGGGCGGCGCTCCGGCCGGTGACCCGTGGAACAGCGGCGGCGGTCACCCGAACCCGCCGTTCTAGCCTGCCCAGGCAGTGGGCAGGGTGTCCATGCCCAGTCCGTCGTCTTCCGGCTCCTCCTGTGCGGGGGGAGCCGGAGGCGTTTCCGGCTGTACATCCTGCTGCTCGTCGCTCGTAGACAGCTCGTCAACCAGGTCTTCGACCACCGCCACGGGATCGATGGGTGCCGGGTCAGCAGGTACAGACTCCGGCTCCGGGGTGGTGGTGGCCGGAGAGCGGGGCTCCTCCGGCTGCGTGGCGGGCGGCTTGGTGTCGCTCGTCTCGGGCTTTGTCGAAGTCGTCTCGGCCGGCTTCGGCTCCGCCGCGGGTGCCGTCGTTGTGGCCGGAGAAGAAGTCGGCGCCGGCGGGGTGGGCTCGCTCGCCGCGGGCGGGGTGACCGGTGTCGTGCTGGCGGTCGGGGCATCCGGAGACAGCACGTCGGCCGAAGGCTCCGCGGGCCGGTCATTGGCGTCCAGGACAACGGCGACTGCGTCGTTCACACCGGATGGGACCGTCCCGAGCTGGCCCAAGTCCGCATTGCCGAGGATGAGTTGGACAGCCTGAAGGAGCTGAACGGACTGCACGTCGTCGCTGTGAACGGCCTGCTGAACCGATTCCTCGGTGACGCCGAGCGTACCGAACGCGAGAATGGCGAGACGGTCAGGAAGGGGCGCGGAGACCCTGAGCGGCTCGGGGTCGCCGGCATAGGCCATGGGGTGGGCGCCGTGATGCTGGCGGGAGCGGCGCTCCTCGTCGAGGAATGGCTGCTCCCACTCCGTGATGCGCTTCTTGTCCGTTCCCCACAGCACGACGCGGCCGTGCTGCTTCACGTTCTGGTACAGGTCTTTGTTCCCCTCCTCGGCGCTCCACGCTGAGGCTGAGTCGACGTCGGGGAAGAGCCGGAAGCCGACCTTCTCGAAGTCGTAGGAGAACGTGAACGCGGTCGAGGTGCCCACCGACGCCTCGCTCGTCATGACCTTGCCGTCCTGGTCCACGCACTTCGCCTCGTACGCGCCCATCGGGTCGCACGTTATCCGGCCCCCCTCGGCGATCTTCTCGAAGGAGGGGTCCTTGTACGTGCTGGCCGCGGTCTTGTCCTCCTGGCTGACCGACGGGGCGGCCGACGGGGCAAGTGGGCCTGCGGTAGTTGCCTTGGGGGCGGCGGGGTGGAGCAAGTTGGCAAGGACGACGCCACCGACGAGGGCGGGGGCGGCCACGGCCGCGATGCGGGCCCAGCGCGGGGGCCGGCGCCGACGGTGTGCTCCGCTGGACTTGGCCGGGGCGGGCGGTATGACGCCGGCGTCGGGAGCAGCCTCGAACCGCGGGACGTTCTGGTCGACGCCCAGCCGCTCGTTCATCTCGACGATGCTCGGGCAGTTCTTACGCACCAGGTCCTGGACGCTCGGGCGGTTCATCTCGGGGCAGACGCGCAGGATGGCCTCAACAGCGTTGCCGAAGGACTGCCCCGGTCGCAGGATGATGGCCGTGACGCCGGTCTCGGTGTTCTCGAAGACCAGGCAATCCGTCTCCATGTCGTCTTCGTAGACATGGAGTTCCTGTATGCCCTCGTTCACTGATTGCGGTCCGGAGCATTTCGCCGGATGCGGTCGGCGAACTTGGCCGCGATCTGCTCAAGGCGTTCGTCGCTGATCGCTTCGATGTCAGCGACGCGCATCTGCATGCCGGGGCCGACCTGGGCCACGCGGGCATGCAGGCCGGGGTCCGTAAGATCCTCGGAGTGCTCGGCGGTCAGGGGGCGGGCGCGACGGTCGGCCTCGCGCATCATGGCCGCGAAGGCACGCTGACGGGCGCCCTCGCTGACGGATCGCCGCGGAGCGAGAGCCGCAGCAGCCGTGAGCATGCCGCGTGTCGCGGGGTTGTCAGGCTCGGCGTCGCCGGACAGGCAGCTGTCAAGCTGGCCTGCGACGGCGCTATCCCCTAGACCCAGCATCGTTTCTCTTCCTCAGCATCACCGGCGCTGCGTGTATTACATCGTCTTCCCGCTGCGCTTCGGTAGCAGACAGCAGAAACGTTGCCAGACTGCTGCCGCCCTCGGGCATCAGCTTCCGCAGCTTGGCCAGTGCTCGGCACTGCAACACGCGAATGGTACCCACTGGTTTGCCCATGATCTCCGCAGTCTCTGCGGTGGAGTACCCGCAGGTGATGCGAAGGAGAAGGACCATATGTTGCTGGTCGGGGAGTTTGTCCAGCTTGCCTTTGATGGCTCGGCGCAGCTCTTCCCACTCGGCCAGTTCCTCGGGCCCCATGTCGGCGCTGGGCGCGTCGAGGTGCCACATCTCGCCGGTGGGCTGTTCGAAGCCGCGGTTCTTCATCGGGCGGAAGTAGTCGTTGTAGACGTTGCGCGAGATCGCCCATACCCAGGCGAAGACGCCGCCCCCGTTGTACTTGTCGATCTTCTGCACGATCTTCACGAAGACTTCCTGCGCCAAGTCCTCAGCCGTCGCCGGGTCTTGGATGCGTGCCTGCATGAATCGGACGACCGGCTCGTACAGCCCGTCGAACAGCTCGGCGAGAGCCGCCTTGTTGGTGGGGTCCTTGGCCGCCGCGGTTGCGGCGACCTCCAGAGGATGCCCGAGATCGCCGTCGCACGACTTGTGCTCGCTCGCGCTACGCGTCTGGGGCATACCGGATCGCTCCCCCGTCTTGATCGGCTCTAGAACGCAATCTTCCGACAGGCGGAGACACGTCCGCCAGCATCAAATCGCACGAGGGATCGAAAAACCATCTACTGAGGCAATTCCGTCATTCACGCAGTGTCAGAAGGTTCATCCCGGTTCGCAACGTCGCAATAGCGGACGTTCCGTCATATACCGTCGTCACGTGCGGGGTTAACCCCTGGGATGGCTGTTGCGGAACCGTTACTAAGCGAACCGTGTCTACAGATGCGTATGACCTGATTCCGGCCATCCATGCCTCTCCTCGCCGAGATCGCGACTTTGCCGTGGTGTGCACTATGGTGTGTGGTCAACCCACGATGCCGGGATGAGCAACCGGCACACCAGAAGTGAAGGGGGAGGCGGTCATGCAGAGTTCCCTGGCGGACCAGATCAACCGGCTGCCGTACGAGACATGGATGCGCGCCGACGAGAGCGCGAGACTCATCGGCCTGCCTGCCGTCGAGGTGGACAAGGTGCTCCGTGCCGGCCGCCGCCGCGGCACCATCACGGTGTCCCGCAGCGAGGAAGGCTCGGTTCTCTTCAAACGCGTACGCCGGCACCGGCTTCCGCAAGTTCGGCTCGGCGGGCCGCGCTCGTGGCCGAGCGCGACGCCAACAGCAGAAGAGGGCCTGGGGCCGGTTATCCCAGCACCGGGATAAGAAGCCGCCGAGGCCTGGAACCAAGCTCGGGGCTCGCGAGTCCTGCACTGCGAAACGACCTACGGACAGGTCCGCCCTGCCCGTCGATTCGGCTCAGGGACGAACAGATGGCGGAGGAAGCAATCACCGCGTGGCGGTCACGCACGATCGAGGCCCTTGAGACCGCACGAAGAGTTGGGCGCGAGGACCAGGTGCAGCAGATCGCCGAGGAGTTGGAAGCCGTGCACGTCGCACTCGGCGAGCGCCGTACAGGCACGCGCGAGGAGCAGACGACGTACCTCCTCGCCCGCAGGTCCAGAACCCCGCTCCCCGAGCTGCTGGCCGCCGGCCTCAACACCAACGAGTGGCCGCTCCCTGCCTCTGCTTCACCCAATGGCGGCGATCCGCTGCCTGCCTCCCCCGACACCGAGCGCCGTCTCACGGGCCTGTTCGAGGACGCCGGCACGCTTGCTCACCGTCCGCGCCCGACACCGCGGTACGAAGCCCGTTACCGGCCACAGGACGGCCAGCGCTTCAAGAACCAGGAACTGCCCTGGGCCCTGTGGGACACCCAGGAGGACATCCCCATCGCGTACCACGGGGACAAGGATCTGTGCGAGTACCAGGCCGACAACGCCACCACGCGGTACGAGCGGCGGCGCCGGTCATGACAGATCGTCACCGACACGGCCCGGCGCGCCAGTCAAGATGCACCCGAGAGGGGGACTGGAAGGTCTAGTCTGTGCACACGAATATCGTCGCGATCATGCGTGTCTCCCTTGGAGACCCTCCTGACGGCGGTATCACCACAAGACCACAAGAACCGGAAAAGCCCCGCCGCTCCCTGCAAATAAGGCCTGGAAACCTTGCAGCGAGCATCTGACGGGGCTATCTGGGAGACCTAATACGAGGATCGGTCTCGATGAGGACCAATGTACCTGCCCTCGGGCGGGATCGCGCAACACAGCTAGGCCCACCGGGTGGCGCGTCGTGCGCCGGCATCCGGTGGGCCTACGTGCGTTCTTTGGTCTTCAGTCTGGTCTTTTCCTGTCCCCCTCGACGGAGGTCTGCCCTACGCATTCGGCGACCGTGGCATCCGCTCTGTCCGTCTCTCCCCCTGTGGAGGTCGTTGTGACCTAGTCCTTGTCCTTGCACGGAGGTGCGACGTCGGTCCCGTTGGCAGCGGGTCGTCCGAACTCCTCCAGGCCGTGAACTCGATGTGGCGTCGAGCTACCGGCCGCTTCGTTACTCGGGCCTTGGCGTAGGCCCGTTGGCTCCCCGCACGTGAGTGCGGTTTTACCCGGTTCATCCCAAACCCGCGTTACCGAGGGCCTTTTTGTGCCCTCAGGAGACCCCAAGAGCACGGAGTCATGATGCCCCATGTCCATGCGCGCGGCCAGTCCATCCGGCCGACGCGCCGACAAATCGATCGCGCGAACATCTCTGCGACATCTCGGCCGCATCAGCGGCGGACTGTCGCCAAAGTTGACCCGGCCCTGACAAAGGGCCTCTCCGAGCAGATGAAACGGCTGCTCCTGGAGGGCGACGTCGAAGGCCGCTACGCCGGGCACAACGACTCCGAGGCCGGATACCGGATCACCATGGCTCTGGCGGTCGCCGCATCCCAGCCCGGCCGGGCCTGGAGCCCCGCGGACTTCCACCGGGCCCTGATCTACACCCCGACGGCCGGCGGCGAATGGGCGCGGCTGCTGCGCGCCCGCAAGGGACCCGAGTACGCCGAGGGCAAGCTCACCGGGATGCTGCTCAAGGCCCGGGAGTTCGTCGCCAACCGGCCCGCGATCTCCTGCCGCCACAGCGCGTGGGAAGCCATCGACGAGGTGCGCCAGGCCGTGAACCGGACAGCATGGCCCTGCCGTGGGGGGAAGGACACGGACCTCAAGAACCTGACCGTGCGACTGCGGCTGTGCGAAGAGTCCGGCGGGCTCGACCACAGCATCTCGGTGCGGCGGCTGGCCGAGGAGATGGGATGCGCAGCGGGGACCGCCGCCGACAGCAACCGCCGGATCGAGGAGGAGGGATGGCTCCGGCTGGAGTCCTCCGGTAGCGGTACGGACAAGGCTTCACGCTGGCGTCTGTGCCTCCCTGACTGGGCGAAGCCTGAACGTGCAGGACCGGTACACCCACCATCCGCAGACGCTAGGGGGGGCAGGAGCCCTGTACCGGCCGTGCACACCGACACCAAGAGCCTCAGCCGGCTCATCGGGCACGACGCCTTCCACCGCTTCGGCCACGGCACCACCGGAGCTCGCCTGCTGACCCTCCTGGACGAAGCTGAGGGTCAGACCGCGAAGCAACTGACGGAGGCCTCCGGCGTCCACCGCACGACCGTGGGCCGGCGTCTGAAACTCCTGCTCGCTGACGGCTTGGTCTTCGAGCTGGAGGGCCTGTTCTACCTTGCTCCGGTGCTCGCAGGGGAGATCGGAGTGGAGGCTGACGAGGAGGTGCTGAACGCCGCGGCGGGTCAACGTGGGACGCGCGGGGCGGGGCACCGGCGTCGGGTCCGCCACCGCCGGGAGCGACTGCTCTACCGGGCATGGCGGCTGCTGATGAGGAGTGTGAAGGCAGTTCGGCGCTTCCCGGACAGGGGGCCTCTGGTGCCGAAGGGTGTGGTCAACGAAGAGACGGGCGAGATCATCGACCCTGCCTGGCAGGGCTGGGATGTCTCTGATCCTGACCGGCCGGTGCCGGTTCCCGAGTGGGCTGTGGCGGCGTAGCAGTGAGCTGTTCCCCCGGGGAACACCCGGGATCAGACTCGGCGGATGGCAGCCCAGGTCTGGTGAATCGTGCCGTTGATGTGCGTGCCGTAGTCGTCTGCGATGGTCTTCACGACGTTGAGGCCGACGGTGGTCTGGTCTGCGTGCACCGGCAGGGCCTCGTCGTGCTCCACGGAAATGAACACGTGCTCGCTGTCCAGCCAGACCTCACACAGCATGTCGTGACCGCGGGTGCGGGTGTAAGCGATGGCGACCAGCTCGGTGAGGCAGTTCTCGATCCGGCGGGTGGTTCGTTCTGCCGAGTCGCCAGTGCCGAGCATGAGGGCGAGGACGCTGCGTGCGACGGTCCTGGCCTGAATCGAGGCTGACCCGTTGGCCTTCACCGCGAAGCGGCTGCGGCGGGTGATGGACAGCCCCGTGGGCAGGGTCGGCTTTTGGGAAAGGGGAGCGGGACAGTTGGCAGGGAGCATCATCGACACCGTGTGTGCGTCTTGAACGGCGCTGGGCGAAGTCCAGGGCTCCGGTGGCGTGTTCACTGATGTTCCGTCCCCTCGTGGCGCTGAGTGTGGCTGGGGTGGATTGGCCCCGAGTCGCCCGATCGGGCCCGTGCGCTGTTCAACCGAGTTAACAGTCACGATCCGTGCATGCGCAAGCCGGTACTCGTGAGTGGGAGGAATGCCACTTTTGCCAACCTCCTTACCTGATCACCAGGTTGCGAAATGCCGATAAACTGACTCGACCCTCGAACGCCGAGGGCATGGGGGAAACGCAGGCATTCGCCCGATCTGGAGAGTCAGCAGAATCATGGACGTGGGGGCCGGGATGAGCGGCGAGGACAGGGCTCCGGCGCCTGAGCCGAAGACGCTGCAAGAGAAGGTCAGGTGCATGCTCGCGGAGACCTTCCCGGGCCAGGAAGTCTCGGGACGCACCTTCGCGAAACGCGTCAAGGACGCGGGCGGCTCGCTCTCGCACAGCCACTTCTCGAACATCCTGCGCGGTGAGGTCACCGACGTCAGCGAGGACACTCTGCGTGCTCTCGGGCTCGGCTTTGGTGTGGACTGGCGTTACTTCAAGGACGAGTCCGAGGTCGAGGCTGACGTCGTCGCCGGATTGCAGTTCCTCGCAGAGAAGCGCTCCGGCACCATCACGGGCCTGGCCGGGCGAGGTATCGGCGACGCCGGTGTTCCCGCGGACCTCTTGCAGCTCGCGCTCAGCCTTGTCGACAAGGAGAAGCGACGCCGGGCGGAGCAAGCCGCAGATCAGCCCAGTAGAGCGCCCCGTGTTCGCTAACGCTCGTTACACTCGGCCGCCCTTCGGATACCGCGCACGCGCGGGAGGCACAAGGTGAGGTCAGGATGTCCCTGCGCGAGCTGAAGCGTCGATGCGAAGAGGGCCTGGAAGACCTTCCCATCCCGTACCCGTTCTCCATTGAGCAACTTCGGCTGAACATGGAGGAGGCGCGCGGAACGTCGATCATCTTTCACCCGATCCCCGAGTACCTGGTCTCGCTGAAGACGGCGTGCGGCCTGCGGATCGGCACGGACGACTTCGACGTCATCCTGCATCGCGAGCGCCCGACGGAGTACCAGACCGAACACATACAGCTCCATGAGCTGACTCACGTCTGGCTGAGGCATGGCACCAAGCTCGACGCCGAGGCCTTGGCTGAACTGGTGCCCGTGTTCCAGACCGACCTGATCCAACGCGTCCTGGAGGGCGGCGCCACGGTGCAGGCCCGCGCCAACTACAGGACCGACGAGGAGAAGATCGCGGAATTGGCCGCGTCCCTGATCCCCCGGATGGCACGTGACGTTCCGAGCGACGACATGCTGGGCCGACTCGGCGACACACTCTCGCGCCCATCCGGCGGCCGGGAACTCCGCCGCTTCGCCAACCTCTTCCGCCGTTCGTAGACCAAGGACCACCGTGCTCGACATAGCTGGCTACGCCGTAGCCACACTGATGACCGCTGTCGCCATATGGCGCGCGCTCGGTGGGTCTGACGCCCGTCGACGCTCCCTCTGGGGCTGCTTCCTCGGCTTCGCCATCGCCCTTTGGACCAAGACGGAGATCGTCCGCATCGGGCTTAACAACAGCTCGATCACGGACGCCTCGATCCTGCTCAAGCACTACAGCGCCGGCGCCGCCATCTTGGCGATCATGTACTACATCGTCGCTGTCTACGGGCAGTACCCGGCCGATGGCGAGATGGCGCGGGCCGTGAAGGTGTCGCGCTTCATCCAGCACGCGGCAGCGAAGACGGCCCTCTCCGCCTTCGCATTGATGACGGTGCTGTTCTTCGCCATCGTCGACCGTTCCAAGCCGAGCGACCGCTTCGTCTCGGACCACGCCGGCCAGTGGGGCGCCACGGCCTACATGACCGTCTTCTACATCTACCTGGGCTCCGCATCCGCAATCTGCCTCTACCAGTGGGCTGGCGCCTGGCGGCGCGAGGAGCGCCGGGTCCTGCGAGTGGGGCTCGGGATGATGGCGTTCGCCATGGTGCTCGGTGTCACCTACTCGTTCGGCCGCATGCTCGTCATGTGGTACTGGCTCGCCGTACAGCCCAGCCACGCCATCGCCTACGACATCGACGCCGGCACCGAGGCGATGCAGCAACTGCTGTTCGTGTTCTTCGCCCTTGGAGTGTCGGTCCCCGCTACGGAGAAGGGGCTACGCCGTGCCCGCGCCTGGCTCGCACTCGCGCGCCTCTACCCCATGTGGCACGAGCTGATGACGGCGTTCCCCAACACTCCTATGGAGACCCCCCGCTCCCGGCGCGAGGAACTGACTCGCCGAGACCTCGATGCCGGCCTCCAGCTCGACCGGTGGGTGCACGACCTGGCCGACGCCATCGAGAAGTTGCGCCACTACGTCCCCGACGGCCTGATGACCGCCGCGCAAGAGGCTGCCGGTCAGCACCACAAGACGAACCAGGGCGCCGTCGCACAGGCGTACTGGATGAAGGCGGCGCTCGCCGCCAAGAAACAAGGCGTCACGGCGGGCCCCGTCGCTGCGTACGAGCAGCAGCAGGCCACTGACCAGGACAGCGAAGTCGCCTGGCTGCGGCACGTCGCCGACGCCTATCGGAAGGCCGACACGACCCAGGCGCAGCGGCTGCTCGCCACCGCAGGAGCAATCTCATGACCAACAGCACGGTGGCTCGAACCGTCACCGACATACTCCAGCCCCGCAACGTCCTGCTGGCCGGCATGCTGGGCATCGGCGTCGCAGCCGCTGGCGACTGGACCGGCATCCCCTGGGGCCTGCTCGGCGCGCTGTGCGCTGGCATCATCCCCGCGGCCTATATCGAGTGGGAGCGCAAGCGGGGCACCTGGGGCGACCGTCACGTGGTGGACCGCACGAAGCGTGCCCCCATCTTCGTCGTCATCCTGGCGTCCATCGGCCTCGGTTCGCTCGCCATGGTTCTCGGAGATGCGCCGACCGGCATCCTCATCGCGATGCTCGCCCTGTGGGCCATGACCATCGGGCTCCTGACTATCAACACCGTCTGGAAGATCTCGGTGGACTCGGCGGTTGCCTCCGCCGTCCCCGCGCTGCTCGCCGTTGTCCACTCACCCTGGTGGCTGCTCGCCTACATCCTCACCGCGGCGGTGTGCTGGTCCCGTGTCGCGCTGACGTACCACACCATCGCCCAGACCGTGGCCGGAGCCTCTCTCGGCGCCGCGACCGCCGCGGCGTTCCTCCTGGCCTGACACCCGAACAGCATGGAGCCCCGGACAGTACGTCCGGGGCTCCGTTGCGTTCAGCGCGCTGGCGCTCAGTGCGGCAGGCGCACCGTCACGTCGTAGAGTCGCGTGATCTCGCTGGCACTCTCGCCATCGTCTGTCGTCATCCGCAGCCTCAGCCAGCCGCCGTGCTCCCGGCAGACCACGACGATGCCTTCCACGTTGCCAATCAGCGGGTTCGCCTGGTTCGGGATGTGCGACACAGCGCCGAGCGACGGGCAGGTGCCGCTCAGATCCGCCAGCAGCGTGCGCTGCGCGAACCGGACCCCGGGCTGGTCGTTGGCCAGAGCTTGCACGTCGTTGATGTCCGTCGCTCGCCGCGGGTCGGCGAGATACAACTTCGCCGTCCATCCGACGTTCACCGCG
Organism: Streptomyces sp. NPDC053427; assembly: GCF_044544985.1. NCBI lineage: Bacteria > Bacillati > Actinomycetota > Actinomycetes > Kitasatosporales > Streptomycetaceae > Streptomyces > Streptomyces sp. NPDC053427. The sequence continues at coordinate 61,252 of NZ_JBITYA010000018.1, read as the reverse complement.
AAGGACCGTTCCAGCACCAAGTAGCGGCCGTCACCCGTGGCCGCGATCTCGGAGATTCCGTAGCCGGGCTCCGCGGTGTACGCCCACTGTCGAGCCAGCTGGAAGTCGTGGCGGCCATGCCGCTCCCACGTCTGGAACCGGCGGGTGTTCATGCCGTCGGTGGTCAGCCAGCCCTCCATCGCGGCGACGAGCGTCCTGCCGCCATGATCGAGCGTCAGGCCCTCCAGGGTTCGGTTCAAGATGCCGTGCCCGGCTGGGGCGACCCGGAAGTTGTCGGGCATCGGCAGGCGGCCGAGGAGCCGACCGCGCTGGTCGAAGCGACGGACGGACGGCTCCAGCTCGCTGGTGACCAAGAAGTCACCGTTGCGTTCGATGGCCAGGCCTTCGGAGTCCAGGGCGTTGCCGTGCTCGTCCGCCAGCGACCTGACGCCGGCCGGCTGGAGCTGGCCGTCCATAGCGAAGATCTTCGACCTGTCCGACAGAGCGAAGAGGTGGCCGCGGTGGTCCGTGGCGAGAGATGAGAGGTCGCCGACGAGCGCACCCTCGTACGTGGTCTTGTCGAGGGCGTCGGAGTAGCCCCGCATGGTGACCTGCCGAGAGCAGGTCTGCGCGTTGCTGGCGGCCTGGGCGGGACTGGCCATGGCCGTCAGGGTCGTGGCTGCCACCACCGCGGAGAGAGCAGCGGACAGCACGGATCGTATCTGCATGGCCGCAAAGTACGGCATGCCACTGACAATGGCGGATTCGCGCTCAACCGGGTAAGGCTGACTGACGCTATCGGCCGTCTTCTCATCGACGGTGGGACCAGGTTCGGGTGCCGGTAAGAACCCTGTCACCAGCCGCAATTTGGTGCCGTTGTAGCGAAGTGTGCGGGTAACTCGCCTATTCACCCGCACAATCCAGTGTCCCGGTGGCGGCCGGCCGGGGCCGCTACGCTGCCGCCCATGACCCAACAGGACACCGCCGCCTCCGACGAGACCGACGAGGCGGAACGGCCCAACGCGGGCCGGATGATCGAGAAGGCGCTGACGGCGCTCGGTATCGACCCCGACGGGGGCGGCGCCATTGAGTGCCCCGCCATCGCGGCCGGACGCCTCCTCGCTGCCGCCGAAATCCTCGCCCGCACGACCGTGTCCGTCCCGGGCGACCCGGACGGACAAGAGAGCACGGACGACCTGATGCACGGCTTCTACGGCACGGTCGTCGCCTTCAGCAACGGGATGCCCGCTGGCGCCTCGTCGGCCCTGCGCGGCGCGCTCCTGGAGGACCGGCTTCGCCGCGCCGAGAAGCAAGCCAACCTCGCCGGCGAAGAGGCCGACCAACTCGGCTCCGCGCTCAGCATCGCCCTCGCGGAGACCCGGCGGCTCCGTACGAAGGGCGGAGTCCTCTGAAGCCCGCACGGAAGGGCCGAGCAGCGCCCGATTGTGGCTGGTGACAGGGTTCATACCGGCACCCAACCTTGCCGGACGGCACTGACGCCGTTCCGGCAAGGTTGGGTCGTTCAGCGGTCCCTGGACGCCGATAGCGAGAAGCCTCAGTGGGAATCCGCAGGAGGCGTCGAATCCTTCGCGCTTTCGGCACGGAGCAGCTTCACTTGTGTGGTCGTCGCTCCTGTCGCCAGGGCGATGTCACGCAACGCTGTCCGCCGCAGAGCCAGGGCAGCCACCGCCTCGCTCAAGGCCGCAGTGTAGGCGTCCTGGACGGACCGCAGCTTCTCCAGCTCCGGCGTCACCGGGATGATCGTGACCTCCGCGGTCACGCCGATGAGTGTGAGCCCCTGCTTGACGTTCTCACCCACCGCCTTCAGCGTCCGCCCGTACCCGTACACCCCGTGCTCGGGGATGCGCACCACCCAGGTCCGGCCGCGTCTGCTTGCCCGGCACTCAATGGTCTCGCTCACGACGCGCTCCCCATGTCCTCGATGACCTGCTGCACGACCATGTCCGGGATGGGGGTGGGCAAGGCCACCTGCCGGCCTCCGATCCGGTACAGCGTGTGCGTGTCGTTGCTGCTGACCGCGGTGACGGTGAGACCCAGCCGACGGGCGGCGGCGCGGATACGCAGCAGCGAGCCGCCCTCCGCCCCCGCACGCAGTCCTGCGGTGACCTCCTGGGCCTGCTTCCACTCCTGCACGCTGACCACAGCCTTGTGCACGACCTCCGGCGACCACACCCACTTCGAGACCGGGTTCAGCTTGGAGAAGCCAGCCCGGCCGGTGCGGGGTGATTTCCGGTTGTACACCTGGTGACCGGTCAACTTGGGGTTCGCGATCAGCCCCTCTACCAGGCCGTGTGTCCACCGACCCGAGATCGGGTACTGGGCGGGCTCCGATTCCAGGATCGCGATGATGTCCGCGGCCCTCAGGTGCTCCTCCCGTCGCAGGCGGCACAGTTCCCGGGCTGCGTCGAACCGGCGCGAGTCGGGGTGCGGCGCCAGCTTCTTCCTTGGTCGCTCCGCACCGAACCGCCCCTTCTCCCGCACCGGGGCGTTCTCGTCGATCACCGCTATGTAGGGGTAGGCCGGGTAGCCGTGGTTCCAGCCGTTGATGGCGTGCTGGATCTGCCCGCCCATCGACATCTCCATCAGGTTCGCCCGGTAGACCTCCGCATCGACCTGGCTGTACCGGCGGGTGCGCAGCCGGCCGGACTCGGTGCCGCCGGTCGGCTCATTGGCGTAGACCACCTCCACGCCAGCACGCTCCAGCTCATGCTCCACGGTGAGGCTGGTCAGCATGGCGCGTGCCACGCGGTCGGAGCGCTCGGCCAGGACGTGGGTGACCTCCAGTTGCTCGGCTCGGTCCACGAGGTCCTGGAGTCCGCCGTCCCGACGGGTCGGAACGGCGAGCGCGTCGTACATCTCCTGGGGCCCGAGGCCCCGTAGTTCTGGGGGCAGCATCCCGGACTCGACGTCCCAGAAGTACGCGACGAACTCCTCCCCCGGCTCCAGGCGTTCGGAGGCGAGGACCACCTGCCGCGGTATGGAGGACGCGGGGTTCTGGTTGTCCTTGGTGGAGACGCGGCCCACGAAAACGGGGCGGCGGGGACGTGAGTCCGCCTGCTCGAAGTTGGCCAGGTCAGAGAGGTCGATGGGTGGTCCGAAGTGTGTCATGGCATTCCTATGGGCTAAGGGCCCGACGGGGCGGTGAACAAGGGCAGGGGGTGGTGGTCTCGGGGCCGCGCCGGCTGCGGGGCGCGGCTCTCGCGGACTGGGTCAGTCGGCGTTGGCGCGGCTGCCGGTGCGGCCCATGTCGTAGGCGGTCTGCTGGATGAACCGCACCGGCCATGGCAGCCGCACCGGTCGGTGGCGGCGGCCGTCGTCGGGCCGGTGGACCAGGAAGCGGGTGCCGGGGCGCCACTCGTGCGACGGAGGCAGCCACCCGGCGCCTGTGCCGTCGTGGGCCCGGGTTGTCTCGACCGCGTACACGTCGCCCTGGCGCCGCACCCGTCGACCGCGGGCCAGTGCCTGGGTCACCTCGGCCGGGGTAAGCCACTCCAGTGCGTCGTCGACGGTGGTCGCGGTGCCCGGCACGCGCACCGCCCACGGGCCAGATCCGGCGTCGTCCGGGCCCCACAGGTAGCTCAGACGCGCCATCCGCGCCGGGGACTTGCCGTACGCGCGCCAACCCTCGGCGTGTGCGAGGACCATGCCGCCGCTGCGGTCAACGAGGTCGAGTTGCACGGTGCCGTAGCGACCCTCGATGGAGGTCTCGCCGCCGCGGCGGCGGATCTCCCGTATCACGGCCGCGTGCCGCCGGGCGCGGGCGCGTTCGGCGAGCGGTTTCGGCTCCGGGGAGGGCTGGTTTCGGCGGGCGCGCTTACGGCGCAGGAGGGTGATTGCGGTTGCGGAGCGCTGGCCGGGCATCTTGTGCGCGGACAGGTGAGCTGCCAGGGCGGCCGGAGTGTGGACGAGTCCCGCGGGCAGAGTGGGACGGGTCATGACGGATTCCTTTCGTAGAGACCGGGGCTTCTGGGGCCGGGCAGCGAGGGAGTGGGTGTCGCCGGGCGGGCGCCGGAAGCGAGATCGGCGGCAGTTCCCGTCGTGGCCGGGCGAGTTGGGTCATCGGAGTCGGGGTGCCGGTCGTGCCAGGTCCAGGTGCGGCGGACGATGCCGCGGCCGGTGGCGTACCGGGCGGACATCACGGCGTCGGTCTCGCAGACCGAGGGCAGGTGGATGAGTTCGAAGGCCGTGTGCTCGGCGATGTCGTGACGGACGCCGGCGCGCGGGTCGAGCCCGCGGACGGCTGCCCATGCGGCGCGGTCCACGTTCAGGCGCCAAGAGAGCGTCATGTGGACCCGGCCGCCGGTCACGCGGAGGTTGGCGGAGCCGTAGCCGTGCGCCCACCCCTCGGCGTCGTCCAGGGCCTTGATGTCCGTGATGGACGCCGTGACGTACGCGCACAGCTCTCGCGGCACGTCGGCCGGGTCGCGCCCGTTGTCCTTGGCGAAGGAGTCCACGCCGACGCTCCACCACGTCTCAAGGCGGCTGATCACGGCTCGTCGCCGAAGCACTCGCCGCACGTCGCGCGTGGCTCCTCGGCGTGGTCCGGACACACCTCTGCGACCGTGTAGGGGGTGGCGCCGTCGTCTGCGCCGAACAGCTCCTCGGCGACGCCCTCCGCCTCCTGGCGCCCGGCATCGCCGTAGAACGGGCCATCGACCATCGCCGTGCCGTCCTCGAACACGCCGTACTCGACGCTCATGCCGCACGCTCCGGGCGGCGGTAGCGGTTGCACTCCACGTCGTGCGGCCGGCCGGGGCGCTCGTTGCCGTAGCAGTCGCAGTGTCGGGAGACCGGCGTGGTGAGGTAGTCGGCAATGACGGCCGCCGCGGCGGCGGAGTCCTCGGCGCAATCCACGAACGCGCCGTCCCCCGCGATGTACACCGGGTCCCCGAGCGGTTCACCGTGCTCGTCGTGCAGGAAGACGCTCCAGCCGGTGTGGGCGGCCGGCACGTGTCGCACCGAGCCGTCGCGGTCGGCAACGACCAGCCGGGCGTACTGGTCGCCGGGCAACGGCAGCAGGACCTCATAGCTGTCGCTGTGGCTGCTGTACGTGATCGCGAGCCCATCACCTGGGGTGATGCCGTACTCGGCGAGCGCCGCCAGCAGCACGAACCCGGCGAGGCGTCCGGCGAGCCAGTCGGCGACGGCCTGCGCGCACCGGGCGGCCTCCTCTGCGAGCGGACGCGCCTCGATCGAGGCGTAGACGGTGCCGAGTTCGTGGAAGTCGGGCGACCCGTCCGGCACCCACGCGGAAGCCCGCATCGGCGGCGCATCCGAGCTGGGGAACCACGCCTCCTCAATGGCGATCATGACGTGCATGCCGTCCAGGGCCTTCGACTGCGGAACGCTCGTCGGGTGGGCGTAGATCACGCGGTCTTCCGGGTCGAGGTAGGCGGCAACGCCGGCGTCGGCGAGGGCAGACAGGACTGCGTCATCCGGCGCGATGAGCGTGGTGTTGGGCATGGTGGCCTCTCGATGTGCTTGGACAGGGGGAACCGGGGTTCCGCACCTCCCCGCCCGTGCCGGAGCGCGGGCGGGCAGTGCGGCGCTCCGGGGCTACTTCGGGGAGACGAGACGGGCGTACGCGGCGACGAGCGAGGCGCAGAACGCGGAGTCCTCGGCGAGCGACGAGCCGGCCGGGGCGCCGTCGAGCGTGGTCACGTAATCGCCATCGGCGTCGTAGACCGAGGCGCCCCAGACCTCGTCATGCAGGGAGGCGACGCGGTCCGCCTGCTCCCCGGCGGAGATCCGCAGGTGCGCCCCCCGGTAGACGTCGTCCTCCCCCGTGCTCGGGTCCAGCGGGACCGCGAGCCAGGTGAACCCGCCCTCGCTGTCGTCGTACGCGGGGAAGCCGTAGGACTCCAGCGCGGCGCGCAGCACGTCGCCTTCGGTGTGCGGGGGCGCCATGTCGGTGGGGACCAGCTCCAGCACCGTCGTGGGCGTGGCGACGAACAGCCGGTCGTCGGTGTCGCGCAGCACCCACCCGTTCTCGGACTTGAACCATGCCGCGATCAGGGACCGCGCGCGGCTCTTGCTGACCATGTGGGTGTCGATCAGCTCCATGGGCTTGCCCGGCTCGCGCCGCCACAGGTGGGTTACGGCGTACCCGGGGGCGACAACGTCGCGCACACCGGTGGCCAGCTCGGCGACGACGGCACGGCCGCCGGCATCCTCCTTGGCGGCCTTCCGCCGGAACCACGCGCGTTCCAGCCCGGCAGACTCGTACGCGACCTCGGCGGCGGCGCCGTGGGCGCCCGCCGCGGCCATCGTGTCGGCGAGCCGGCGGAACTCTTCGGTGTCCTTCTGGACTTCGGCCGAGGTCTGCGGGTAGAGCGCGCTCAGCTCGTCGCGCTCGGCTGCCTCACGCCGTACGCCGTCGGCCTTGGTGCGCAGCTTGTTCATGGTGGTGCGCGTGGCCGTGCGTTCGAGGGTGGCGAAATCGAGCGCTTCACGGATGCGCCGCTTCTCGGCCTTCCGCTGCGCGTCTCTGCGGAGCCTGGTGGGCAGAGCGGCTAGTACACCGGGGCTGGTCATGGTGGTGCCCTTCTGGTTGGGCGGAGCGTGGGGGCCGACTCGCTCATGTCGGCCCACGAGGACTTCCGTACACCCGGCCAATGCCGGGGTGGGGGTACGGCCGCCGCGCCCGGGGAGAGCGGCGGCCGTACCGGGGTCAGAGGGCGCGGGCGGCCCGGAGCTGGTTGTCGACGGAGCCCGTGACGATGACGTTCACAGCGTCGGGCCGTTCGCCGTAATGGAGCTCCACCTTGACCACGCCATCGACGCACAGGGACGTGGTGCACTTCCCGCCCAGGCTGGGCCAGTTGTAGGTGTCGATGGGCCGCAGGCCGGGGGCCGCTGCCTTCATTTGCTGAGCGAGGCCACCGTAGACCGGCTGATTCTGCCGACTGTCCCGGTTGTCGGTCTGGATCGCGCGGAGAGCCGTCACGGCCTGGTCGGCGGTGAGGCCGTTCAGGCGCAGCCACGATTCGGCTCCGGGGCCGCCAGGAGGGTCACCGGCGCCGCGGGGGTGCGGACGGGTGTGGTGGCGCCCACGGCCGCCGCCGGGCACCTTCCACGTGGTCGTTGCCGCGCCGAACTCCCAGTGGGTTGCTGACTCGTGTGCCAAGGCGGCGCGCAACTTGCCGACGTGCAGCCGCGAGGCGCTACGGGTGTTGTGCGCGGGGACGTGGTCCCGGGTGATCAGGTCGGCGAGGGCACTGCCGTACGCGGCGGCAGTCTGCGCCACGGGGGCGGTCGCCCGCTCGTACCGCGTGCCGTCGGGCAGGAGCCCGACCGTGAAGAGGAACCCGCGCTCGGCGCCGAGTACGGAGACGTCGTGCCCGTGGTGTGAGCGGACGGTTCCCTCGATGCGCCCGTTGTGGGCGGGGAACGCCATCCAGCCAGAGCCGAGGACCGTACGGGCGGCGTCCATGACGGCCGCGGCCGTGAACGGCAGGGTGGTGGTGGGAGAGGACATGGGTGTCCCCTTTCTGGTCGTATCGGAGCGTTCGTTGTGCGGCTCGCTCGTGTCGCTCAACAAGGAAAACTGTACACCATGCCAAACGATGAAGGTAGGGGGAGGGCCCGGAATCCCTCTCCGGACCCTCCCGGCCACCCCGCACCGTGCTACTCGGCCGGCGGGAATGCTGTCCACGCACCGGACCAACCCCGGTCGCCCTCGACGCGCCACCCGGCCGCGCGCAACACCTCGGGCACACGCGCCGTCTGATCCGCCGACGGGCTCCCGATGCCGTCGATGTGTATACCCGGCACCCGCAGGTCCGACGGGTCGGCCGCGCTCACCATGAACCCGTCCGCCTCGCACATGACCGAGCCTCCGCCGATGGACTCGCCGTAGCGCACGGGCGTGAGCCCCGCCTCGATCAGCAGCGTGATCGCCACGGCGACCTCCGGCCCCCGCTGCCATTCCGCGTCCGGGAAGTACCCGACCGCCGGGGAAACGGACTTGGGAACCCAGTGCACGGAATACGTGTCAGGCCGGTCCTCCCCGGCCGTGGGATACGGCGTCTTGTACCCGACCAACCGGCCTTCCGGCGTGACCGCCTCGCCGCGCTGCAACGCGTTCGCGACGTCGACCAGGGCGTCGATGCGCTCGTGCCGCACGGGCTTGGTGTGCTTCACCACCTGGTGAACCTCCCGGCGCAGCCACGTCAACCCGTCGCCCAAGATCTCGTCCGCACGCTCCAGGAAGGCGTACAGCTCCGGCGCGGTGACCATGCGGGCATCGGTGAGGACGTGACGCCGCTCGCAGTACATCGCCTCGGCCGCGGCCTCTTCCTCGGTGTCCCCGACGGCGATGTGCGCGCGGGTCCACAGATCCATGACCAGCCACGGAGAGGTGAACGGGACATCGTTGGCGACGGGCGCGAACCGGGGGCCGGCGGTGTCGTGCGGCCGGTCGCTCACGTACACGTCCATGCGGCCCGGGACGCTCGTCACCGCGTATCCCTCACGCGTGAGCACTTCGAGGATCTGCGCCTTGTACTTCTCGCGGCCCAGGCCCGGCCCGTGCGTCCACACCGGACGGGTCGGCGTGCCGCCATGCCAGCGGACGAACATGCGGCGCGGCTCGCGGGTGTCGAGCGATTCGACGCGGAACCCCTCGTGCACCACCCCGGGGACGTACTCGGGGAAGGTGCGGGCGAGGAGCGTCGTCACCCTGGCGGCCAAGCTGACGGAGGGCAGAACGGCACGGGGAACGGTGTCGGTCATGGTCAGGCCTGCTTTCGCTGGAAGAGTTGGGTGAGGCGGGAGAACAGGGCGCCCGCACGGGCCCGCCACGGCGGCCGGCACGCGGCGCGCACGATGGCGGCCAGGGCGGAGACGTCGACCAGGTCGACGTGCATCTCCACGGACACGGACGCCACAGCACCGTCGAAGCGGGAGACGGTCAGGCGCAGCACGCTGGGCCGGGCGCCGTAGGCCACGAGCACCCGGGCGCGCCGGGTCTCGACGATCGTGCCGAGCTGCACGGTGCCGTGCAGCCGGCGGGCAAGTTCGTGACGGGCGGCGACCACGCGCGCCGCCCACCGCGCGCGGTCACCGGGGCTGTAGGCGGGGGTGTCAGCCATCGGAGGGGAACAGCTTCGGCATGCCGCCCGGGATCATCTCCAGGTGGGCCATGCGCACCTCCTGCTCCTCCGTCACCTTTGCGTCGGTGAGCCGGACGCCAAAGAGCCCGGCCATCTCACGGGAGAGGAGGAAGCGGCCGTGCAGCCACCACAGGTGGCTGCACGGCGGCCACGCCTTGACGTGCCAGACCTCTTTCCACGGCTCGCCCGCCTCGATCAGGGCGTTCACGTACTCGCCGAACTCCCGGAACAGCACGTCGCCGGCGTCCGCGCGCTCGTTGACGTTCGACATGGCTACGCCTCCGCCAGGGGCGCGGCGAGCACGAACACGTGCAGGCACTTCACGGTGCCCGGCTGCTCCGCCGGTCGCAGGTACTGGACGTACACCCTTCCCGCGGCTTCGTCGTAGGTCGCCGACGGGCGGAAGTGCTCGGCGACGATCGACGTCAGCACGTCCGTCATGGCCGTACCGCTGATGACGGCGGGGATGTCGTACGCGCTGTCCTCGTCGTGCCGGGCCACCAGCTCCCGCAGCGGCACGAGCCCGGCGCCCTGGTGGTCGAGCACGTACTGGGCGGCGTCACGGACGGGCGGGAGCGCGAGCAGAACCCTGCCCGGCAGGGTGCCGCGGGGCACGGTGGGCACGAACCGCTGCCGCACGTCCCAGTGCGCGACGGCCGCGTGCAAGGACCGGCGCACCTCGGCGTCGGTGAGGTAGCCGCTCCCGTCGTCCGGCTTCGGCTTCCACTCCCCACCGGTACGGACCCACACCTCCCCGGTGGCGGGCCACTCGTAGCGGTCGCCGTCGGTGAAGTGCAGCGGTACGGCCGGCGGGGGGAACAGAGCCGACCGGGCGGGCGGCGCGGACAGGGTGGCAACGGACATGGTTGTTCTCCTGGTCAGGGGGGACAGCGGGGCACGGTGCGCCCTGCTCCCGGCCGCGACGCGCGCGGCCGAGGGGAGGAAGCGCCGGGTCGGCCCCGGGGAACGAGCGCCCCGGGGCGGCGGGCTCAGCGGACGTAGGCGACCCACGGGGGGACGGGCACGGTCACGACCTGCTGCTGATTGCCCGAGCGGCGCAGCAACTCGGCCATGTCGCCGAGTTCGGCGGCCGGAACCTCGTACACGCGCGTTGTCTCGCGCAGTCGGTACGCCGGGTGAGCGCCGTTGCCGCCCGTGGTCGCCATGCGGAAGCGGATGGTGCTCGTGGCCCACTCCTTGGGGCGGCGCAACTGGCCGGAGCTGGAGCCGAGGAGCACGGGCTCGATGGCGTTGATGTGCGGAAGCTCCGCAGCACCGTCACGACCGCGCGGCACGTCCACCAGGGTGGTGCCGTCGAGCTGTTCGGCGTCGATGAGCAGTCGGTGAAGAGCGCGGTCGGAGCGCGGCACGAACCAGACGTGAACGTTCTTGGGCAGGTAGAGCACGGGAGTTCCCTCCAGGTGAGGTGGCCGGGGCGGAGGCAGGAAGCGCCCCGGCCGGCGGGTGGTCAGATGCGGTACTGGGCTTCGGTGACGGCGCGGCGGCGCTCCTCGTCGGGGCCGAGCGGGATGTACCGCACTGGGGCGGCCGTACCGTCCTCGGCGATCCGCCGGACCGCGACGGCCCCGTACGGGTCGCCTTCCATGTGCGGCGGTTCGACCTCGAACAGGAACGTCGCGCGGCCGAGACGGCGCGCCCACCCCCACCGGCCGTTCGTCGGCATCGGCTGACGCATCCCGATGACGAACAGCCCGTAAGCGCGCGCCGCCTCCACCAGGGCGCGCCGCGTCTCGTACAGGGCCGCGTACGGGATCGCGCGCCGCACTGCGGTCAGAAACGCCGTTACTCGCTTGTCCATCTCCGGTCCGCGCATCTCCTTCCGCAGTACGGACAGCAGCGCGCCGAGCGCCTCGGTGCCCGCTTGGAATGCCCGCTCCCACGCGGCCCGGGTGACGTCGCCGTGGTCGTACTGGCCGCAGCGCGCAGAGCACTGGGAGACGAGCAGCAGCATGGACTTCACCGCCGGGTTCTCCGTCACGGGGTCGCCGGTGTGCAGCATCTGAGAGAGAGCCCGCTCCAGCTCCGCGAGCGCTTCCCACTCCTCGGCGTCCCCGGCGAGCGACACAGCCCGTATCGCGGCGTGAAGGATGCGGTCGGCCTGGTCGTCCATCTCGTTGACGGGGAGGGCGCACAGAGCCCCGTCGATGGTGCGCAGCGTCTCGGGGGTGGCGTGGCGCTCGGTGTCGCGTACGGCGGACTGCCCGGCGGTGATCAGGGGGTAGAGGGCGGTGCGGACGGCGGTGGTCATGGTCGAGTCCTCCAAGGGGCTCACGAAGGGGGGAACGGAGTACAGGGGCCGGCGGGGCGCACGGACGGCACGCCCCGCCGGGCGGTCACAGGGAGCTGACGAAGCGGTGGACCGCCTTGCGGCTCGTGCGGGCGGTGAGCGTGAACGACCGGACGACCTCCGGCGAGCCGGGAGCGCGGACCTCCACGCGGCCGTGCGGGTAGTCCGGGTGGCGCCAGTCGATGCCCAGCAGCTCGAAGCGGTAGGGGGTGCCGCCGATGCGCCGCGTCCACCCGGGCGAGCCGCCGTTCTCGAACGGCCTCCGGGGGCCCATGGGGAACAGTCCGTAGACGCGCGCGGCCTCACTGGCGAGATAGGACGCGCCCAGCACAGCACCAGAGGCGACGGCCGTCCGCATGCGTGCGGCGAACTCTGCGGCCGTGCGCACCATCAGGGCGTCAGCGGGCCGGGCGTCGGTACGGCGCAGCATGATGGCGAGCAGGCGCGTGCCCGCTTCGGCCGCGCGGGACCACGGGTCGAGCGGGTGCTCCTCCATGTCGGACCGGCGTTCGCGGCACGTGGCCAGGAGACGCAGAACATCGTCCATCGCGACCGTCGCGTACGCGGGCGTCCAGCTCGGCATCATCCGCGTCAAGTCGGTCACCGCGTCGCCCATGTGGTCGATACGCGGGAAGAGCTGACTCTCCTCGGCCAACTCGACCGTCTTGAGCACTCGCTGATGACCGTCCTCAAGGCGCCAGTGGAACGACTCAGTGGGGAGCGCCAGGATCGCCCGGGAGAGCGCGCCGAGGGTCGACGGCCCCGGGTTCTCCCTCACGGCGCGTACGGCGGCCCTGAGCGCCAGGAGCGGGGTGCGGTGGTCGACGGCAACGGCGGTAGTCATGGCGGAGTCCTCCGGGGTGCGTACGGAACGGGGAAGGGATGCGGGCCGGCGGGGGCGCACGGAAGCGAACGCCCCCGCCGGGCGGGTCACGACAGGTCGATGACCGTCACGAGCGGCGAGAAGGCGATGAGCAGCGCGGAGTACGAGAGGATCGCGACCATTTCGGACTCGGTCGGGAGTTCCGCCGGGATGTAGGCGAGCGTCACCGCCTGGCCCACGCGGAGGTACACCGTCCCCGTCTCCGTGATGGACACCTCGAAGTCGTCGCCGCTCCCCACCGGGTTGGCCTTGGCGGTGAGCGCGAGCTGAGCAGGACCCCACGGACCGAGCTCGGTCGCCGGTATCCCCGCGAGGTCCCCGGGCCGCTCGTTGCCGGTCGAGCAGACCAGGTACGCGCGGCCCTCCTCGTACGGGCTCTCCCCCTCGACGACCGGGCGCCCGGGGAGCGGCATGCCCGGCCGGACGTTCGCCGGAGAGAACATCGGTACGCCCAGAGCGTCCAGGCACTCGGGGGCCACGAACAGCTCACGCATCTGGGCGTCGGTCTTCGACAGGTACGTGGGACCGCACTCGGTGCACACCCAGAGGCCGACCGGGAGCCGTTCCAGGGTGCACGCACCGAGCGTGAGGCGGTCACCGGTCGCGAACGAGGAGGGAACGAGGGGAAGCGCGGTCGGGGGGAGAACAGACACGGCGGTACTCCAAGAGAGGAAGGCGGAATGGGCGGGCGCATGGTGGCCCGGGGGACTCGCTTACGGCGCGTCCTGCTGCGCACGGCCGCGACGGATGGGCGGCACGGCCGAGTGCGGGGAACGGCGGGAGCGGGGGCCGGGGCGGCAAAGCGCACACCCCGGCCCGGGGCGCTACTGCATGTGCGCGACAACGACCAGCAGGCCGTGCGCGAGGATCGCGAGGGCGATGACGACGCCGCCGAGGCCTACAGCCGCCGTCAGGTTCTGTCCGTCCGTACGAGCGGGCTTGTTTGTGCTGGTCTTCGTGCTGTCCTGCGTGGACACGGGTGACCTCCAACGGTCGTAGGTGGGGTGGGGGCACCGTCGGCCCCCGCACCGCTCCGCGACACGGCGCCGCGGAACGATGCGGAGACGATGGGTCAGACCGTGGGGGCGTGGAACGAGCGGCAGGCGACGGTGTACCGGCGGCCGTGGTGAAGGAACGGCTGACGGCAGTGCAGGCAGAGCCGGTTCGACGGGGAGTCCGGGCGCGGCTCAACGTCGAACTTGTCGCAGCACGACGCGTTGGGGTTGCCGTGCTCGCTCTCCCACTGGCCGCACTCACCGCACGTCGGCGTACGGGGTGTGGGGAGCGGGCGGGCCTCCTGAGCCATCTCGTGGAACGTCCCGGACGCGTAGGTGAACCCCACGGTCTTGCTCAGGTCGTCCAGGGCGAGCGCGCCCCCGCACTCGATGGCGTTGATCAGCAGGGCCCGCAGCAGCGCGCCGGACATCGGACGCGGGTTCGGCGTACCGGGGACCAGGGCACGGGCAGGCGACGCGGTCACGGAGTACGCCGCGAACGTCACCTCGGACGGATCGGTGAGCGGCCGGAACATCGCAGAACGCTCGTCATCACGGACAGCAGACACAGAGACTCCCGGAGAGGGACGGAGGGAAGGGAAGCGCGCCGGAGCGTCGGTCACCCGTGAGACGGGGTGCACTGCTCTGACCTGCGCAAAGGGGTGTTCGTGGAACCGGTGAGACCGTCCTACGCGTGCGCGTGGGGGTCTTGGGGCCGTATGCCGGCCCGGTGTACCGGGCGCCGTACTGCGTCCGCCGGGGACGGGACGGGCGCAGTGCGGGGCGCGGTGCGCCGGGGGTCCGGCCGGACGCGCCGGGGGCGACGGCGCGTCCGGGCCGGGGTCAGCGGCGCGGAATGCGGACGGTGATCCGTCGGCGGGCCCGGGTGATGCGGTAGCGGAGCCGGTGCAGGCGGGGGCGGAGGGAGAACGTCACGCGCCAGATGTGTGCCCGGTGCCGGAGCGGCAGGTGCTCGAAGTCGACCAGCCCGAAGCACGCGAGATTGGTGATGATCGCGGTGGCGACCTGGCAGGGGGACGCGTCGGCGGGGGCGATGGTGCCCGGCTGCATGTACCAGCCGTCGATGTCGATGTAGTCGAGCGCGGCCCACCTCCAGCCATCGCGCCACTTCATGATCACGTGCTCTGCGCCGGGGTCGCCCACGATCAGGCCGTAGTCGTGGCAGGCGACCATGCCCGTGTAGATGTCCAGGTATCCGGCGCTGATCACCTGTGCTTCGACGTTGCGGAGGAACGCGCGCTCGCCGGTCGTGTCGTTGTGGAACGCCTTTGCTGCGCGCTCCCCTTCGCTCCAGCCGTGCCAGTCGTCGCCGCGGTAGTGGTTGTTCATCGCGAGGTCGAGCACCTTCACGGCGGTGGACGGGTCGCCCTCGTACTCGGAGAGGGGTGCGGTCCACACGGTGGCGCGGTAGTTGCCGGGGAACACCTCGTCGGGGGCCGGCTGGATGTCGGTGATCTCCACTCCGCTCACGCGGCCGTCGGAGAGCTGGGTGACGGTGACGAACAGCGGTTCGCCGTCGGTGGTGTCGACGATGTGCGCGGGGGTGTCGGTGGGCTTGGCCAGGGTGGCGGACACAGTTGTCCCCTTCTGGATGGGTTCGGAGCGTTGGTGTTGTCCGGCTCGCTCGTGCCGTCCAACGAGTTGAACTGTACACCATGCCAAGCGTGAAGCGTCAACACCCGATCTGAATCCCGCTATTTACTGGCCCTTGTAGGGGTAACGCTTCTTCTTGTCTTGCATTGGTTGTCAGTTTGGTTCGTGGTCATGTACAGTGGTGTTCACACCGACCGAGAGGGCGGCGCCGGACCGAGCAACCGGCGCGCCCCACGCTCCGGAAACAAGGGGAGACCTCTGTGTCTGCTGCCGCTGAACGCCGTACCCGCCGCCGCGCCGCCGCCGCTCGGCTCCGCACCCTCCGCGCCGAGAACCGGGCGCACCGCGACGCCACGCAGCGCGTGAAGGTGAGCGACTTCCTGACCGGTCTCGGCATGCAGGCCGAGGACGTCAGCAAGTACGGCTCGTGGGCCGGGCGGTACATCGTGAGCGAGTACCGCGCCGCGCACCACGGCCACCAGCCGCGCCAGACCCGCAAGCGCACCGCACCGTGTAAGGGCTACCCCAACGGTCGCTGGATCAAGGTGAACGTCTACCGCGCGACGGACCCCGCGCTCACCGCTGGGGCGAGCAAGTACAACCGCACCGCGCCGTTCGTCGCCGAGTACGCCCCCGCCGCGTAGAGCGCACCGCGCCCCGCGATCCGGCCGGGCGGCCGGCATGAATCCCCCCTCCGCCGCCGCCCGGCCACCCTCCCCTTCACCCGCTGCCAGACAGGACGCTCCGCCGTGCCCGACATGGTCACCGTTCCCCGCGACCCCGCCGCCGCCCCCGCCGACGTCATCGACGTGACGACCGACCCGAACGACGTCCCGCACTACACGCACCGGCCGTGCGGCGCGACGTGGCGCGCCGTGCCCTACTCCAACGCCATCACGGGCGAACCGATGGGGACCACCACCCAGTTCGGCTACCCGCCGTGCGGTGAGCCCGGAGCCCTGGACCGCTTCGTCAAGGCCGCGCACGCCGACCGGTACATCCCGATCTACGCGTGCGCCGAGCACGCCCGCTGACGCCCGCTCACCCGGGCGCGGCACGCCCGCTGCGCCCCACCCTTCCCCCGAACGGAGACGACCGATGATCCGCCCGCACATCACCCGACGCCGAATGCGCGCCGCCGTGGCTGGCGCCGTGGCCGCTGTCCTGCTCCTGCTCCTCGCATCGCTCACCAGCACGTACAGCGGCGCGAACGCCGGGGCGACCGTTGGCCGGCCCGGATGCTTCATCGGCATCGAGTGGCGAGGCGCCCCGGGCGTGTTCGGCTCGTGTGACGGCACCGACCCGGACGCGAACACCCACCACTGACCGCCCCGCCCGGGGCGTACCACCCCGCCCCGGGCCCCGATCCTTCCCGCCTCACACCCCGGAGACCGCCGTGAACGCGCTGAACCCCCGCACCCACCTGTTCGCCCTGTCGACGTACGCCCGTGCCCGTGCGCTGCACCCCGACACCCCGGAGACGGCGCGCCCCGCGCTCCTGGACCTGGCATTCGAGGCAGGGGAGACCGGCCACTACTGCTACCCCGGCGGCCCGTGGGACCGCTCGAACCTCAAGGTGGTGTGCATCCTCGGCGACTTCGAGCGCGACGCGGACGCCGCCGGACTCCCCCGGTTCGACCTGTCCGACCCCGCCGCGTTCCTCCTGGACGCCGCCGTGACTGAGCTGCGCAACATGTACGCCGACCGCCCCGGCAGCGTCACCGAAGTCCAGTTCACCGCGCACCCCTTCGGCTCCCGCATCGAGTGGGGCAACGTCACGCACACCCTGACCCGGTGCGCCGACGGCACGGAGAGGGAAAACCTCAGCTACCCGTGCATCCGGCTCGGCTACTTCCTGAACGATCTGGCCGACCTGCGCCGCCCGGAGACCGGCGACACGCTGACGCTGCGCGTCGCCCCGGGCCCGTCCGCCCTGCCCCCGGCGCGCCCCGTGCTGGACCTGGACGACTTCGAGTCCTGGTTCGATCTGGGGGTCGTCGAGCCCGATCCGGCGTTCGAGGCCGCGCCCGCCCCGGAGCCGGAGCCCGTGAAGTCCCCGGGCCGGCTGGCTGCCCCCGCCGACGACGACCACGAAGGTTGGTTGTGGTGGGACGTAGACCGCGCGTACGTCCCGGGCACGGTGACCCGGCTGCACTTCATCAACAACGGCGGCCGGTCCAAGCTCACCGTCCGCATCCTCGACGGCACGCACAAGGGCATGGCGCCCACGATCAACCGGCGCATCACCGATGACCTGATCGCGGACGCGCACACGTACGCCAAGGCCACGTACGGCGCCCGTCGCCTCTGGCCGACGCACATCCACCTGGAGCGCCCCGCGCTCACCCCCGCCGCCTCCTGACTCCGCACAGCCCCGGGGCGCGGCACCCGCGCCGCGCCCCGCTCCCTCACACCCTGAAAGGCACTCCCATGTCTGTGTCCGTTGAGACCGTCTCCATCCCCCTGCCCAACATCGCCGTGCAACGCCCCTCCCGAGTCGGCAGGGAGCTGTGGCGCGTCACGCTGAGCCGCTTCATGTTCGGGCGCGGCTCGACCCTCAAGGCAGCGAAGGCCGAACTGGCCCGGCAGATCGCCGTGGCCACCGAGACGGTGAATGTCGAGCCCGCGTTCGCCCGTGACGACGACGGCTCCCTGATCGTCGCCATCGACCGCCCGTGGGGGGTGGAGGAGTACCGCATCACGGACGCCGGGTGGCGGAACGTCGGCACCTACGACCGGGATACCCGCACGCCCGCTGAATGGCTGGCCGCCACCCACCACTACACCCCGGTCCCGCCCCGCCGCTGAGCACGACAGCCGGCCCGGGGTCACCACGGCGACCCCGGGCCGCAAGCCCCCGCCACCTGGCACCCTCCCCACACCTTCCCGAGAGGAACGACCGATGACTACCACCGCCCCCGTCACCGTCCCCATCGACACTGACGGCACCCGGCTGAGCATTCAGCTCTTCACCGTGGAGGGGAGCGGCTACGGCCCGTACGTAGCCCTGCCGCGCTCGTCCGTGTGGACGCCGTACAGCGCCCACCTGTTCACCCGGGCCACGGCCGAGATGATCGTTCGGGACATGGAGCGGGACGATTGCGGGATCTCCGCCACGTTCGCCGAGGACGGCACGCTCACGTTCACGTGGACCGAGGAGCACGACGGCGACGGCGGTACCCAGACGGTCAAGCCCGACGCGCACGGCCGGTACGAGATCGGCGGACTGTGGTCGTGGGACGAGTGGGGGGACCACGTTCCCCACACCGCCGGGCAAGCCGCGTTCGCCCAGGGTGCGACGGAGTACCGGCAGGTCGACGCCGCCGCATCTCTGCCGCTCCTGCTCGACGGCCTGTATTCCCGGGGCCGCGAGGAGTCGCACCTCCTGACCCTCGGCCTCGAACGCTCCTGACCCCGCCCGCTGCGCCCCGGTGACCGGCAGCCGGCCCGGGGCGCGCCCCGCCAGAGAGGAACCGCTCATGATCACCGCCACCGTCCCCCAGGTCGACGTGCCGCACGCGATCGGCCGTCCCCTCGACGCGACCGGCACGGCGTACGCGCTGAGCAACGCAGACCGCGAGGGCGCCGCGGTGCCGGTATCCGGCGCACTGCTCCGCTCCCTTCTCGCCTCCGCGCTTCACTCCCAGGGTGCCGCCGCCCTGGAGCCGGACGACACCGTGCGGTTCACGTTCGGTCAGAGCGCGGGCATGGTGCCCGGGGTCCTCGGCCCAATGTTCGTCGCCGTGCCCTGCGAGCGCCCGCCGCTCACACCGTGCTGCGCCCGGTGCGGGCACTGGAAGGGCGAGCATGACCACCCCGGGGTGCCGACGGCATGCACCCGCTACCGGCTGTCGATCGGGCCGCGCCGCTTCAAAGCGCCCGAGCACGACGCCGTGACGTACGCGTGGGTGCGCCGCATGGGCCGCTCCCGTCTCGTGTTCGAGATCAGCACGCCGAGTGAACTGTTCCCCGGGGGAACACTTGCCGTGCACCGGTACCCGGCGGCCGGTGACGGCCCGTACGACTTCACCGCGCACTTCTTGCCGATCCCCGCCGAGGAGCGCGCCGCCCTGCTGGAGCGGGCCCGTGCGCGCGTCCACCCCCGCCCCTGCTCCTGACCGCCGCTCCCCTCCCCCTGGAAGGAACCTCCTGATGCCTGGCCTGACCCTGCTGGCGAACCGCGAGACGATCGAGCACCCGACGCCGCACGGCCCGGTGCGCTTCCGGAAGTACGGCCGCGACCCCGAGCGGGGATTCGTCCGCGCGGCCGTCCCCGCCCGGCAGGCCTCCGCCGACGGCATGGGGCGGGTGGCCCTGGCGACGCTGCGCCCGGCCGCGTACCCGTACGCCGCAGCGTGGCTGTCCGCCGTCGCTGAGCACGCGCCGGAGCGCGGCGACCACCACAACCCGGACGCTCCGCCCGAGTCGGTGCGGCTGGTGTCGCAGATGACGCGGACTCACGCGAACGGGATACCCCGGCAGTCGGACGGGTCGGTGGGGTGGAGCGTGCCCGGTGCGTCCGCCCGTGTGTGGCCAGACGGACGGGTGGAGGTGACGCGAGCCGGCGGGGTGACGCTGTCCGTACGCCTGGAGGGTTCGGGGTGGGACACCTGGCGCGTGGCCGCCGTGGCGGACGCGGGTCTGCGGCTGCTGTGCGACCCGGAAGCGGCGCACCTGACGCGGACGAGTGAGCCGTCCGGCTGGTTCCGTCCGCTGGATCGGGGCTACTCGGGCGGGGGGCGAGAGCGCAAGGGAAACCAGATGTACGACGGTTCGTCGGTGGCCGCGTGCTCCTGCGGGTGGCGGGTGCCCGCGCTGTCCCGGCTCGGAGCGCGGGGAGCGGCGGCGGCTCATCTGCGGGAAGTCGGTGTGGCCGTCCCCCGTTGACCACGCTTTGGCATGGTGTACAGTCTTCCTTGTTGGACGGCATGAGCAGCCGGACAGCAAACGCTCCGATCCACCAGAAGGGGACAACTGTGTCCGTCAATCCCTCCTGGACCTCGTACCTGGACGACTCCAAGGTCTGGTCCCTCACTGACTCCAGCTTCGAACTCTGGCACGCGTTCGGCGACGACGGCCGCGCCCTGTGCAACCGCAGCATCCGCGCCCGCAGCCACCGCGAGAACGACACCTTCTTCCGCACCCTGCGCGACGCCGACCGGTGGCCCCTGTCCAACCTGCACGACCGGTGCCGCGCCAAGGCCGAGACCAAGGTCGCCGCCCACCCGGAGGCGCAGAAGCGGGCCGCCGAACAGGCCGCGTACGAGGCGGAGCGCGCCGAGGCGAAGCAGCAGGAGCAGTGCGACATCGCCGCGCACCTGTTCGCGGACGTTCACCCGGCCGCGTCCCGGCTCGTTGACGGCCTCCAAGAGAACGCGCTCATCCCGGCTCGCGAAGGCGGACAGAAGTTCACCCCGTCCGACGTGTGGGGGCAGATCGGCGCCGAACCCGGGGCCTACTACGGGCGGGACGACGCTGAGACCAACGACGCCATGCCCGAAGCGCTGCTCAGCGCCTGGCAGCACATCAACCGCCTCGCTGCGGCAGGCGAGTTGGACACCGACCGCTGGGACGATCTCTTGACCGGGGCACGCGATGCGCTCGCCCCCGCGTACGAGCAGGCCGCGCCCGTTCTCGGCAAGGCCCCGGGTTCGTGGCAAGTGCTGTTCCACACCGACAAGCCGCTCACTGGCGAGCAGTGGGCAGACTTCCCCGTGCACGCGGTCATGCCCACCGTGCGACTGCGCGCGGGGCACGACTGGCACGTCATCGACCGGCGTCTCGACGGGGCCGGACTGTCCCGCTACGGCTTCACCGACGCCGTGAGCGCCGGGCACGCCCTGAGCCGGGCCCGCAAGCACTGGGAGACCCACGGCCCGCACGCCGCCTGGTACCGGTTCATCGCAGAAGAGGCGCCCGCTATCGAGATCCTGAGCGAGATGCACGGCCTGACGCCGGAGCAGGAGCGCGAGGCGTTCGCGTGCGCCCAGCGGGCCACAGCCGGCCAGGGTCCCGAGAAGCGCTTCAGCATCCTCCAGGCCATCGCGGGCGTCACCGCCTGACAACCCGCCGGGCGGGAGCACGCGACGTAAGCCGCTCCCGCCCTGCACTCTCCCGGGCCTCACACGAACAGCGCTTCGCCTGATCGGAGACCCGGTGTCCCTCACCGTCCTTTCCCCCGCGTTCGACCGGTCCGTCACGGCTCTCGCCGACCACCCCGTCATCACGGAGATGGCGACGGATCTCCTCACCGCGACCCCCGAACAGCTCTCCACGCTCCTGAGCGCCAGCGGCGCCCCGAACAACCGCTTCATGGCCCTGGCCAACGAGCGGTTCGCCGAGCGCACCGGCAGCCACGCCCAGTACCTGGGGACCGTCGCTCGCGCCGTGGCCGCCCGTCTCGCCGAGCTGCGTGCCCCGGACCCGGGGCCAGCGAACGCCCCGGACTCAACGCCCCGGGCCCAGAGAACCACCACGTCATGACCACGAACCTGACCCCCGTCGCCGTCGTCCACGCCGCCATCGCCGACTACCGCGCGATGGACGCCGCCCACCGCGTCGCCCTGAGCACGTACGTCGACGACGACGGAGAGATCCCGGAGTACGAGTTGCCCGCCTACGACGAAGACCGCTTCACCTACGCCCTGGAGGCGGACGAACAGCTCGACGCCGTGATGAGCGCGCTCACCGAGGCGTTCGGCCTCCCCACCGACCAGCCGGTCACTGTGCTCGGCCAGTGGCACCGGACCTTCGAGGTGACCCCCGGCCGGCTGGATGACGCCGCCCGGAAGGCGTTCACCACCGGCCAATGCCACGCCCTGGCCCTCGCACTCCACGAGGTCACCGGGTGGCCCACCACCGCGCTACTCACCTCGGACTGTTTCGGCAACGACTCGATGTGCACCGGGGTCGACGAGGACGAGTGCCCGTGCCGGATCGGCCACGTCGTCGTGACCCGGCCCGATGGCGCCCACGTCGACATCACCGGCGCCCACACCCCCGGCACCGTGCCGGACTGCGAGGACGCCCCGGCCATCGTGATGACCGAAGAGCACTGGCAGGCCATCCGGTCCAAGCCCACGTGGCGCGACGCGGACATGCCGCTCGCCCGCACGTTCGTCCGGCCGCTGCTCGCCGAGCTGGACGCCGCGCTCGTCGCCTTCCCCGCCTGAACTTCCTCCCCGCCCGGCCGCGCGCCGGTCGGCCCCTTGAAGGGACACCCCCGTGAACACCGCAACCATGCCGCGCAACTTCGCTGCCAAGGTCTTCGGCCGCCTGATGAGCGCCGCCTTCCTCTCCCAGCAGCACGCACTCACCGACCTCGGGCCCTTCACGGGCCTGCTGTGGCGCTGCGTCTGCAAGGAACTCAACACCCTGGACCTCAAGGCGTGTGGCAGTTGCCACGAGCCGCGCCTGTGGACCGAGGACGTCACCCCGCCCCGGTACGAGTACGGCACCCTCCTGGAAGACCTCCGCTCCGCGCTGACGGATTGGTTCGATGACCGGCCGAAGGTGTGCCGCCCGGCCGCGATCAGCTTCCGTGTCACCACCGAGTACGACGACGGCCCGGCGTGGGCCACCTGGGACACGACCGCCTTCTTCACCGACTCCCCGGTCGGGCAGACGTACGGGGAAGACTTCGAGCGCTCGTTCGTCTCCGAGGCCCTGGTGGAGATCGGCGACTTCGACCGGCCGCAGGTCGGTGACACCCTCCGCGTCGTCATCCCCTCCCCGTTCACCGAACCGGCCGAGGACACGCGCAGCACCGAGTACGCGTACACCATCAGCGAGTACGCCCGGGAGGCCGCGACCGCCCTCGGGGAAGGCTGGGGCTCCGAGTCCGGGTACATCGGCGCGTACGGGAAGCTCTGGGGCCCCGACGTCCCCACGCTGCGCGTGTTCGTGGACGAGTGGGACGACCTGGTGGTGGTGCTCAACGACGACCCCGACGGGAAGCGGGTCACCATCGACCTCCCCGACGGTGCGCCGTCCTACCCGGACGAGCTGCGCGCCGTCGGCGAGGACATAGCCGAGATCATCCGCGCCAACTTTTGCTGACCCGCCCCGCCCGGGGCGCGGCCACGCTGCGCCCCGGCCGCGCCCCTGGAGGGTCCGTGAAAGAGCCCGACGCCCTGTGTGGCGCGCCCGGCCGCGACGAGGACGCGGACGTGGACGTGACGTGCGATCTCGCCCCGCACGGGCCCAAGGAAGACCACCACGCCACGTACTTCGGCCTGTTCTTCAAGCGCTGCGAGCTGGAATGGCCGGACCCTGAGCCGGCCGCCATCCTCCGCATCGTCGCCGAGTACGTCACCGAGTCCAACGACTTCGGCGGACTGGACGCCAACGACCTCGTGACGCGCCTGGAGTCCGCCGGATTCGCTCTCCCCGAACTCCCCGAAGGAACCCACGCATGAACCTCCCCGGCGACACCATCGACGTCGGCACAACCCGCATGCCGACCCCGGCCCGCTACGCCCCCGGCGGCATCACGTTCGCTCGCCTCGACCCCGTGTTCCTCGCCGACGAGGAGCACGTCCTCCCCCTGGTCAAGGAGTGGACCCGCGAGGAGCTGTACGCCGTGGCGGCCCTGTTCTCCCGGGAGGCGGGCCGCCGGGATGACGCCGAGTTGCTGGCCCTGCTGCGGGAGTGGAACCCCACCTGGGAGGGCCCTGAGCCTGACGCCGTCAAGGCCGAGTTCGTGACCGACCCGAACGGCGGCGGCGTCCGCTGGGCCGAGGAGAGCTACTACGTCCACCGTGCCGACGGCTCCGTCGGGGAGTTCGAGTTCCCGGAGGACGAAGACGATGAGTTCGCCGAGCAGGACGAACGGTTCCGTGCGCTGCTCGCCGCCCGGTCTGATGCGGACCAACCTCTCCACGGCGCGCACCTGTTCGTGGACCTGGCCACGGGTGTGTTCACCGTCGAAGGCCCCAACTCGCTCTGAACAGCGACTCCCCACCCCGCCGCCCCGCGCGGCGGGGTGTAGCGGATTCGTCCCCTCACTCCGTCTACGTGGTGCTGCTGCGCCCCGGAAAGGACACACCAGACGTGTCGATCACCCGCGTGTTCCTCTACGACGGTTTCAAGGTCCGCACCCGGCAACGCGGCGGCGAACCCGTCTGGTTCACCCGCGATGTGGCCGCCGCCCTGACCGTGCGGTTCCCCGCCGGTCCGGTACTCCCCGAGTCGCCGAACAGCCTGCCCGGACTCGCAACGGCCGAGCAGGTGTGGACGCTAGTACGCCGGGCCGGCTGTGGTGCACCCGACGCATTCCAGGCCTGGATGGCAGAGGTGTCCGCGCAGCTCACCGCGCGGCCGACCCGCCCGCCGGCCCCGGTGCCGCGTCCCCGCCACCTGACCTCTGTCCGAAGGACCAGCGCCGCATGACCCTCTACGACTCCGACCACCAGGTGGTACTCCCTCCGCACACGGTCCGTCTCTCGATGAAAGGCGCCATCCCCATGCACTCCGACAGATCCCGCCGCCCGAACTCGGTTGGCTGCCTCGTCATAGGCGCCATGGCCATCACGTTCGTGGCGTTGTTCGCCGTGATGCTCAGCGGAGGCGACGACGACTCCCTGCCGCGCTGCCCGGTCTCGCGGTACGGCACGGTCGACACGGTGGTCGACGAGCAGGGGCCCTGCGTCCTGTACGGGGCCGAGCACGGTGCGACGACGAGCAGCGGCACGCATCACCAGGGCGACGGCCACTCGGCCGCGACGAAGAAGCCGGGCGGCTCGACGAAGGGCAAGTTGCCCACGGGCAAGCAGCCTGGCGCAAAGGCCCCGGCCGCCCGCCCCAAGGTGCCCGCTGCTCCGGCCCCGAGGCCGCCGAGCATGGCCAAGAGGTGATTCCTTCGGGCGGTCCTGTCTGACCAGTCCGGAGCGCGGCTCAAGGGGTGAGGGTGCCCACCAGGGGCGCCGTTCCATCGGAGGCTCGCCATCATGGCCAAGCTCCCTGCCCGTACGTACGTCATCAGCAATCCCAGTGCTCTGCTCGGCACCGAGCGCGTCATCACCTTCCGCCACTCGGCGACCGTCGGCTCCGTCGTCGACCTGCTCATTGACGGCCGCCCCGTCCGCGCCCTGCTCACCGATACCCCGTGGAACGGCTATCGCTGCGCCGAGCTGCTGTTCACGAGCCTGTAGGAGGACGCCCCTCCGGCCCCTCCGCCCGTCGGTGGGGCCGGGCACGGGGCATGTCTCCGCGTGCCACCGCCGCCGCGCCCGACACCGGCTCTGAGCAGCTGCCGTGCGCAACCCGCAGCCCCGGCTGCGGCCACTGATACATGCGTGCCGTCACCGAGGTGCCCCCGGTCAGGTCGATGGACACCTGGTAGAACACCCGGCCATCGGCCCAGTCCTGGCGGGCCATCACCGGCGCGTACCGCCACTTCCCGTGTGACCACACCCGCAGCGCCGGGCGGTCACCGGGCGGCCACGTTGTGACCTTCGGCTCCGGCCCGTCCTCGGACTGCCGCCAGGGGCGCGCCTCCGTCGGCTCGGGGATCGTCTCGTCGTTCACCCTTCGAGCGTAGGCGCAGGCCAGCGCCCACGCTGCGCCCGGGAATCCGCGGGGCGGTTGGGAGCCCGCGCCACAAGGCGGCCCGGCCGTGCACTCTCCGGCGGTCCTGCAACCGCATGGAAGGAACACCTGCTCATGTCCGTGCCCAAGCCTTCCGGCCGGCTCGTCGCCCTCATGGTCGGCGTGGCCCTGGTCGTCGTCGGCGCAGTCCTCGCTGCCTATGCCGCATTCGGTGGCAGCGACGGCAGCAGCCCGAGCCCCGGCCCGTCGCCGTCGGCGAGCTGCAACATCTTCGACCCTGAGTGTGCGCCGGGCGGCGACAGCGGAGGGGGTGACCCGACACCCACCCCCTCCGACCCGGGCCCGACACAGTGTCGTGGCGCCCGTGCCGACGTCGGCGATGACGCGCCCATGGAGACCACCGCACCCAATTCGACCAAGGAGCCGACGGCCGAGCCCACCACACCGCCGTGTGGAGGGACCGGCGGATCGGGGAACGGCGGCCTGTTCGGCGGCACCGGCTGACCACCTGCACCCCGCGCGCCCTGGACGACTGATTTGTCGTCCAGGGCGCGTTGCGTTGTCAGCGCGGTGACCACGATCTCGTTGCCCCGACCGGACGCGGCCTGCGATCATTGGGCGTACGCGAGGCTCTGCGCACCAACGGAGCGGGGCGGGGACGGGCTGAGGCCCGCCACGTACACCAGCCCCCGGTGCCACCGAGGGGTTCGAATCCCCTGCCGGAGCCTCGCGCCCCACTTCACGCGGCGGCCACCAGAGCGGCGAGCCACAGCGCCGTGACGTGCGCCGTCTGGTCCACGAACGGCGCCCCGCCCTTCTGGAAGAAGGCGGCGCTGCCGGTGCGCTCCATCCACCACTGAACTGGCCAACGCCGGTCGATGAATCCGTGCGACAGGCCTACCCAGGCGAGCACGCCGCCCGCCCCGGGCAGCGTCAGCGGCAGGTCGAGCAGGGCCGCCCCGGCGATGAGCGCGACCGCCGAAGCAGCGACGTGCGTTCCTGCGTGGGAAAGCAGCGCCCGCCAGCCGGCCGCGCTCCGCTGCGCCTTCCGCTCAGCCTGGTGATCCGTCTGAAGTGCGTAGTCGGACAGCAAATGAGCCCCGTACAGCAGGATGAACAGGGTTGCGAACATGACGAGTTGACCTCCGGGCCAGTGGGGACATGCGAAGGGCCCGCACGCCGGGCTCCTCGGCCCTGGGCGCGTGGGCCCGGCATCTCTGGTCTGGGGTCGCAAAGACCGCGCTCAACGGCGTTACTGCGCGTTTTCGAGGCTGAAGTGACTGATGGGACGGGCGGGGCGCCTCACGGCCCGGCAGGGGCCTCCCACAGAGTTCGGGCGACCTGATCGACGCCCCGGGACGCGCGGGGGCGGCTGGGGCAGTCCCATCCCCGCCGTGGCGGGCGCTGCGCGAGGACTCGCCACCCGGCGCCGCGCAGGCTCGCGCCGCTCTCCCCGGCCTGCGTGTACGTGATCAGCCGCGTGTAGCCGAGGGCCTGCGCCGCCCGCCACGCCGCGCCGTACAACAGTGAGTTCGCGTTGGCCGTGCCGTCTGTCGCGGTCCGGGTGACCTCCAGCGTCTGGCCGTTGTCGAGCATCCGGGCCACCGGGCGGCCCACCATCGCGACCGCGCGCAGTACGCCGTCATCGTCGGCTGCGCCCACGCTGAACACGGCCCCGGGTGGGGGCCGGTGGTGCCGGTGCCAGGCGGCGACGAATTCGCGCGCGTCCTTCTGACGGAGCGGTACGAGGTGCAGTCGAGGGCTCCCCGGGGCGGCATCCGGGTGCGGTCGGGGCACGGAGGGTCCTCCACGGTGCGGGGGCGCTCGCTGCGCCCCGGAGGCCGTGCACCATGCGGCTCGATGCTCCCTACCGTCCCCGGCACCGGGGCCGCAGCGCAGCGGGCGACACTAAGCACCCGGTCTCTCTACGTTCCGCGCCATGACGAACATCCCTTCGCCGACCCGTGGCCGCCCGTCCAAGCTGACGCCTGAGCTGGTCGACTCCCTCGTCCAGGCCGTTGAGGCGAACCTGAGCCGCGCCGACGCCGCGGCGTCCTCCGGGATCTCCGCCGGTACCTTCGCCCGCTGGCTCAGCGTCGGCCGCAAGGTGCTCGACGCCGGCGGCGGCACCTCCGAGTTCGAGGTCCGGTGCGCCACGCTGCGGCTG
Source organism: Streptomyces sp. NPDC053427 (assembly GCF_044544985.1). Lineage (NCBI taxonomy): Bacteria > Bacillati > Actinomycetota > Actinomycetes > Kitasatosporales > Streptomycetaceae > Streptomyces > Streptomyces sp. NPDC053427. The sequence continues at coordinate 33,624 of NZ_JBITYA010000018.1, read as the reverse complement.
CGTGTCGGCGTCGCAGACGAGGCACGGAAGTCGGGCAGCGAGCCGGCCGCCGCGCCGGACAAGGTCCCGGCAGGTGTCATCGAGGCGGGACCGCTTCCGCCCGGGGCCGTCACCACGGTGGGTGTCGGTGTGGAGAAGGCCAGCAGCGACCCGGCATCCCAGCCCGTTGCCCCGGTGATCGTTGTCGGCGAGCCCCACCGCCGGTCCCTGCTCGGCCGCATCATGGACCGCTTCACTCGCAATCGCGCGGACCGCATCTGACCTGCTGATTCACCACCTCATGCGCTGTGGCGTACGAGGGTTTCCTCATGCGCCACAGCGCATGAGGTGAAATCCACGTGCGCTACAGCGCATCTGGTCACGTGCGCTGCACCGCATGAGGCCTGATGCGCTGGGGCGCATGTAAACAAGAAGTACCCAACACAGACGTAGGAAGAAGACGAACTCTGCCTGTGACGGACCCTGGTGGGCCTGTTGCGGGCAGAGTCGTGACCAGCACAAATCTCGGCCAGCAAGCGGCCTCACCCCGGGACGCAAGCACGATCAGCCGGCACCTTTCTCCGCCATAGCCCGCTCCACACCGGGCGGTCGCATCCGCGCGGCCAGTCCGGGACGGACGAACGGAGAAACACCACCATGAAGCCCGCAGTCGAGAAGGCGCTCCTCGAATGGAAGGAAGCCTTCGACCTGACCCACGAACGCGCGGTCAACGTGCTCGGCCTCGCCCTGCCCGGCCTGGCGCCGTCCAAGACCCCCTCCTACTGCTGCCCGGTCACGCTCACCATCGACAAGCCGAACGACCTCGGCGACGGCAAGGTGTGCGTGGACAACGACCACCGGGCCACCGTCGAGCTCGACGACGTCCCCAACGCAGTCATCGCCGAAGGAGTCGACGAGCTGTTCGGGATTGCCTGGTTCGACGGCGCCGACGGCCCCCTGGAGGATGCCGGGCCCGGCAGCTACGCCTACGACGACGACTCGACGGGCGCCGAATACGAAGTCGTCCTCGGCACGAAGGGCGTCGGCCGGGTCTACGTCGCCTACGTCCCCGTCGGCTACGCAGTGGAACTCCTCGACGCCCTCTCCACCGCCCGCGAGCGCCAGGAGGACGAGCAGGAAGCCGCGGCGGCCACGCCGGGACGCTAAGCCCCTCCGACGTGCATGTTCCCGTCCTCGCTCCCGCCGCTCCCCCGCGGCCGTCACCTCGGCGGCCCGGCGCGTGGGAGCAGGACGGAGAGCCTGCCGTGGCCCCTCGCCGCCGCCGTACCGGCCCCACAGACGTCGTCCGCCAGCTTGTCCACGACCGCGACGGCGGGCGCTGCGTCCGCTGCAACAGCACCAACGGCCTGACCATCCACCACCGCGTCAACCGGGGCATGGGCTCCTCCCGCGAGGAGTGGATCAACCAGCCGCACAACCTGTTGCTCGCCTGCACGACGTGCAACTCCTGGTTCGAGGACCACCCCCGCGAGTCCTACAGCCACGGCTGGAAGATCCGGCGCCCGATGCTCCCCGGGGAAATGACCGTCACCTACCCGGGCGGCGCCGAGTACGTGCTGCACGCCGACGGGTCCCGCTCCCGCGTCCGCCCAGGAGACACCGCGTGATCGGCCGGGCGCTGCCCCTCCGCTCCGCGATCTACATCGCCCGCCTGGGCAGAGCGACCGAATACCAAGCCTTCCTGGAGTAGGACCGGTGACTGCCCCCCCCCGGCCGGGGACAAGCTGTTGCTCTTCGCGCTGCGCGTCCTCGGCCAGAAGAACCCACATCCTCTTGAGGTGGTGTACAGTTTCCGCCGAAGGATGAACGGCTAGGGGAGGCCCCTGCCACCAGCGCCCACCGGCGCGCCCCCGGGAATCGGGATACTGCCATGAGCAGCACCATCAACTACGACAAGCTCCGCGCCGGCGCATCCGCAGAGGTCGACCGCGAACTTGCCGGGATCAACGACCCCTTCCAGCGCCGCATTCACGCCGAGGAACTGCGCGACCAGGCGTACATGGAACTCGCGTCACTCAAGAGCGAGCGTGACCAGTTCATCGCCGCGTCCGCCCTGTACGAGCCCAGCCCCAACCTCCACCAGCGCTTCGGCATCGGCTACAACCAGATGAAGCGCATCGCGGGCGCCGCCCTCGGCCTGCTCAAGGACCCCTACACCCCAGCCCCGTGGCCCAGGGACCGGAACCAGGCCGCTCAGGATGCAGGCCTCCCCCACCCGGACGACCTCCTCGACCAGGCCACCACCCTCGCGGCCCGATACGAGGAAGCCGAAGCCCGCCGCGACGCCGCGCTAGCTCACCTGGAAGCCGCGCACGAAGCAGTACGCACCGCCGGCGGCCGTGTCCGTGTCGCCGCCATGGAACGCCCCGACTTCGACGAAGTCCGCCGTACGGCCACCGAGGAGATCCGCGCCGAGTTCGCCACCCTCGCGGCCGGCCCCGAGGAGCGGCTGCGCCTGGCCGCCGAAGCCGTCGACCAGGCTGAGGAGGAGAAGGCCGCGCTGCTTCCCGAGCGCGACGAGGCGCTGAACAGCCTCGCCTTCTACACGACCGCTCGCGCCGTGTATGCCTCCGCGGGCATTTCCCGCCAGGGCCTGGTGCGAGTGCAGCAGCGGGCGCTCGGGCTCCCCCGGGACGCGAACCTCCCGCCGCGGCCCGAGCAGCCGGCCGCGGCCCGCGCCGCGGGTGTCCCGCTCCTGAAGGGCGCCGCCGAGGAGCTGCCGCAGATCGCCGCGGCGTACGAGGCAGCAGAGGCTCGGCACTCCGCGGCCGTCGAGATCCGCGACGCCGCGATCCTGGTCCTCAACGCCACCCCGTACGAGTGGGGATACACCCGGATCGCCGAGTTCATCGACCGCGATGTGTCGGTCGTGCACCGCGTCGTGAACCCGCGCTGAAGAATCTTCCTGAAGACCTGTAACGCCTGGAGACCCCACTCCGTCTATGGCGGTGAGGGACCTCAGTCACCCCTCACGAGGTAGGTCACCACCCCACCCGGGGCGGCCCCCACCCCCCCCGGGGGCCGCCCCACCTCACACCGCCGGCCTCCGTCCCCGATCGTGCACCGCTCCCACCGAACTCCCCCCGGTGGCCGCAGCGGAGGCACGAGACCGGACGGGGGCCGCAGCCATTCCAGCCCGCGACGCAAACCAGCCGCGGAACGCACCGTGCGCCCATGGCCGCACCGAACACCCGCACCCCCGTCGTGGCCGCCGCCCACGCCTCTAAAGAGCAACGCCAGGGCGTGCGCTCCAGCGACGCCGCCAGCATCGCCGACATGCTGCTCCGCGCGCCCGTTCCGGTCCGTCGGGCAGCGATCAAGACACTCGACCCCGCGGACCTGGCGCACGTCCTCACCGAGGTCGAGCGCGAGACCGGCACCATGTACGGCCTGTGGCACGACACCCCGAGCGGCTTCATCGAAGACGTGCTGGGGGAGTCGATCTGGTCCAAGCAGCGAGAGATCGTGGACGCGGTCCCCTTCCACAAGCGGATCGCGGTCCCCGCGGGCTTCGGTGTCGGGAAAACCTGGATCGCCGGTCGACTCGTTGCGTGGGCCGGGGCCGTGAACCCCGCCGGGACCATGGTCATCGTCACCACCGCGACGCGGTTCCGGCAGGTCAGGAACCAATTGTGGCCCCACATCCGCAAGACGGTCGCCCGCGCGGGCCTGCCCGGATGGTGTGACACCACCCAGTGGAAGATGCCCGACAACTACGGCAACGACGTGGTGGTCGCCTACGGCTTCACCGCGCCCGAGGGCGACGAGGCAGCCATGCAGGGCATCCACGGCACGCCGAAGCTCCTCATCGTGGTGGACGAGGCCGGAGGTATCGCGAGGGGGATCGGCAACGGCACCAATAATCTGCTCACGGGCGACGCGCGCATGCTCGCCATCGGCAACCCGCCGGCCGACGACCCCCGCTCCTGGTTCGAGGGCCTGTGCGACGAAGGGGACAGCCCCGAGGAGCCCACCACCGTCACCGTGCCGATCGCGACATTCGACTCCCCCGCCATCACGAAGGAACGCGTCCCGTACTGCAACGACTGCCCCGCGGGTGTACCGAAGCACTCCCTCGCGCTCCACCTGCCGGACATGGACTGGGTGGACCGCACGATCCGGGAGTACGGAGAAGACCACCCGTACGTCGAGGCGAAGGTGTATGCGCGCTTCCCGAAGGGCGGCGGAGGCAAGGTCATTCCCGTCACCTGGGTCGAGGACGCCCAGAAGAACGAGGACCCCACCGGCCCCGGCTGGGCCCGCTTGTGCGACCTCGGCCTAGAAGGCGAGACCGCAACGCACACGGTCCAGCACGGCTCCTGGGTCCGCCTCGGCGTGGACGTCGCGGCCGACGGCGGCGACGAGTTCACGATCTACCGGATCGTCGGCGATGCCATCGAGCACCGCCACCACTCCAGCGGCGCCGCCAACGACAACCAGGTCAAGGTCGCCAAGAAGATCCTCGAAGAGGTCCACGCCGCAGAGCGCCTGGCACAGGCCCTCGGCTCCACCGCGCAGGTCCACGTCAAGGTGGACAAGAACGGCCTCGGCCACGGTGCTGTCGGCATGCTCGAAGTCTGGGGCGACAACGGCAAGCACAGCTCGGAGATCATCGGCGTCATGGTCTCCGAAGCCCCAGACCGCGACGACCCGGGCGCGGTTATGAGGCCCTGGCGCAAAAGGGATGAGATGTGGCTCGCAACGCGCGCGCTGCTCCAGCCCGACCCGGCCACCGGTTCGGGCCGCCTACGCCTGCGTGTCGATCGCGAGGCCGGCATCCAGCTCACCACCCCCAACCTCGGCAACAACGCCGGCGGACACTCCGTCGTCGAGTCCAAGAAGCAGATGAAGGCGCGCGGGATGAAGTCGCCGGACCGCGCCGAGGGCATCCTGCTCGCCGTCTACGAACCGCACGTGCGCCGCCGCGGCCTGATCGCCTGAGACACCACGGAAACCGCGTCAGCACCCTCATCCCAGCCTGACCAAAGGGCGTTCCCGGCGCCGGCGCTGTACCGATCCACCGCCGTTTTCCAGACGGAATCAGTCGAAATCGCGTCAACAGCCGCAACGAGCAAGGTAAATGCCCCGATATTCCCCTTGATGGAGCGGATGAACGGCGACCACGTTCGTCCGGCACGGAGCCGGGGCTGGGCCCGCGGCGGAAGGAGTCCGCAGTGCAGGACATCGAGGAGACCACGGCGCCCGCAGAGGTAACGGTCGGAGTCGCCCAGCGGGCGGGGACCGAGCCGCCGTGCGCGGACGGCGTCCATGTCCATCGAAGGGGCGACCGGGTGTGCGCGGCCGTCGTGGATGGTGCCGGCCACCACGAGGAAGTCGTTGATTTCGCCAGGCACGCACCCTCCGCGATCACCCTCATGGGGATGGCCATGGGCGGGCTCGTCGGCCTGACCACCGCCGGGAGGATGGCCGACGCATACGACCGCCCGCCGCATGCCTCCGCCGTCTACGCCTGCATGGAGCCGGGCCATCCCACCTCCATCCATTGGATCGGCGACTGCCGGGCGTACGGGTGGGACGGCACCACACTCACCCAGTGGTCCACGGACCAAACGATGGGAGAGTGGCTGCGCTGGAATGGCGGCGTTCCCATCGAGATCGCGGCGACCCAGGACAACTGGGCGAGGCTCGGGTTGGCCCAGGCCAGCGAGGTCACGTGCCGCCAGCTCGAAATCCCCGAAGACATCCCCCTGGTGCTGCTCGTCAGCGACGGAATCTCGGACCAGGTAGCCCCGGAAACGGCCGACGACCTGTGCCGGAAGTACACCGCAGCCCCGCAGGCCCTCGCAGACGCGCTCGTCGCCGCGGCCGAGGGCGAGGAAGACGCGAAAACCGGGGAGCTGTACCGCGACGATGCGACGGTGGTGGTCCTGCGCAGGCCCACCAGGTGACCTCGCACGCAGCCCGTCCGCTACCTCCCGCCCGGTCGAACGGGAGGGTCGATGCCAGGCGGTTCGCGCAAGTACACCTCGCACCAGATCCTCACGCGCTAGTGTGGTCGGATCATCAGCCCTGGAGGGCTCGCAACCCACCAACAGTCGCCCTTCGCTGGAGCCCTGATGACCTCCTCGCCCCCCAAGGCCCGCAGTACGAAGCTCAACCCTGCCCTGGTCGCGCAGATCCGCCATGACGCCGCCCGCGACCACGGGGCCGTTGCCCGGTGGGCCGCGGACCTTGGTGTGAGCTGGTCGACGGTGGCTGGTGCCGCCTACGGCTGGACATGGCGCTCCGTGACCGACCCCGCCCCCGTAGCGCCGCCCCAGCCGGAGACGAACCTCTCGCCTACGTACGCGAGGCTGGACGAGGCCACCGTGGCGCAGATGCGCCGCCTCTACCGCGCCGGGCAGACGACAATGGGGCGGCTGGCCAGAGAGCATCGCGTCTCGGAAGGCGCGGTCCGCAATGCTGTACTGGGCATCACATGGCGGCACGTCACAGAGCCCCCGGCCCAGCGGGCTGATGTGGGCGGGTGGACAGTGTGCTCGGAAGAGCACGAGGTAGAGATCGTCCGGCGCCGCGGGCTGAAACCGCCTGAGCCCTTCCGGACGATCGCACACGAGCTGGGGCTCGATGTTGCCACGGTGCATCGGGCCTGGCGCCGCCTGCGGGGATGATGAGGGTATGGACTACAGCCTCGTGACCGCCGCTGCCCAGGCATCCGGCCCCTGCCCGCCCGGAGACGAAGCGGCCTGGGGCCGCCGTGTGCAGGGCCTGGCCGTGGACCTGCACATGATCGCCGGCCAGGTTGCCCAGGACACTGCCCGGTTGGAGAGCGCCGCGAAGTTCGTCGCGTTCCTGGAGAAGGTAGAGATCGAGGAGTCCAGCCGCCGCGGCCTGCTGACCCTGCGTACGGCCGACGGCGCGGAGGAGATCCGCACCGAGCAGCAGGAGACCGACCGGGGCCGCCAGATGATCGAGCGGGCCCGCTCGCTGGTCGGCCGCTGGGTGCTGGTGTACCGGTACAACGAGTCCGTCGGCCGCCAGAAGACCGTGCGGATGGTCGCCCACCTCATGGACGTGGGCGAAGGCGTCATCGCGGTGAACATCGCCAAGGGCGTCCTCCTGGACGCCGCCGGCGGGAACGCCGAGAAGGCGAAGGCCGCGTGGGAGTCCGCAGGGCTGCGCGACGCCGGCACCGTCACCGCCGACGAACTGGACAAGGCGCGCGCCGCACTGGCCTAGCGGCTGCGGCGCTGGCGGTCTTCTTCGACGAGCTGTTGCAGCACAGGGCACTGCTTGAGGTCCGCGGTCTGCTCGGCTTTGGCGCGCAGGAGTTCGGCGGACTCGACCAGAGGCCGCCCGGCCCTGAGCGCGAAGTGCGGCGCTGGGCTCGTCTCCTCCAGCTCTTCCAGCCGGTCGGTGTCAGCGGCGATACGGAGCATGGTGGTGACCATCTCCACCTCGATGTCGGTCGCCTGCCGTCCCTGGATCACGCCGGAAGTCTATGCAGCGCCCGGCCGGCCGTCGTGCACGCGTTGAACGAGCGGCTTCAGCCTCAGTCCTCGACGGGCACGGTGCCAGGGGCGTAACGCCTGACCGCCCCACCCCGTCTACCTACTGAGTACCGCCGGCAGGGGAGCCGCGCAGCGCTCCATCGAAGTCTTGGTAACAGCAAACTAGCGCTCCTCACCCACGCCGGGCCTGTGGCTCCCTGCGGGCCGGTCATGGGTCCGGGACGGACCGTACTGGACCAGGCCGGACCGGATCGGTCCGACACGGACCATGGCTCACGCCGCACCCGGACGGCGGCCCCCGGCCTGTGGCGAGAGGCGCTAGTTTGCTGTTACCAAGAAGATGCGGACCGTGCTGCGTACGCTGAGCGGCGTGACCGAGTACCGGACCGCCCTCGCCGCCATCGACGCCTTCCTGGAGCACCTGCGCACCAAGGAGTTCGCCGTCGAGACCCAGCGCGTACGCGGCACCTTCCTCACCGAGTACCTGGAGCACGCCCAGAACGCGGAAGCCGCTCCCCTGGCCGCGCTGAGCGCCGAGGAACTGATGGAACTCCCCCGCGCCGACGCCTGGCTCGAAGACGCAGCAGCCGGGCGCACACGGCGCCGCAACACCCTCTCCGGCCCGAACGCCCGCTCCGCCGACGCCACCACCCGCGTGCGGATCATCACCTACAACGTGTTCGCCGAGTACCTGGGAACCCCCTGGCGCCTCGAAGTCCCCCCGAACACCAGCGGAGAACACCTCGACCCCGACGAAGCCGACAAGGTCGTACGGCGCCTCGCTGTCGAGCGCCGCGGCGCCACCGCGGCCGTCGCCGTGCGCACCGCGGCGCTGGCCGCACTCGTCGCCGAGACCGGCCGCACCGTCGCCCAGCTCGCGCCGCTGTACACCGACGACGTCCAGCTCCAACACAATCCTCCACGCATCCTCCTGGCCGCGAAGCTCACGCACACCCTGTCGGCTGACACCGCGCGCATCCTCGGCCGGTGGATGCGCCAGCGCGCCGGCATCATCGCCTCCTCCCTGCAAGGCACCGACCCTGGGCACCTGTGGATTCCCACCCAGCCCGGCCGCCCCCGCGGCGAGCAGCCCACCCCGCCCGGCCTGGAGGCCGCCGCAGTGCGCACCCTGCACTCCGCCCACCGCCGGCTCGTCCTCGAACTCCTCGGCCGGCCCGTACGCCCCGGCGCCCTGCGCACCGACCCGGCCTCCTGAACAGATGGGCCACCGGGCCGCAACGATCACGTCCACCTTCGGCTTCAGAACGGCAACAACCACCGAACCGGCGCGACCCGTCGGGACACTGCCCTGGTGAACAAGTTCATGCACTTCCTGGGCGAGAACGCCGACAAACTCCTCGACCTGCTGATCGGGCTGGGGCTCGCCTACTTCGGCTGGTGGCTCGCCAACAAGTCCAGGGACCGAGCCGACCGGGAAGCAGAGAAGGCCACCCTTCGCGCGCAAGCCGACGCCCTGACCGTGGCCGTCCTCGACATCCGGCACGCAGCAGCAACCAGCCGCATCCTCTGGGAAGGCCCCGCCGAACGAGGCCGCTCCTTCCTGCTCGCCGCCCTCGCATATGCAGGCGGCGCCGCACACGCACAAGCGGCCGGAGGGTCAGACCGCCTCAGCCTCACTGCCGGCCTTGGGAACGCTGCCGAGATACTGGCCGGAGACCGCCGGGCAAGCAAGGAACACACCGCCACGGTGCGCGAACCGCTGCTCCGGCTGGCCACGGCCGCCGCGCCCCTGCTGCGCCACCCAGACGCCGACGTGGCAACCGCTGCCAACGAGCTGGCGGACGCCGCCCTCACCGAGACAGAGAACGCCACCCGAATTGAAGCCGGCCTCGGCGCCTTTGAGCGCGCGGTCAGAGCTGCCCTTCAGCCGCAGCCGTCCGTCTGGGCACGGTTGCGGCGCCGCGCGCGCTGACGGCCCGGTACCGACGGGGGATGCGGTACCGGGCCTGCGCCCCGACTCTACTGCTTGATCGGCTTCGTCAGGCGGGCTTGCTCAATCCACTTCGCCGCGGCCGTCGGGGTGTTGAAAGTCTCCTCGCCGCTGACGACGCGGTACGTCACCTGCGGCGTGCCGTACAGGCCCGCCGCAAACGTGGGGTGGGCCCCTGCGCTCCAGATGACCCGGCCGCGGGGTGTGCAGCCCTGCCCGATGCTGCCGACGAGGTTGTCCTTCGTGATCCGCTGGACCTTTTCCGCGGTCACCAGGTAGTCCCACGGCGAGTTCGGGGCGCCGACCCACTCGGCCGTTTCGCCCGGGTACAGGTACAGGCCACCCACCTTCTTCGGCTGCTGGCCGTACCCGTACCGCTCGGCGTTCGTGCTGCCGCGGGAATGCATCTCTCCGCTGTGGAGGCGCACGGTGCCGCAGGAGTGGCACACCAGGCGCAGGGTCGTCTTCTCGTAGCGGTCCCGGTGGTCGCAGTCCTCGTCCGGGCAGGAGTGGGTACGCCCGCCGCGGAAGGTGTCCCACTCGGTGCGGGTCTCGGCGACCCACGCCGGCTTCCGGCAGCCCTCGGCGTGCCGCAGCTCGCTCCACCCCAGGTACAGGTCCTCGGCCCTCATTCGGTCTCCTCGTCTTGGCCGGCCGCGTCTTCCAGCGGGGGGTGCTGCTCATCCCAGAAGGCCTGTGACTTCGTGAACAGGAAGCGGCGGACCGCTTCGATGGTGTCCTCCGGGTGCCCGACCTGCGCGCCGGGCTGGAGGTAGCGGTCAGCGACCTCCGCCCAACCGCCGCGCTCGTCGACGACTGTGCCGAAGATGTTGGCCAGGGTCTCGGCGACCTCGACATAGCGCGTGGGGTGCCTCGTCCACTGCTCCAGGACATCGATGATCTGCCCGACGCACTTCTCGTCGTACCGCTTCGGCTTCTCGTGCAGATCGCCGCCGATCGTCCACGCCAGGCGCATCATCAGGTCCGACTCCCACGAGCCCTCGCGCCCCGCGATCAGCGACCCGGCGTCGCAGGTCCCCGGCGAGGAGTCGTGCGCGTACACGCCCGCTGTGCGGTACAGGGCGACCAGCGTGGTCGCTGCGGCCTTCTTGCCCGAGTCGGTGAGCGCCCCCTTCAGCATCAGGACATCGCCAGGGTCCGGCGCAACGACGCGGCGCAGCGGGCCCTGTTCGGCCTCCAGCACCTCGAAGGTGACCGGGTCCTCCGGCCGGCCCGGACGGAGCCCGCCATAGTCGATCATGTACTGCCCGCCGGACACGGCATGCCAGCCGCGGTTCTCCCGGTCCACGACCCGGTACGGCAAGTCCTCCGGCTCGGGCTCGGGGCCGTCGTTCTCCAGGACCGACGGGTGCGGGTCGGTGGTGACGGCGCGCGCCTCCTCGCCGGCCTTCTCCATGAGGTCGCGCGCCTTTTCGTGGCCCACCGGCAGCAGCTTGGGGCTCACCATCTTCGTCGTCGGGTACCGCCGGTGCAGCGCGGCCTGGACCGCGGTGAACGCGTCGTTCATGAACGCCGTGACCTCGTCTTGGTTCCCCTCGCCGTTCTCCAGCCACCACGGCCGGCGCGCCGACGGGGAGAAGAGCATCGTCACCACCGAGTGATCCTGGTGCTCCTCGGACGGTCGCCGTACCGGGATCGGCCATACGTCCGCCATTGCCCGGTACCAGCCCTCATCGGGGCGGACGAGGATGTCGCAGGCGTCGGCGACGACCTGGGCGACCTCGGCTTCGGATACATCCGCGGGGACTTCGGCAATGAGCAGCACGGGGATGGCGTTCCGCTCGAAGTCGCCGCCGTAGGCGTTGGGGGACTCGGGGACACTGGGCGGCGGCCACTGCTGCCCGCCGTCGCGTTCAGCATCATTGGCCCGCATCGCCTTGGTGTGGCTCGCGCCAGTTGCGCGGCTCCGCTCTTTGATCTCCCGGGTGCGCTTCCGGGACTTCCGCGGCTTGCTCGTAGGCATGTCTCACTCCATGCAGCAGCGCGCCCCACGCGCACGCCGCCGTGAAGCGGACGCGTTCAGGGTCATGCACACGATGCGTCGAAGGACGGCTCGGCCTACCGACGAGGGCCCGGCGTGGGCGGGAACCTCTTCAGCGGGGGGCGGTCGTGGCCGCCGACCCGCAGCATACCCGCCGAGATCCGAGTGCCAGTGGCGCATGGGGGTGAACGGGCGTAGACCGGAGGTATGGCTGGCACGCAGAGGGCCTGCGTGATGTGCCGCGAGCAGCTGCCTTCCGGTTCGGCGCCGCAGCGCCGGTACTGCTCGGCCGCGTGCAAGTCCGCATGGTCTCGGCACTACCGCCGTTACGGCCGGGGCCTGGACTTGATGGCCTCCCACACTATCGGGATGGGCCCGGCATGCCCGGAGTGCGGCCGACGCTTGGCTCCTGGTTACTTCACCCGCTCTGATCAGGTGTTTTGCTCCGGGCGGTGTCGCACCGCGGCATGGAGGGAGCGAAAAAGGGAGAGCGGGGCAGAGCGTCTGGTGTGACGGCTACGCGAACCGGTTGCCCAAAACGGGCCGCGGGGCCGACGGGAAACTCTCCGTCGGCCCCGCGGCTGGTAGGGGATCAGGCGGTCGGGTACGAGCCCGTCACCGTGATGATCTCCGCCTCGGCGGCGCCCTCGGCGTCACCGTAGAGATGGCCGACGTTCTGCATCGCGGCGGCGTTCGAGGTCCCGGTGACCCGGATACGGTCGATCTTCGTTCCGTCCGACCCGGCGTAGATCTGCGCCTCACCGGTCCAAACGCCGTTGTCCGCGTCGCGGCCGTCGAGGCTGGCCTTGAAGACGTAGCGGCAACCGGCCGCGGCCGGGACGGGCAGGGTCAGGCCGAAGCCGGCGGAGTCGGCGGAGGCGGTCTCCTTCTTCGCGACGATCTGCGCGGTGAAAGTGCAGATGCCGTTCGCGGAGACGTACCGGCCGGTGCCGGAGGTGCCGTCGGTGCCGGTGACGTTGGTCAGCTTCGGGGTCCAGTTGGTCATACGGGTGCACTTCTTTCCCTCGGGGAACACCCGCCAGGAGTGGCGAGCCGGGGAAGAGTGCGGGGCTGGTGGTGCTTACGTCCCGGGCTCCCGGTCAGCCGCGCGGCAACTCGCGCCGAGCCGCGCGCCGTCGGGGCCGGTCGGCGCGCTCGACGGTCACCTCCTGCTCCTCGTTCTCGCGCGCGGCCGGCGCCTCCAGGAACAACACCTCCATGAAGACCCGGAGGCCGCCGTCCCGGTAGTTCGCCTTCTCCGACACGTTGCCGACGACGACCTCCGGCGACGCTTCCAGGGCGCGCCGTACGGCATCCGCGGTGCGCCGCGCCTTCCCCGGGTCGGAGTCCATGATCCGTAGCGACGACATCAGGCGCTCCCCTCCGGGACGCCGACGCCGTGGCCGTCGAGCGTCCATGCCGCTCGCTCCCACACCGGCTCGGTGCCGTCGGCGATCCGGTGCAGCAGGCCGGCCATCGACCGCCCGTCGGCCGCGAGGTCCAGCGACCTCGACCACGGCATCGGGATGTCGCCGCTCCACTCCCACGGCGCGCAGGCAGTCGTGGACGAATGGTGGTCGGTCCAGCCGTACCATCCGGCCCAGATCCGCGTGACGGAGTCGTTGGCCGCCGAGTGGGGCGCGGCCCACGGGTGCAGCGGGTCCCGGCCGGAGACGACCGGCCCGGAGTTCGGCAGGCGGAGCAGGGCGTGCGGGTAGCGGCTGTGCGGGCCCATGAAGTCGGGCTCCTCGACCACCCGCCGGGCCGCCAGGAGCGCATCGAGCCGGTCGAGGACAGCGCCGCGCTCGGCGCTGCCGTACTCCCCGGCCGGGGCCGCGTACAGGACCTGGCGGTCGCGCACGGAGACTACGGCGACGCCCTGCGCCTCCGGGAGCGAGTCGGGCTCGACATCCACGACCAGGAGCACGGCGGCAGGGTCGGCGACGAGCTCGCGCGCGAGGACCTGCGCCTGGTGGTGCTGCTCCCACAGCGTCATCGCGTACCGGCACGGGGCGCAGAACCGGCCGCGCCCGAGCGGCTTCTCCTCGCAGACGCCGCAGCGCCGGCACAGGTACTGAAGCTTCCGGGCCCGGTCGAGCGCGGCACGCTGCGCCGGCGAGCACTCGGGCTTGGCCACCGCGGCGGTCACCTCGAACAGCGGGGCGTACGAGTTGCCGTGGTACAGCACTTGCCCCACCGGGGCGGACCCCGGTTTGAGGCCCTGCTGGTGGAGCTGGGTCTTGGTGTGAAGGCCCTCGGGGACCTGGTCCCATCTGGTGTAGCGGGTGAGGCCCGGGAGCGGCGGGACGGAACTGGGCAAGGGGACGCCTCCTCTGGTGCGTTCTCAAAGCCATTGATAACCCCAGGATGGCCATTATTCAAACCGAATTCAAGAATGCACACGGGTGGGTCAGATCGGTAATTGGAGGCCTCTATATCCGTGCGCGCGTTGCGCCGTTTCTTGTATCAAGGTTGATAGAAATTACCCCTAAGGGCCCTCACCCGGCCGAGGGCTTGGGCTCCTCCGGCGGCGCGGACGGCGGACGCTCATCCCGCGGCCACGGGCCGTACCGCTCCAGTGCCTGGCGGACGATCCGCGGAGCGGAGATCACCTTCCCCACCAACTCGTCCCGCTGCTGCTGCTCCTCCATCGTGTAGTGGAGCGAGTGGTACAGGAGCCCCAGTTCCTCCAACTCCGTCAGCGGCTTCTCGCTCACCCTGATCGCAGCCGTCCGCAACTGTCTGACCAGGGACGGGGGCAGGTCATAGGCGCGCGTGATGAGGTAGCCCGGATAGTGCTTGCCGAACCCTCGGCCCGACAGCGTCGCCACTTCCTCCTCCGCCGGCGTCAGAGGTTCCCAGGGGCCGGCCAAGTCTTCCTCGGCCAGCCGCTTCCGCATGGCCTGCTCCACGTACTCGTCCAGCGTCGGCCACAGCTCCGGCCGCCGACGGCGCGCCTCCAAACGGGCCTGCGCCCGGGTGATCTTCCCCTTGCTGTTGTAGGCCAATTCGGACGCCCAGTCCGCCATTTCCCGGCGTTGCTTCTTGCGAATTGCGGTAAAGCGGGACGCATGTTGAACGTCAATGGCAAATGAATAGGTTTTACGCTCCTCGGGCTTTTCAATTTCCTCTGCCAAGGTTGATACATCCTCTTTCAAGGTTGATAGAATAAACGCCGCAGGCGTGCCCTGCGCTGCCCAACGACCGAGCTACTGCAACGGGTGCGCCGTGATCCACTTGTCGAGGGCCTGCCCCTGCATCCAGATCAACGGCCGGGCAGCGAGCCACCCTTCGGTGTCGTCCTCCCCGCTTGGCGTGCCCGCGTACGTCTCCAACTTGTCCACGATCACGTACGCCTCCGTGTAGAAGCCCTTCGGCGCCGCAACGTCCCGGTTCATCGCCTTGCGGATCTTCCGTACGTCGTCCACGAAATCCTGCACGCGGACCGCGCAGCCGTCGGGGTTGTCCTCGACGTCCGCTCCCCCGAGACATCCGATGTCGTGGGTCTCCCACCACTCCATCGTGTCGCCCCACTGTGCCTTCACCGGCTTTGTCGCCTTCTTCGCCGGGCTCGCGCTCGCCGCCGGCTTGGACTCCGCGTCGGCCTGTCCCCCGCACCCCGCCGCGCCGGCCGCCACGGCGGTCACGAGCAGCGCGGACGCAGCCCCTCTTCCCCACCCCTTGGTCATGGCGAGATCATGCCACGGGCGTCAACGCCCCCCACGTCAACTCCCGTGCGAATCCACACGATTCACCCCAGCGTGACAGACAGAGCTGCTAACGTGACCACGCGCTGGTCTTCCGGGGCCGGCGCATCATTCCCCTAGAGGGATCGCAAAGTACGTGCCTTGCCTTTGGTCTCGGCGCAGCTTTGTATTTATCAGCCCTTGAGGGCTACCCCGCACTGCGGGCACGAAGGGCTCGGCCACCGGCCGAGCCCTTCGTCGTACCTCTACGGACCACGACGGCCGCGGGGACAGTGCCACCCGCGGCCGTCGGTAGAGCCGTCTCTACGCTCACGCGGCGGGTAGCGTCACGGCCACCGACGCCACCTCAGCCGCCGACCGTGACCGGCTCGGCGCCCTCCACGGCCGTCGGCAGCTCCGCGACCGTCCGGCGCGGCACAGTGCGGAAGGCCATGGCCCGGCCTTGCTTCCCAGCCTCCTCGACCCATCCCTTCTTCCTCCACTGGCTCAGCGGTCCGTTCACCGACGTACGCGCGGCGAACTGTGGCAGGTCGAGCGCCACCAGGTCGTCGACCGTGATGCCCTTCGGGCCCGCCTTCTCGACCGCCTGCCACAGGGCCAGGTGCCGCTCGTCGCTGATCTCCGTGCCGTCCGGGAAAGTCGGCACGGCGCGCAGTACCGGGCGACCGCCCCCAGGGCCGCCGGAAGGGGGCGTGGGCGGCTTCGGAGGGGTCGGGTCGTCCTCCGGGTCCGGCGAGTGCTCCGGGTGCTCTCTCGCCTCGCTCTCCGCCGCCGGGGCGTAGCGGTGGTTCGTCGCCGCAACGTCCTCCTCGGTCATCCAGAACGCGCGGGCCTCAACCGGGACCTGGTGCTCGCGGTCCCAGCGCAGGAACTTGCCCGGGGCGTCCAGCTCGTCAAGGCACCAGCCGTCGCCGTACGCACCCGGGCCGAAGATCAGGTTCGAGGTGGTGGACTCCTTCGCACCGAGCCCGATGCGGAGCTGGTACTGCTGGCGGCCGTCGGTAGACCCGCCAAACACCCTGTTCGACGGCGACTGAGTGGCGCACACCAGGGTGATGCCCACGAACCGGGCGACCTGGAGCAGCGACTCAATCAACTTGGCGGCCTGCGGCACGCGGCGGACCAGCTCGGCCAGCTCGTCGATGAAGACGAACCACGCGGGGCCGTGCTTGCCAGGCACCCACTTCTTCTCGCCCAGCGAGGCGAGCAGCGCACCGCGGCGCTCGACCTCGGACCACACCCCCTTGAGCACCTGCATCGCCCGGCTCGGGGTGTCCGCGAGGGCAAGGGCACTGTCGCGCCACGGCCCGAACTCCACGGCGCCGGGCTTCATGTCGATCAGCAGCGCTTCCGCGTCCTCGCAGGCGACCGCGTAGGCGATGAGCACACTCTGCACGCCCGACTTGCCGTTGTCCGTCGACCCTCCGATGAGGACGTGGTTGTAGAGCAGCGGAGCCAGCACGGGCTGACCGAACGCGTCCATGCCAAGCACCGCGGGCTCCAAGCACGTCGTGGTCGACGGACCGGGCCACGGGATGGGCGAGGCGAGCGGGTCGGACTCGTACAGCGAGACGACCAGTTCGTTGTCCCGCTCCCCCTTCGCCAGGCGCAGCTTCCCGCCGAGCCCCAAGTTCGTCGCGAGCTGGTCCTTGCGCGCGATGACCTTCTGAGGGGAGGTGTTCCGGCCGGCGGGGAGAACGACGACCGCCCGCCATCCGAACGGGGTGTAGTCCAAGGAGGTCACGTCGACCGCGGGCACGGACAGCAGCGCGACCAGGGCGCGCAGGAGCGCGGTCTCTTCCGCCGTCGAGCCTGTGATGCCCGGCGCGAGGACGTTGTCGCCCAGGCCCTCGGCGGTGACGCCCGCCTTGGCGGCCTTCACCTGGAGCGCGAGACGGTCCTGACGCGACTTCACCAGCCAGGGCACGTAAGCGGCGTACGCGCCGCCGGTCACCAGGGCGCTGGCTACCAGGGACGGTACCGACGGGCCGAGCCCGGCACCTATCCAGGCATCGGCCATCACGACTGCGCTACCGGCCCCCGCGGTCGCGATTCCCTTGTGCCGGTGCTTCAGCCCGCCGGCCGTGAGAGCGCCAGCGGCGGCCGTAATGAGCCCGTAGACGGCGTGTTCGGTGAAGCTGACACCGTCGAGGTGGTGAAGCCACGACAGCCCAGTCAGGCCTGCCGAAGCGGCGGCCGGGGCCACCTCGTAGCGGCGGCGCGCACACCAGCGGCAGGCCGAGCCGAACGCGCTCGCGGCTCCCAGCGCGGCGCGCGCCAATATCGAGTCGTGCGGAGGCACAGCAGTCTCCCGGGAAGTGACGTGACGTGGATGACGGCGAAAACCCCAGGTCGAGGGGTCGTCACGTCACGTCGAGACGGAGATGCAGATGCCGTAAGAGATCACGGAGGCGCGAGGCATAGCTATGCCCTTCTGGTCGAATTCGGAGCGTTCGCCAGGGCGCTTGCTCGTGCGCCGCGGCGGGTTCGGGCCGATACCCGGGATGCAGTTGTAGCTGAAGCCTACCCGTAGCTCCCTTGGCTGGCTCTGCTGTCAGCGGCGTGCCCTACCGTGGAATCCACGGCCAGACGCGTACTGCCGTTCGCCGCCGTGCTCGGCGCCCACGCCGCCTGGCACACAGTCGGCCAAGGTCCTCCGGGGCCCGCGAATACAGCAGACCGTCCCGGCCCGATTCGCCGGCGGGGAGCGTGGGAGTACCGCCAGGCTGGAGTCGACCGTGCCGAAGAAGCAGTCCACCGCCGCGCAGCGCGCCCGCGAGGCCGCGCGCGAGGGCGGAAAGTACACCCAGGCCCTCCGCACCGCCGCAGGCCCGCCGGCCGACGTCACCGAGCCGGACGACGGGTTCGGCGGCCACGAGTTCGAGTACGAGAGCAGCACCGACCTGTTCCGGTGCACGGAGTGCCGGGTCTACGAGGTGGTGGCCCGAGACACGGACGGGCCGATCCAGCCGTGCACCGGACTGGTCGGCTACGGCGGTGACACCGAGCGGGTCTACCTGCTGCTGACTGAGAACCCGGATCTCCCGTACCGCCACGCGGCGTTCCTGGCAACAAAGGTCCGCAGCACCGGCATCGGCCGGGCGCCGAGGTTCTCGTGGCGAGAGGGGAAGCTGCTGGTCGAGTCGGCGCCCGGCGTCGTCGCCGAGTTGGCCCGCCGGATTGAGCTGATCACCACCACTGTCGAGGACCGGCAGGTCCCTGCCGTCGCCTCGATCGACCATCTCAGCGCCGATGCCGGGCGGGCCGTCCTCGCGGAGAACTACGCGGCCTACGTTGCCGAGTTCGGCGAGCCCGCGTAGGGGAGCCGCTTGCCGAACAGGCGTCCAGGAAGTGGTTCGAGCGAACCACTTCCTGGACGCCCTGACGCTGCCTGCCCTACTTGCCTGACAGCGGATCATGCCGACTGACCTGCGTGAAGTACCTGCGGACCCTAGATAACTTGCCGAACGTGCTTGTGGCCGTACGGTCCCCGATCGGGACGCTGGCAACCAGCCGGATGAAGCTGAACGTCACGCGCGCAGCTCCAGAAGGAGTGTCGTTGCCTTCTCCCAGCAGGCGCCGCACGGCTGGCCGGCCGATCCACAGATGACGTCCGCGAGGCGCGGAAGGAGCGCGGTATTCAGGTCCGGCTCGCTGGCCATGCGGATCGCGGCGTCGGCTTTCCGGAGGCAGGAGGTGCAGGCTCTCGTCTTGCCCTCGCGGCGCCCGCAGATGGTCAGGGACGCCTCGCGCAGGACAGCGGCGCGCGTATCGGTAGCTGTGCTCATCACGTCTCCCCAGAGCACAGCCCCCTGCATGAACATCGGGTCGGCGGGCGCCGACGCAGGGGGCCGTGCACGGGATAGACGGAGTGGCTGGCGGGAGCGTTACACCTTCACGAGGTGGGCGAACCGCTCGTCTGGATCAGGGCCGATGCGGGTCTGCGGCGGGTACTCCATGCCCGAGGTGGCGTGGCACGTTGTGGAGTGGTCGTCGCCGTCGAACGCCACCTCGACGTACTGTCCAGCGAACCCCACGATGCGGCCGGAATGCCCCTCGTGCTTGACCTTCAGGTCGATGCGGAGGTCGAGGCCGTAGTAGTTCCGGATGTGCTCACGGCTGGACTCGATCCGGGCCTTAATGGAGCGAGCGGCCTCCCTCAACTCGTCGATACGGTCAAGGGTGTCGCAGCGCCAGCGGTGCGCGTCGTGAGTGCCCTCGGGCGGGGCGCCATAGAGGCTGGCATACAGCGCCTGGGCCTCGGATTCCATGCGTTCGGCATCGGCGAGGATGGCTGCGCTCACTGGTCGGCCTCTCCTTCGCCCCACGCCGCGTCGACGAGATCGGGGTCCGGTTGGAGCAGCGCCGCGGCCGACGCGTATCCCGCCTTGCGGAGCTTCGCTGCGTTCTCCGTGTCGCGCAGTGCCAGCAGCGCGTCCGCGTACGTCGGGACCAGCTCGCGCCGTAGCCCCGCCTCCTCGAACAGCTCGGCAGCACGCTGCCAGGCCGTCTTCTCCTCTTCCAGTTCAGACACCTACGTTCTCCTCCCCCTGGTCCACGATGACCAGCGACATCCTGATGTGCGCGCCGTTCTGGCGCTCCCCGGCACGGGGGTCAACTCCCGTCACCACCGAGGCGTTGTCGTCTTCGAACACCCCGGCGTCCTGGAGACCGTCAACGGCGGCCTTGGCCGTCAGCGACCAGTTCGACGGGTCGAAGACCCGGGTACCGGCCTTGGGGTGCACGACGTAGACCACGCGCACCCGTTCCAGCCGTGGAATCCGTTCCTTCCGGGCCAGCACCGCGGCGATCTCACGTATCTTCGCGGCCACCCGGCGCTCCTTCCCCCAGTGCCACCGGCGCACCTCGTTGGCGTTGATGAGGTCCATCTCCGGCAGCTTCAGCACCCAGTGAGGGGCCTCGCCGACCTCCTTCACCTGGTCCCACACGACGTACGTAGAAGGGGCCGCGGCCGGAGTTTTCCGTGGCGCGCGAGGCTTCCGCGGCTGGGCGGGGAGCTGCACCGGCTTCCGCGCAGCGTCCAGACGTGCCCGGAGCCCGGGGTAGCGGCTGGCCTCTGCCTCGCTGATACGGAACACCTCACGCCTCCGGGCTGTCGTCGGGGCGCTCATCCTCACCGGCCTGTGCGGCTTCGGTCTCTTTGTGCACCTTCGCCTGGACGTCCTGCATGTGCAGATCGAAGCCCTCGGCGTGCCCGTTGTAGTCGTAGTGGCGTGGGTCCATCCAGTCCCCCGCCTTGCAGCCGGCGGCGAACCGCTTGGAGTCGGCGCCGAACAGGGTCTTCTCCGTCGCGACCGGTTCGAGGATCAGTCGGTGCTCGCGGCGCGGGCCGCCCATCAGCGGGTCGTCGATGTAGTGCGGCAGATTGTCCGTCATGTGTCTGGTTCCTTCGGAGCGTTGTCAGCCCGCCGCTGCTCGTACAACGGGCTGGGGCATGAAATAGCAGGACAGCGGCCTACGAGCGTCGGTTCAGGTCGGGCCTTCCAGGGTCTGCATGGGCAGGTTTAGGGTGATGGTCGCCGGGGGGTAGTTGCCGGTCGGGCGGGTATCCCGGCCCAGCAGGAACACCGTGACGGCGTGCTCGAACGCCTGCCGCGTCTGGTGGTAGACGGCCGACTCGAACTTCAGGAACCGTGTGGCGGCCCGGCTGTACCTGCTCGACTCGGCAGTGCACGTCAGCATCTCGGCGAGCGCCTGGTCCAGCGCGAGGTACCACGTGTTCAGGCCGTCGGCCATCTGGGCGAGCAGGTAGCGCACGCCCGTCGCATCGAGTCCGGGGCCCAGACGAATGAGATCTTTCGGCTCGATGCCCTCCAGCAGGTCGCTGATCCCGCTGATCGCCTTGCGGTAGCCGGTGATGGCCGCGAGTTCCGCTGCGGTGAACGGGTCGGTTTCGAACTCGAATTGGCTCAGGGTGTCGTCGTCGTTCACTGTGCATCTCGCTCGTGCTCGGGGTGAAGGAGGCTGTCCGGGCGGCACGTCGGCCCCCGCCAATCGGAGGTGTGGACCTCACAGCGCCACAGGGTGATGCTCTGTTCGTCGTCCATGTCATGTCCCTTCAGTGGGGTCAGGGCCCGGCTCGTCGGTGAGCATCGGGTCTACCACCGGCTTGCCTGCCAGGTAGGTGGCTTCTCCTCCGTCGTAGTCGCCCCCGTGGCGCACAACGATGGCCTCGACCTCCGCGTGCCGCTCGGTCAACCTGGCGGTCTCGACGTCGCGGCCGGCCAGCAGCATCCATCGCGAGCCCTCAGCCTCGCGGATTCGAGTGACGTAGTCCGCCAGTTCATCGGCGCAGCTCCGAGCGCTGGCCTGGTCAGGGAAGGAGGCCCAGTGTGTGTAGGGAATCGTGGGCATGGGGTCAGCCTTCCACTGCGGCGGTGAACACGGGGACGAGTTCCGCCGCCATCCGGTACGCCTCGACTTTCTTGTTCTGGGGCTTCTTGCGGCCGTAGTCCGCAGTGATGGGCGCGGGCATTCCGCTGGGCCACAGGCCGTCGACTACGCCCTTGGTCAGCGTTTTCGACAGCGAGATGGAGGGGCCTGCAAGGTCGCGGCCCATGTCGCGCAGGTCGCTGGCCGCGCGGTATCCCCCGCCGCACAGAACGTCGTTGAGGAGGGTGCGGACGGGCGGCGTGGCGATTCGGACGAAGTCCTTCGCGCGTTCGACGGTCCACTCTCGGTCGGCCTCGACGGTCAGCTCGTCGCGGTGCTCGGCGAAGAGTGCGAGCAGCTTCTCCTCGAAAGCGGCCGATCCGCCCTCGATCACCAATCGCATCCTGATCCTTTCGACAGAACTCACCCGATGAACTGTGCTCATCCTATGTCATCGGGTAGTTCCACGGGTGAGTTACGTCGTTGCGCGTTTCGGTCGCGGGATGTCGCTGGTGACCGATAGGGTGGGGTGACTGAGGATCAGTTAGGGCAGCCTTACCGGGTATTCTCCCTGGAATAGCCGGTACCTACTGGGGAGGGGGGACTCGCGTGAGCGAGGACGAGCAGACCGGGCGCGACGACGGCACGGAGCGGCCGACGGGCACGGGCATGAACACCGACCGGGCGAGCGACTGGGAGCATCCGCCGACATCCTGGCGACCGGCCGCACCGGAGCAGCGCGAAGGGCGCGTCGCCCGGCAGGAGCGGCCGGTCCCGCCCGGCGACCGCCTCGCCCACCGCGGGCACATCGAGCACCCGGCCCAGATGTACGCGATCATGAAACCGGTGCCGAACACCATGCCGCCGCCGGCCGACGCGGACGAGTGGATCGCGGCGTTCGGCCGGGTCATCACCGGCGGGCATCTGCCCGGTGGCGACGGGAAGACCGACATCCGCACCAGGATCGCGGACACCGACCCGCAGGGCACCGCGGCCACACCGCTCGGCGGTCCCGGAATCGACCTGTGCCGCACGTGCCTCACCCCCGTCGGTGAGCCCTCGCCGGAGTGCACCAACCCCTTCAACCACCAGGAGCAGCAGGCGTGAACGGCCGTGGATACAGCCCCCAGGGCCGGCGGCCGGAGCCGACCACGGCCCCCGCCACGGGCTCCCCGCTCTCCCCGCCAGAGCGCCCCAACGTCGACGCGTACGCGGACATGAGCGCCCAACTCGCCGCTCTGCACACCTTTTTGAAGGCGCGGGCAGCGGAGACGCCCGTCGTGGACCCGCTGTTCCACGAGTCCCTGGGCTACGCGCTGGGGTACGCCGAGGCGTGCATGGAGAAGCAGGACATCGTCGGCGCCGTGCGCAAGCTGGAGTGGATGCGCAACGAGGCGAAGCGGTGGGCGGACCACTCGGACTTCCCCGCGGAGGCCCGGCGATGACCGAGATGCACGACGACGCCGAGGAGCGACCCAAGCGACCCAAGGTCGGTGATGGGGCAACCGCGTTGGAGTGGGCCGCGTTCTTGCGAGCCCGGACCGCCGAGGAGCGCCGCCGCTCCGAGTCCGCCGCGCTCGCCCTGGACGGGGTGGAAGCGCCATGGTGGGAACTCACCGACGCCGGCGCCGAACGCTTCGGTGTCGAGGCGGGTGGCAGGGTCATCGCGCCGATCTTCACCGGCCGCGGGCACTGGGCCGACCACGAGGTCGCGCTCCACATCGTGCGCAACCAGCCCGGCCGCTCTCTGGACGACCTCGACGCCAAGGACGCGCTGGCCGATCTCCTCGACCACTGCGACAACCACGGTGAGCCGCTGTCCAGCGAACTGGCGCTCGTGGTGCGGAAGTTCGCGGCCCCCTTCATCGACCATCCCGACCACCCGGAGTACGAGCCGCCGGAGGAGACGTGAGCACGGAGGTCGAGGTCGTCCAGGCGGAGCTGGTCCACGGCAGCGGGCCGAGTCCCGTGGCGGCCGAGCCGGGCCCGCGCTACCTGATCACCCAACACACCATGCTCGGGCCCAACGAGCTGCCGCCGCTCGCCGGCCAGAAGCCCGCCTGGAGGGACGCCGACTTCCGGCTGTCCGACGAGGACATGGCCGACCTCGCCGAACCCGACCTCGCCGAGAACACCGACACCAACCGCAAGTCCACTATCCGCGCCTTCACGGCGTGGTGCGCCACCCAGGACCCGCCGCGGCTGCCGTACCCGTGCACGACCGCGACGTACACCTCCTACGGGCTCCACCTGATCCGGAGAGGTAAGGCAGGGGAGTTCAAACCGGACAGCGTCGGTCAGTACATGTCCCGCATCTGGAACTGGCAGCCGTTGGACTACCGGCCCGACCCCAGCCGCGTCAAGGGCCGCCTGCGCGCCTGGAAGAAGGACTGGACGAATGCCGGCGGGGAGGTCGAGCGCGCCGCGGCCGTCACGATCGAGTACAACGTGCGGATCATCGCGGTGATCGATGAGTCCACCAACATCGGGAAGCGAGACGCCTTCCTCGCCGCCCTGGCCTACAGCAACCTTCACCGGGAGATGGAACTCGCCGACCAGCTCATCAAGCGCGTGAAGGTCTACGACACCGGCCTGCACGTCACCACGGCGACGTCCAAGACCGACCAGGCCGGGAAGGGGGCGGGCCGCTTCATCAACGACCGCGGAGACCTTCAGCTCGTGCGCCGTGCCCGCGCGTGGCTCGATGTCCTCCGCCAGCTCGGTGCTGATGGTCCCGACGACCCGCTTTTCCGGGCCCTGACAGTGAAGGGCGGCCTTCGGTCCTACCCGGCGACCCGGAAGCGCGGCACCCGTATGCGGCCGGGCTCGCTCAATGAGCGCCTTCAACTCCTCGCCGAGCAGGCGGGGGTGCCGTACATCGACGGCAAGAAGGTCACCTCCCACTCCTGGCGGGCCGGCGCGAACACCGACATGGCCGAGAAGGGCGTCCCGCTCGCCGAGCGCAACAAGGCCGGCCGGTGGGCGGACGGCTCCCACACCGCCGACACGGTCTATGACCGTCGCCACGGTGTAGGGACAAGCGACCCGCTCGATAAGGTCCCGCAGTACGGCGGCCCCGCCCGAGCAGCGGTTGCGGGGGCCCGCGCCGCAGGAGCGTCCGAGACCGCCTGACCAGTCCGCCCCCGCGCATCCGCCGCGCGGGGGCGAGTCAGGCTGCGGAGCCCACAGCCGCCACAAGCTCGCGCACCCCCGTAACCCGCGGGTGACGGGACCGGAGATCGGTGACGATCTTCCGGATTGCGGGCCGGTCACGGACCTCGCCCGGGGAGACGCGCGCCGCAGACAGCAGCTCGGCGGCTGTCTGCTCCGCCTTGCCCCACTGCCACCACGCTCGCCCGAGGTCGGTGTGCATCCGGCCCTTGCGCTCGGGGGTCGTGAACTGCCCCTCACGAAGTCCGCGGCCGGCTTCGAGTGCGGCACCCGCGTCTCCGAGGGCCCAGTGGACGCCGACCGCGTACAGGTCGACGGCAGCCGGGGCAATGGGGAACAGGCGCCCCTCGGGGGCTACCACGGGCAGGTCGTGGGCGGCCCGCGCGGCTTCTCGGATCATCGCGAGCGCCTGGTCGCGCTGCCCGGCGCGGGCCGCGGTGTACGACGTCGTGCACAGCATCTGCGCATACGCCGAGCGCTGCGCGTCCGTGTGCAGCCCGGTCTCCTCCACCTTGGCCACGGCATCGAGGATGTGCCGTTCGGCTGCTGCCGGCTGGTCCTGATGGCGGAGCACGATGCTGAGCTCCCGGGCCGCAGCCGCAGCGGCGAGCGGCGATCCGGACCACTCCGCGTACAGCGTCGCCCGGTCCGCGGCGAGCCGCGAGTCACCGTAGTTGCCGACCTTCGTCAACACCCTGCTGGCCAGGCTGTAGGCGGTCGAAAGGCGGGCGAGCGCGATCTCCTCATGCGCGGCCGAGGCAGCGTGGTTCGCGTCGGCGAGGAGGCCGGGCAGGGCACGCAGCAGCTTAAAGTTCTGGCCGGCGTCGAAGAGCCCGCGGGCCGCAGCGAGCCGCGAGTCGAGGGGTACGGGTGACCCGGTGGGGTCAGGAACGCTTGCGAGTGCGTCGCTCACCCCCACCAAGAGGGAAGCGGGAACCGCCAGACCAGCGGCGGTGAGCAACGTGCGGCGACGCATCGGGTCATCCTCCTCGGCACAACGTGGCCCATCCGGATCAACTCTAGTCGGTGGGACGCTGGTTAAGCCGAGAGACGCAGCCAGGACATGTGTCGGGATGTCCACAGCCTTGGCGGCACTCTTGATCAGCTCGAAGTCGGCGTTCCGGCCTCGCCGCTCCAGCCGGGAAACCGTGGCGGCTGAGCAGCCGATGCGGGCACCGAGGTCTTCCAGGCGCCAACCGAGTTCCGTACGGCCGAGACGGATCAAGCCGCCCGGATCTTGTTTTGCCACGCAAGAGCGAACCTCTTCGGACACCCAGAGGCGAACCGCGTTCATCCGGCTTCTCCCCGCGCGAGGACCCGACACGTACGTGCACCCACCACCGTAGGACCCCGGGAGCACTGCGCGTACACCGTTTGCACATCCTGCAAACGGTCCCTTCCGGCGTGACCTCCGATTCCACGGAGCGAAGCGATCTCTCGGGGTACGCTGCCCTGGCCCATGGGGTACAGAAGTACGACGAGGCCCGGCTCCCCCAGATATGGGATGGGGGAGCCGGGCCTCGACGGATGTCCACGCCTATCAGATGTCGAACTCGCCCGCCTTCACGGCCGTCACGAAGTCCGCGAACGAGCCCTTCGGGATGAGCAGTGCGGGGCCCTCCGGATTCTTTGAGTCCCTGATGCCTCGCTGGCCGGCGAACGGCGCGGCCGTCAGGTCAGCGACCTCGACGCACTGCCCCTGGGAGTCTCCGCTGTAGGAAGACTTCTTCCAGACGGCCCCCTCAAGCTCTGGTGCAGTGAGGGAACGTCCGTTGTTGGTGGTCACTTGTGCAGTCCTTCCAGGTACTCGTTGAGGAGATCCCGTGATTCATCCACGGAAAGCGCAGCAGAAGCGATGTTGTCGAACTCGGCTTCCAGGTATGCGACCTGGGCCGGGTCGTAGGTGTGCGAGCCGCCCATCGGGTTGTCGATGCTGGCGACAGGCGTCCATGGGTGACGGAACGTGAGAATCGTCATCGCTCCGTTTGATCCGATGGACGGGTGCGCCGTTAGCGGCAGGATCTGGAGGGTGACGTTCTCCATGTTGGAGGTGTCAATCAGCTTGCGGAGCTGATCCTTCATGATGCCGGGACCAGACTCGAACTGGGCATGGAAGGCGGACTCAGGGATCAGCCCATGGAACTTGGCGCGGCTGAGGACTTCCTGACGGTTCAAGCGAATGGCGATCAGCGACTCCGGCTTGTTCGACCGCGCACTCGTATGCATCTCCCTGACATAGCCGGGCGACTGGAGCAGCCCTGGGACCACCTTCGGGTGAGTGATGCGGATGGTCTCGGCCTCCGCCTCCAGCTCAACGATTTCCAGGTACGCCTCGCTGACTTCGTCGGAATACGACGCCCACCAGCCCTTACCGGTCGGTTCCTCAGCGACGCGGGCGACCTCTTCCACACCCTCCGGATCGTCGATGCCGATCTCGGCGCACAGGCTTTTCACCTGGTTGCGCCCGATGCGGTAGTAACCGCGCTCGGCACGGGAGAAGCGTGCCTGGCTCCACCCCAGGGTTCGCGCAGCATCGCCTGATGGCATCCCAGCCGCCTCGCGCCACCGGCGCAGTTGGCCACCCACGCGTCGCCTCTTGACTGACGGCGTCGCTCTCTTCTGCGTCATAGGCGCAGTCTGACACGCCAGCGTCAACGTTGGCCATGCGCACGGGTGTTCACGCCTTTTTGCATTCTCGGCGAAAGAGTTGCGCGCGGAGGCGAAAAAGGCGCAAGCTGTAGCCGCAGCAGACGTGACTACCCATCAGGTCATGATCATTTATGACGCACAGTTACGGCTGCCGTCGCTCGGGCCGGGTCGCTGGCCCGGCAGAGGTCCGCCCTCCCTCCCCCGTGGGGGCGGACCT
This sequence comes from Streptomyces sp. NPDC053427, assembly GCF_044544985.1. NCBI lineage: Bacteria > Bacillati > Actinomycetota > Actinomycetes > Kitasatosporales > Streptomycetaceae > Streptomyces > Streptomyces sp. NPDC053427. The sequence continues at coordinate 6,062 of NZ_JBITYA010000018.1, read as the reverse complement.
CCGCTGTCCCTCCGACGAAGCCGAGGCCGCTGATGACGAGCCAGAGCACCACCCGCGCATCCAGCGCCCCTACCGACTGGATGGACCGCGATAACGAGTTCAACCGGTGGTTACGCCCCAACATCCCGCGCGTCACACCGGACCGGGACATTCAGCTCATGAAGCTCCGCAGGGAGCAGATGGAGCGGCGGCTCGAAGCGTTGAGGGTCTGCGGTCGCGATCCTCGGATCGCCCTGTACGCCCGCACGATGAACGGGCAGAGCCCGGACCGATCCCTAAGCGCGGCCCGCGAGTTCGCGGAGCGGATGGGGTGGCAGGTCGGTCGTGATCAGACCTTCACCGACTGCCTCAGTTTGACCGCACCCGAAGACCGCCTCGGCTGGTTGCAGATAAAGCAGCACGTCACGAGCGGTTTTGCCGACGGAGTCGTGGCACTGACCCGGGCTGCCATCAGCCCGCGGTCCAACGAGTACGAAACCGAACTGAACTGGTTCGCTATGCACAGCGGTGGCTTCATCGCCCTGGTGCACGCCGAGAACGTGGTGCCGCTATGAGGCGGCCGACCGGTCGACGCGGGCCGGCTTGCAGGCAGGGGGCACCGCGATGATCGTCGGAACCATCGAGGATCTGGGGCTTGCCTCCGAAGTCGTAAGAGACGACCTGACCCTCAGCATCAAGCGTGACCCCAGGCCCGAGGGGTACTCCATCGCCGCGCACGAGGGCCAGTGGGTCGGCCGCCTCCGCCGGATCAGCACGGCCAAGTTGCGCCACTGGGGCCTCCCCGGCCTGGTCGACGACGCCGAACTCGCGATCAGCGAGCTCATCACCAACGCGCTACTGCATGGGACGGGTGCCCGGGTCGCCTTCCGGTTCCTCCTTGCCGCCGACGTACTCGTGCTCGAAGTAGAGGACGGCTCCCCCGAGCCGGCGCTCATCAGCACAGCGGACCCGTACGACGAGAACGGCCGCGGCATGTTCATCGTCAGCACGCTCTCCACCCTGTGCGGTGTGACGCCCGACGGAACCAGGACCTGGTGCATTTTCACGATCCCCACCGCCCCCGCCCCGCGGAGGAACCGATGAATGTGGCAACCGGCCTCGCGCGGCGGATGCCCTCGCGAGACGACGCTGTGGAGAAAGCCACCCTGCCCGGTGACCGAGCCTTCATCGAGAGGTTCGTGGCCGGGCTCAAGGAATCCGTGGAGACCGACAGGGTCGCCCTTGCTCATGTCGAGGACGACATCGATGCAGCGCTTGGTGAACGCGTGCCGGCCGCCAATGAGATCACTCCGCTGTCTCTCCGGCTGCGCAGTGCAGTTGCCCAGCTCGTGGACATCGTGATGCGGGAAACGAGGGACCAGCCCCAGGGCGAGGTCGCCACTGCGGTCATCCGCTCCTGTAAGGCGATGGCGGAAGCGCTGCCGGCAGGAGGCGATGAGGGGCTGGGTCACCTACGGCGAGTCGCCCTGGCCGCTCAGGACATCATCGACCAAGGCGTAATCGACGAGGACCTGTTCGACTACCTGGCCGACGAATTGGCCGGTGAAGCCTGATGACCCGGATGACGCTGCTGGAGGCCGTTACCGCTGCGGTGTGGGGTGATGAGCCCGGCGATGAGCTTGCGATTCTTCGCGAAGACGCCCGCCAGGTGATCCTCAAGGCGGCCGAGTGCTTGAACGGTGGTGACGCCGGGGTCTGCGCCAGCCGTCACGTACCCGCAGTGGAGGCGGTGATCGGCAACCTCCTACCGCCCTGCACGGCACGCGGCAGGCAGTGTCCGCTGACCATGACTGTGGTCGCCCACGCTCGGTCCCTTATCAACGGCACCCACCCCAGCCACAGTTACACAGCGCGCCAGCGGCTGTGCCTCCTCCTTCACTCGGCGCGCCGCCTCCTGGCGATCAGCCAGACGACGAACCGTCGCCTTCGGTGGAGACGACGGCACTTTGCTTCCTCCCGAGGCCGGTGGACGATCGGCAGCGGCGAGGAATCTGACCGGCACCCCCACCCTGGGTGCCCGCGCTGCCGGCCGGCCCCGCCTCAACCTGTCCTGAAGCGGATCGGCCGGCAGCGACAACCCCGCACATCTCGAAGGCGCCACTGCACCCCGATTCCGGAGATCTTCATGTGCCAGCACCAGCCCCAGTGTCCGCCGCCCGAATCTGCCGATCGGGAGGCCGCGCACGTCACAGTGCACCACCCGGAGCAGGGCTGGAGCCTGCTCTGCAACGGCGTCCTGCTCTTCGAAGACACCGGCGAACTGCTGCCGGACGGGCGGGCCATCGCCCCGGCATGGCGCCGTGCAAAGGTGGAGGCGGCTTGATGACCAGGACTATAGCGAAGGTCATCCTGGCTCCCCGGGAGCGACAGGTCCTTGAAGGACTGGCCGACGGCAGCATGCTCGCCGCGGTCGCGCAGAGCCTCAAGATCCGAGAGGGCACCGCCGCGGGCTACCTCAAGCTCGCGAAGCGGAAGCTGAACGGCGTGAGCGAGACGGCGGCCGCGCTCGCTATCGCTTACGCCACCGCGTCCATCGACCGGCCGAAGCTGCTGGACCCCGCGGCGCTGTATCTGCCCCGTGAACAGCGTGACCTTGTGCCGCTCATCGCACGCGAGATGACGGCCATGCAGATGGCCACCGACCTCAAACGGGAGGTCGACGTCATCCGTCAGAACGGCCGTGAGCTGCTGGCCAATCTGCAAGCCCGGAACCGCGCGCACGCCATCACACAGGCGTGGAAGTACCAGATCCTGACCGCGGACCAGGTGATCAAATGGCTGCGCTGACGACCAAGGCCCTCGACACGGACGAAATCCTGGCCCTCGTCAAGACGGCGCTGTCCTGGGATGTGCACGGCGCCGGCCTCCCTGCGGTCGAGGACGCGCTGAGCATGGCCCAGGAGTTGACCAGCTACGGCCGGGGCATCGTCGAAGACCTGCGCACGCAGTGTCTCGACATCCTTGCCGACTCGGAGGTGGCCGTCCGTGCACAGGCCACGCTCGGCGAGGCGTCCCGGCGTCTTTACCTCCGGCCGCTGGAGGGGAGCGCTTCCCCGCGGTCGGCCGCGCAACGGGCACAGAATTTGGCCCGCCTTGTACAGAGCCTGCTCCGCGCCGTCGTACAGGTCGACCAGGCGCAGACGCTCATCACAACGAAAGGCACCCAATGAAGACCTCGCACGCCGTCCTCGGTCTCGTCGCCGTTGGAGCCGTTGGAGCCGTCCAGATCGCACAGCGGGAACGGCACCACCGCCAGCACCTCGATATCGCCGTGGCTCGCATCCACCAGGACTACCTGACCCACCTGACCAGCAACCCCCACCTCGCCGCGTTGTGGGCTCCCGAGGCCCTTGACCCCAAGGAGGAGGTTCTTACCCCCGAGCAGTACGTGGAGCTCCTGAATGCCAACCAGCAGATCGCTGCCCTCGGTCTGCGTCACCGTCTGGGCATCGCCCGCGGGCAGCGGCTCTCTTACATGGCCGAGTACCTCATGGGTCGAGAGCACTGCCGGAAGTACTGGGCCCGATTCGGCAGCTTCCGTGAGCAGGAGGCATCGGGCGATAAGCCCGGGGAGGACTTCCACGAGGTCATGAACGCCGCGTACAGGTCCCGGCAGAAGGACCAGCCCGCAGACGCCTGACCGTCAAACCTCCGCGTGGCCGGCCGTAACCGGCCCGCGGTACCGAGACTGGGGCTTCCTCCTGGTCATGAGGACCGCCGTGCCCGTGCACGAAGGCCCCGAGACCATCCCGCGGAGGAGGAGGCGGCGCCTGACCGCGCCCCGGCCGTGCTTCTGGAGAAGCCCACGGCCGGCCCGCTCAAACGCCCGCCCGCCAACGGACGTGACGGACCGATGGCGGGCGGGTGCACCACCCAGCCTGAAGCTGGGGCACGAGCTGACCGATTTGCATGCCCCGGGCTGACAGCCCGCAAGAGCGCCCCTTGCAGATCCTGCAAGGCGTTTGCACGTCCTGCTAGTCGACCACCACGGCCGTCGTACTGATGGTGTTCTCGAAGCGTCACCATCGCAGCTCACCAGACTTCCGCCCCCGGCCTGCCGCCGGGCACGACCTCCCCGCGATGTGGCATAGGACGCGGGGCGGGGTCCAACTTCTCGCCGGGCGTCCTCCGCTCCTGAAGCACCGCGCCCCCGTAGCGGGGACCGTCCGGGAGAACTCAAGGAAGGGCGCGACCTCGCTCCGAGGCACATCACCTTGCTTGTGGTGCGAGGAGCGGGCGCCCCGGCCGCGGCCCCCTGGTGCCCGGACGTCTCCCAATTCCCGTGCTCGCCGCAGGCCAAAGAGTCCGGCGCGCACGGTGGCACCGCCCTCCGCCGGTGGCAGCCCGCCGGCCGGCGGAGGGCGGTGCCCGAATGCTGCCTCAGCCGTAGATACCCGAGAAACGAGGACACGATGGAAGCGACCTCTCGCAGAGCGTTATCGGATCGTCCACGTCCCACCGAACGCGATGCCGAAGAGGCGGCATACGACGTGCAGACCGCCTTGGCAGGAGCCAAGGTGCTGGTCACCGGCGGTGCTGGCCTGATCGGCAGTCGCATCACCGCTCGTCTCAGATCGCTCGGGGCGAAGCCGGTGGCGTTGTGCACACTCGACGCCTACCCCCGTGAGGTCTACGAGGGCCTGTTCGGCATCGAGGTGGGCGGACCTCACCTGGTGATCGGCGACATCACAGATTCCGCCCTCGTGCGGGAGGTGGTCACGGACTGCGACTTCGTGATCCATGCCGCAGCGCTGGCCGACGTTGCCGCGTGTACCCGGCAGCCCTCTTCCGCGATCAGCACCAATGTGCTCGGCACACAGTCGGTGCTCGACGCTGTCGCCGGCGCTGCGAACCAGGTGCAAAGGACGGTGTTCGTCTCCTCCGCGAGCGTCTATGGCCACGGATGCGAACCGCAGTCCCCCGAGGCACGCGCCTACCATGCTGCGTTGGAAGCCGTCTACGGGCCGTTGCCCCCGGTGTTCGACGAGCAGGTGACCCCCCTTGATCCGGTGAGCGCCTACGCCAACACCAAGGCGTGGGGCGAGGCCCAGACCGCTCTCACGTTGGACGCCGTGGGCGTCTCGCACAGCACGGTGCGGTACTTCTCCGTTTACGGGGAGCCACAGGTCGTCAAGCCACGCAGCCATTCATGGGTGGTGGCGTGGTTCGCGACCCGGGCCGCGCTCGGGTTGCCACTGGAGCTGAACGGCGGTGGCCGCCAGGTTCGCGACTTCGTCCACGTGGACGACGTCGCAGAAGCCACTGTGCGCGCTCTGGTCGCCCCTGATGCGCACCGGGCGACGTTCAACGTCGGCACGGGCATCCCGACGTCCATCCGGGAAGTCGCTGAGCTGGTGCGCCAGCACTTCCCCCAGACCGAGGTGCGCGAGACCCCGATGCCGCCCGGCGATCCGATGGGCGGCTTTGCCGCGGTGAAGCGGATGCGGCAGATCCTGAAGTGGCGTCCGCAGGTGGGCGTGGCGGACGGAGTGGACCGCTACGCGCAGTGGATCAAGGAGACGCCCGCGGCGATCCCCACCTGGCTGCGGGAGTCGGCTGCCGCCAGCTGATCGCGCCGCACCGTGCCGTTCTCCGGCTGTGCCCGCCATGGCACAACCGGACGGCGCGGTGCGGGCGGACCACACCATCTGTCGCACGTACATCGCAGGAGGATCGAGCATGAACCAGTTGATGCTGGGCGACTACATCACCTCACCGAAGCGCGGTGAGCTCGCGTCAACGCCGTACGGACGCCTGGCCGAATGGGACCTCGCGCACTTCCTGGCCCAGCGTGCCGAGCTGCACCGCCAGGCCCTCGCAGAAGTCGCCGACCGCATTCACCCGAGCGCGGTCATTCACCCCACTGCCCAGATCGGCGACGACGTGCTGATCGGGGAGGGCGCAGTGGTGCACGAATTCAGCAGCATCCGGAAGGGCGCGGTGCTCTGCGCCGGCGTCCGGGTCGGCTTCAACTGCGAAGTGACCAACGCGATCCTCTGCGAAGACGCGGTGCTGGGACACCGCATCGGCGTCAACTCCGCGCTCATCGGGGCGGGCGCCCA